>JAFAER010000218.1 GCA_023423895.1 Pseudomonadota bacterium
CGGCGACACGGGCCCGACGAACGAGATGCTCGAGATCGGCGCGCGCAAAGGCCCGTTCGATCTCGTCATGCTGGAGGTCGGCGCGTTCCACGAGTCGTGGGCCGACATCCATCTCGGCCCCGACAACGCGCTCGTCGCGCATCGCATGCTCGGCGGCGGGACGCTCCTGCCGGTGCATTGGGGCACGTTCGACCTCGCGCTCCACGCGTGGGACGACCCCGCGGAGAAGCTCGCAGCGCGCGCAGCGGATCTCGGCGTCCACGTGGTGACGCCGCGCCTCGGCCGCGCAATCGAGCCTTCGCGCATCGAGCGTATCGATCCGTGGTGGCGCGAGGTCGCGCCCGTCCCGATCGATAGCCGCTCCGCGCCACGCATGCCGGCGGGCTCGCTGTAGCGCAGCGCACCGTGGCTAGAGCGCCGCGCCGACGAGGCGCGTTCCGCCTTCCGCCACGCGTTCAAGCCGAGATGACGGGGACACCGGGAAAGTAGGGCGCGAGCCGTGCGAAGTCGTCAGGATCGCTGGTGACGACGGTCGCGTCGCGGACCGCGGCCGTAGCGATGACGATGGCGTCGATGGTGAGCGTGGCGTCGACCTTCTTGCTGGCCGCGAGAGCGATGCCGGCAGCCTTCGCGATCTCGACCGAGGCGACGACCTCGACCGCGCCGAGGATGGCCTCCCTGGCGTCGGTTCGGCCTCGCCACCACTCGGCCACGACCGGCAAAGGCACGAGCGCACGTGCAGCGCCGCGGGCGACCAGGTCGAGGAACCGAGTCGCGCGGACCTTCCGTCTCTCGATGGCGATCAGAGCACCGGTATCGAAGACGTAGCGGATCACGCTACACGCCGTCGGCGATGGCGCTTCGTCCACGCGGCGGCTTCGGCGTCGAGCTCGGCCTGGAACTCGGCCGCCTCCTTGGAGGTCATGGGCGCGATCCCATGTTCGGCCAGGTAATCACCAGCGGCGAGGCGGCGCCGTGCGTCGGTCGCAAGGTCCGTGATCAGCGCCGAGAGATTGCCGCCGAAGTCGCGATCGGCGAGCGCGCGTAGGACCTTCTTCGTGCGCGGGTCGACGGACACCGAAAACGTCTCCGTCGCACCCGATCGACGCGCCTTCTTCGGCTTCATGTTGACAGGATAGCACACGGTGAGAGTGCCGCCGTCAGCACGCCTCGACGGAAGACGCGCGACCCAGAGTCGCCTCACGTCGTGCGTGCGAACTATTCGGCGGGAGTACCTGGACCGAGCGAATCGAGTCGGATGCGAGCGACCTGCGGATCGTTCTTCCGCCAGGCCTCGACGACGATCTCGTTGCAGGTGATGGCGAGCGGTTTGCCGAGCGTGACGTCGTTTCGCTGCTCGAGCGACTCGGCCTCGACCGCCCACGTCATGGCGTCGGAGAGACGGATGACGAGGAACCCGACGCTCTGGCCCCACGGTCGTATCGGATTGGTCTTCACCGCCGCGTAGCCGCACCCGACGACGAAGTGCTCGAACGTGCTGTTGAGGTTGTTGGTGAGGAGTCGGCGCTTCGTTGCCTCGACGACGCTGGCGTCGGTCGTGTACTTGGCCGTCCAGACGTCGTAGCGGGCGAACGAGGTTCCGCTGCGTCCGACGGCCTCGAACCAGACCATGTCGACGCCGTCGACGGCGATGCCACCAGCGGCGCGTGTGTTGTCGCCGGGCCATCCGACGAGTGTCTTCACGCCGTCCGCTGGATTCCAGACCTTGATGGCGGTCCGAGCGCCGTTGTCGCCGACCCAGAAGGCGTCGTTGTCGTGGATGCGATAGTCGGCGTAGATCATGCCCTTGTCTTCGGGCGCACGGACGATCTTGCCGATGGGGAGTCCCGACTGGATGGAGTAGACGGTGTCGTTCCCGCCGATGGACTCGATGAAGTAGTGGGCGCCGACATCGTAGACCTGAGAGAAGGTCGTGGAGGGCAGGTGACCCTTCGGCAGATAGGCGCGCGGGCGGAGACTGTCGACAGGCCCGCCGATGGCGCCGCCGGGCCAGTGGGTGGTCGTCCCGTTCCGATCGTACATCCGATACATGACGTTGCCGCCGCGCATCTTGAAGCCGCCCATGGCGCACCCACCCGTCGCGAGAAGCGCTTGATGCACGGGGCCGTCGATATCGACGACCATGCGATAGAAGCGTGAGTCTCGGTGGCGGCCGATGAGGAGCCGCACCTTCCCACCGACGACCTCGGCTCGCCTGACGAGGGAGAGCTTGTCTGGCTCTCCCCCATCGCGATCGAGGGCGATCATGCGGCAGTCCATTCCGTCCGGCCCGGGCAGGCCGTGGTCGTTCTGAAAGCCGGAGCAGGGCTCCCATCGGATGGGGTCCGGCAGGTACTTCGCGTCGGTGGGGTAGTAGATCCCGCAGACGGGATCGTAGTCGGTGAAGAGCTCCCATCCCTCTGGGCCACCGGTGAAGGGTGGTGGTTCGTACACCTCGACTGGTCCGCTGTCCCGGCGGGGCCTCGTGGACGTATCCGCGCCGGCATCGAGCGTGTCGACGCCGACGTCGTCCGGCTGCCCGGCGGTGCAGGCTTCCGTCGACGCGAAGCCAAGGGCAGCGAACGCGACGCCGGCGGCAACGGTACGAGATGCGCGCTTCATCGCATCGTGAGATTGGCGGTGTCTTGAACCGAGGCGATCCCCATCCTGTCAGTGTCGTCGGGATGGCTGGCGGCGGCGATGATGCAATCCTCGTACGGAGTTCGGCGCAGAGTCATCGTCAGCGGTAGGGATCTCACGACCTGGTGCTTCTGATCGGCGAAAGCTTCGACCGGGTCGCGATGCGGACGGGCGTTCAGTGTCGTGCCGACGCCTTCGGGCGGGAAATGCGACGCCGGCGCGTCGGCGAAACCGGCTAGACCGTCGACCGTTGCGAAGCCGGGAGGATCGCGCGACGCTCCTCGCGACGCGCAACCTGCAACTCACAACTCACAAATCGCAAGGGGGGACACGTGAGCTCGAAGAAGAACAAGACGGAGCCGAAGTACGACGTCACGCTCGAGACGCTCGAGAGCGCGCCTCAACGGGCGCTCACATTCCTACGGGCGGTCGGCACCTCTCGCGCCATCCGAGCGGCGATGCTCGGGCGCGGGTACACCGCCGACGATCACCGCGAGGGCTGGCAGTACCTTCATAGGTGCGCCGGGTTTGTCGAAGAGGCCGAAGACCTCACGGAGGAGCCGAGCGTCCGCGAGGCGATCGAGGAGCTCGACGCCTGGGACGAGCCGGCCTTCCGCATCGTGCGCGCGACGCTCGAGCGTCGCTTTCCCGATCAGTCCGCCTTCGTGATGAAGGGGCTCAAGCCCGCCACCGGCGCCGCCGCGGTGCTGTCGGTCGAGCAGCTCCTCGATCGGCTCGACGCGCTCGAGCGAGGACCCGAGCGCAAGGCGACGCGCAAGGAAGACCAAGCAGCGCTCGACGTGCTCGGCCAGCGCGGGATCGACGACGCCAAGCGAAAGCGCATGCGCGAGCTCGTCGCGACGGCGAAGTCGGTCGTCCCCGTCACGCAGACCGACCCGCAGGTCGTCGAAGAGGAAGAGACGGCGCGACGCGACGCGCTGAACGACCTCTACGCGTGGTACCGCGAATGGGCCGAGGTCGCGCGCGCGACGATCAAGCGGCGCGACTACCTCATTCGTCTCGGGCTCGCGTCGAGGCGTGCGCCTTCCGATGGCAAGGACGACGTCGTGCCGGACGGCGGTGGCGGAGCGCAGCCGGTCGACGGCTGACGCGGCACGCAAAGAGACGGATGGCGCGCGTCGTGGCGCCCATCCGTCCTTTCCAACACCGTCGTCGCGTCAGCCGTCCATCGCGGGATGATTGCGTGTCGAGCGAAAGTGAGCGCGGAGTGAGCGGCATCGGGCCGAACGGCCGCTCGTGAGGCCTCGGGGGCGGTGGCGTCGGCCCTCGAAGTCGCGGCATCGGCCTCCGCCGCGGGCAGAGCGCCTTCCGGAGCGGACCGGAGGGCCTCGGTCGCGCCAATCGGGCTTTCGAATTCGACACTTGAGCGATCCCGTGCGTTCGGGAGGGCGCTCCGGGCGCGTCGTAGGGCCTGATCCTCGCGTTGCTGGCATGCCCTCTCGTTTCGGAAGGCGCGCGGTCCTCGTCGGAAGCCTCTCGGACGCGTCGGAAGCCTCGACGCCTCGGGAGCCTCGACGCCGCGGGAGACCGGCGACGTTCGGACTCGTGACATCAGGACCTTGCGAGCGGCCGCGAGGTGTGCGCGGTGAAGCTCCGAGGCGCTCCGTCCACTCCGTCGCTCCGGCACCGCTCTCGCATGCTCGACCTTAGCGGAGGACGTCGTGAAGAAGGATGCCGTGGAGCTCGATCACATTTCGGTGCCGGTGCGCCGCCTGCGCGATGCGCGGAAGTTTTACGAGAAGGCCCTCGGCGCGATCGGGATGACCATCAACATGGACCTCGACGACGCCTTCGGCATGGGCGCGAACGGGGAGAAGATCTTCTGGCTCGTGCGCGATCGCAAGGCGACCGGCGGTGGCCATTTCGCGCTCCGTGTCGCGACCCGCGAGCAGGTGCAGGCATTCTACGATGCGGCGATCTCGGCAGGCGGGACGGACCATGGCCCGCCGGGGCCGCGTCCGAGCTATGGGCCGAACTACTACGCGGCATTCGTGAAGGATGCGGAGCGAAACAACATCGAGGTGGTCTGCTACGCCAAGCCGCGACGCGGTGCCCCGCCGAAGCGCCCGGTCGCCACGCGCCCGCGCCTGCGGCGTCGTCCGACGTGAGCGGCCGGATCGCAGGATGTCGGGGTCAGGCGTGCTGGAGGATGGCGCGGTAGCGGACCTTGCCGTCCTCCAGTCGCTGCCGCGCCTCGTTCGCCTGCGCGAGCGGGTAGATCTCGATCTTCGGTCTGATCTTCCCGCGAGCGGCGAGCGACAGCACGTCGGCGAGATCGCGTCGGTCGTCGGGCATGCTTCCCCGGAGCTCGAGGCGCCCCAAGAGCGCACGCGTGGGATCGATCGCGATCGGGCCATCCGCGACGCCCGTGTTGACGAGGCGCCCGCGAGGACGAAGGCCCGCCGCGAAGACGGCGGAGATCTGCTTGGCCGAGTTCGTGGTCGAGAGCACGATGTCCGCGCCGCCGGCGTCCTGCAGCGCCTTGCCGGGATCGTCGCCGCCGGCGATCACCTCGTCCGCACCGAGCTCGCGGAGCTCGGCGCGCTTGTTCGCCTGACCCGTGATCGCGAACGTCTCGAGGCCGAGCGCCTTCGACACCTGGATCGCAAGATGGCCGAGCCCTCCCACGCCGAGCACCGCCACGCGTTCGCCAGGCTCGGGGCTCGCGCTTCGAAGCGCGCTCATCACGGTGTAGCCCGCGCAGAACATCGGAGCGGCAACGGCGAGGTCGAGCCCGTCGGGGATGAGCGCACAGCCGGAGGCCCACGCGATCATGAGCTCCGAGTTTCCGCCGCCGGTGTTCATCCACGTCTGAGCTTCAGGACATTCGCCGCCCGACTGACACGCGGGGCAACGGCCGCAGCCCTTCTGGAACCAGAAGACGCCGACGCGATCCCCCACCACGAGATCGGTCACGCCAGGGCCGACCTCGACGATCTCGCCCGTTGGCTCGTGTCCGGCGACGATCGGCGGCTGGAGCGGCCACATCCCGCGATGCACGTGGAGATCCGTCCCGCACATTCCGGAATAGCGGACGCGGATGAGCACCTGTCCGGGACGTGGACGTGGATCGGCGAGGTCGGTGAGCTTCCAGGGACGATCGAACTCAGAGATGACGATGGCGCGCATGGGATGTCCTCCGTTGTTGGAAGGACGATTTAGGCACCGGCCCGAGCCCGCGCGACGGCGCCTCCTGCGAAGTCGCTGCCCGATCCTGCGAACGAGCGAAGCCGCGAAGAGTCAGCCCTCGCGAAAGCGACGAGCGTATTCGCCGGGAGCGGCGCCGAAGAACGCGCGGAAGTCCCGCGTGAAATGCGAGGTGCTCTCGTAGCCTGCTCGAGCCGAGGCCTCACTCACGCGGAGCCCGTCGGCGATCAGCAAGCTTCGCGCATGGTTCAGGCGGAGCTGTTTGAGGTACCGCATCGGGCTCACGCGCGCGACTGCACGGAAGCGGTGAGCGAAGTGCGACGGGCTCATCGCCACGTGCCGCGCCACGTCTTCGACGGTGACGGGCCTATCGATGCTCGCGTGCAGGAAGCTCATCGCGCTCTGGATCTTCTCCGCGTCGCGGTCGCGACCGACCGCGCTCCGCATCGCAGCGGCCGCATCGGACCGCAGCAGCCGGAACACGAGCTCCTGAACGACGAGCGGCGCGACGAGCCTCCGCTCGAGCGGGTCGTCGACGGCGCGGAGCAGCCGAATGAAGCAGTCTGCCATCGGCGCGTCGAGCGAGCCGACGAACGCCGGAGTCGGATCCGGATCCACGGCGGGCTCTTGGCCGGCTCTATCGGCGTCTGCGAGCGCCAGGATCGTGCTCGCGACGACATCGGGCGGAATCTCGTAGCAGAACGCGAGGAACGGCCGCTCGGGCGTCGCCTCGATCACCTTTCCTTCGAATTGCGCCTCACCCGTCACGACCAGGTAGTGAAGCGGGTCGTACGGGAGGTCGAGGCCGCGGTAGGTGGAGACCTTTCTCCCCTGCGCGACGACCGTGAAGCCGAGGCCGAAGCTGCACCACCTCTGGGCCGGCGACGGCCGCGACTCGCGGTGGTAGCGCAGGCCGGGCAGTGCGGTCTCGTTCGTTCCTTCGCGAACGGCCCCGCGCGCGACGACGGCGAGGAGCTCGGCCGTGATCGACGCGGCGGCGCTGCGAGTCAGCGCCGGGACGGCCGGCGAAGACGGAGGAGGCGGAGAGACGATCGAGAGCTGCGCCACGCCCCGAGATTACACCCCGCGGCGGACAACGCTGGTATGCCCGCGACTGCGGTACTCGTGCCCGTTCCTGCGAGCGCGCACCGACCCGCGACGCGAGGCGCGACCGCGAGGGGCAAGGTCAGGCGCAAGGTCAGGCGCGAGCTCAGGCGCGAAGTCACTCACGAGGTCGTCGCGAGGTCGTCGCGAGGTCAGGCGCCGAGCTGGAAGACGCGCTCGAAGCCGGCGTCGAGGTTCTTGATCGTCACGGCGACGATCCCGTTCTCGTCGAGGACGTACTCCTCTTCGATGCGCGGCCCCGCGTCCGGTGCCATGCGCTCGACGCGGATGCCCTCCAGCGACCGCTCGCCGAGGCCCGCCTCGAACGGGAAGAGGACGTCGCCCGAGAAGACCATGTGCCCGCGCGGGCGGCCGTCGTCGCCGAGGCTGTTGCACTCGAGGAAGCGGAAGTGCCCGACGTTGTGCGCCGCGCGGTACCGACGGCGGAACGCGACCGGCGCGCTGCCGGACGTCGGAAGGACGGTGTCGCGCGTGAAGATCGGATCGAACGTGATCTCCGAGCCCGCATGACCTTCGCGGAAGACGCCGAACGTGCGCGAGAACCGGTCGACGAGCTCGAAGCCCGCCGCCTCGTCGCATGCGATGGCGAGGCCGATCGCGATCGCGCCGGACGCGTAAGGCGAGCGATGGACGCGGCGCCCGAAGCGCGCGCGGAGCGTGCGGCCGACGATGGGCAGCTCGCTTGCGCCGCCGACGACGTAGATGCCGGCGATGTCGTCGCGCTCCGTGGCGTCGGTCGGAGCGCCGTCCTCGGAGTCGAGCTTCGTCATCACGGGGAGCATCGCCTCGATCGACGCGTCGACGAGCGGCGTGCACGCCTCGTAGATCTCCGCGACGGGCACGGCGACCTCGGACTTCGGCGCCGCCTCGCCGAGCGCGGCGTCGAGATCGATCGTCAGCTTGCGCGAGCTCGGGTTGAGGCGCTCCTTCGCGTCGCGGCACTGGTCGCGCAGGCGCCCGAGCGCGGCGGGAGGCAGGTCGCTCTTCGCGAGCTTCACCTTCGCGAGCACGAGATCGACGATGACCTCGTCGAAGTCGTCGCCGCCCAGCTCGTTCACTCCCGCCGTCGAGAGGACCTCGTGGCTCGCGCCGCGCATGCGGACGAGCGAGGCGTCGAAGGTGCCGCCACCGAGATCGTAGACGACGACGTGGTCGCGCTTCGAGGTGAGCGTGTCGCGATGGCGATGCGTGTACTCGAAGCCTGCCGCCGACGGCTCGTTGAGCATCGCGATGGAATTCAGCTCCGCGCGCCGGAACGCGTCGAGCGTGAGCAGCCGCTGCGCGCCGGACGCATTCGCAGGAACGGCGACGACGGAGCGGATGTCCCCGCCGCGTTCTTCCTTCGAGAGCGTCGAGCGATCGAGCACCGCATCACGCACGGATACGAGAAAGCGGGTGACGAGCTCGTCGAGCCCGATCGACACCGAGCCGATCTTCACCTCGCGTCCGGGCGTCGCGTCGGTGCCGGCGAGGAGGCGCTTGAACGAACGCACGACGCTCGCGCGCTCACCTGCGGCGAGGGCGTCGAATCCGAACAGCAGCTTGCCGTCCTGCTCGGCCACGACGGAGGGGATCCAGTCGTGCGAGTCGCCGGCGTCGTCGACGAAGCCGAGGACGGGATAGTTGCCGCGATCGGCGCAGGCCACCACCGTGCGTGTCGTTCCGAAGTCGATGCCGAGTTTCACGGTGCTTCCTCCCGGTCCGTTACCGCATGCGCCTCGTGCGCCTCACGAGCAGGCGCCCACGCGCGCCGCCGCCTGTGTGCGGCGACCCGTGCGCTCGTGACACGGCGCCCGGCGCGATAGTGCCCAAAGCCTCTCCGCCGGGCAAACTTCCTGCACCGCGGCGGCTTTGCTCGGGGAGAGCCGGATCGGTTCCGGGATCCGGTTCCGGGAACCGGTTCGCGGGTCCGGCTCCGGGATCCGGTTCCGGTTCTGGTTCGGGAACCGGTTCGGGGATCCGGCTCCGGGATCCGGTTCCGGTTCTGGTTCGGGATCCGGGGCCGGGCTCGGTTTCGCGTGAACGAAACGAGCTAGCCGCACGTCAGGTGAGCAGCCTGAGCGCCTCGCGAAGAATCGTCTCTTCCGGCGTCACAGGATCGAGGCTCGCTTGCAGCCGTCCCATCACCGCTCGCACCTCGGCCTCGCGGAAGCCGAGAGACCGCAGCCCGCGAGTCACCGCATCGAACGACGGCGCACATGGCGCGGCGCACCTCCGACGTCGGAGGTGGATCCGCTCCTCGACATGCGCCCGCCCGAAGACCTGCGCCGCATGCCAGAGATTGTGCGCGCGACACCGGACGCGAAGATTCGCCGCCGTGTCATCCCCACCGAGCGCCTTCGGGTCGACGTGGTCGAGCTCCAGGTAGCCGCGCGCAGGGCAACGGTGGCCCTCTGCGTCGACGAACGTGCACCGATCCCCGTCGCGAGCGAACACCTCGCGTCGGATCGCGATCGGGATATGTCCGCGTCGCCTCTCGCCTCGATCGTCCGCGCTCTTCGTCGTGTTCACGCTGACGTCGGCATCCCTCGCCCCGGCCCCGGACGTCGTCCCCGTCGCCTGCGCTGTCGAGGCAACCGAGGCGTGGGCTGGATCATCAGCCGTGGTCACCGCGCGCACTTCTGCGAGGTGAACGGAATCGCCCGAGGGGAACGTCGCCGACGCATCCTGCTGCCGCGCCACGTTCACTTCGATCCGGACAGGAGCCTTCCCTGACTTGACCGGCGGCGCATCGAACGGAGGCGTATCCCCGCGGCGCCGGCCGCTCGGCTCGGCGTCGCGCGGTGCGTCCAGGTCCACCGCCGCCGAGCCCTCGGATGCGGCGGCGCTCGTCGCCGTCGCCATGGCTTGCGCTGCCCGGCCAACCGAGGGGTCCACCGCCGCCGAGCCCTTCTTCGCGTGTGAGCGAGTGGTCTTTCCGAGCCGCTCCTTCTCGAGCTTCGCGAGCAGCAAGCCGAGCGCCGCCTCGAAGATCCGTTCGAGATCGCCCGTCGGGTTGCGATGGAGCATCAGGTCGCGGATGCGCTCGAGTCTCTCCTTCATGGCGGCCGAGATGGCCATCTCGAGCCGGTATCGCGTCGCCGAAAGCGGTTCGATCCTCGAAAGGACCGGCGCTGTCGCCGCGAGCGGTTCGATCCTCGAAAGGACCGGCGCTGTCGCCGCGAGCGCCGATGTCCCCGAAGCCGAGACCGAGGCAGCCGTGGAGCTCGGTGACCGCGCTGTGCCTTCGTGCGCTCGGTGCTCGCCCGTCGACCCGTCGACGCCCAAGACCGCCTGGGCCTCCGCGAGCGGGAGAGCCGCCTGCGGCGCGAGCGGCTCGATGCACGAAAACACGTCCGGCTTCGGGAAGCGTGCCGCGATCATCTCCGCGACCGCTTTCGTGCTCTTGCCCGCGGCTTCGCGGAGGAGCTCCTCGTGATTGTCCGGAGTGAGGTGCCTGTGCAACTCGTAGATCGCGGAGAGATGGAGCTCCCCTCGCACGACATAGTCGTGCACGACCGGGAACTGCCGGAGCACGCGGGCCGCCGCGATCCGTCGAAGCGCCTCGCCCTCGCTCATCCGCAGCCTGCGAACGCAGAAGTCCCACGTCGAAGAGCAAGCGTGCTCGGCGTAGGCGCGTCGCGTGTCGATCTCCGCGAGATACGCGAGCAGCTCCACGAGCCAGGTGTTTCCACGCCCAACGTGCGCACGGAGACGAGCGAACAGCTCGCCGTTCGAGAGTTCTTCCAGTTTCATCGAGCCCCTCCTCGGTAGATGCGCGCTTCTACCACGCAGATTTCGACGCGTCGGAACGACCCCTCCCGTACGCGAACGGCACCTCGATCACTTCGCGAGGTCTCCTCGGCGTGATCGCCCCGCAGCGCGCACGTGGAGCGCTTCATGCAGCCGTTCCGATGCGTACGCGGATTGTCCGCGCATCGCGCTCCGTTTGGCTGTCGAGCGAATTCGACCGGTGCAGGCGATTCCGTTCGACGTTGGAAGCGTCCCTCGGGCGAGCCCGTCAAAGCGTCCCTCGGGCGAACCCGTCAAAGCGTCCCTCGGGCGAGCCCGTCAAAGCGTCCGTGGGCGAGCCCGTCAAAGCGTCCTTGGGCGAGCCCGTCAAAGGGGCCTCACGCGCGTAGGTACGCCGTCCTCACGCGCGTAGGTACGTCGTCCTCGCGCGCGTAGGTACGCCGTCCTCGCGTGGGATCGTCCGAGATCTCCTTGCGGCGTCGGTCGAGGCGTCCTCTGCGATCTCGCAGCAAGCGAGATCGCAGCTCCCTTTCCGCCCGTCCGCCCGTCGATCGCCTCCGAGGACACAGAGAGCGGATGAGGCCGCCGTGCAACCGTTCTCGTGCAGATCGTCGAGCGACCCACGCGTCCTCGTTGCCGCTCCTGCCTCGGCGTCGGAGGCGGCACGAGTTGCCAACGGAATGTCCACGATCCGCCGGTCGACACGGGCCACCCGAGCGGGATCACCCCCCGAGCCCGAGCTCCTTCGCGACGAGCGCGTACGACCGCTTCCGCGCCTCGTGGTCGTGAATGTTGCTCGTGGCCATCACCTCATCCGCCCCGGTTCGTTCGATCATCCCCGAGAGCACCTCCGCGACGAGGTCCGGCGTACCGACGATGCTCCGCTCGCGCCCGGACGCGCGGAAGACCTCCTCCTCGGAGTCGAACCGGTATGCGCGAGCCTCCTCCACGCTGGGCATCGGCAGATCCCGGAGCCCCTGACCGAAGCGGAGAAACTGCAGGTCGGCGCAGCGCCGAAGGTCCTCGGCCGCCTCGGCGCTCTCGGCGCACAGCACGGACACGGCAAGGATCGCGTACGGCTCGGAGAGCACGCGCGAAGGCTGGAACGCCTCGCGGTACGCATGCATCGCAGCGACGTAGTGGTCCGGCGAGATGTGGTGCGCGAAGGCGAAGCCGAGACCGAGCCGCGCGGCGAGCTGCGCGCCCTCGAGTCCGGAGCCGAGCAGGAAGACGGGCGGCGGCGTCACGCCGATCGGCACCGCCTTGATCGGCCCGAAGCGCGCGCCGGGATCGGGCTCGCGCGAGAGAAAGGTCATCAGCTCGTCGAGCTGCTCGGGGAAGCCCTCGGCGCCGAGGAGCTCGCGCGATTGTCGCAGCAAGAGGGCGGTTTTCGGATCGGTGCCGGCGGCGCGGCCGACGCCGAGATCGATCCGATCGCCGTGCAGCGCGACGAGCACGCGGAACGTCTCGGCGACCTTCAAAGGCGCATGGTTCGGCAACATCACGCCGCCCGAGCCGACGCGGATCTTCGACGTCGCGGAGGCCACGGCGCCGATCATGATCTCCGGCGAAGAGCTCGCGAGCGAGCCGGCGTTGTGGTGCTCTGCGAGCCAGTAGCGATGGAGGCCGATCGACTCGGCGTGGCGCGCGAGGTCGATCGTGTTCTTCAGTGCCTGTGCGGCGGTCGAGCCGGACGGGATCGGACTCAGGTCGAGGACGGAGAGGCGCACGAGACGTCCGATGCTACCGAAGCCGCGTCCGTCGCGATGAGTCAGATCGCGCGGGTGAGCCCGTGCGCCGCCTGGAACATCTGCATCTCGGGCCAGGCCGCTCCCAGATAGTCGAGCTCGCCAGGGACGACCGGCTCGATGCGCACGAGCCGTTCGGCGACGACGTTGCCCTCGCGGAGCGGTCCCTGAGCCTCCGCGAACGCGCGCAGGAGCTCGACGGTCCTCATGTTGTTCGCCGAGAGCGTGTACCGCAGCTCCAGCCAGTGCCGCTCGAGGAGCGCGATCGCGCCGGCATGATCGCCGCGTCGGCAGAGGACGATCGCTTCGACGAAGCGCAGTCGCGCGCCCATGTTGACCCGATCGTCCTGCGTCTTCGCGAGGCGCTTCCGGGCGACGGCGAGCCAGCGCTCGGCCGTGTCGAGGCCATCCCGTCCCAGCGCGTACGCGAGGGCGAGCTCGATGGCGGCGAAGATCCGCACGTTCGACGCGAAGAGGAGCGTCTTCGTCCGTTCGACGCGGGCATACGAGGCGATCGCATCGTCGAACGCCCCGGAACAGAGCTGTGCCTGTCCGAGGTTGAGCAGGTTGACGGCGTGGTACGGAGGCTGTTTGACGAAGCGCGGAAGCGTGCTCCGGAAGAGAGCCGTCGCCTCGACGTAGCGATGCTGCGCGAGCGCGAGCTTGCCAGGCTCCTGGGCGAGGTTGAACGCCGTCTGGTGCCGGAAGGCTCGTAAGAGGAGGAACAGCAAGACGGCGACGGCGCCGAACGGCGCAGCCCCGATGGTCACGCTCGTCCAGGATGGACCAGGGGCCGCCGAAGAGACGTCCTCGAACGAGGACGAGCCCTGCTCCACGGGCGTCAGAAACTGCCAGACGGTGAGAAACATCACGATCAGAGCGACCCAAAGGACAACGGAGCGGCTGCTCTTCTGGGCGCCCGCCGCGGGGGCGTCGGGGCTCACGTCGGGCAGGAAAGGCTCGGGCTCGGACATCGGCATCCCCTCTCGGAGCCGTGAGCATGGCATGCGTCGCGAGAAAACCAACGGCGCCGCGTCGATTCTTCCGGCCCCGTGTCCGTCGAGGCGGGCGAGGTCGTCAGGTCGCGGGCGGCGGACGCAGGCTCGGCTTCACCGGCGGCGGCGGGCCGGGATCCCACACGAAGTGATCGATCAGCACCGGCGGCGTGTCGTCGAGGACGTCGTCTTTGCCGATCGTCCAGGACTCGATCTTGCCGCCCGGATGCACGCACAAGCGAACGAAGTGCTTGTAGCCGGGATGCCCGAGCACCGTGAACGCCTGCTGATGCTCGAGCCCGAGCAGCGTGAGCACGGTGAGGTAGAGGCCGAAGAGGAACGAGCCGGCGAACGCGCACGTCACGAGGACCGCGCCGTCGGCGAGGTGGAAGGGCAAGTGCGGGAGCGCGAGCCGCAGGCCCATCGGCAGAAGGCCCATGGCGGTGCCGAACGGGATGGCGAGCGCGGCGCGGATCGCGCGCGGGCCGTGCCCCTGGATCGCGATGAAGTAGAGGATGAGCGAGATGAGCGCCGCGATCGCGAGTGACGTGACGCCGAGCGTCCCGGGCCCTCCGTGCGCGGCGCCGACCTCGAAGAACGCGAGGAGGCCGAGCGCGAGATGAACGAGGAGCCCCGCGCGGCCGATCATCAGCTTCACCGGGACCTGCAGCACGAGCTTCCGCGTCGCCGGTCCGTCCGGATACACCACCGCCGGAGGGCCTGCGGGCTTCGGATACGGCGCGATGCGTGTGCCGTGCAAGAACGCGCCGCCCCCGCCGGCGATGACGTGCATCGACTTGCCGATCGCGCGCCGCTCGTAGTGGTGGAAGTCGCCGGCCAGATAGAAGACGCGATCGCGCTCGAGGCTGAGCCGGCACGCTGCGAGCATCCGCGCGCCCGGATCGTTGCGCTCGCCGTACGCCATCGCCGGATCGCCCGCCACGAAGAGCACGGCGCGGCCGGGCTCCTGCTTGCGTCGCTTGGTGAAGTACGCGCGCTGGCGGAAGTCGACCCGCCCGAGCTGGCGGTCGGCGCCCCAGAGATCGAGCCCCGGCGCGAGCGGAAGTGCGAAGTAGCTGGCCTCCTGGACCGGCTCGTAGCCGCGGAGCACGAGCCGCCGCCGCCGCTTGACCGGCGTGCCCCGGAAGAACGCGCGGACCGACTTGATGAAGCCGACGAGCAGGCCGTACATGCCGCCGACCTCGTCGAGGTGGATGGTGCGTGCGACGAGGCCGACCTTGCGGCCCGGCCTTTTGCGGAGCCGCTTGCCGATGCGCGGCGTCGTGTCGTGATCGTCGGCGCGGAACGGCTCGTCGATGCGGCGTCGGAAGAGGCGGCCGAAGCCGTCGAGGCCGTCGTACCAGTCGTGGTTGCCGGGCGCGCCGAGGAGAACGCGCTTCTTCGAGCTCGCGCCGACCTTCCGGAGCTGCTCGTTCCAGGGCAAGACGAGGCGCTTGTAGATCTCGTCCGCGGTCGCGACCGGATAGGCGATGTCGCCGCCGAAGACGAGCATGTCTCCGCGCGGAAGAAGGAGGCGTCCGCCTTCGCCGTCGTCGACGTCGTAGGTCGACGCCAGCATCGCGCCGACGCCTGCGCTCACGTCGCGGTCGTCGGCCGTGTCGGCCACGAAGTCGATCCAGATCGGACGCCCGAGCGCTTCGGTCAACGTGCTCGGGCCGCTCGCCTTGTCCGCCCCGTCCGATCGCGCGTGCGCAGGCAAGAGAATTCGTGCGGCCGACGCGAGGAGCTCCTCGGGCGGGTTCGGGCGCATCCAGTCCCGCGCGTCGACCGACTCCGTCGCGATCGCCCGAGCGACGAAGTTACGAAGATGACCGAAGAGTGAAGTGACGCCGTACCAGCGGATCCCGAAGGGCGGATGTGCGCCCTGCCGGAAAACGAGCGGGTCAGGCCGATCTCCCCGCGGCGCGAGCACGATCGGCGGGCGAGCCAGGGTCGAGCTAGGCGGCGGATCGAAGTCCTCGGGCGGAGCCGAGCCCGGCGTCTCGTCGATAGCGTCTTCGCTGGGGGGATGCCCCTCGTCCAGCAGCACATGGAAGAGGATAGCGTTTTTGGGTTACCCTCGCTGGCGCATGCGAAGAAAGCTCGGTCTCGGGGCGCTGACCGCATTTGCCCTGCTCTCGGCAACGGGCCGAGCGGGGCCGCCGAACGTGAAGGGCAGGATCACGGGGCACGAGAAGTTGATCCCGGAGGTCTACGCGGAGGCTGCGAAGCCCGAGGCTCGAAGGTGGACATGGCGCGAGCCATCGCCGTCGGTCGCGCCTCAGTTCCGGACGCTCTCGGCGAATCCGTCGCGCGACATCTGCATCGCTGCGACGTCGAGCGCCAACCAGGAGAAGCAGGAGTTCCGGATGACGGTCACGGGAGGACGCGTCTTCCCGACGACGATCGTCGTCACGCCGAACACGCAGCTCGCGTTCAAGAACTTCGATCCGTTCAAGCACCGGATCTACGTGACGAGCGCGACGGGGCAGGTGGTGCTCACACCGGACGATCTCCAGCCCAACGCCGTGCGCACGTGGTCCGCGCAGGGCGCCGGCCGCTACGAGGTGCGCGACGAGCTGTACCCGAGCGTGCGCACCTTCGTCGTCGTCGATCCCCAGGTCGTCCAGGTCGCGTACCCTGGCCGTGATGGAGCCTTCGGCTTCTCGCTGCCGTCGGGCGACTACGTGCTCAAGGCCTTCTTCAACGGCAAGCCGGTGGGCAAGCAGATCAACTTCGCCGCGAAGGATCGCGGCGTCGTCGAGCTGAAGGAGCCGCTGAAGCTCGACGAGGGGACAGAGTCCAAATGATGATCCTGTCGCGCATCTGGTACGTCATCCTGGCCATCCTGCTGGCCGCCGCGTACTACATCGTTGCGCTCGCTGTCGGTCAGTACAACCGCCGCAACCAGGCGGCGATGGAAGAGACGCTCAAGGCCGACAGCCAGGTCGTGAGCTGGGCGATGCAGGTCGACGCGCGCCGTCGGCTGGACGTTCTCCTCCTCGCGGCGGTCGACCCCAGCATCGCGAAGGCGATCCGCGGAGCGAACGGCAAGGACGCCGTCCCCGCCGGCTCGAGGGACGAAGGCGCAAAGGCGCTCCGTGCGTTCAACGAGAAGCTGCCCGCCGACTACAAGAACGACGTCCTCTTCATCGTCGATCGCGAGGGGCGCCTCGTGGGGCAGGTGGGCTACGACGCCGTGAACGCCTTCGCCGAGTTCGAGCTCGGCGGCTATCCCGCCGTCTTCGATGCGCTCCACGGATTCCTCCGCGACGACACGTGGGTCTGGGGCGGAAAGATCGCGCGCGTCGTCACGCGTCCCGTCGAGGACGAGGTCGGGCAGCCGCCGATCGGCGCCGTGATCGCGCTGCGGTGGGTCGACAACGCGTTCGCCAAGGAGATCGGGAAGCGCACGCGCACGAACATCGCGTTCTTCGCGCTCGGCCAGCGCGTCGCCTCCGCCGCGACGACCGACGGCTTCGACGAAGCTTCGCTCGAGGCGCTCGGCAGCGACCTCAAGCCCGTCAGCGAGGACAAAGGCTTCATGGAGAACGGCCGCACCGACGTGCGTCCGCTCGGCAACGACAAGGGCGGCGTCCTCTTCGTGCGCCTTCCGGGCGACGCGTGGGAGCTCGGGGGCGGCTTCGCCGTCGCGCGCCCGAAGGTGGCGATCAGCTCGCCGACCGGATTCCTCTCGGGCGCGGACGACACCGACAAGAAGAACGTGAAGCTCTGGATCGTCGCCGTCGTCGCTCTCGCGGCTTCGCTCTTCGGCTTCCTGTTCTCGTTCCTCGAGCACTCGATGCCGCTGCGCGAGATGAAGCGGCAGGCCGAGAAGCTGAAGAACGGGCAGATCGACACGTTCATGCTCCCGCGCTTCCGTGGCGGCTATCGCCCGATCGCGAGCGACATCAACGCCGGCATCCAGCGCGTCATCGAGAAGGGCGGCGGCACCGCGCGCAAACCGGCCGATCTCGAGTCGATCCTCGGACCCGTGCCCGCGCAGCCGAACATGAGCGCGTTCTCGTTCCCGCTGTCGGATCCGTCGGCGCCACCGCAGCCGGTCCCGTCGGCTCCCGGCAGCTTCGCGGGCCCGGCGCCGTCGGCTCCGAACGCGACCGGTGCAAACGCGCGGTTCCCCGGCGGCCCAGGCCAGCCGCCACCTCCAGGCTCCCGTCCCGGGCTGCCGCCGCCCGTGAACGCGACCCCGTCGCAGCCTGGCTTCGCGCAGTCGGATCGAACGATGGCGATGCCCGGGGCTCCTCCGCCCACCGGCGGGTATCCTGGCGCGCCGCCGCCGCCGATGGCGGCTCCGCCTGTTCCCGCCGCGAAGCTCGGCCCCCCGCCGCCGTTCCCGAGCAGCGCGACGGGCGCCAACAAGAAGCTCGGCAAAGACGAGGACGAGCAGACGATGGTCGCTCAGCCTTCTGCCGATCTGATCAGCGCGGCGAGCGGCGCGAACCCCGCGCTCGATCCGGCCGCGGAATGGCCGCAGGTCTACGAGGAGTTCATCCGGACCAAGCGTGAGTGCGGCGAGCCGACCGACGGGCTGACGTTCGAGAAGTTCCAGCAGACGCTCAAGAAGAACCGCGATGCCCTCATGCAGCGGCATGGCTGCAAGCGCGTGAAGTTCTCGGTCTACGTGAAGGAAGGCCGCGCGTCGCTCAAGGCCACCCCCGTCCGCGAGTAGCTCGCTCCCACCCACTGCGCCACCCGACGACCTAGCCGGGTGCGCGGGCGCGGCGCGGGGCCCCGAGGGGCGTTCTCGCCTCAGTAGGGCCACCCGCGCCGTTCGCGATTTCGCAGTTCATCCCGCCGGTACCCGTGTTGCATCGCGGCAGGGAATGGATGCGTTCACGCTTCACCTCGAGCTTCGTAATGCCCTCTCGCTCTCGGACGAGCTCGGGCGGCACGAACATGCGATCGGCAACGACTCCCTGGCCGGGCAGCTCGCCGCGCTCCGGACGGCGCTCGGGGACCTCGAACGCGACGTGGGGCGCTCGCACGACAAGAGCGTCTCGCCGAGCCCGACGCTGATCGAGGGCCTCGAGCGAGGTGTGCAGGTGCTTCGTGACCGTCTCGAGGAGATCCCGGCGGCCTTGCGTCCGCGGCTCGGGCAGCTCCTCGCGTCCGTCGAGCGCGTGATCTTCGCAGAGCTCCGGCCGCGCTCGCCGATCCCTTCGAAGCCCCTTCTCGGCGTCCTCCCGCTGAAACGGCTCATCCCGCAGGACGTGCACTCCGTGATGGACTACCTCGTCTCCGCCGCCTACCTCGTGAGCGCGCGGCTCGCGAAGACGAGGCGAGCCCGCGCGGTGGGCCTCCTACTCGGCAGCAACGTGGGCGGCGTCTCGCTCCTCACCGACTATCGGCTGTCGGCGGCGAAGGTGATCCCGATCGAGGTCCACGAGGTGCTCGACCACGCATCGGGCGCCGGTGCGGCGGCCGCACCGTTCTTGCTCGGCTACGCCAAGAAAGACCGCATCGCCGCGACCATCCAGATCGCAGCGGGGATCGGGACCATTCTCGCATCGCTCTTCACCGACTACCGCGCGGCGCGCGGCGTCGGACGGGCGATCCGCTCGCGCGGCGGTCCGTACGCCGGTCGCTACAAGAAGCAGCGTGTGCCGGAGGCCCAGCGGCCGCTGGAAGGGCTCTCGAGCCCCAGCTTCATCCCGCGGCTCGAGGTCTGAGCGCGGAGGAGGGCTGGACGGCGAGACGGCGAGACGGCGAGAAGACGAGGCCCGCGCGGGGAGGCCGGCGCCCATCCCCAGCACGGCGAAGCACCGCGGCGCAGGCTCCGAAACGCGCGCCCAGGCCATGCTCGACGCTCGACGCGGAGGCGGGCCCGAGGATCAAGCCCAGCTTTGAATTGTACGGCGGTCGCTGCTCGGTTTAGCGTGACCCGGTGCTTCGCCGGACTCGCCATGCGTCAATCTCTGTCGCCGCGATCGTCGTCGCGGCGGCCTTCTGCTCCCCTCGTGAGGCCGCGGCCTCCAACGTGATCGAGGTCCCGGACAACGGCTCCGAGCAGATGGCGCGAGGCGGCGCCTGGGTCGCCCGCGCGAGCGATCCGCTCGCGACGGTGTTCAACCCGGCAGGTCTCGCCGGTCAGCCGTCGCGGGTGACGATCCAGAGCAACATCAACTTCCACCACACCTGCTTCACGCGCGTGAAGGCGGCCTCGGACACGAGCGTCGATCTCCTCGCCGATCCCGCCACGGGCCGCTTCCCCCGCGTCTGCAGCGACATCGCGCCGGCACTCAACCCGCAGATCGGCGCGACGTTGCGCGTGACCGACCGGCTCGGCATCGGCGCTGTGTTCATCGGTCCTTCGTCCGCGGGCGTGAAGGACTGGCCGGAGTTCGTCGAGGACGGCACGGGCACGCGGCGCGCGGCTCCCCAGCGCTACCTGCTCACGCGTCAGGACAGCATCATCGCGTTCCCGACCATCGGCGCCGGCTTCGAGGTGATCCCGAACCTGCGCCTCGGCCTCAGCTTCGGCTGGGGCTTCGCGAAGATCAAGCAGGCCGCCGCGACGGTCGCGCTCAACAACAGCGGGCTCACGCCGGACAACGACGTCCGCGCGAACCTCCAGGTCCGCGACTACTTCATCCCACGGATCAGCGCCGGCGGCCTCTGGAGCGTCACGCCGAACATCGACGTCGCGGGCTGGTACCAGTGGACCGACACGATCCGCGCGGTCGGCGACGTCGGCACCGCGACCAGCTACTACACCGCCGCAAACGCCTCTCGTGGCGACGACAGTCGTGTCGGGTACGGCGACACCATCTTCAGCGACTGCGGCACGGGCCGGCCGCAGGACGAAGGCAAATGCGGGAGCGGCGACAACGCGAAGGTGAAGCTCGCCCTCCCGATGGAGGCGAAGGTCGGCTTTCGCTATCACCGGCCACGCGTCTCGATCGAGGAGGCGCAGATGCAGCCGTCCTCCGGAAAGACGTTCCGTCGAGACCCCCTCGCGAACGACCTCTTCGACTTCGAGGTCGATCTCACGTGGGCGAACAACTCCGCCATCGACGCGCTCGAGGTCCGGTTCCCGAGCGACCCGACCGGGGCGGGACGCCTTCCGGTCGCCGGCATCAACTCGCAGATCCCGCCGAACGCCGATCAGCCGCGTCAGTACCGCGACGTGTTCGGCATTCGCGTCGGTGGCGACTACAACCTCGTGCCCGACACGTTCGCTCTCCGGGCCGGCGCCTACATCGAGACCGCCGCCGGAAGGGATCAGTTCCAGCACATCGACTTCGCGGCCTCGCAACGGATCGGCTTCGCGCTCGGCGGCACGTACCGCATACGGTTGAGCCAGGACCCGTCACGGACGGACGCCATCGAGATCATGGCCGGCTACGGGCACACGTTCTTCGCCGATCAGTCGCGAACCGATCGGAACGCGAGCGGCATCGGAGCCCTCGCCGGCACTCCTTGCCCGGGCGACGCTTCGGCCACCGGCCCGAACCGCTGCAGCGACGGGACACAGCGCTACCGTACGAGCTGGCCCGTGAATCTCGGGACGATCACGAATGCGCTCAACGTGATCAACGTCGGCGTGGCGTATCGTTTTTAGGCTTCAGGCTTCAGGCTTCAGGCTTCAGGCCTCAGCCAGACGCGAGAAGGGCGTGCCCGACGAGCCATGGCGCGTCGGTGGTGGTCACCCTCGCGCGTTGTCGGATACGCGCTGCGCGTTGTCGAACACGCGAACGGATCGTGCCGTCATCTGTTCGCCGGCGTCCGTCGGTCGTGGCCTTTTCTTCTCTCGCCTGAAGCCCGAAGCCTGAAGCCTGAGGCCTCAGCCTCCGGAGCCTGGAGCCTGGAGCCTGGAGCCTGGAGCCTGATCCGCAGGCCTCCCTCCGGTGCTATGCTCGCAGCCCATGAGTGAAGCGCCCCGTAAGGTCATCATCATCGGCTCCGGTCCTGCGGGCCACACCGCCGGCATCTACGCCGCTCGAGCGAATTTGAAGCCCCTCATGTTCGAAGGGCTCGCGCGCGGCGGCATCCCCGGCGGGCAGCTGATGATCACGAACGACGTCGAGAACTACCCCGGCTTCCCCGAGAAGATCGCGGGCCCGACGTTGATGAAGCACTTCCGCGATCAGGGCGTTCACCAGGGCGTCGAGATCCGGACGGAGGACGTGAACAAGGTCGACTTCTCGAAGCGGCCGTTCACCGTCTGGGCGGGGGACGACGACAAGGAGTACAAGGCCGAGACGATCATCATCGCGACCGGCGCGCAGGCGAAGTGGCTCGGGATCCCGAGCGAGACCGCGCTCCAGGGCAAGGGCGTCAGCGCCTGCGCCGTGTGTGACGGCGCGTTCTTCCGCAAGCAGCCCGTCATGGTCATCGGCGGCGGCGACACCGCGATGGAAGAGGCGATGTACCTGTCGGGCCTCTGCTCGAAGGTCACGCTCGTCCACCGCCGCGACGAGTTCCGCGCCAGCAAGGCGATGCAGGAGCGCGTCTTCAAGAACCCGAAGATCGAGATCCTCTACAACACCGAGGTCGACGAGATCCTCGACGTGTCGAAGGGCGAGGTCACGGGCGTCCGCGTGCGCAACAACAAGTCGAACGAGAAGATGGTCGTCGACGTGACGGGCTTCTTCGTCGCGATCGGTCACACGCCGAACAGCGATCTCTTCAAGGAGTTCCTCGAGCTCCACGACAACGGCTACATCAAGACGAAGCCCGGCACGACGCAGACGTCGGTTTCGGGCGTCTTCGCCGCGGGCGACGTCCAGGACTTCGTCTATCGCCAGGCGGTCACTGCGGCGGGCTCGGGCTGCATGGCGGCGCTCGAGGCCGAGCGCTGGCTCGCCGCGAACTCCGCTCACTGAAGCGGACGGCGCACTGCGTGGCTTCCGCACGGGGACGCGGAAGCCACGGCTGAGCAGCCGCGACCGAGCGAAGTGTAGACGTGCCGGTCCTCGGAGCGATACGCTCCGACCGTGGCGAATGACTCGGCCTCGTCGGCCGTTCAGGAGCAGGTTGCTGCAAGCGTGGGTGCTGGGCGCGATTCCGCCCCGAGCGCCGAGCGCGAAGCGCAGCTCGCGAAGGTCCCGTTCTTCGACGGCCTGACGCCGGAGGCGCTCGCGATGATCGCCAACGTGACGAGGGAGGAGACGCATGCCTACGGCACGCGCCTCTTCCAGTACGGCGATCCCGGCGACAAGCTCTACATCATCCTCGAAGGCAAGGTCCGCATCTCGCGCGAGGTCGGCGGGATGGGTGAGGAGGCCCTCGCGGTCCTCGGGCCCGGCGAGGTCTTCGGCGAGATGGCGCTCCTCGACGAGTCGCCGCGGTCCGCAGGCGCGCTTGCGCACGAGCGATGCCGCCTCCTCGTCATCACGAAGGACGCCTTCGACGATCTCCTCTTCTTGCACAAGGATCTCGCCTACGAGGTCCTCTGGAGCTGCGTGCGCATGCTCGCCGCGAGGCTCCGCGAGACGAACGACAAGCTCACGTTCCTGTCGACGAGCGGACGGTTCTGACCGTCCCCGGACACGACGACACCTTCATCTCCAACGCAACGAACCTTCGCCATGACTCGACGCGCTGGGCTGCTGTCTTCTTTCATGACGAGGCTTCGCCTCGTTGCTGCTTCTCCTCTCGTCGCGCATCTCGTCGCGCAGGACCGTCCGCGTGCGCGGAGCCGCGAAGCGGTGTTGCTGCTCGGCGGAGCCATCGCCGTCGTGGCGATCGCTGCATGTGGCCCGGCCGACGGCGGAGCGCGCCCGAGCCCCCAGGCGCCGTCCACTCCCGCGACCGCTCCCACCGCAGCGACCGCAGCGACCGATGGGACCTCGAACGCTCCGCCGGGGCCGGCCAGCTCCGCGGGTCCGTCGACCCCGACGCCTCCCGGCACGACCGCGACGACGCCCGAGCCGCCGCCGTCGTTCCACGGCCCCATGAAGTCGATCGCGCCGTCGGCGATGGAGGCGAAGCTCCGTGACATCGGCCTCGATCCTGCGGCGCTTCCTCCGCTGAACAAGCTCGACGCGACCGCGCTCCGCGGCGTGATGAACACCTTCACGAAGGCGCTCGGCGTTCAGTGCAGCCACTGCCACGAGAAGGACTTCAAGGCTCCGACGGAGAAGAAGAAGATCGCCACGCACATGTGGAACGACTTCACCCGCTCCCTCGCGCTAGAAGGCGGCGGTGCCCTCTATTGCGACAGCTGCCACGGCGGTCGGGCCGAGCTGCTCGATCGCCGCGACCTCGGCGCGCTCGGCGCGTGGATGCAGGACAACTACGTCGACAAGATGAAGCGCGCCGACAAGAAGGACCACGGCTGCGACACTTGTCACGGCGATCCCTTCGAGGGGAAGGTCCTGACCAAGCTCTGGAAGTAGTCCTCTCGACCGCGCGTGCTCGACCTGGCCCCTCGCTCCCGCGGCGCTCGACCTAGCGCCCCGAGGCTGAAGCGCATCGACGGAGCCGCGATCCCCCTCGAGCCCGGAGCCCGGAGCCTGGAGCCTGGAGCCTGCCTCTTCCCCATGTTGAAAACCCGTGGAGAGCGCGCGCCTAAAGGCCTGAAATGCGGTCACAAAAGCGGATCGTAGCCGCTTCCTTGACCTGGATACGCGTGTTCAGTACGCTGAACAACGTGCAAGGACTCACCCAACGTCAACAGATGGTGCTCGACTTCATCCGCCAGTCGATTGCCGATCGCGGTTACCCGCCGACGTTGCGGGAGATCGGCGCGCGGATGGGGATCCGTTCGACGAACGGCGTCAACGATCACCTGCGTGCGCTCGAACGAAAGGGCTACCTCACGCGCGAGGACATGAAGTCGCGCGCGCTTCGCCCCACCGCACACGCGAACAGTAATGCGGACCCTGCCGAAGCGTCGAACGGCAGCGCTGCTGCGAGCAGCCTGCCTCCGCTCGGTGACGACGAGGACGTGATCGACGTCCAGGTCCTCGGCCGCGTCGCCGCAGGCCTCCCGCTGTTCGCCGAAGAACACGTCATCGACACGGTGCGGGTCGACCGTGGCCTGCTCAAGGGCGGCCGCGAGGTGTTCGGTCTCCGCGTGCACGGTGACTCGATGATCGAGGCCGGCATCCTGAACGGCGACTACATCTTCGTCCGCAAGCAGCTCACGGCGAACCGCGGCGACATCGTCGTCGCGCTCATCGGCGACGAGGCGACGGTCAAGTACTACTACCCCGAGAAGGACTACGTTCGCTTCCAGCCGGCGAACAAGGCGATGGCGCCGATCCTCGTCCGGGCCGTCGACTTCAAGCCGACGATGCTCCTCGGCGTCGTGGTCGGCGTCTTCCGCCGTCTCTGAGAGCGAACGCGGTCGCGACCGCAGCAGCCCATCCGGACGACGGACGGGAGCTGGAGCATCCAACGAAGCTCCGAGCGAGTGCAGCGTTCTTGGACGCGCGCGGCGTTCGGGCACGTTTGGCGACGTCCGTTGCCCGCCGAGATCGCGGACTTCGTCGAGCGCCGTGGGCTCCGCTGAAGGGGCACATGCGATGCATCGATCCGCTCCGGATTTCGAACTCGGAGCTGACATGCGCATCACCAAATGGCTGGTCATCGCGACGCTGGGGGCAACGCTCGGGCTGACGAACGTGGCGAGTGCGGAGCCGCCTCGATTGACGGCGGTCCGTGAAGGCCTTCGAGAGCTCGATTCGCGTGCAAAGGCGATCCGAGCTCGTGCAGCCCAGTCGACGCCGACCGTGCGGGAGGAGTCCGAACGGATCGTGAGCGCCGTCGACGCGCAGCGTCTCTTCCTCGCGACGCGCCTCGACCTCTTCGACATGGTCGGACGCACCGACTCGGTGGACGAAGGCACCGTCCGCGAGATCGAAGCGAAGTACTCGTCGACGGCGAAGCTCCTCGCGGTGGTCGAGGGGTGGTTCCGGCCGCGGTGACGCTGCCGCGAAAATGAGCTCGCTCCTTCACGAGACGGAGCGGCGCGCCGCGGCGGCTGCTCGGGAGGAAGCGGCTGCCGCGCAGCGGACGCTTGGTTTCCCCTTGTCTCCACGCATGAGCCGCTGTTACGTCTCGTAGCGTCGAATGCGGGGCTCTCTGCTGGCGGCGATGGTCTGCGTGGGGTCTTTGCAGATGGGCTGCGGCGGCGTCTATTACGCCGTGTCCGTCAACGCGGCACAGGCTCGCCTCGAGCAGGCGCGTCAGATGGGCGCCGAGTCGGCCGCCCCGTACGAGTACTACTACGCGAAGGAACACCTCCGCGAAGCGCAGGTCCACGCCGCCGAGGCGAGCTACGGCGACGCCGCGACGTACGCGGAGACGGCCGAGACCTATGCGCAGAAGGCCATCGACCTCATCGAGGCCTCGAAGCGAGGCGAGGGGCAGAAGTGAACCGGCTCCCGGCGCGAGCCGCGGCGCCGCGAGCTCGCGTCCTTGCGTGCGCGCTCGTCGCGCTGGTGGTGGGGGCATCGTGCGCGGCCGCTCCGGTCACGCGTGGGCGCATCGACGGCCTCAACGCGATCGTGAAGAAAGCGGAGGCGAACGGCGCGATGCGCTGCGCGCCGCGCGAGCTCGCGGTCGCGAAGTCGCACATCCTCTTCGCCCAGGTGCGGCTCGATCAGGGAAAGCTGTCCGACGCGCAGAGTCATCTCGAGATCGCCGAGCCGAACGCCCAGGCCGCGCTCGCCAACAGCCCCGCCGACAGGTGCGCCGAAGCGCCGTCGCTCGCCCGCGAAGGGGATCGCGACGGCGACGGCATCCTCGACACGTTCGACTCGTGCCCGGACCAGCGCGAGACGTACAACGGCTACGAGGACATCGACGGCTGCCCGGACGATCCGGACACCGACAAGGACGGCATCCCCGATTCGCGCGACGCCTGCCCCCTCGAGCCGGAGGACAAGGACGGGTATCTCGACGACGACGGCTGCCCCGACCCGGACAACGACGGCGACGGCATCGCGGACGAAAAGGACAAGTGTCCGATGGAGCCGGAGGATCCCGACGGCTTCCAGGACGACGACGGCTGTCCGGACGAGGACAACGACAACGACACCGTGAAGGACGTCGACGACCAGTGCCCCAACACACCGGGGCAGCCGACGGCCGCACGTCCGGGGTGTCCGAGCCTCGTCGTCGTCACCGCGCGGGAAATCCGGATCACGCAGCAGATCCAGTTCGATTTCAACAAGGCGACGATCAAGGCCGTGAGCTTCCCGACGCTCGACGCGGTCTACGACGTCCTCTCCGCGAATCCGAAGATCACGATCGAGGTCCAGGGTCACACCGACAACGTCGGCAACGCGAGCTACAACCAGAAGCTCTCGCAGCAGCGCGCGGACTCCGTGAAGGCCTACCTCGTGAAGAAGGGGATCGCGGAGTCGCGGCTCGTCTCCAAGGGCTACGGGATGGCGCAGCCCCTCCTGCCGAACACGACGGAGGCAAACCGCGCCCTGAACCGCCGCGTCCAGTTCATTCGGACCGAGAGCCAGAGTCCGTAGCCCGTCGCGACGGGCGAGGCGGACCGGAGGCTTTCGGGTGCTAACGAGCGCGCCGGCCAACGCGACGCGTAGCGCCACGCGTCAGGCGGGACCCTCTTTCTTCCGCCACGTCAAGACACCTCACGCTTTGTAACCCCCAAAGATTCGAATCCGGTGTAATGGACCGGACTCGTGAGCTCCTTCAAAGCGTCGACGCTCCGTTCCTACTTCGCCGCCCTCTCGCTCGCCGTCGGTCTCGCCGTCTTCTCGACGACTCCGGCGGCACACGCGCAGGGCAAGGCGGAGGGCCCCGCCAAGGCACTTCAGAAGAAGGCCATGGAAGAGGACTACCTCGCCACGGACTTCGCGAAGGCGCAGGACAAGCTCGAGAAGGCGATTGCCCAGTGCGGCACGGCCAACTGCTCCGCGTCGCTCCGGTCTCGCCTGAAGCGTGACCTCGGCGTCGTCCAGATCGGCGGCGGTCTCGACAAGGAGAAGGGCATCGCGAACTTCGTCGAGGCCATCAAGCTCGACCCTACGGTCTCGCTCGATCCCGACATCAAGACGAAGGACCTCGAGGCGGCCTTCGCGGACGCGAAGAAGCGCGCCGCGGGTGGTGGTGGCGGCCCGGCGACCCCTCCGGCGAACGGTGGCGGCGCGGCCGCTCCGGCGGCTCCGACCGGCCAGCCGCAGGGCGACTTCAATCACACGCCCGTCCCCGAGCAGCAGGTCCGCACCGCCATCCCCGTCTACGTCGAATACGACGGCGAGGAGCAGCTCGTCAGGGTCCTCGCCCGCTACAAGGGCTTCGGCATGTCGGAGTGGAAGCCCGCCGAGCTCAAGAAGATGGGCGAGAAGGGCTGGGGAGGCCTGCTTCCCTGCGCCGACGTCCAGCAGGGCACGACGCAGTATTACATCCAGGGCTTCGACGCGAACAACGACCCGGTCGCGACCGGTGGTGATCGCCAGAACCCGTACAAGGTGCCGGTCAAGACCGAGCCGGTCGCCGAGCCGCCGCACCTCCCGAACGCCGCCCCGCCGACGCAGTGCCAGGACACCGGCGACTGCCCGCCCAACTTCCCCGGCTGCAAGAAGCCGCAGCCCGGCGCGTCGACCAAGGTCGAGGAGCCGGCCGGCAAGGACGGCGGCGAGTTCTGCGAGGAAGACAGCGAGTGCAAGAGCCAGCGGTGCACGTCGGACAACAAGTGCGCCGAGTACGAGGGTGCCAAGAAGGGCCCGAAGCTGTGGGTCGGCATCTCCGGCGCCTTCGACTACACGTTCGTTCCCAGCGCGAATGACGTCTGCCTCCTCAAGGGGGACGCCACGCCGATGAACGACTCGAACTACTACTGCACGCGTCAGGACGGCAGCGACTATCCGCTCCGTCCGTCGGACAGCAACCCGAGCGCGGCCGCCGAGAACGACTCGATCGTTCCCTCGGATCAGCAGGGGTCGGACAAGGTCTCGGGCGGCGGCGCGCTCGGCAACATCCGCCTGATGTTGACCCTCGACTACGCCGTCCAGCCGAACGTGCTCCTCGGCGCGCGCCTCGGCCTCGTGCTCAACAGCTACACGGGCAGCGAAGCAGAGGTCGACGGCAAGCGCTTCGCGGTCCCGATCCATCTCGAGGTCCGCGCGACCTACCTCTTCGGCAAGGACCCGCTGAACAAGAAAGGCTTCGCCCCGTACCTCATGGGCGGCCTCGGCATCGGCCAGTTCGAGACGAAGATCCCGGTGCAGGTCGTCGAGCGTGCGCCCGAGTCGACGCCTCCGTTCCGCAGGAAAGAGGTCGACGCGTGGCACATCGCGGGCCCGGCGTTCCTCACGGTCGGTGGCGGCGGGCGTTATGCGGTCACTCCGCGCTTCGCGTTCATGTTCGGTCTCCGCGCGAACCTCGCCTTCCTCAACGCCTTCGCGCCGAGCGTCGGCCCCGAGGTCGGCGGCCAGTTCGGCTTCTGAGACAGGCAGGCCAGCGAAGCCGAGCGAGGCCCAGCGAGGCCCAGCGAGTCAGGCGGACTACGAGGCGTAGCCGCCTGCCTCGCGTCGAGCGAGCGAAGGACACGAGAGGAAGCCCGAGGGAAGGGGGATTGCGGAGGCGGACATGACGAGCCGAGCGCTTTCTGACGCCGCCCGCCGCATCCGTCCGCCCGTCTTTGCGGGGCTCGAGGAGCGCATCGAACGACTCGCCGCGCGCGGTGAGCAGCTCATCCCGCTCCACATCGGCGACACGCATCTGCCCCCACCGGAGCGAGCGCGGCGCGCGCTCGGCGCGCTCGATCCGGACGACGCGACGCTTCATCGCTACGGGCCGACGGTCGGGCTCGCGCCGCTCCGCGAAGCGATCGCGCGCGTGCTCGCTCGCCGCGGCATCGACGTGGACCCGGGAGCCGAGGTGCTCGTCGGCAACGGCGGCACGCATGCCTTGTTCTGCGCGGCGCGCGTCGTGCTCGATCCCGGAGACGAGGTCGTCCTCGCGTCGCCGTACTGGCCGCTCGCCCCCGGGATCTTCACGGCGTGCGGCGCTGTTCCCGTCGAGGCCCCGCTCACCCAGCGGCTCTACGAAGATCCGTCGCTCGATCCCGTCACGCTGCTCGGCCGCGCCGTCGGTCCGCGGACCAAGGCGGTCTACTTCATCTCCCCGAACAACCCGGACGGGAAGGTCCTCACGCCGGCGCAGCTCGAACGCATCGCCGCTTTCGCGCGCGAGCACGACCTCTGGGTCTTCGCCGACGAGGTCTACGCGGACACCGTCTACGCAAGCGATGCTGCCGCGCCGTCGATCGTGACGCTGCCCGGGATGCGTGAGCGCACGATCGCGCTGCACTCGCTGTCGAAGAGCCACGCGCTGGCGGGGCTGCGCGTCGGGTTCGTCACCGCGCCGGCAAGTGTCGTCGCCGCTGCGCGCCGGATCTCCACACACACCGCGTTCAACGTGTCGGTCGCCATGCAGCGCGCCGGCGTCGAGGCGCTCGCCGACGAGCCATTCCCGCGCGCGGCGCGCGACGTGTACCGCGCCGCTCGCGACGCGTCGGTTGCCGCGCTCGCAGGTGCACCCATCGCGTTTCACGTCGCGGAAGGCGCGACGTACCTCTTCCTCGACTTCGCGCCGGCGATCGCGCAGCGCGGCGGAGAGCGACCGCTCTATGCCATCCTCGAGCGCGCCGTCGACCGCGGCGTCCTGCTCGCCCCCGGCGATGCCTTCGGCAGCGACTACGCGAGCTCGTTCGCGCGGCTCTGCTTCACGAGCGTGGAGCCCGCTCGCGTCGTAGCTGGGATCGAGCGCCTCACGGACGCGGTCGAGGCCTATCTCGCCGATCGGCCGTGAGCCGTCGCGACGCGGAGCGACGCTAACGGACGAAGTGATCGCGCGCCGTCCGACTTCCGCCGAGGCTCGCCAGCATCCGTCGATCGACCGCGAGCGCGAAGCCCGCCGTCTTGATCGCGCTCTTCGCCGGCGGCGCTTCCGCCCTCGACAGGACGGGCGCCTGGCAGAGCACGCCGTTTCGCTCGAGCCAGATCCGGTCCGCAGCGACGTGGACGACGCGCAGGTCCGTCACGTCACCGCCGGGCCTTCGAAGCGCGAGCGTCGCGAGCGACCCGTCGTCGTCCGGTGCGCGCGTGGACGCGACCGCCTGCACGCCTTCGCAGAGCGGCGCCGACCTTGGATCCGCGGGGCCGGCGCTCTCCGTGTCGTTGGCGGCGATCGCCGTCGACCGCGCGCGTCGTTCGGAGCGTGCGCTTGCCGCTTCGCGTGCCTCGGCGAAGGGCGCGATCGACGCGGGCGCGACGGTCGTGTCGACGAGCGTTCCGATGGCGCGGACCTGGAGGAAAGCGATGAACGCGACCGATGCCGGGACGACGAGCGAGACCAGCCTGCGGAACACCATGGCGGTCCTCCGTGTTGCGATGGGTGTGCCGGCGTTCCGGCTTCGAGTTTTCAAGGGCTTTCGGGACCGAGCGGCGAACGAGCCACGCGGGCTCCCGCCAAGTTGGCGGTCTCGAGCGCGCTCGGTCGCGGCAGGGTGACAAGCTGACAATCGACCCTCGCGAGCGGGGCCGCCTCCTCATCCTCCTCATCGGCAATCCGCGCAAGCGACGGAGCTCAGGAGCGGCAAACGACGCGCACCGAGTGTTGGTTTCGGTCCCTCGTCGCGGTAGAAGCGCGGGCCGTCATGCGCCATCGCCTCCTGCTCTCTTTCGCGCCCGTTCTCTCGATCGCCCTCGCTGCAGCATGTGGTGGCGAGACGCCTCCGCCGGCGGCGCCCTGCCCGAAGTGCGAGGACCCGAATCACATGGCCGCGCCGCCGACGACCGCTCCGCAGGTCGCGGGGACGGCGACGCCAGAGGAGGCGAAGAAGTTCATCGAGCAGGTCGACAAGGACCTCCGGCGCCTCTGGACGGCCCGCGATCGCGCAGGTTGGGTGAACCAGAACTTCATCACCGACGATACCGAGGCGCTCGCGGCTTCGGGCGAAGAGGCGACCGCCGCGTACATCACCGACGCGATCCAGAAAGCGCGCCGCTTCGACGGCGTGAAGGGGATCGATCCCGTCGTCGCGCGCCAGCTTCTCCTGCTCAAGCTCGCGCAGATCGTCCCGGCGCCGTCGAACGCGGACGAGCGCCGTGAGCTCGCCGAGCTCCAGAGCAACATGACGGCGACGTACGGCAAGGGTGAATACTGCCCGCCCGCCGGCTCGGCGCTCGCGAAGGCCAAGGCGGCCGGCGGCGACAACAGGCAGGCCGGCGCGGACAAGAAGTGCCTCAAGCTGGACGACCTGTCGCGCGTGCTGAAGAAGAGCCGGAACTACGACGAGCTCGTCGAGGCGTGGAAGGGCTGGCACGCCATCGCGCCCGTGATGAAGGACAAGTACACGCGCTACGCCGAGCTCGGGAACAAGGGCGCGAAAGAGATCGGCTTCGCGGACATGGGCGCGCTCTGGCGCTCCGGTTACGACATGAGCCCGCAGGAGTTCGAGGCGGACATCGAGCGTCTCTGGCAGGACGTGAAGCCGCTCTACGACGATCTGCACTGCTACGCGCGCAAGAAGCTCCGCACGAAGTACGGCAAGGACAAGGTGCCGGAGAAGGCGGCCATCCCGGCGCACCTCCTCGGCAACATGTGGGCGCAGCAGTGGGACGCGGTCTACGACCTGCTCGAGCCGTACCCCGGTCAGGGCTCGCTCGACGTCGACAAGAAGCTCGTCGCCAAGAAGTACGACCCGCAGAAGATGGTGCGGCTCGGCGAGTCGTTCTTCACGTCACTCGGCCTCGATCCGCTGCCGAAGTCGTTCTGGGAGCGTTCGCTCTTCACGCGTCCGAAGGATCGCGAGGTCGTCTGCCACGCGAGCGCGTGGGACGTGTCGTGGAACGACGACCTCCGCATCAAGATGTGCATCGAGCCGACGGAGGACGATCTCATCACGATCCACCACGAGCTCGGGCACGACTACTACTTCCACTACTACTACAAGCTGCCGGTGCTCTTTCAGCAGGGCGCCAACGACGGCTTCCACGAGGGCATCGGCGACACCCTCGCGCTCTCCGTCACGCCGGATTACCTCAAGGGCCTCGGGCTGCTCGACGCCGTGCCGAAGGGCGACAAGGGGCGCGTCAACTTCCAGATGAAGATGGCGCTCGACAAGGTCGCCTTCCTCCCGTTCGGCCTCATGATCGACAAGTGGCGCTGGGACGTGTTCTCCGGCAAGACGCCGAAGGCGAAGTACAACGAGTCGTGGTGGGCGCTCCGCACGAAGTACCAGGGCGTCGCGCCGCCGGTGCAGCGCAGCGAGGCGGACTTCGATCCGGGCGCGAAGTACCACGTGCCCGCGTCGACGCCGTACGTCCGCTACTTCCTCGCGCGCATCTACCAGTTCCAGTTCCACCGCGCGCTCTGCAAGGCGGCGGGCCACAAGGGCTCGCTCGACACGTGCAGCATCTACGGCAACAAGGAAGCGGGCGCGAAGCTCCGCGCGATGCTGCAGCTCGGTCAGAGCAAGCCATGGCCGGAGGCGCTCGCCGTCCTCTCGGGCGAGACGAAGGCCGACGCCTCCGCGCTCGTCGAGTACTTCGAGCCGCTCCGCGCGTGGCTGAAGGACCAGAACAAGGGCGAGCAGTGCGGCTGGTGAAGTGACCAGTTCCGCCGTTCGAGCCCAACCGTAGAGAGCGGACTAGCCCGGACATTGGGCACGGGTGTTGAGCAGTCCGCTGCTCAATTCTGGGACGCATCGCAGCCGAGGACGCTGCGATGCCCAGGACGCTGCGCAGCCCAGGACGCTGCGCAGCCGAGGACGCTGCGCAGCCCAGGATGCTCGGGCCGTTCACGGTGGCAAGGCACCCACTCGGCGCCACTGTCCGTCGGTACCGGTCTGTCGACGATCCAGGTGCGCGTCATCGCGAGCGAATTTCGGGCGGCACGGCCCGCAGCGATCTTCCGCTCGAGAGGCGCTCCGCTATGTTGTTCGTGAGTGGCCCAGGCCGTTTCGCCCCATCTGCCTCCGCCGGTCGCGATCGGTGACGTCGTCGACAAGTATCGCGTCGAGCGCGTGATCGGCGTCGGCGCGATGGGGCTCGTAGTGGCGGCTCGGCACGTCACGCTCGACCAGATCGTCGCGATCAAGTTCCTCGTCGAGCACCGCTTCGGATCACGGGAGGAGTCGATCGCGCGCTTCCTCGGCGAGGCTCGCGCCGCTGCACGGATCGAGTCCGATCACGTCTGCCGCGTATCGGACGTCGGGATGCTTCCGTCCGGCGTGCCCTACATGATCATGGAGCACCTCGAGGGCAACGACCTCGAGGAGGAGATCATCACCCGCGGGCAGCTCGTTCTGCCGGAGGCAGTCGACTACGTTCTCCAAGCGCTCGACGCCATCGCGGCCGCGCACCAGCTCGGGATCGTCCATCGCGATCTGAAGCCCGCGAACCTGTTCCTCGCCCGAAGGCCGGACGGCTCACGGCGCGTGAAGGTCCTCGACTTCGGGATCTCCAAGGCCGACGGCGTGGGCAAGATGCGCTTCACGAAGGAGACGAAGAGCCTCGGCACGCCGGCGTACATGCCGCCGGAGCAGGTCCGAGATCCGATGAACGTCGATCATCGGGCCGACATCTGGGCGCTCGGCGCGATCTTGTACGAGGTCATCACCGGCCAGATGGCGTTCGCGGGCGACAACATCAAGCAGGTCCTCGACCGCGTCCTCGCGGAGGATCCTTGTCCGATCCATGCGCTTCGCCGCGACGTTCCGCCCGAGCTCGTCGCGATCCTCGGGCGTGCGCTCGCCAAGGACCGAGTAGCTCGCTGGCCGACCGCAGCGACGTTCGCGCGTGCGCTGGCGCCGTTCGGGACGATCGGCGTGCTCAGCGGGCTCGCGAGCATCCAGCGCGAGGTCGGCTCGCTCTCGTCGATGTCGTCCATCTCGCCGATGCGTGCATCTTCCCCACATCACACGGCGCCATACCTGCAGCGCCCCTCGGTTCCGCACGGCCCCACGATGACGCCGTTCGTGCCCCAGGTCGCGCCGAGCGTCGACCCGATGGTCGTCGCCACGGCTCGGCACGAGATGCAGACGGTCCCCGATCCCAGCGAGCTCAGTCGCCGCTATCACGTCGCTCAGGACTGGGCGGCGCTGCAGACCCGACGTCGGAAGGCCCGCGAAGCGCTCCTCGCGATGGCGGCTGCCGTCCTCTGCGTCGCCGCGGTTGCCCTCGTCGTCTACCGGGTGTCGCGTGCTCGTTCGAGCCGTTCCCCTGCCGCCGCGGCGGCCGCGTCGTCCAGCGCGAGCGCGGAGGTCACGGCACCGAGCGAGCCGCCGCCTGCGGAGAGCGCGCTCGCAGCGGCCGCGCCGCCGACCGTGCCTGCGTCGAATCACGTGCAGTCTGCATCTACTTCCGTGCATCCTGCAGCAAGCGTCGTTCGGCCGACGAAGACGCCCTCCGCGAAGCCTCAACGCCGCTGAAATCGAGCGCGTCGGTGCCTAGCCCCCGTATCGGCACGCGGTCCTGGGCGCTCGCCTGGATGCCGAAATAACGGCTTTTTCCGTCGTTCTTGCGTGGTTCCGGTGGCGCGTCGACGTCACGAACAAAACGTGAACGCGGAATCGTTCCGAGCGTAAGATGATCGCCATGAACCAACCCCCCGGTGGCAACTACCCCCCCGGCTATCCTCCTGGCGGCGGCTATCCCGGCCAGCAACCTCAGCACGGCGGCTACGGTCAGCCGCAGCAGCCTGGTTACGGTCAACCTGGTCAGCCCCAGCAAGGTGGCTATGGCCAGCCGCAGCAGGGCGGCGGTTACGGTCAGCCCGGCGCTCCGCCTGGTTACGGTCAGCCGCAGCAGGGTGGTTACGGTCAACCGGCCCAGCCGCAGCAGGGCGGTTACGGTCAGCCGCAGCAGCAGAGCGGTTACGGTCAGCCGCAGCAGGGCGGCTACGGTCAGCCCCCGCAGCAGGGCGCGCCGGGTGGTTACGGTCAGCCGCAAGGGCAACCTGGCGGGTACGGTCAGCCGCAAGGCCAGCAAGCCGCGTTCGGCCAGCCCGGCGGCGGGTTCGGCGGCGCGATGCAGGGCGCGTTCAACCAGATGGGCCAGCAGATGGGCCAGATGGGCTACGGCGGCGCGCCCGGCACCGGGAAGCCGACCGTCCGAAACCCGGTCATGACGCTGCTCATCCCCGCGGGCCTCAGCGTGGGCGGTAACATCATCGCCACGATCCTCGTCGTGGCGTCGGGCATCGGTGAGCTTGGTTACATCGGCAATCTGTTCGGTCTCGCCGCCTTCGTCATTGCGCTCATGTCGGTCATCAAGATGACGAACGAGCTCAAGGCAGTGACGGGCAACGCGTCCTTCGCGTGGTGGCCGTTCATCGTGCCCATCTACAACCTGTACTGGGCCGTGATGCTCGTGCCGGGCGAGATGGCGAAGGCGAAGCAGATGCGCGGCATCCAGAAGCCGCCGCGCGGCCTCGTCGTGTACCTGTTCCTCTTCCTCTACGCGTTCGCCGCGGATCTGAACGACATCGCGAACGGCTCGTAGCCGACATCGAGCGGTCGCTCGACCGACCACCACGCGGCGCGCGTCGGTCCACCCGTAGGAAGGTGTGGGCCCGACCCGCGCCGCGGTGCTTTGTGTCGAGACGCTTGCACCTGTTAGGCTTGAACGGTCGTGTCAGAGACCGTCACGGCCAAGGCGGACACGGAGCCGCTCATCATCGGTCGCTATGCCCTGTTCGACGCGCTCGCGTCGGGCGGAATGGCAACGGTCCATCTCGGGCGCCTCCTCGGTGCGGAGGGCTTCGGTCGCACCGTCGCGGTCAAGCGACTGCACTCGCACTTCACGAGTGATCCGGAGTTCGTGACGATGTTCATGGACGAGGCGCGCATCGTCGCGCGCATTCGCCATCCGAACGTCGTGCCGATGGTCGACGTCATCGAATCGAGCAAAGGGCTCTTCCTCGTCATGGAGTACGTCCACGGCGAGTCCTTCTCGAGGCTGCTTCGGACGTGCCGCGCGACGAAGGAGCCGGCCCCGCCGAAGATCATCACCGCGATCATGCACGGCGTGCTCCTCGGGCTGCATGCCGCGCACGAGACGAAAGGCGCGGATGGCGAGCAGCTCGACGTCGTACATCGCGATGTCTCTCCACAGAACGTGATCGTCGGCGCGGACGGCGTCGCGCGAGTGCTCGACTTCGGCGTCGCCAAGGCTGCCGGTCGCGTCCAGGTGACGCGTGAGGGACAGATCAAGGGGAAGCTCGCATACATGGCGCCCGAGCAGATCCGCGGGAAGGTGGATCGCCGCGCGGACGTCTTTGCTGCCGCGGTCGTCGTCTGGGAAGCGCTCGCCGGCCGACGTCTGCACGATGGCGCGAAGGACATCGAGATCGTCACACGCGTCGTACAAGGCGACTTCGAGAAGCCGACGGCGCTGCGTCCGGACCTACCGTCCGAGCTCGATACGATCGTGATGCGGGGCCTCGAGGTCGACCCTGCGAACCGGTACCAGACGGCGCGCGAGATGGCGCTCGATCTCGAACGCAAGATCGGGCTCGCGAGCCCGAGCGAGGTGGGGGAGTGGGTCGAACGACTCGCGACCGAGGCGCTCCGCGAGCGAGCCGACCGGGTGTCGGCGATGGAGAAGGCGGCGGCCACGCTCGTGCCGGCAGAGTCGGTGCCGCCGCTTGCAGGTCCGTACCTCGACGGCGGCCAGCTCGACCTCGTCGACTTCACGGCGCTGCAGGGCGACACGAGCCGTTTGCCGAGCGGTAGCTTCGGCTCGTCCGACACCGGTCTTTCGAGCGCGGGAACGCCGCTCGGCACCGAGATGCCGTCGCAGGTGTTGCCGCAGAGGCCTCGCGATCTCGCGCCCGTGGTGGCCCTCCTCAGCTTCTGCGGAGCGCTGGCTCTCGTCGGCGCGGTGCTGGCCGGCGTGTCGCTCTACGCGCGCAGCACCGCGTCGTCGGCATCTGCGTCCGCTCACGCGACGCCCACCGCGAGCGCCCCGCCGAACGTGACGACGCCGACGCCGCCTTCAGCTTCGCAGGGCGTGAGCGCTCCGCCCGAGGTTCCGTCGGCGCCAACGCCTTCGTCGACGAGCGCGTCACGGCCCGACGGAGGCAGCACGACGGCGCGGCCCGTCCAGACGTCGACGCAGACGGCCGGCCAGGTCCAGCCGCCGCGCACACCGCCTGCACCGCGGAAGAACTGCGACCCGCCGTACACGGTCGATGAGCAGGGCCATCGCAAGTACAAGCTCGAGTGCCTGGGCGAGAACTGAGCGCTCAGCGCCGACCGTCGAACGGTGCGATCTGGAACAGCCCCCCCCGCGTGACCGCGCGCTGGATCTGGAGGTCGAGGTCTTCGTCGAGCGACGCTGCGAGACGAGGCCCCTCGTCCATGGCCGCGGGGCCGTTCGCGGCAGCGACGTAGCTGTACTCGATCGTCTGCGAGCTCGTCGCATGGATCTCGCCGGCGCACGACACGCGACGTTCCGCGAAGTCGTAGACGTAGGCGCGGCCGGAGAGCTCGCCCGGCTCGAAGCTGGTCGACGTCGTCCGTACCGGATGCCTCATCGTCGTCGTCACGAGCACGACGTCGTAGCGGAGCGGGCCCTCCGGGCTCGCCAACCGGGCCGATAGAGCATCGGCCTGCAGCACGGCGTCCACGGTCCGACCCTCCGCAAAATACGCCTCGGCTCGCCGGACGTCGGTGAGGAGCCCGGCCACGGAGGGGCTCGGCATGTGGCGGTCGCCGTTCGAGAGGACGAGCAAGGGAAACGCGTCTTTGCGATGTGTGAGGTGATTCGCCGGCGGAAGTGGGAGCCGGCACGGCGGCTGGGAGTCGTCCAGAGCGATCTCCGCATCGAGGGCGGCGTTCATCGTCGAAGCGAAGCGTGCTTGCTCGCGCTCGGCGAACGTGCGCGCCGCAGAGATGACGTCTCGGGCGTCCGCGATCCTCGCGGCCGCGCGCGCCTCTGCGAGCTCTGGCGCGCCTCTGCGGACGCGCGTGCGGGACGGCGGAGACTCGGCGAGCGCCATGAGCGAGAGCACGGCGAGCGCGCCGCAAAGGACCGTCGCGAACCGTCGCGCGCGCGAGGCCCGCCGACGAAGCAGCGCTTCATAGGCGTCCGCCTCGTCGGGGCCGTCGCTCCCGGGGCGCGTTGCGGCAATGCGGTAAGGCGCGTGCACTACCTTCAACAGTAGGTAGGGCCGCCGATCCTGGCAACGCCAGCACGGTTCCAGCACCCGAGCAGGACGCCGGAGACAGGCCGCGCTGCTAGACTCGCGCTTCATGCCGGGATGGCGCGTCGAAGACGAGGTCCTCCTCCAGCGGCTCGAGGACGAGTCGGTCCTCGAAGCGTTGTTCGTGTCGCTCGTTTCTCCCGGCACCGCCGAGCGAACGCCGCGAACGTCGGAACGGCAGGGGGCGAGCTCCGGACGCGGCGAGCACGACCACGACGAACGGCAATCCGGCGAACGGCTGCTTGCCGGACAGCTCCACCCGCGCGCGGCGGGGCTCGTTGCGGAGCTCCGGAAGCATGCGCTCGGAGCGGCCGTCGTCTCGATGGTCCTCCGCGAAGGGGATGTCGCGCACCTCGCGAGCTTCATCGACGACCTCGTGCTCGCCGAATGCGCGCCGGAGCTCTTGCATCATCTGGCGCTCTTCCACGCCAAGGTGGCCTCGGCGCTCGAGCAAAAGGCGTCGGAAGCGGCCGCCGCTGCCTGGTGCCGTTCGCTCGCGGCGTGGCTCGCGCTCGCGGACGAGCGGTCGTATCTGACGCGCCTGGAGGAGGCCGTCCTGGGCGAGGCGGCACGGCCCGGACGTCGAGTCGATCTCGGTCCGTCACCGGAACGGATGCCGCTCGAGGTGGTCGCCGAAATTGCCGGTCGGGCCGACGCGACCGCTCGCGACCTCGGAGCTGCGGGGCGCGCCGCGCTCCTCGCTCTCGCCAGGACCGATGACGCCGCGCGCATGGCCGGCGCGCCGGAGGCGGTCGCGCGTCGCGTTCGAGCGGAGGCCGAGCGCCGCCGGAACGCTGCGATCGAGGCGGCGCTCGTCGTGATCGGCGATGGGCTCGATGAGGCGAACGTGCGCGGAGAGCTCGCGTCGTCCGGGCGGACGCTGCTGCTCCGCGCGATCCCGGTCTGGTCATGGACCTCGCACGACGAAGCGGTCGAGCACTTCGTGGTCGATCGCATCGACAAGATCGGATGGGAGCTCTATCGCGCCCGGAGCTGGGAGGCGCTCCGCTACCTGCTCGATCCTTTCCGGCCGATGTTCGACAGCCTCGCTGCACGAATCGAGCGCGACCCCTCACAGATCGCATACGCCGCAGCGTGCGCACAGATGTTCGTCTTCCTCTCCGAGGTCGACCCCCACGTGCCGCGCAGGCTCGCGCTGGCCGAGCGCGCCGTGAAGATCTGCCCGACACATCGAAACGGGAGGCTCGTGCTCGCGTCGGCGCTCTGCGACGAGGCGATCCACGCGATGCGCGCGATGGTCATCTTCGCGCGCAAGGACGAGCTCGAACGCGTCCAGGGACTGCTCGAACGCGCCGAGTCGCTCTATCCACAAACGAGCGAGCTCGCAGAAGCCAAGGGGATGTTCGAACGGGTCAAGAAGGGGCGGATCGCCGTCTGACGCGCGGACAAGCGTGCGATCCGATCGCAGGCGTCGGCACCGGGCGGATCCGCTAGGCTCGCGTTTCCCCCAATCGGACAACGAGGACACTTCTCACATGGACCGGTTCGAACACTGCCTTCTCGAGTTCTACTGGTCGAGGCCTGCGCACGCTGGCGCGCCTGCGTTCCCTCCTTCCTTCACGATTTTCCATCCCGACGGCCGTGAGGAGTCGGCCCAGGGCGGCAACGCGGAGGTCACGGCTGCGCTCAACCGGCTCGGCCAGGAGGGCTGGCGCGTCGCGAGCAACGTCGCGACGATGAACTGGATCCTCTGGACGCTCGAGCGCAAGCTCGCCTGACGCCGCGTGGACAATCCGTTCGAACGTTACGACCTCGATCCGCGTGAAGGCATCGATGCCATCACGCAGAAGTTGAAGGAGCTGGCCGAGGATGCGACGGACGACGCCGAGCGTGAGCGTATCCGCGCGGCCTGGGAGGAGCTCACGCTCCATCCGGCACGGCGGCTGCGGGCCGCGCTCTTCGCACACCCGGAGACGCGGCCAGCCCTCGGCGCTCCGCCCTCGCTGCCGCGCCGGCGCATGCCTCGGCCGGACTCGCCCGTCAGGCTCGATCTCACGCTCCGCGATCTTGCGGCGCGGCCGAGCCTGCTGCTGGCGCTCGGCGTGGACGCCGTGAAGGACGACGACGCGGTCCCGGCGCTCGAGGACGACCCTGTGCTTCGAGGGCTGCCCTGACCTAACCTCGAAGGCATGCCCTCTCTCGATCGCGCCGTCGGAATCGACCTCGGAACGACGAACTCCGAGATCGCGTGGCTGCCGCCTTCGGAGCGGGACATCGTCATCTTCGCCGACCGGTTCGGTCGACGGACCGTTCCTTCGGCGGTCTCGTGGGACGAGAAGGCGGGCACCTTCGTCGTCGGTCATTCCGCGCGGAGCAAGCGTGGCACGGCGGCGGCGCCGATCGAGTCGGTCAAGCGCAAGATGGGGCAACGCACGACGATCGACGTCGGCCCGCACGCGCTCTCGCCCGAGGAGGTCAGCTCCAAGATCCTCGCCGAGCTCAAGGCCCGCATGGCGGAGGCGCTCGCGCAGCGGCCGCTGAAGTCGGGAGGCGCGACGCTCGAGACGCCGATCACGCGCGCCGTCATCACGGTCCCCGCCTACTTCGACGCGCCTCAGGTCGAGGCGACGCGACGAGCGGGGGAGCTCGCCGGGCTCGACGTCATCGGGATCCTCCAGGAGCCGACCGCCGCCGCGATCTATCACACGTGGAAGCGTCGCCTCGGCGACGGGAACTTCCTCGTATACGACCTCGGCGGGGGCACGTTCGACGTCTCGATCCTTCGCTGCGTCGGCGGCGAATTCCAGGTGCTCGCGATCGACGGCGACAACTACCTCGGCGGCGACGACTTCGACCGACGGTATGCGGAGCACCTTCGCAAGCAGCTCTCCGAACGCGGGTATTCGCTCGACCTCGACGTGAAGAACGTCGAAGAGGACCGACGCATCTTCGCGCGGCTCGTCCACCTGGCCCAGGAGATCAAGGAGTCGCTCTCGACGACCGAGGTGGCCCACGTCAACAAGAGCGACTTCGCGAAGGACAAGGCCGGCGAGAGCATCTCGTTCGACGGCGACGTCGGACGCGCCGAATACGAGCAGATCATCGGTGATCTCGTCGAGACGACCATGGCGTGCTGCGAGCGCGCCCTCGCGCGGAGCCGAGAGGTCGCCAACGTCGGCGTGGAGGACATCGACCACGTCATCCTCGTCGGCGGTTCGACGCGCGTGCCGATCGTGGTGCGTCGGGTGACCGAGGCCTTTTGCGCGCCCAAGGACACCTCCGGGAGCGGTGCACCGGGAACGGAGATCCGCGACCGGCGTAGCTCGGAGCCGTTGCGGGACGACGTCGACACATGCGTCGCCCTCGGCGCAGCGGTCCATGCCGCGCATGTCGGTGGGACGATCCTCGGCGACAAGGACGTGCGTGTCCGCGTGACGACGCCGCTCGTCGCCCAGGGCACGAAGCTCCGTCTCGGACTGGCGGTCGAGGCCGTCCCGAAGAACGCGACGAACATCGCGATCTGGGAAGGGGAACATGCGCTCGCGGAAGGGCCGCTCTCGAGCCAGGGCATGCGCTTCGAGTTGCCGCTCGGCGAGTCGGAGGAGACGGAAGCGACGCTCGCGATCCAGACGTCCGTCGGCGCGCCGGTCGCGGAGCTCCCCCTCACGTTGCACCGCGGCGACCTCCGACCGCGGCCGACCGCGCTCTCGCGAGCATCGGTCGTGGCGAAGGACATCGCGCTCGAGGTCGTTCGCGGCGGCAAGCGCGATCGCAAGGTGCTCCTCGCGCGTGGGACCGGTCTGCCCGCGCAGGTCACGCATCTGTTCTTCACCGCGGATCAGAGCGGGGCTGTCGTCCTGCGCATCCTTCAGAACCGGCTGCCCATCAAGACGCTCGCCGTCGACGTACCGAAGGAGCTGCCCGTCGGCAGCCCGGTCGAGGTCGTGCTGCGTTGCGACGAGTCGATGCGCATGGAAGCGCAGGCGACGGTCGGCTCGCAGCAGATCCAGGCGCACATCGAGCCGCCGCCGACCCCGACCGGCGACGTGGGGGACGTGGAGGCGCTCCTCGAACGCGCGGAGAAGGCCAAGCGCTCGCTCTGGGGAGGTCTCGGGTCGGAGTTCTCGCGCGAAGCGGATCGGCTCGTCGTCGGCATTCGCGAGGTGCTTCAAACCGATCCCGACAAGCTGGCCGCGCTCTGCGAGCGCCTGCGCCATCTCGTGGAGGAGTTCCACGGCGGTGTCGGCGAAGCGCTCGTCCCACCGATGGCGCGCATGGAGGACGCGTTCGACACGCTGCGGCGGGTCGTCTACCGCGCCGACGGGCTGCTCATGGGGATGGAGCGCGACGACTGGGAAGAGCGCATCGATGCGCTCTACGACAAGGCGATGGACGCGCACACAGCGGGTGACGGCCCCACGTGGCGACGCGTCTACAACGAGCTGCAGGCGCTCTGCGAGACGGCGTATCAAGAAGAGTTCTCCCGCATGCGGATGGACGACCCGGCGTACATCACGCGGCGGACGTTGACGCTCGCGTGGCGCACGCAACGGCTCGAGCAGATGCTTGCAGACGTCGTCCCGAGCAACACCGACGAGATCCGCGCGATGCAAGCGGCCGAGCAGACACGCATCGAGAAGTGGCTCGCCGAGAGCGTCCGGAAGCCGCTCGCAGCGTTGAGAGACGCGGAGGGCAAGAAGGAAGCGTCCGAGCTCCGGCGGTCGCTCGAAGCGCTCGATGCCGAGATCGACCGCATCGAAGCGGCAGTGGAGCGGCTCCCGCAGATCGGGCTCGTCACGGACCGCGGAGCGGGCGGTGGCTGACGTGGCAGCGTGCGCGTGCGAACCGGCGGCGCAGGCGCGATGAACGTCGCCGCGTCGGTCGCGATCGCCGTCGCGGAGCGGGTGGAGCGCACGGGCGGACCGCGTGCCGGCCTCGTCGCGTGGAAGACGCTCGCCGGCAACACGGCCGACGGGCAGGCGCGGGGAAAGGCCATCCTCGCCGCCCTCCGATGTGCGCTGGCGCTCCGCGACGAGGGCGCGCTCGCGGAGCTGACGACCCTCTGGCCGTCGGTCGAACGAGGCGTGTGGGATGTGCCCATCGCGACGCTCTGCAAGGAGCTGGTACACGCGGGGCTCTTGCCGCGCGCCATCGCGCTCGCCGAGACGGAGGCGCGACGACACCCGACGGCGCGCGCGCTCTATTGCCATGCGCGCTGTCTCGATGTCGCGCGGGACGCGACGGCCGCTGAGGTGTTCCGCGAGGTCATCGCACGGGCCGAGACGGAGGGCGCGAACGACATCGAGGTCGCCTCACGGGTACGGCGCGCCGCGATCCTCGCTCGCTGCTGGGAGACGATGGAACAGGCGCTCGAGGAGGCGCGGCGCGTCGATCTCGCGCGCGTCCCCTCGAGCTCGCGCCTCGTCGTGGCGCGCGTGCTCCTTCGGTCTCCGAGCCGGTTCGTGCGAGCGGGGGCGATCGGGATCCTCGACGAGATCATCTGCTCGGAGGAGGCAGCGCTCGCGACGCGTGCGTTGACGCTCGTGGCCCGCTGGGCGGACGACGCCGGCGACACGCTGACGCCGCTCGAGAGCGACCGGCTCGTCGCGCTTTTCGGTCGCGAGCGAGTGGCGAACGTGGCGCCGAACGCGAAGGAGGTCGCCCGTACGCTCGAGCGGCTGGTGCGGTCGAAGGACGAAGAGACGCTGCGCTCGGCGCTCGACGAGGCGGTCCTCGTGGCGCCGGAGCTTGCACCGCTCCACGAGCGCATGAACGACATCCTCGGCGGACGATTCGAGGTCGCGGAGGAGCCCGTCGAGGTCGCGCCGGCCGATGCTCGCGAGCGCCGCGTGCTCCGCCATGCGCAGATCCTCGACGTCGTCGCTGCCATGCGCGATCGCGCGCCGGCGCGTGCTGCCCGGACGATGCGCCTGCTCGCCGAGGCGGAGGAGGCCGGCGAACATCTTCCGCTCGAGATCTTCTCCGTCGTCCAGGCTGCCCTCGGCTACGACGACGACGAGCTCCGCGAGGCGGCCGCGCACGTCGCGGCGGTGCGGCTGCGACGCGCGAGCACGGGCGCGCCGGCGCGGGGCTTCGCGGTCCTCGCGGACACGCTGGCGTCAGTGGGAATGGCGGATCTCGCGCGGACGGCACGCCGTGCGGCCGTCGTCGCGAAAGAGCCGGGGGCGGCAGAGTCCCTCGGGACGTCACTCGCTCGCGAGGGATGGGAGCTCGCACGCACCCATGACCGCGCGCGCGCCGTCGAGAAGCTGCGCGAGGCAAAGGCGCTCCTCACACGGTCGTGAGCGCGGGATCGAGAACGCGCCGTCGATTCAATCGGGCACGTTGCAGGTCCGATCGCAGGCCTCCGTTTCGAGGGCGGTGGCCGCGCGGCGTCCGCAGCGGCTCCAACACTTGTAGACGTCGCGTGCTTCGATGATCAGCGGGTCATGCTTCTGCCGGCACGCGTCGACCCGGCGGCCGTCGACGGTGAGCTTCTGACAGACCATGAACGACGGATAGACGGCGCCCGTACAGTCGTCGCGGCAGTCGTCGAACTCGGGCGCCGTCGACGAGTGGCGTACGCAGCCGTCGGTGCACGCGCGGACGTTCGGTCCGGTCTCGCCGTACGTGAGATAACACTTGTCCCGATCCGCCGCGCTCCACGTGGAGCCGGGGAGCTCGGCGATCCGGTCGCAAGCTTCCCCGTCGGAGAGAGGTCTGTCGTTGCGCCTGCACGCGACGACGAACGCCGCCGCGAAGCCGGCGATGAGCATGTTGCGAGCGAGCGACATGAGTAGTGGCTTACCATGTCGATCGGAGGTGCTCTTCCGTCGACGGCGTGCTTCTCGCTCGTCATCTCCGACGCGCGGCGTTCGATCTCCCGTTCGCGATCAGCACGCCCAGTAAGCGACCGCGCAGCGCATCGGCGGCGCCGCATGCGTCATCGATTCAGTTCACGCACGGCGCGTACAGCCCTTCGTAGTTCGTGTATCGGACGCGGAAGACGCTGTTCGGTCCGCTCGGGCGGACCTCGACGCCGTTGACGGTCACGTACAGCTCGACGACGGCCTCGACGTGCGCGTCGTCGGGCGTCGCGAGATCGAACGACGGGCAGTCACTGGCGTCCTGAATCGTGAAGAGCCCCGGGATCGGATCGAGCGCACGGAGGTCGACCGCGTAGCGCGCGTTGTTCCCGATGCGCCGATCGAAGTCGACGTACCGTGTGGCGAACGAACCGGTGGCGCCGACGCGGGAGTGGACCTGGACGTCGAGCTGCCGCCAGCGATCCGGGTTGTCCCAGTCGGTGACGCCCTCTTTCCAGACCTCGAAGGTCAACGCGCGGATCGCGGCGCGCTGTCGAGCCCACGTGTCGTAGGGAATGTCGCCGTCGAGCGCGCGGAGCGAGCTCTCGCAGATCCCGTTGCAGGTCGCCCGGTCGATCGCGTAGCGCACGTTCCCGATCCAGCCTGCCTCGTGTGCCGCCGGGCCGATGCCGAAGTGATAGTTCTCGCCGTCGTTCGAGTCGTAGGCGCTGCAGCCCCAGCGGCTGGTGTTCTGGAACCAGATCTGGAGGTCACCCGAGGCATCGAGCTCGAATGCCTGATCGGCCCCGTTCGACGCCGACAGGCCGGCGGCCCCGAACGTCCGGATCGGCCCTGCGCCGATGCGCCAGAACCCGGTGATCGACCAGCCGGGACCCCCGTTGATCTCCCCACGGCACGTGGTCAATCGGCCGGCGTCGTAGACGACGCGAACCTTCTTGCCCTTCTGGAGCGTGCCGCTGACGCGTTCGTTCCAGGCGCCGTCGAACGTGATCGTCGCCGCTTCGCCGAGCGCGGCCTCCGTCGACTCGACGTCGTCATCGCCGCTGCTCGGATCGGCACATCCGGCGATGACGAGCAGGCCGGCGAGCACGAGGGCAAGCTTCGAAGGGGCAAGAGCGTCACTCATGGCGGAGTGACTAGCGCACGTCGGCCGAACGTCAAGGACGAGCTTCGTCCGACTTTCGTAGGGTGGCCGGCCTCTCGGCTACCGATGACTGAGGGCGGACGGGACGGCTCCAGGAAGTTTCGCCCGGACCGGCTCTGGCTTCCGCTCGGCTGCGATGTGCGGGACGCCCACGGGCAGCTCGGGGACGACACATTCGAGCCGCCTCGTCGCGGTGGGCCGCCATCCGGTCATCGTGATGAGCCGCGCGCCACGCTGATACGAGACGTACGACCACAGCCAGTTGAGAAGGACGGCGACCCGGTTCCTGAACCCGATGAGGTAAAAGACGTGGACGAAGAGCCACGCGAGCCACGCGATGAATCCCTTCATCTTGATGCCGCGTGCCCACGCGATGGCTCGCGAGCGCCCGATGGTCGCCATCGAGCCCTTGTCCACGTAGTGGAACGGCTCGCGGGGCTCTGAGGCCATCGCGCCTTCCACCTCACGCCCGATGAGGCGCGCGACGTACCGCCCTTGCTGCATCGCGACCGGGCTGACGCCGGGCAGGAGCTTGCCGTCTTCCTCGTGGTGCGCCATGTCGCCGATGGCGAAGACCTCGGGGTGTCCGGGGATCGAGCAGTCGCGTCCGACGACGATGCGACCTTGCCGGTCACGCGCGACATCGAGGCACTCGGTGAGCTCGTTCGCGCGGACGCCGGCGCCCCACACGACCGTCCCCGCGGCGATTCGTTCTCGGGAGGTGCCCGCTCCGAGGCCGGGCAGGTCGTCGGACTTCGAGCGCTCGACCTCGACCCCGTTTTCGCCGATCGCGATGACCCGTGCGCTCGTCAGGACCTCGACCCCGAGCTCCGCGAGCTGCTCGACGGCGCTCTGCGAGAGGTCTTCCGGGAAGGTCGGCAGGATGCGCGGGCCGGCCTCGATGAGGATCACCTTCGCCTGTCGCGGATCGGCGGAGCGAAAGTCCTGCGCGAGCACGTGGCTCGCGAGCTCGGCGATGGCGCCGCAAAGCTCGACGCCGGTGGGACCGCCACCGATGACGGCGAACGTGAGCAGCTTCTCGCGCTCGCGCGGGACGTCGACGCGCTCGGCGCGCTCGAACGCCAAGAGGACGCGCCGCCGGATCTCGAGCGCGTCCTCCACGGACTTGAGCCCGGGCGCATACCGCTCCCACTCGTCGTGCCCGAAGAACGCGCTCTTGGCGCCGACCGCGAGAACCAGCCAGTCGTAGTCCTCGACGATGTCGATGGAGTCCGTCGGGTCGGCGATGTGGATGCGCTTCTTCGCGAGGTCGACACCGGTAACCTCTCCGAGAATGACCCGAGCGTTCTTCTGCTCGGCCAGGATGCCTCGGATCGGCGACGCGATCTCGTTCGGGCCGAGCCCGGCGATGGCCACTTGGTAGAGCAGCGGCTGGAACAGGTGATAGTTCGTCCGATCGACGAGCAGGACCTCGACGTCGACGTCCTCGAGTGCCTTTGCTGCCTCGAGCCCGCCGAACCCGCCTCCCACGATCACGACTCGGCGCTTCTTCTTCTCCATGTCGTCAGAAAGGAGATGGGGTCGTGCCGCGGCATGTCAAGCCGCGGGGCCGCGTATGGCGATCTCGATCGCAGCCCGCGCTCGATCGCGACGGCGAGCACGTGGATGTTTTCCACAACGACACGTGGAGCGTGCAGGAGCGCTACACCGATCCGGCATCGTCTCTCCACGCCGAGCCGGTTCTCGGCGGCAAGCTCTTGCAAGCAAGAGGGAGGGTTCTCCTCATGAGCACGCTCGAGACGATCGCCGTCGTTGCCATCGTGTACATCCTCGTCTTCATCGCGCATCGAACGACGGCCGACGTCGCGTCCGATGACGCCTCCTACTGAGGCTTCACTTCGAGGTCGGTCCTCGCGTTCGAAGCGCTCCCGCTCGACGATGTCGCCTCGAGCCAGGCGGTGGATCTATGGTGGGGGCGATGTCGAAGAAGAAGGCCGCCTCGAAGCGGTCGAGAACGGAGCGTCGCGAGGCCGATCGGAGCGCAGTGAAGCTCGCCGAGGCGCGCCTGAAGCTCGCAGCGCTCGAGTCTGGCGGCTCGCCAGAGCGCCCGATCGAAGTGTCGAGCGCGTCGATCGTCGAGCCGCATGCCGCCGGGCTCGCGTGCGCTGCATGTGGAGGTCCCACGCGAGTGCTCGAGCACTCCGCCGTGACGATCCCGGACGCGAGCGGCTCGCCTCGTGCGCTGCGCGTCGTCCACGTTCGGTGTACGCGCTGCGGTGTCGAGCGGAACATCTACTTCCGGCTCGGGACCGTGCTCGCGAACTGAACGAGCGCGTCGAGCGGCGGGCCGGCAAGAAACGGACTAACATGTGCGCGCCCATGCAGCGCTTCGTCGTCATCCTTTCTTGCAGCGCGCTCGCCGCGTTCGGCATCGTGGCCTTCGCATCGTGTGGTGGTGAAGAAGAGCGGCCCAGGGCCCAGCGGAACGATGCGGGGTTCGACGCGCCGTTCATCGGTGAGACGGCGCCGCCGACGCCGGACCCCGAGCCGCCGCCGGGCGACGTCTGCGGGATCGGCACGGGTCTCCAACCGGAAGCGCCCTGGCCGCTTCGAGGTGGCTGCTCCACACGCGCTGGCTGGTCGGCGCTGCCGGGACCGACGAACGCACAGATCGCGCACAGCGTGCCGCTCGCGGCCGGCGACAGCTCACCTGCCTTGAGCGCGCTCGGCCTGACGTGGGTGGCGACCGCGGAAGGTGACGTCATCGCGCTCACGAGCTCCGGTGTCGTCCGCTGGGCGTATCGAACTGGCGGCCCGATCGCGTCGTCACCCGCGATCGACGAGGCCGGAAACGCCATCGTGGGTAGCAAGGACGGCTCCCTCTACGCGATCGCGCCGGAGGACGGACCGTCCGATCCCGATGGCGGCAGCGGCAGTGACGGCGGCATCCATCGGCCTGGAAAGCTCACGTTCAAGATCGCGGTCGGGCCGGTCGCGTCGTCGCCGCTCATCGGCGGTGACGGTACGATCTACGTCGGCACGACCGACGGCAAGCTCGTCGCCGTCGCGAAGGGCGGAGCCGCGATCGCGTGGACGGCCACGACGAACGACACGCTCGGATCGTCACCGGCGCTCGGTCAGGACGGCACGATCTACGCGGGCAGCAGCGACGGCAAGCTCTATGCTTTCGACGCGACGGGCGGCACGAAGTGGGCGCTCGCTCTCGGCTCGCCGGTCCACGGCTCGCCTGCCGTGGGCGGCGATGGCACGGTCTACATCGGCACGTCCGACGGGAAGCTGCACGCGATTGCGCCGGCCGGCACCGAGCGCTGGGCGTATGCAACGGGCGGAGAGATCCGCGGGACGCCTGCGGTCTACGCCGGCGCCGTGTACGTCGGGTCGGACGACAACAAGCTGCATGCCGTCTCGACGACCGATGGCGGAGGACGCTGGACCTACGCGACCTCGGGCCCCGTCGCGACGCCGGTCATCGGCTCGGACGGGACGATCTACGTCGGGTCTGCCGACGCGCGGCTCTACGCGCTGACGGCGAAGGGCTCGCTCTTCTATGCGGTGAACGTGAAGGGAGCAGTGACGAGCGCGCCCGCGATCGGACCAGGTTCGGCGCTGTACGTCACGACGGCCAACGCGCTCGTCGTGCTCTCGCCCTGAGCGGGCGCGGCGTCGCGCGTCAGTGCAGCACGAAGTTGTTCAGCGCCTGGACGACGACGCCGACGATGCTCTCGCCGGCGATGCCGCCTGCGGCGATCGCGATGAGGTATCGGTCGGCCCAATCCTTCTTCCACCGGGTCGCGAGCACACCGAACAGAGCGCCGAGGAACATCGCGAGCGGGTAGAAGAACGGCAGCACCATCCCGAGCCCGAGGCCGGTGGGCGACGGAACGAGGTGCTTGTACCGCTTCGGAACGGCGAGCTCGGCGATGGCGAGCACGACCCCGATGCCGACGCCCCACGCGATCGCCGTCTGGGCCATCGGATGGAGGTTCGCGAGGCCGTACTTGAACACCTCGGCGACCGCTTTCCACTGCTGCGCCGCGACGGCTGGAAATACCGCCGGCCGACTCGCGGTCCCCGTGAGCGGGAGCGCGCTCGGGACGAGCAGCAGGTACCCGAGGCTGCTCGCGACGGTGCCCGTGAAGATCCCGAGCGCCTGCGCCACGAATTGCCGTCGCGGATTCGCGCCGAGGAGATAGCCGGTCTTGAGGTCGTTCAACAGGTCCGCGCTCGCGTGCGAGGACCCGGCCGTGATGCCGGCGGTCTGCAGGTTCGCCGTCGAGCTCTGCGGGATCAGCACACCGTAAGTGAGCTGCATGATCTTCCCCAGCGGTCCGCCTGGCGTGATGTCGCTCTCGCCCGTCGCGCGGCACGCGACGATGGCGAGCACGAACGTCATCGCGACCGCGAGGACCCCGTACGGCACCGGGATCTCGAAGTAGACGTGCGCGATCGTGATGATGCCCGTCGCGGAGACGACGAGACCGCCGACGAACCAGCTCGTCGGCACCTCGATGTCCTCCGGTCGAGCGCCGACCGTCGCGCCGCCATCGCGGGCGGGATGCGCGGCCTGCTTCCCGGGGAGCATTCCGGCGATCGCTCGACCGATGGTGCGCCACTGCGCGGCGAAGGACACGAGCCCGCTCGCGACGAGCAGCGGAGCCCCGGTCCAGATGCCGATCTCCTTCCATGCCGATTGCGGCCGGCTCACCGCGGCGACCATCTTGCCGGCCGCGTCCTGCCACTCCCAATCCATTGCTGGAGGCGCGACGAACAGCGCGATGACGAGCCCGCCGATCACCATCCACGCCGTGATGCGGATCCCGACGAGGATGCCTGCGAATGCGAGCGCGACGCCGTGGTCGAGCCTGATGTGGTAGTCGCTCGGGAGGAACGTCTTGCCTCCCGGATGGAGTCGCGCCGGACCCGCGGTCGCGAGCCGATGCCACGCGGCAGGGACGGCGGCCGCGATCCAGTCGAAGATGTTCGATTGACCGGGAAGGATCGTGTCGCGGACGAGCTCGCCCGTCGCCGGATCGCGCGTCTTCAGGATCTCGAGGTCCTTCAGCAGCGGAACGAGGCCGGAGACCGCCGCGGTGGCGATGAGCGCGCGCGCCTTCGCGAGCGCCTCCGAGCCACGGCTGTAGAGTCCCTGGAGGGTCACGGCTGCAGCGGTGCCCGACGGGAACTTCAGCTTCTCGCGGTTGATCATGCCGCGCTTCATCGGGATCGCGAGCGTCACCCCGAGCACCGCGAGGAAGAAGATCCACGCGGCAATCACGCCCGACGGAAGCTGCGTTCCCTTCGGGTTCGCCTCCGTGACCGTGAGGAGCAACATCGCCGGGATCGCCGAGATGAGCATGAACCCGGTCGCGTATCCGGCCGACGACGCCGTCGACACCGTCGTCGTGTTCTCGAGGATCGAGAGGCGGCTTCGCGGGATCCCGAGTCGGTGGAGGACCAGGCCGAGCAGCCACGGTCCGGCGAAGACGACCTTCTTCCACGTGGGCCAGCGGGGCGCTTCCCGCGAGAGGTTCTCGAGCCCGGTCCAGATCGCGAACGAGAGAATCGCTGCGGTCAGGTTCACGCCGAGGAACCAGCCGGTCTTCAGGCCGATGTAGATGTTCGTGAACGAGAGGAAGAACCCGAGCACGCTGCCGAGGACCACGGCGCGCACCGTCAGCTGGGCGGCGCCCGGGCGATGAATGCGCGCGTACCACTCCGGCTCGTCGATCTCGAGCACGCGCTCCGGTGGGATGTCGAGCGGCCGGCTCGCGTCGATCTCCTCGGGCGTCTCGGCCGGGCGCTGGAACAGGCTCACCGCTCCTCCATATCAGAAGGAGTCAGCGTCCCCGGAGCAACATCCACCCTGCCGCCCCGGCGACACCGAGCACGAGCAGAACGAGCAGACCGATGATCACGCCCGGCCCACGCGGCTGAGCGAGCGGCGCCGACGGCGGAACACTCGGGACGCGCGGAGCGTGAGCCTGAGGAGGCGCGTGCGGCTGCGAGCTCCGCAGGGGCGCCGCCGCGGACGACGGCGTCGCGCTCGAGCTGCCCGGAGAAGGAGCTGTTGGTGGCGCGATGGCAGCGACGACGCCGGGCTTCGGCGGTGCGACGGGCGACGTGACGCCCGGCCCGAGCGAGGCGGCCAGCGGCGAGGGGACGGCGATGCCCGCAGTGAGGTGCGCCGACGCCGACGGCGATGCCGCGACCGGATCTCTGGCGGGACGTGCGAGCGGCGCGGTCGAGCCGAGCGAGCTGCCGCCTTCGAGCGCGTCCGCCGCGCCTGGGCGCGCCGCGCCGCCGTTCTGGGCCGCGAGGAGATGAAGCGCGCCGCTCGGCGCGTTGGACATCAGCATGGTCCCGGTGAACGGATGTGCCTGCCCCTGCATCGGCTTGGCGCCGTTCGCATTCGGCGCCGTCGCGGCGCGCACCTTCAGCATCGCAGCGGCGACGTCTCCGTCGAAGGCCGTCGCCGCGAGGGCAGACGCGTCGGACACCGGCGGCGTGCTCTTGCGTGTGAGCTCGCGGAGCGCCGACCAGAAGATGTTCGCGTTCGCGGGGCGCTCGAGCGGGCTCGGCGACGTCGCGCGAGCGAGGAGGTCTTCGACTGCCGGAGGCAGCGTGATGCCGAGGCTCGACGCTCGGAGCGCGCTCGTCATCGGGTGCCGGACGCGATCGCCGCGCATCACCTCGAGCATCACGAGGGCGAGCGCGAAGATGTCCGTCCACGGTCCGATCTCCCCGGCCTGCGGCGAGAGCTGTTCGGGCGGACAATACGCGGCGGAGAAGAGCTGGATGCCGTCCGCCGTCGCGATGTTCTTCCCCGCGCCCGGCTCCGCGAGGATCTTGGCGAGCCCGAAGTCGAGCACCTTGAGCCGTGACCCGGTCTGGACGCGAACGAGCATCAAGTTCGCGGGCTTGATGTCCCGGTGGACGATCCCCTGCGCGTGCGCATGTGCGATCGCGAGCGCTGCACTCTCGATGAGGTCCAAGGTCTCGCGGAGCGACCGCCCCGGGAGACCGCGCTCGCGCCTCTCCGCCAGATCCGCGCTGAGGGTCCGTCCGTCGAGCCACTCGAGCACGAGGTACGGAATCCGTTCGCCCGTGGCCGGCGCGAAGAGCTGTCCCGACGACAGGCACTTCACGATGTCGTGGGTGCCATGCGACAGGTGCTGCAGGATCTTCGTCTCGTCGTGGAAGCGATGGATGAGCGAGCCCCGCGCAGCGTCCGTCAGGTTCGCGAGGCGCGTGAGTCTCAGGCACTTGATGGCGACCGGCTCGTTTCGGCCGAGGTGCCAGCCGCGATAGACGATCCCGAAGCCCCCCGTGTCGATGCACTCGTCGAACCGGATTTGGTCGACGGTGCTCCCTACGAGGCCGAGAACGTCGGCGACGCTCACCCTTCAGGCCTCGTGGTGTCGCGGTCCCCAACCATCGCGCCAGCAGCATAACGCGAAAGGCCGGTCGCTGGTTTTCCTCGTGGGCGACGGGTTCGGGTGACTTTTCCCGCCAGCCGGACTTGCCGCTCGCCGCGCCAGCGGTAGGGTTCCCTCGTGAGCTCTTCAGCACTCCTCCGCCGGCCGTACGGGGAGCCGTCGCGAGTCGAGGCCCGCGGTGGGTTCGGCGACCTCGACGCGCTCCTCGTCGACGCTCAGACCCTCTCGGGTGTGATCGTCCTTCGCGCTCCCAACGAAGCGCGCGGCGCGCTCCTTGCGCACGTCGGACGTCGGCTACGAGCGGCGGGATGGACGGCGATCGACGTCATGCCGCGGTCTCCGTGCTCGGCGTTCCGTGAGGCGGGGATCCAGCTCGGCGTCGATGCCAACCCGTGCGAGGCGAGCGAATACGCGACCGCCCTCGCGGCCGCGTGTTCGGAGATCTCCGGGCGACGGATCCGTCGCTTCGCCATCCTCATGCCGCTGCCGGCGGAAGGCACGTGGGACGAAGCGGTGGCGCACGAGCTCGGTGGTCACCCGAACGTGCTGCTCGCGTTCACGGCACCGCCGTCCACGGCTGCGCCGGCATCGGCGACGGCGACCTTCGACATCGGCGAGGAGCTGTCGGCCCCGGACAAGGCCTCCTGGTTCGCTGCCATGGCGCACGAGGCGGAGGCGCTCGTTCGGACCAACAGGCTGCGGAATCTCGAAGAGTGGTGGCAGAGCATGACGCGGGAGAGCGCAGAGCCGCACGCGTCACGACGCGTGTTCACGCCCGTGGCGTCGCGCGCGCTCGAATGCCTCGCGCTCGTCCGGCGCTCGGTTCCGCTCGACGCGGCCGAGGACGTGCTCGGTGACGATGTGGTGACGGAGCTCGTGCGCGCTCGGGCCGTCGTCCAGCGCGCCAACGTGGTCGTCCTCGAGCCCACGCTCGACCTTGGTGCGCTCGAGCGTGGTGCTTCCATCGAAGCAAGGAAGCTCGCGCTCGAGCTGCTGCTCGGCGGTACGTTCGACGGAGATCCGTGGGCGCTGGCCCGCGCCTCCGAGCTCCTCGTCGCGGAAGGGCGCGCGCTCGAAGGCGACGAGACGATCGCGAAGGCGTTCCGCCGTGCGCGCGACGGACGGATCGCCGCGGAGATCTCGGACGCCTGGTTCGCGAGCGTAGCGCGCGTGACCGGCGAGAGCGGCATCGAGATCCGCCTACGCGCCGCCGATCGCGCGCTCGCCGGAGGCAACACCCACGACGCGCAGCGCTGGTGCGAGAGCGCAGCGAGCGCGGATCCTGGGAACCCTCGTGTCCGGCTTGCGACGGCGCGCGCACATGCGCAGGCCGGCGATCTCGTGGCCGCGCGCGTCGTCCTCGAGCAGCTCGCCGCGGCCGCCGCGGACGACGACGAGCTCCGCGCATCGATCGCGGTCGAGCAGGGCGAGATCCGCTACGTCGGCGGGCAGCTCGACGCCGCCGTCCGCGAGGCCGAGCAAGCGATCGACCTCACGACGAGCCCGCACACTCGACTCGGGGCGCGCAGCATCGTCGGCAAGGTGCTTCTCGCACGTGGCGCGTGGGACGAGGCGGACGCGCACTTCGCCGCCGACACCCTTTCGGCCCATGCTGCCGGTGAAGCGCGGGCCGAGCTTCGTGCTCGGCTGAATCGGTCCATCGTCCTCATCGCGAAGGGCCTCCATGCCGAGGCTCGCGAGACGCTCACGCGCGTCCTCGCCGATGGAGAGCGCCTCGGCGAGCATCGGGCCTGCGCGCTCGCACTGTCGAATCTCGGCGTCGTCGCGTACCACCAGCACGACTACGTGGGAGCGCTCTCGTTCTGGGAGCGGACGCTGCGGTATCGCGATGTGCTCGGTGGACGGCTCGCGGCTGCGATGCCGATCGCCAATCTCGCCGAGCTCCGTCTGCGCCTCGGCCTCGTCGACAACGCCGAACACGCGATCCTCTTCGGACGCAGCTTCCTCTCGGGCAGCATCACCCCCGCTCGGAGCGCTCACTTCAAGCTCGTCGCTGCGCAGGTCGCGCTTGCACGCGCCCATACCGACGTCGCCCTTCGCGAGGTCGAGAGCGCGATGACGCTCGCCCGAACCTCCGGCGACATCGAGTACGTGGGCGCCGCCGCGATCGTCGGCGCGCGCATCGCGCTCGCGGACGGTGACGTCCAGCGCGCCGAAGACTGGATGAAGACCGCGGCCGAACACGCAAAGACCGCGCGTTCGGTCGCCGAGCTCGCGATGCTTCGAGCGACGCATCTGCGCGCGCACGGTCGTCCTGCGCTCGCCGCCGCGCTGACCGCGCTCGAGCTCGCCCGTACGGCCAACGAAGACGACCTGCTCCTCGACGTGCATGCGCTCGTTGCCGCGTCGGCTCGCGACGAAGGAGACCGCGAGACGGCCCAGCTCCACTGCTCGCGCGCCCTCGCCATCCGGGACCGTGTGACTGCGACGCTTCCGCCCGAGATTCGCGCTGCCTTCGTCGCCAAGCCGGAGATGGTGTCTCTCGACCGCGTGCGAGCTTCGCTTTCGGTCACGCACAACCCCGACGCCGAGACGCCCTCGATGCGGCCGCCGCCGTCGGTGGACGTGCGGCCTTCTCGAGCGTCGCTCGAGCTCGTCGGCGCGTCTCCTTCGATGCGGAGCCTCCTCCTCTCGATCACGAAGGCCGCACGTTCGGAGAGCACGATCCTCATCCACGGCGAGAGCGGCACCGGCAAAGAGCTCGTGGCGCGCGCCCTCCATGCCGCGAGCTCGCGGTCGAACGGACCGCTCGTCGTCGTCAATTGCGCGGCGCTCGTCGAGACGTTGCTGCTCTCGGAGCTCTTCGGCCACGAGAAAGGCGCGTTCACCGGCGCGACCACGCGCAAGCGCGGGCGCTTCGAGATCGCCGAAGGCGGGACGCTGTTCCTCGACGAAATCGGAGACATCTCGCCACGGACGCAGGTCGCGCTCCTCCGCGTGTTGCAAGAGCGCACGTTCGAACGCGTCGGCGGCACGACATCGATCCGTACGAGCGCTCGCGTCATCTGCGCGACGCATCGCGATCTCCGAGCGATGGTGGAGCGCGGAGAATTTCGTGAGGATCTGTTCTACCGCATCTGCGGGATCACGCTCGAGGTGCCGCCGCTCCGCGCGCGCATGGGGGATGTGCCTCGCATCACGGAGCACCTGCTCGAGCGCATCGCCGTGGAGACGGGCGGAGAACGGAAGATGCTCTCGGCCGAGGCGATGGAGCTTCTTCTTCGTCATTCGTGGCCGGGCAACGTCCGCGAGCTCGAGAACGTCCTCCGCTCGGCCGCCGTGTTCACGGACGACGCCGTCATCAGCGCGAGCGATCTCGTCGAGCTCGCTCGCGGAGGAGCGGGGCGCTCCGACGCGGTTCGCATGGCGCCGCCGGATGCGGACGACGTGGATGACGCGAACGGCGGCGTCGTCTCCTCGCGCGAGGACGTCACCGTCGCCGCGTATCTCGAGGTACGCCAGGGGCGCGTCTCGCTCCACGACTTGAAGCGCCAGATCGAGCGCGAGTGCATCCAGCGCGCGCTCTTCGACGCCAAGGGGAACATCACGCGCGCGGCTGCGCTTCTGGGGATGAAGCGGCCGCGGCTCTCGCAGCTCGTCAAACAGTACGGTTTCTCGGTAGCATCCTCGGAGGAAGGCCAATGAGCCGCTCGTTCAGCAACGTCATCTCCCTTCTCGGGTTCACGTTCGTCGCCTTCGCCGTCGTGGGGTGCGCCGTCGAGGATGCGGAAGAGGAAGAGGTTCGCACCGAGCAGTCGGTCGCCGTGTCCAAGATCGAGGACGAAGAGGCGCCGCAAGAGTCGGCCGAGATTCTCCAGGTGCCGGTCCACCGTTATGCGGTGCCGCCGCCGATCGATGGCAAGGCGACCCAGGGGCCGTTCCCGCAGCCGTGGACGCCTGACGACAAGTAGCCGCCAGGCCTCGACCTTCGCGCGCGCTCGTCTAGGATGCGCGCGATGTCGGACCGAGTATTGCGGAGTATCTGTGTGTTCTGCGGGGCGCGCCCCGGCGTGGACCCGGCCTTCACGGCCGCGGCCGAGCAGATGGGCCGGGCGATTGCCAAACGCGGCCTCACGCTCGTCTACGGAGGAGCGCGCATCGGTCTGATGGGAGCTGTCGCAAACGCCGCGCTGGCGGCGGGAGGGCGTGTCGTCGGCGTCATCCCGACGTCCCTCGTCTCGAAGGAGATCGCTCACGACGGGCTGACGGAGCTCTTCCTCACGGAGACGATGCACGATCGCAAAGATCGAATGATCGCGCTGAGCGATGCCTTCGTCGCTCTGCCGGGAGGGTTTGGCACCTACGACGAGCTGTTCGAGACGATCACGCTCGCGCAGATCGGGATCCACGACAAACCGAACGCGCTCCTGGACGCGAAAGGGTTCTTTCAACCGCTCGTCGCGCTGCTCCGCCATACGATCGCGCACTCGTTCGCGGCTCCGGAGCACGAGAAGCTCGTCATCGTCGAGCAAGATCCCGAGCGCCTGCTGGACGCGCTCGCTGCTTGGACCCCGCCACCTCTCGGAAAGCCGGGGCTCGACCTGCGAGGCAAGCCGTGACGGCTGCCTCTCCGCGTGGAGTCGCCGCGGATCTCTGGGCGCGGCTCGAGCGCGCAGCTCGCTCAGCGGCGGACGGCAGCGAGCCCGCGCACGACTTCTTCCACGTCGAGCGCGTGCTCAAGAACGCGATCGCGATCGCGCGCGAGGAGGACGCGAACGAGGCCGTTTGCGGAACGGCGGCGCTACTGCACGAGCTGTTCAACCTGCCCAAGTCGCATCCGGACTCGTCCCGGGCCGGCGACCTCTGCGCCGAGCACGCGCGCGCGCTTCTCGTCCGCGAAGGAGCGCCACCTGCGCTCGTCGAGCCGGTCTGCGCGGCCATCCGCGATCATGCCTTCTCGAAGGGGGTCGTGCCTGACGCGCTCGAGAGCAAGGTGCTCCAGGACGCGGACCGCCTCGACGCGCTCGGCGCGATCGGCCTGGCCCGGATGTGGGCGACCTGCGCGGACATGAAGCGCCCGTTCTACTCGCCCGACGATCCGTTCTGCACGTCACGAGCGCCCGACGACAAGATGTGGGGGCTCGATCACGTCTACAAGAAGCTCTTGGTCGTCCCCGAGCGGCTGAACCTGGGAGCGTCGCGCCGCCTCGCGGACGAGCGCGTTCGGTTCATCCGCGCGTTCGTCGATCAGCTCGAACGCGAGATCGGGGCCTGACGGGCGTCGCCGTTCGGAGCGAGCTCGTCCTTCAGAGCGAGCTCGCCTTTCAGGGCGAATACGCCTTGCGCCAGGTCGTCGTGTAGCTCGCGACCTCGGCCGTCCACTTCGCGTCGTCCCAGCCGAGCTCCGGCTGGGCGACGGCGCGGATCGTCTCGATGAGATCGAGCCCGCCGTTCGGGAGCAGGAGGCCCAGGCGGACGCGCCGGAGCAGCAGGTCGGACAACGTCACGACGCCTTCGGCGCGGGCCGCATGACGCAGCTCGCTCCACATCGCGATGGAGCCGTCGATCCGCTCGCATCCCTCGCGGTCGCCGAGAATGTCTCCGACCTCCGCGCCGAAGCGACCGAGGAGCCGCAGGCGCTCGTCGGGCGACATCGTCTCGGGCCACTCGATGCCCTCTTCGCTCGACTCGAGCACGCGCGTGCGCGCCTGCAGCCCGCCGAGATCTTCTTCTGCTGCGCCGAGGACGTCACGAGCCATGACCGCAAAGGTGGTCAGCTTTCCGCCGGTGATCGTGAGGAGCCCGTCCTCCTTCCAGATGGCGTGCTCGCGGGACTCCTTCGAAGGATCGGACTTGCCCGTGTTGATCACGGGGCGAACGCCCGACCAGGTCGAGATGACGTCCTTCGCGCTCAGCTCGAGGGCAGGGAAGGCCTTGGTGGCTGCTTCCAGCAGGTAGTCGCGCTCCTCGTCGCTGATCGCGGGCTCCTCGTCGAGCGAGCCGTGGTCGACGTCCGTCGTTCCGAGGATCGTGACGCCCTCCCACGGGATCGCGAAGACGGCTCGCTGGTCGCGCGGGTGGAGGAGGCTCACCGCTTCGGGCAGGGGCACACGCCGGTGCTCGAACGTGAGGTGGCTGCCCCGGATCCGGCGCAGTCGGCCTTCTTGCCCGAGCTCGGCCCGGAGCTCGTCGGCCCACGCGCCGGTCGCATTGATCACGACCTTCGCCTGGACCTCGGCGGTGCGTGACGCCCCGCCGGCCATGTCGCGTACGACCACGCCGCGGACGCGGCCGTCGGCGGTGCGGAGCAGCTTGTCCGCGCGGACATAGTTGATGGCGGTGCCGCCCTGCTTCACCGCTTCGCGGAGCACGCGCAGCGTGAGGCGGGAGTCGTCCGTCTGCGCGTCGAAATACCGGTAGCCGCCCTCCACGGTCGAGCCGCCGAGCGACGGAACACGCGCAATGATCTGCTCGCGCGTCTGGGCCTCATGTGCCCACTTGCCCGCGAGGGCGTCGTACATGGCGAGGCCGACGCCGTACATCCACTTCGGCATCTGATCGCCGGGGAACACGCCGAGCGAGAAGCCGAGCGCGTTGACGAGGCCGGCACCTTCTCGCATGAGGCGCTCGCGCTCGCGGACCGACTTGCGGGTGACGAGGAACTGCCCCTGCCTCAGGTAGCGCAGACCACCGTGCACGAGCTTCGTCGAGCGGCTCGACGTGCCGGACGAGAAGTCCTGCGCTTCGACGAGGAGCACCTTCTTTCCGAGCCGGACGGCCTCCCCGAGGATGCCTGCGCCCGTGATCCCGCCGCCGACGATGACGACGTCCCACGGTTGATCGAGCCGACTCCAGATCTCGTCCCGGTAACCCTTCAGCCACATGACGTCGCTCGCATGCGCCACCCAGGCTAGTCGACCTTCGGGAGACTGTCGCCCTCCGCTTTGCTACGCTCGCAACCTCTTTCCAGGCTCCTCTGCTTCTTCTTCCGTCCCATCCGTGCCTCCCGGCACAGCCCTCGGAGTCTCCGATGACGCTCGCCGAAAACGTGATTCCCACGAGCCAGCCGTTGACCAACCACGGACCGAACCCCGGCGGCGAGCTGGGCGGGATCCTCGCTCGCATGCGGGCCGCTGCACGGAAGAGCGGACCGCCCGACTACGACACGCGCATCGAGCACCTCGACAAGCTGGAGCGCGCCATCCTCGACAAGAAGCACGACCTCGCGAAGGCCGTGTCGATGGACTACGGCAACCGCTCGAAGCACGAGACGCTCGCCGCCGAGATCCTCGTCATCATCAACGAGATCAAACACGCGCGCACCCATCTCCACGAGTGGATGGAGACGGAGCCTCGCGAGGTGTCGTGGATGTTCCTCCCGGGCCGCGCGGAAGTGGTGATGCAGCCCGTCGGTGTGGTCGGGATCGTCTCGCCGTGGAACTACCCGGTGCAGCTCGCGCTGGCGCCGCTGGTCGGCGCTCTGGCGGCGGGCAACCGGGTGATGATCAAGCCGTCGGAGCTCGCTGCGGACGCCGCGGCGGTCATCAAGCAGCTCATCGCCGAGACGTTCGCGGCCGATCACGTCACGGTCGTCACCGGCGGGCCGAACGTCGCCGAGGCCTTCACGCGGCTTCCGTTCGATCACCTCGTATTCACGGGATCGTGCCGCCTCGGCAAGCTCGTCATGAAGGCGGCAGCGGAGAACCTCGTCCCCGTGACGCTGGAGCTGGGAGGCAAGTCGCCGGCGATCGTGGGCGAGGGCTACTCGCTCCAGCAGGCGGCCCAGAAGATCATGTTCGGCAAGTGCTTCAACGCCGGGCAGACGTGCGTCGCGCCCGACTACGCGATCTTGCCGAAGGGGCGCGTCGACGCATTCGTCGAAGAATGCCGCGCCGCCGTGACGCAGATGTTCCCGCGCCTGGCGCAGAACCCGGACTACACGACGATCATCAGCGACGCCCACTACGAGCGCCTCCAGTCGTATCTGAAGGACGCGCGGGATCGCGGCGCCAAGCTCGTCGAGATCAACCCGGCGAAAGAGGACCTCGATCCGAACGCGCGCAAGATGGCGCCGATCATCCTCCTCCACCCGAAGGACGACATGATCATCATGCAGGAGGAGATCTTCGGACCGATCCTGCCGGTGTTCACGTACGAGAAGCTCGACGACGCGATCGACTACGTGAACGACCATCCGCGGCCGCTCGCGCTCTACTACTTCGACAACAACCAGCGCCGCATCGACCGGGTGCTCCGGGAAACGGTGTCCGGCGGCGTCACGATCAACGACGTGATGCTGCAGGTCGCGCAGTCGGATCTGCCCTTCGGCGGTGCCGGGCCGAGCGGCATCGGTGCGTACCACGGGCGCGAAGGCTTCGAGGCCTTCACGAAGAAGAAGCCGGTCTTCTACCAGAGCCGGATCAACGCGACGTCGATGCTTCGGCCGCCCTACGCCGAGCGCATCGACTGGGTGTTGAAGACGCTGCTGGGGAAGTGAGGGAGTTTCAGGCTCCAGGCTCCAGGCTCCAGGCTCCAGGTTCGAGGCACCCAGGCTCCAGGCCTAGGCCGGACGAACCGACGCTCCTACCGGCGTCGATCGCTCCTCCTCTCTTCCTGAGGCCTTCTTCCGACGTCTACTCCCGCGTGTACCTCGCGGTCAGCTTCGAGACAGCGACGTCCTCCTTCAGGATCGCGGTCTTCACGGCCGCCGCCTTCGAGTCTTTCGTGACGCCGGTCAACGTCTCGACGCCGACCGCGTAGAGCGCGAACTCGTACTCGTGCTCGCCCTCGGGCGGGCAGGGGCCGGCGTAGCCCGACTGGTTCTTGTAGTTGAGCGACTGCTTCGCGCCTGCCGGCTCGGAAGGCTCGAACTCACCTTCGATGCCCTCCGGCAGGCTCGTGACGGTCGCCGGGATGTCGTAGATCACCGAGTGGACGAGGCCGTTCGATTTGTCGGTGAAGACGATCGCGTAGCTTTGCGTGCCTTCCGGGCCGGGCGTCCAGGAGAGCGGCGGTGAAACTTCCTTCTTGCCGCCTTCGCCGTCGCACGTGTGAAGCGAGGGGAGCTTCGCGCCGTCTTCGAACGCGGAGCTCGTGAGTGTCATCGGCCCGGCGGGCTCGGCCGAGGCGTCTTCTTCCTCTCCCTCTCCCTCGGCGGCCGTCGAGCCGCCGTTCGGGGCAGGCTGGCCTCCGTCCACGATCTTCGTGGTCGTGCACGCCACGAAGGTGAAGGACGCGAGGGCGACGCAGGCAGCGGCGAGGGTGAAGCGGCCAGGAGAGGGAAGGGGCATGGCGCGCTCTCGTTCGCACACGGATGAGCTTCGGTCAAATCGGACGAGCGCGGTTCGGTCCTCCGCGCTCGTCGACGTGCGGGCGATCAGAGGCCGATCTCGGCAGGTTTGCAGACGCGCCCGAGGCGCGCGTCGCATGCGATCTTCTTCGCGCAGAAGTCCGTGGGGAGCTCTCCACCACGAGCGGCGGCGAGCTCCTTGAGCGCAGGCAGGCTCGACTTGGGCATCGAGCAGACGGCGCCTTCGACGGCGTGCTCCTGGAAGTCGTACCAGCGGCCGGCCACGCCGCCCTCCCACTTCATGTCGCCGGGGAGATCTTTTCCGTCCGGCATCTCGGTCGCGACCCAAGAACCGAACATGACGACCTTGTCCGCTCCGTGCACGCTCGCGGGGCGCTTCGCGCCGGTGTCCGTCGGGTAGTCGACGTCGATGAACTTGCCTTCGTAGGTGTCGTAGTCGGCGATGACCTTCACCTTCGCCGTGGTCGTCGGCGTGATCGCGGTGTTCGCCGCGTAGACCTTCCGCATGTTGATGCCGAGCACGTGGCTCATCTCGACGACGTGCTCGCCCATCATCCGGTTGCAGCCGCCGGAGACCTTCCCGCGGCGGAGATACCAGACCTCGAGATCGCCGGGCGCCTCGTTGTCCTTGTCGGTGATCGGCCCGTGGAAGGCGATCCCGCCGTTGTAGGCAATGAACGGAAAGCCGCCCCACGTCACGTCGTGCCAGCCCTCCGAGACCGTGTACGCAGGTCCGTTCGGCCGGTACGGCTTCGCGAGATGGAAGGAGTAGGTCCCCGGACGCGAGTTGCTCTTGCCGCCGATGGCGGTGGCGATCGGATAGACGATGTCGACGCGGAGCTTGCCGTTCTCGGCCTTCGTCTTCACGTGCGGGAGGTCGGGAAGCTCCGTTCCTGCCGGGAGGTAGCCCGTCACGCGCGCCGTGTGGCCCTCGAGAGACGCGGTGACCGACGGGCTCTGGAGTGCCGGAAGCGGACCGCCGTAGAACCAGTGGTCGTCGACCTTACGGCTGACGATCGCGTCTTCGCTCGACTCGGCATCCTCGCCGGTGTCAACGGTGCAGGCGCCAAGGCCAAGGAGGAAAGAAGACCCGATGACGAGGGACAGGACGGCGGCGGTGCGTGACATGGCGGCGATGTTCTCCAGCGGATGGGCGAGCTTTCCCTCCCCCAAGCGCGACCTATGCCAAGCACACGAATACGGCATGTGCACGGAAAAGTGGGTCGATGTCGTATCTCTCGGGGTGCGCTGGATCCGGAACTATCCGTTTTGCCTGGATCATCGGCCCGCGCCGCCTGGACTAAATTGGATCCGATGAAGGTGCTCCAGGAGATCCTCGAGGTTCGGACGGCGGGGCGTGGGTTCAGCGATCTGTCCGATCGGGTCGGCGCCGTCGTCGCGCGCGCCGGGGTCACGACCGGGCTCTGCACGGTCTTCGTCCAGCACACGAGCGCGTCGCTCGTCATCCAGGAGAACGCCGACCCGGCCGTGCGCCGCGATCTCGAGCGCTGGATCGCGCGCGTGGCTCCGGAAGATCCGAAAGCGTATGAGCACGACGAAGAAGGCGTCGACGACATGCCCTCGCACCTGCGCTCGGCGATGACGCGCACGAGCGAAGTGATCCCGATCACGAAGGGCCGGCTCGGCCTCGGCACCTGGCAGGGGATCTATCTCTGGGAGCACCGCCACGCGGCGCACACGCGTCGCCTGATCGTGCACGTGCAGGGCATCTGAACGCCCGCGCTCAGCGACCTTTCGCGCGTGGCTTCCGCCTTCCTCGCCGCCACGCGCCGGCGGCGAGGAGCAACGCGCTCACGACGAGCGCGAAGACGGCCGCCTTCCCGAGCCGGAGCGGGAGGCTCTCGGGAGCTGGAGTGTCCTCCGGCGTCGTCGCTGCGTACGCGACACCCTCGCCGTCATGTGGAGCGGCCTCCGCCGCGAGCCCTGGGCTAGCGCTCGCGAGATGGGCCGACAGGGCGATCGCGACGAGGACGCGGCGCATGTATCGGAACGCGGTTCGTGTATCGGTCTTCGTCGCGTTCGGCATCACGAACGCGAACGCCCCGCACGAGCACGTGCAGGGCGTCCAATCGAGTAACGGTCGTCGATCAATCCGTCGCGTCCGTCGCGTCAGTCGCGAAGCGGACGGCCCTGGGCGTCGGGGACCTTGCCCATGAGCATCATGATGCCGTCGACGAGCGGCCAGATCGCGCCGACCCCGCAGGTCAGCCACGTCGCCGCGATCTGCGCGATGCCGAGGCCGATGTGGCCCGTGTAGAAGCGCCCGACGCCGAACGAGCCGACGAAGATCTGCAGCAGCCCGGCGACCATCTTCGACTTGTCCGAGAACGGCATCCCCGTCACGGGATCGATCCCGTACGGTGCATGCGGCTGCATCGCGGCGCCCATCGGCGGGGCCATTCCCGGCATTCCGGGAGGGGGCGGACCGTAACCGCCTCCGGGAGGAGGACCGTAGCCGCCGGGGGGCGGTGCACCGTATCCACCGGGGGGAGGGGCGTTCGGGGGGTAATTCATTCTCGTCTGCTCCTTCGCTGATGCGCGGGCGGGTGCGCCGTCGAACGGTCTGGAAACCGAGGGTAGAGCTTTTGACAGCCAGCGCAAGCCGGCAAGGCGGTCCTCGCTCGAGGGATGGCGCGTATCCGCGACGCGATCATCCCGTCGCCCCGTTTCGAAGGCTCTCGAGAGCTAAGGGCTGACCGAGAACGGTTTACGGCTCGATGCGGCAGAGCTTCCCTGAGAGACTCCCTCCGGCAAGCGATAACGCGAGACGACGCGCGCGAGCCACGCGCTCGCGAGGCCCATCACACCGAGATCGTCGAGCCAGCCGACCACGGGGACGTCCGGGATGAGGTCGATCGGAACGATCGCGTAGATCATGGCCGCAAAGATGACGAGCTTGCCGAGGACGGACGCCGACGGGTCGCGGTAGTAGCGGACGAGCGCGCGGAACCAGCCAACCTTCGGCCTCGTAGTCATGAAGCCGAAACTAAGGCTGCGACTCCCGGCGCGCTACTCCGCGCTACTCCAGGACGGAGAAGCTCACGCGTCCGACGAGCTGGCCATCCTGGGTCTGGACGTCGATCGCCCAGGTTCCGACGAGCCGGCTGGGAAGCTCGCGACCGCTGAGCGCCGAGCGGAGGCGGACCGTACCTTCGGGGCCGTCCACCCTCGATGTGGTCTCGGTTGCGCGGTGGACCTCGTCGCCGTCGTGCCGCCACACGTGAACGAGGCGATCGCCTTTGCCGCCAGGGGCCACCACGTCGGTGATGGCAATGAGCTTGTCGATCACCGACGGGTGGAGCTCGTGGACGACCATCGCGAGCCGTCCGTCGGCGAGGACCATCGGACCGACGGCGCCCTTCGAGACGTACATCGGGACAGGCGGGATCGCGGTGCGGCCCGCGTAGGCGGCGGCGATCGCGGCCGTGGCGCTGGCGAAGAAGAGGAGGATCCAGCGCCGATCGCGCAGCATCGCGAGGCTGACGTGGATCGTCCAGAAGCCCACGACGGTGATGCCCATCGCAACGAGGAGCGAGTAGAGCGTGCGCGTGTCGGGGACGAGCGCAGGGACGACGAGGTTCAAGCAGCCGAACAGCGCGACACCGTGGAAGATCGACGCGAGCGCACGAAAACGAAAGACGACGCGATCGAAGACGATGTCCAGCGTCGAGAGCAGCGCGCAGGTCCCGAGCAGCACGACGAACCACGAGTTCGGCGCCCAGAACGTCGTCGACTTCCAGTAGAAGGGAAGCAGGAAGAAGAGCATCCCCTGGTACAGGTTCTTCAGCGCGTACGTCATCGCGAAGAACCGGAGACGGACCTTCGGCCCCGCCGTGTGGAGATGCGCCTGCTCGCGTCCGGAGCCGAAGAGGCGGAAGAAGAGGACGACGAGGAGCCACGCCGCGCCGACGGAGACCGCCAGCCAGCGAGCGTGATCGAACCCCTTCTGCGCGAACGCGACGACCGCGATGCCGAGTCCGAGCGCGTACGCCGAATGCAGCCACCAGAGCTTGCGCCCATGCTTGTGCATGAACGACTTGAGCCGCTCGCGAGGCGACGGCGTGAAGGGCACGGGCTCGGGGACGTGCACGTCGCGCGGAGAGCCAGGCCCCGGCGACATGCGCCGGTTGGCCGCGGGCTGTCCCGAGCCCGACAGCCCCAGAGGGCCTCTCTGCTGGCCGAACGCCACCCCGGCAGCATAGTCGCGCGGACGCCCAGTTGCAGAGTGGCATCTCTTGCGCCGAAGATGCCGCCGATGATCACCGTGCACCATCTCGAGCGATCCCGGTCGCAGCGCGTCCTCTGGCTCCTCGAGGAGCTGGGCGTCCCGTACGAGCTGAAGGAATACAAGCGCGACCCGAAGACGCTCCGCGCGACTCCTGCGCTGAAGGAAGTGCATCCGCTCGGGAAGTCCCCCGTCGTGACGGATGGCGACCTCACGCTGGCCGAGTCGGGAGCGATCCTCGACTACCTCGTCGAGACGTACGGCAACGGCGGGCTGCGCCCGCCGGCGGGGACGAATGAACGGCGCCGTTACGACTACTGGCTCCACTATGCCGAGGGCTCGGCGATGCCGCCGCTGCTGCTCACGCTCGTGTTCTCCGAGGTGAAGAAGAAGGCGCCATGGCCCGTGCGCCCGATCGCGAAGGGGATCGCGGACAAAGTGCTCGCCGACTTCGTGAGGCCGCAGCTCGCCTTGCACTTCGACTGGATCGAGAGCGAGCTCGGCAAGTCGACGTGGTTCGCCGGTGAGGAGCTCACGGCAGCGGACATCCAGATGAGCTACCCGGTCGAGGCGCACGGCGATCGCGGCGACGGGGCCGATCGCCCGCGCCTGCGCGCCTGGCTCGAGCGCGTCCGTGCGCGTCCGGCGTACAAGCGTGCGCTCGAGCGCGGCGGGCCGGTCACGCTCGCCTGAGGTCCGAGCTCACGCCGCCGTCGTCATTCTTCCCGCGCGAGGCGCGAGGTCTCATCCTTCGTCCCGCGCGACGCGCGAGATGACGCGGGACATCCCTTCGCGAAGGTCGTCCTCGGGCGTCAGCAGGCTCACGACGAGATGCGCGCCGCGCGTCATGTCGAAGAAGTAGCCGGGGTGAACGTACACGCCTTCGTCTTCCACGAGCGCGAGCGCCCACTCTTCGTCCGACCGGGTCTCCGGGACGCGCAGCGTCGCGTACCAGCCTCCTTCGACGTCGAGCACGCTCATCGCGGGCGCTCGCCGGGCTGCAGCACGGACCTCCGCGAGGTTCGCGCGCGTACGCTTGCGAATCGCGTCGGACGTCGTCCTTCCCGCGCGAAGCAGCTCCGGCAGCGCGTGCTGCACCGGCGCCCCGACGGAGAGGTATGCGTCCAGCACCGTCTCCAGACGCTCCATCGCCGCGTCCGTCCGGTCGCGATCGCCCGCGCAGGCGATCCATCCGAGCTTCATCTGCGGCAGGCCGACCATCTTCGACAGGCCCGAGAGCGCGAATACGAGGCCGCGATTCGTGTGGAGGACGGAACGGACGCGGTGTTCGGGCACGGCTTCGCCGAGCGGGTAGGTCGCGAAGACCTCGTCGCTCACGATCGGGACTCCGAGGTCGAGCATCGCTTCGAGCTCGTCGCGTCCGAGGTACGAGCCCGTCGGGTTGTTCGGGCTGACGACGACGACGAGGCGTGTTCGAGGACCGACGGCACGCGCGAGAGCGCCGATGTCGACGTGCCAGTGGCCCGCGTATTCCAGCGGGTAGGTCCGCAACGTTGCGCCTTCGAACGCGGCCAGCCACGCGAGGAGCGGATAGCTCGGGACGGGCACGAGGACCTCGTCACCGGGATCGCAGAACGTCTTGAAGAGCACGGCATACGCTTCGCTCGTGCTCGACGTGATCGCGATGCGTGCCGGATCGACGTCGGACCCCGACCTCGCGTATTCGGACGCCACGACCGCACGTGCGCTCCCGAGCCCGAGCGCTTGCGCTTCGTAGACGAGGGAAGACGGGCTTCCGAGCGCGCTCGCAATCGTGGCGGTGTCGTACGGAAGCCCGGCCGTCGTCGGATTGCTGATGGTGAGGTCGAGCAAACGACGCTCGCTCGCGCGTGCCGCAGCTACCGCTCGACTGAGGGCGTTCGGCGCTTCCTGCGGTATCCCGAGGTCCGAGACCCGGGTTCTTCGTGAGAAAGTCATGGTGTCATTGCCCCGCTCGAGTGCGGAGCCCTGGAAGCTCAGACGCGATGTGCTTGCGCCCGCGCCGATCCTAGCGGTAAGGCGGACCCATGACACGGCTCCACACGATCGTTGCCGTCCTCGCCATCGGAGGCGCGGGCGCTTACGCCGCATGCTCGAAGTCGACGCCTGAGCCGGAGAAGACGAACGAGGGGCCGGCGCCGGTCCCTGCGCCCGTGCCGTCATCCGCGGCGCCTCCGACGCCAAACGATCCTCACGCCGCTGCAGGCATGACCGCCCTCCCGACGGCGGCCGCCGGGCCCGACGACATGGAGTGGCAGGCGCCGAAGGCATGGCAGAGCGTTCCGAACGCGAACACGATGCGTAAGGCGACCTACAAGATCCCAAAGGCGCCCGGTGACGCGGAGGACGCGGAGCTCACCGTCTCCGCCGCCGCGGGAGGCGTCGACGCGAACATCAAGCGCTGGTCGGGCCAGTTCGGTAACGCCGAAGCGAAAACGGAGAAGCGCAAGCCGAACGGTCTCGACGTGACCGTGGTCGAGATCAAAGGCACGTTCGCATCCGGGGGCATGGGAATGATGGGCGGGCCGACCACGCCGAAGGAGAAGTTCATGCTCCTCGGTGCCGTGGTGGACGGCGGCGACCGTCAGCACTTCTTCAAGATGACCGGCCCGGAGAAGACGGTCACGGCGGCGAAGAAAGACTTCGACGCGTTCGTCGAGAGCTTCCGGGCGAAGTAGGCGACTCAGGCGGTGCAGGCGAAGTCCGCGAACCGGTAGGACGGGACTTCGCCGGCGGACGCGGCTCGGCGCGAAGCGTGTCGAGCGGTGCATCGCACTTGCTTCGCACCGTGCAGGTCGCGCACTCGCGGCCGCGCCAGATGCGATCGAAGCGCTCCTGCGCCGCGTCCAGCATCGCCTCGCTGTCCGTCACGATGCCCATCTCGAAGTTGCGACGGCCGCCGCCCTTGGCGCCGAGCCCTGCGCCGGTCAGGTTGGCGCTGCCGAGGTAGAGGAGCCGCCCGTCGATGGCGATCATCTTCAGGTGCACGCGCGGGCATCGGCGCATCTTCACGGTGCTTGCCCGGCGTGCGTGTTTCGCGCCGATCCGGCCGAGCTCACGCGCAAGAGGACCGGACGGCGCAGACGCATGTAAAATGCATGTGTCCACGCCACGCTGCGCGAGCTCGCCCAGCGTCTCGAAGAACGAGACGTAGCGGCCGCGCGCCCGGGCGCGAGAGCCGATCGGGGCTTCGACGAGCATCGTCTTCAGATTTGCGGTCGCGATCCACACGCTGACCTTCGCCGTCGCGATCGCGCGCATGACGAGCTGTTCGTAGTGGTCGGCGTCGACGAGGAGCTTCGCCCGGATCGTCCGCGCCGGCCGCTCGATCTCGGAGCGCGAAGCGGACGGGATCGCAGCGGATTTGGGCATGTGTGCAAGCCTACTACATTTGCTGCGCCGCACGTATTTCAGGCGGTGGCCGTGGTATCACCGCGGCGCGCGGCAGCCCGCGCGTGACGGAAGAGGAGCCTGAGCCGACCATGACCACGCCGATCGAAGGCCCGTTCTCCTACGTCGTTCGATGCGCCTTCGCCAAACGCGAAGCCCTGGAGGGGTTCGTCGCGTGGCTCTGCACCCGGCACGTCGCCGACGTCTGCGCAGCAGGTGCCGAGGACGCCGAGGTCGACGTCCTCGATCCCATCGGCGGCACGCATCCGCACGCCGTCGAGATCCGCTACCGCTTCGCATCGCGCGATGCCTTCGCGCGGTACGAGCGAGAAGAAGCGCCGCGGCTGCGCCAAGACGGGATCGACGAGCTCGCTGTCCTCGGCGTTGCTCCCGCCGAGGTCGCCTTCACGAGGACGACCGGCCAGCGCATTCGCTGGCGGCGGTCCTAGAGCGACAAACGGTTTGCTCCCGTCGTCTTTCCGCCGACTTCCGTCGCATCGCTTCGTCGCTCCTCCTCCGGATACTCCAGTATCCGTCGTCGTCGCTCCTCGCGCTGCTCGGAACTCGGCGGAAATACTCGGTCCGCAAACCGTTTGTCGCTCTAGGCCGCGGCCCGCGCGAGATAGCCGTCGAGGATGTCGAGGCAGCCCTGGAGCGAATCGCAGAGGTTCAGCTCGCGCCGTAGCTGCGATGCTCCGCGAAGCCCGGACAGATAGCCGGACAGGTGACGCCGCGTGCAGCGAACGCCGTGCGGCTCCCCGCGAACCTCCACGTTCGCGACGAGATGGCGCTTGCAGAGCTCGATGCGCTCGTCGTCGGTCGGCGGATCGATGGTCTTGCCTTCGCGCAGCAGCGCAAACGCCTCGCGGAAGATCCACGGGTGCTCGATGGCCCGGCGGCCGATCATCACCCCCGCGCAGCCCGTCGAGTCGATCGCTCGCTGGGCATCTTCCGCCGTCTTCACGTCGCCGTTGACGATGACGGGGATGCTCACGACCTCGCGTGCGCGCATCGCCCACGTCCAGTCGGCGCTGCCCGTGTGACCCATGTTGGCGGTACGGCAGTGGATGGTGATCGCGGCCACGCCGGCGTCTTCGAGCCGGCGCGCGAGATCCACGATGGGCATGTGCGACTCGGGGCCGAGGCCGATCCGCGTCTTGACGGTGACCGGGAGCGCGACGCTCTCGACGACCATCTTCGCCATCGAGACCATCGACGCGGGATCGCGGAGCCAGCCTGCGCCCGCGCCGCGCCCGGCGATCTTCGGCACCCAGCACCCGCAGTTGATGTCGATGAAGAGCGGCTCTGCCGACTCCGCGTATCGCGCGGCCTCGGCGAGCCGCTCGGGATCGGCGCCGTAGATCTGGATGGCCGTCAGGACGTCGTCGTCGGCGAGCGCGATCTTGCGGCGCGCGTTTCGGCACCCGCGGAGCAGGCCTTCGACGTTGACGAACTCCGTGACCGTGATCTCCGCGCCGAGGCTGCGGCAGATCCGTCGGAAGACGGCGTCGGAGACGTCCTCCAGCGGCGCGAGCACGACCGGCTTCGCCGAGTAGAGCTCCTGGAGCTTCGCGAGGTTGGGATGGGCCACGGTGGGGGACGAGATAGCTCAGGATCGCGCGCGCTGCCAACGGCCGAGCACGGATTGCGCGCCCGGCGAGTTGCCGTGCGCCGTGCTTGCCGTGCTTGCCGTTGCGCGCCGATGCCGGCAGGCTCGCGGTCGTCATGCCGCTCGTGCTCGTGCTCGCGCTCGCGGGGCTGCTGTGCGTCGCCGGGTGCCGGGGGTGCTCCGACGGCACCGCCGAGACCGCGCCGGAGGCCTCCGGGCCCACGATGCCGACGGGCATGCTGGCGCCACTTCCAGGGACCACTCCCTCCGATGCGCCGGCGAGCCCGGCCGAACGGCTCGCGCTCGGTCGTGGGAAGAAGAGCGGCGAATGGGCGGAGCTCCAGAGCGCGCGGCCGGACGACGGCCCCGACCGGAGGTCGTTCGAGCGGTGGCAGCCGGACTCGCGCTTTCTCTCGCTCGAGGCCATGGGGTTGCTCCACGAGTCGTTCGCGCGGGCGCTTCCGGGATTCGATCTCTTCTTGCCGCGCCTCTTCGATCCGGCGGCGCTCGGACGCCTGCGCGCGGAGCTCTCTGCGACGAAGGCGCAGCTCGCGACGATCACGGATGTCCGGACGGCGAAGGCGCGCTGGGGCGAGGCCTCCTCGCTCGTCGCGGAGCTGGCGGACGACACGGCGTGGCTCGACGCGCGAAACGCGTTCGTCGGCACGATCGACGAGCTGACCGCGCTCTCCGCGGATCTCGAGGCGAAGGGGCGGGGACTCTGGGGCCTCGGGATCTGAAGGGAATCCGGCCCCTCTCCCGGAGCTCCGAAGAGGCTTCGGAGACGTGCATTTCAGAAGTGCCGTGCTACGTGTGCCCCCGCTGGCATGATGCTCGCGTCCACGCGCAATTCCGAGCGACAGCGATCCTCCGCTGGGGGGACCGCTCCGGAGAAGCGTTCGCTCGCGTCCATCCTGCGCGATCACGGCCCCGTCCCGGTGACCGAAGCGGTCGACATCGCGCTCGATGTCTGCGACGAGCTCGCCAGCGCGCACGCCAACGGGATCGTCCATGGCGATCTCGGGATGCATCGCGTCCGGACTCACTGGCCGCGGCGGCCGGGGCAGCGGGTCGACATCTTCGCGCTGGGCGAGAACGACAGCGCGGCGTTCTCGTTCCGAACGAGCGCCGTCGCGGGCCTCGTCGCGCCCGAGCAGCGGGAGAACCGCCCCGTCGACATCCGCGCCGACGTCTGGGCCGTCGGCGCGATGCTCCACTGGATGATCGCGGGCGCCGCACCGAGCGCCGACCCGATCGAGAAGACGCTGGCGAAGGCGCCCCGCACACTCTCGGTCGCGATCGAGGCGTGCCTCGCGGTCGATCCGGCCAAACGGCCGCAGTCGGTCAACGAGCTCGCGGAGGTGATCGCCTCGTACGCGGCCTCTCCGGCCGACCGGTTCGAGCAGCTCGCACGGCGGCGCAGCTCGATGGAGAAGACGAAGACGGTCCGCTCGGACCTCGGCGACGTGGAACGCGTCCTCGGGCGTCTCGACGATGCGGCGCTCCAGCGCGAGCTCGTCGCCGCGACCTCACCGGCATCGGGCGCGCTCGACCGGCTCATGTCCACCGTGCACGAGAGCACGGGCAGCGCGATCTTCGAAAAATCGGTCCCGATGATCGATCTGGCCGATCTCGCGGACGAGCAGGAGAACATCGAGACGGTTCTGGCGTCGCCGGGGTATGGGCTCGGAGAGGCAAAGGCCGCGCGGGTCGTGCCCGTCGAGTCGCCGCTCTCGCTCTCGCCCGTCGTGCTCTCGTCCGAGCTGCTCGCGCCGCCGAAAGAGGCGGAGGCTGTCGTCGCGTCGAGGCCGACGGCTCCTCCGACGCGCGCGCTCACGCTCACGAGCGCGAAGACGCCGTGGAAGATCGCCGTCGGCGTCATCGGCGCCGTGGCGGCGCTTTCGTTCGGGGTCGGGATCGGTATGCGCATGGTCGAGCGCGCGCTCGCGCAGCGCGCTCCCGCCGAAGCCGCCGCATCGCTCGCCGCGGCGAAGCCGGTGCCTGCTCCACCCGCGACCGCGGCGCCGTCCACGAACGCGAAGATCGATCCGCCGGCCCCCGGACCCGTCGTCATGACGCCGGACGCGCTGCCGGACGCTCGCCCGACGACGGTGGCGTCGCTCCGCGACGTTCGCGACGTTCGCGATGTTCGCGTTGCGACCCCGGCTTCGCTTCCGGACGCCAAGCCCGCTCCGGTGCGCGCCGTTGCGGCTCCGGTCGTGAAGCCGCAAGCGAGCGCGCCGTCCACGCGCGAAGAGGTTGCCTCCGATACGGCCGAGGCTTCGCCGACCTCGTTGTCGGACGCTCTTCGCTGACGTCAGGCCGCGCGAAGCACGCTCGCTTCGATCCAGCGGGCGAGCAGCGCTTTCGCCTGCGCGGCATGCGGCAGCCCGAGGACGGACAGCTCCGCGGGGGGCTCGTCGGCGAGCGACGTCGAGAGGCTCGCGATCGCTCGGCGGCGTGCCCCCTCGACCCGCGCCCACGCGTCAGGCGAGAGCTCCGCGCGGAACCACGCATCGAGGCGCGACGCGAGCGCCGCATGGCGCGCTTCGTCTGCGGCGATCGCCGCGAAGAACCTGCGTAGCTCCGGCGCCTCCGCGTGCTCGGACTGCCACAGAGCAAGAAGGACGTTGAACGTCTCGTTGATGCATCCTTCGGTCGCGTTCTCGATCGCGATCTCCTCGAGGGATCGCACCGGGCCGATCGCCGGTGGAAGCGGCAGGACGACTTCACCGCCATACCGGCGCGCGAGCTTCGCTGCCATGCGTGCGTGACGGATCTCGTCGGCGCGCGCCCGATCGCATGCGCGCAGGAAAGCCGGCGGGGCGCGGTGCGCACGGAGCTCGCGCGCCAGCAGCGTGAACGAGTCCACCGACGCGCGCTCGAAGAAGGCCATTCGCGAGAGGAAAGCTCCCGGCATCGTCGCGACCGGTGCGCTCGTCTCGTCGAGCCTCGCGTGGCGGCGGCCCGGCACCAGGCAGTGACACGTGACGGTTCCGCCGGCGACCGAGCATGTCGTGGCCTCGCGCCCGCTGCTCGGCGTCCCGCAGAGCTCGTCGCAGATGGCCTGCTCGACGCTCGCGTCCTCGAGCCCGCTGCAGTCTCCGGCGAGGGGAAGGTTCCCGCAACCTTCGGTGTTGCGAGGCTTGCCTGGTCGACAGCGGCCGTACGCCTCGGCGTCCTGCTCCGTCGCATCGTCGAGCGGGCCGGGGCCCCCCGTACAGGCGATCACCGCACCGATGCTCGCGGGGACGATGGTCGCCATCGCGAGGACCTGCTTCATCAAACGCGTCACGGCCCGTGAGCTCTTCACGAGCGAACCTTATCGCGCGGCGGAAACCGCCGGTAGCGGCTGCTGAGTGTCGTGTGATGTCGTTCGCGTGGCGCCAAGCGCGGGGCGAACGCCCGGGCATCGACAGCTCACGGCAAGAGCGCTGCGCCGAGCACGCCGGCGCTGTCACCGAGCGCATGCTTCACGATCTTCGTGCCGAGCTCGTCGTTGAAGACCCATCGCGCGACGGCACGAGCGCCCTCGTCGTAGAGGAGGTCGAGGTTCGACACACCGCCGCCGAGGACGACGACATCGGGATCGAGGATGTCGATCACCGTCGCGAGCGCACGGCCGAAGATCTCCATCCGCTCGGCGAGCAGCTCCTTCGCGATGCGTCGCTCGTCCGAGTCCGCGCCCGAGTCCGCGGCGGCGCCGGTGAGATGTGCGAGCGAGGCGATCTCCGAGAGACGTCGCTTCGCCCCCGTTCGACGCTCGAACTCCCGCTCGAGCGCAGGGCCGCTCAAGAACGTCTCGATGCACCCGCGCCGGCCGCAATAACACTCGGGGCCGTTCGTCGGATCGAGCACGACGTGACCCCACTCGCCGGCGATGCCCTGTGCGCCGTCCCAGGCGCGCGGGACACCCGCCTCGTTCGCGATCACGACCCCGCCGCCGACGCCCGTTCCCATGATCACGCCGAACGCCACTCTCGCGTGTCGCGCGGCTCCCCAGGTCGCCTCCGCGAGGGCGAAGCAGTTGGCGTCGTTCGAGAACGCGATCGTGCGGCCGACGATGCCGGCGAGATCGCGATGGAACGGCTGCCCGTTGAGGCAGGTCGTGTTCGAGTTCTTCACGAGCGGCAGGTCGGACCGCGAGCCGTCCGCACGCCGATGCGTGAGCGAACCCGGCATTCCGACACCGATGGGGGTGGAGAGCGCGTCGATCCCGGCTTGCTTCGCGACCTCGAGGATGAGCGCGCGCGTCTCGGTGAGCACGTGCTCGTAGCCGCGCTCTCGGTTCGTCGCCACCCGGGCGCGCGCGAGCTCCGTCGGCTTGTCCGTCGAGGACGGCGTGCTCGCGTCGAGGCGGCCGACGTCGACGACGACCGCCTCGATCTTCGTACCGCCGAGATCGACCCCGATGCGGTGCTGGTCGCTCATCGGACGTCGTCCCCTCGTCGTCGTCGCCGTCTGTCGTGCGCTTCGAGCCTGGTGCTTCGAACCTGGTGCGGCTACGCGTCGAGCTCGTCGCTCACGCCGCCCTTGGCGAGGGTGCCGCCGGCTGCCGCGAGGAGATAGGCCTCGATGAAGTCGTCGAGCTCGCCATCGAGCACGGCGTCGACGTTGCCCGTCTCGTGTGCCGTGCGGAGGTCCTTCACCATCCGGTACGGCGCGAGGACGTAGCTTCGGATCTGATTGCCCCACGCGATTTGCGTCTTGCTCGCCTGGTAGGCGGCAGCCTGCTCCTCGCGCTTGGCCATCTCGAGCTCGTAGAGCTTCGCTTTGATCATCTTGAGCGCCATGCGCCGGTTCTGGAGCTGCGATCGCTCCGCACGGCACACGACGACGATGCCAGTCGGCAAGTGCTTCATGCGCACCGCCGTCTCGACCTTGTTGACGTTCTGACCGCCCTTGCCGCCGGCGCGCATCGTCGTCGTCTCGAGGTCCTCGTCCTTCACGACGATGTCGATCTCGTCCTCGATGTCGGGCTGGATCTCGACGGCAGCGAAGGCCGTCTGCCTCCGGGCGTTCGCGTCGAACGGGGAGATGCGGACGAGTCGATGAACACCGACTTCGCTCCGGAGATATCCGAACGCGTGATCGCCTGCGACCGTGATGGAGACGCCGTCGATGCCGGCCTCGTCTCCCTCCTGGAAGTCGATGATCTCGGTCTTGTAACCGCGCCGCTCTGCCCAGCGAAGGAACATGCGCATGAGCATCTGCGCCCAGTCCTTTGCGTCGACTCCGCCTGCGCCAGGATGGATCGAGAGGATGGCGTTCGCGTGATCGACCTGTCCCGAGAGCATGCGCGCGAGCTCCGCCGAGCGGAGACGCTTCTCGAGGTCGGCGAGCTGGCCGGAGATCTCGCTGACGACCGAGTCGTCCTTCTCCGCCACGCCGAGCTCGAACAGCTCCTTCGCGTCTTCGATGTCGCGCGTGAGCTTCTCGGTCGTCTCGACCCGCTGCTCGATGGCGGAGCGCTTTCGCGTCACCGCCTGCGCCTTCTTGGAGTCGTCCCAGAACCCGGGAGCCAGCGTCTCTTCGTTGAGACGGTCGATCTCTCGCTTCAGTTTCGGGACGTCAAAGATGCCCCCTTAGCGTCATGAGACGCCTTTGGAGGTCATCGAGCTTGTCGCGCGTTTCGGCGATCATGGTGGCTCGGCACCTTATCACAAATCTCCGGGCACGCTGCGCCCGAGCGGGACGGGCGCTGCATATTCGCCCGCGCCCGCCCCCGGTCCTCCCCTGGAAGGTGGTGCTGGCGAGCCGCGCCGCTCTCCGCTAGGGCGGCCATGAGCGCCGAACCAGCCGTTGGTGAGGACGTCGAGAACGGCCTCGGCCTCCATCAACCGCAGCCGGACGTCGGCTTCGTCGCGCGTGCCTTGCTGCGCCGGCGGCAGCGAGCGAAGGTCCAGGGCTGCGCGCTGCCAGTGGAAGAGCGCCTCGAGGACCTTTGCTCCGATGCGGGCCCGCGCATCACGATGCTCGAGACGGATCCGCTCGAACGCGGGCTCGTCGTCCGCGTAGATGAGCCGGTCGAAGCGCCAGGTCAGCCGCGCCTCGAATCCGACGTTCGCGCCCGTCGAATCGCGGAGCTTGCTCGTGTCCGTGCTCGTGTCGAGCGAGAGGCGCGCGTCCTCGAAGCGAACCGCGCGAAGCCGCGCTTCAGGGAGCACCGCGCTCCAGCGAGCCCGCGAGACGATCGCGTCGAGCCGGGTCTCGTCCGCACCGAGCCCTGCTGCGCGCCAGGCCGCCGCCACGCACGAACGCGCGAGACGGGGCGTCAGCGCAAGGTCGAACGGTGTCTCCGTGGCGGAGACGTGCTCGAGCGACGCGCGGTCGAAGCTCGTCCGTACGACGTCGATCTCCGCGCCCGGTGGGGACGGCGCCACCGTCGTGGTCGAGCCATCTGGTACGACGCTGCTAGATGAGGAGGAGGTCATGCGCGTCCCGCCGCGCGCGAAGCGGTCGAGCGGCAAGCCGAGCACGATGAAGCCGCCGATCTCGCGACGGTCATCGAGCGTGCGCCGGCTGAAGCCGAGGAGCGAGACCCATGCGGAGCCGGGCGGCGTCCCGAGCACCGGACGTCCACCGGTCGCGCCCGACAGCGTCCGCAGCGCGCCGCCCGCGGCGATGTCCTCCGGATCGATGTCTCCGTCGGCGAGCGCGTCTTCCTGCGCGAGCGAGATCGACGAACGCCGTGGTGACGCGCCCGCCGTCCGTGCGACGAGCAAGAGGAGCGTGGTCACGGCGATGAGCAGCACTGGGTAGAGTCCGAGCTTCATGCGCGTCGCGAATAGCGACCGCCGTGCCACGACCTCGTCCGTATGCTTCTCGCGAGTTGCAACGCCACCGACCTGGCCCGGGCCAGGCCCAAGGTGGCCCGAGGCCACCGGTGACAGGTGCCAGAGGTGGCCCGAGGCCACCGAAACCCTTCGCGCGCCCGGCGTTTCTTGATTTGAGGAAACAGGACGCGCACACTTCCACTCTGGATGAGCGGGGTGCGCGCCGGCGATATCATCGCCGGTAAATTCCAGGTCGAGCGCGTCCTCGGAGAAGGGGGGATGGGCTACGTCGTGGCCGCCCGCCACCTGCAGCTCGGTCAGACCGTCGCGCTGAAGTTCATGCGCGAAGAAGTGCTGACGAACGAATACAAGAGTCGTTTCCTTCGCGAGGCGCGCAACACCGTCCGCCTCAAGAGCAAGCACGTCTCGCGCGTGCTCGACGTCGGCGCGCTCGAGGGCGGCTCTCCGTACATGGTCATGGAGTACCTCGAGGGGATCGACCTCTCGGAGATGCTTCAGAAGCGCGGTCGACTCCCGGTCGCCGAGGCGTGCGACTACATCATCCAGGCATGCGAGGCGATCGCCGAGGCGCATGGGCACGGGATCGTTCACCGGGATCTGAAGCCCGCGAATCTGTTCCTCACGCGTGGCTCGGGCGGCGAGCCGGTCGTGAAGGTGCTCGACTTCGGCGTTTCGAAGGTCCTCGACCTCGATCTCGATGACGACTCCGGCGGACGAAGCCATCTCGACAGCGTCGTGACGAAGGCGACGGATCTCCTCGGCTCGCCGAGCTACATGGCGCCCGAGCAGGTCATCTCCGCGCGTGATGCCGACGCGCGAAGCGACGTCTGGTCGCTCGGCATCATGCTCTTTCGCCTCGTCAGCGGAAAAGCGCCCTTCACGGGCAACTCCCTCGGCGATCTGATCCAGAACATCATCCACGGGCCGATGCCGAACCTCCGGCAGGTTCGGCCCGACATCCCCGCGGGGCTCGAGGACGTGATCGGCCGATGCCTCGAGCGCGATCGTGATCGCCGTCCCGACGTGGTCGAGCTCGCGCGCATGCTCGCGCCCTACGCCGGGCCAAACGCGGCGCCCTCGCTGGAGCGGATCGCGATCCTCGGACCGGCGCTGATACAGGCGCCGCCGCAGCATCATCCGAGCGCGCCCTCGTACGGCAGCGTGAACAGGAGCTGGACGAGGCCGCCCGCCCCGAGCCAGACGCAACCCAAGAAGAAGGACATGTCCACCGCGAGCTTCCTCGGCTGGGCGGTCCTGTTCGCCGCTGTCGTGGGGAGCATCGTCGTCATCGGCGCGAAGGTGTTCGCCGCGCGTCTGCCGTCGCTCAGCCGACCGTCGACGCCGGCCTCGTCCACGCCCGCTTTCACACCCGCTTCCGCCCCGATGCCGACGGAGCCCTTGCCGCCGTCGCTCCCGCTCGGGACGACGGAACCTGCGCCGACGGCGAGCCCTGGCACGAAGACCACTGGCTTGCCGAGTGCGCGAGGTGTACCTGAAGCCGTACCTCACCCGGCCGCGAGCAGCGGTCATGGCAAGCCGCGCGGACCTGCGACGGCACCGTCGAGGCCCGTTCCGACCGCGCCGGCGGACCCATCCGACGACATCCCTTCTTCTCGCGAGTGATCCGTGCCGATTGAGATCGTCCGAACGATCGTCGAAGACGACAAGTCGCTCCTCCTGCGCCGCGACGGCGCCAAGCTCGAGCTCGTCCTCGGCAACGTGGTCCTCCTCTCGAGCGCTGCCCTGGAGACGGAGCTCGAGCTCGGACGGCTCGCGCGCGAGGCGATCGAGCGTTCGGTGGGACCCGCGCGCGTGCTCGTCGGCGGTCTCGGTTTCGGCGCGACGCTGAGAGGTGCCCTCGAAGTGTCGCGGCCCGACACGAAGGTCGTCGTCGTCGAGAAGCTCCGCACCGTCGTCGAGATCGCGCGCGCCGAGGCCTCCTCGCTCGTCGGCGGTGCGCTCGACGATCCGCGGGTCGAGCTCCATGAAGGCGATGTTGCCGACGTGATCGGCGAGGCCGCACCGGGGACGTACGCGGCGATCCTGCTCGACGTCGACAACGGACCCGAGTGGGCGAGCTTCCGCACGAATGCACGGCTCTACGCCGATGCGGCGCTCGTGCGGGCTCGGAACGCGCTCGCTTCCGGAGGGATCTTCGCCGTGTGGAGCGGCTACCCGGCCGACCCGTTCGTCCGCAGCCTGCGCAAGGCTGGGTTCGTTCCTCGGATCGAGCCGCTCCGCGAGCGCGGCGTCGTCCGGGCGCGGGCGTACATCGGCTCGGCTTGACGAGGGCCGGCCGAAAAGGCCACGAGATCGCGCCTATTTGCCGGGCGGCTTACTCAGCCGCAGCAATCTCGTCACACGGTCGTCGCACAACAAAAACCGAAATGGCTAGATTCGGCCGCGCGGAATGGAGCAAAAGGGAGCCGAGCTGAAGCAAAAGGGTTCCTACGGGCCCGCGGAGATCCACATGGATCGTCGCCCCGATGGTTCCCACCACCCCGGAAGGAATGGCTGATGGGGATCCAAGACGTCATCCGCTGGTTCTTGCCGCGCGAAGAGCACTTCTACGACTTCCTCGAGAAGCAGGCGCTCGCGGCGCACGAAGGCGCGAAGGCGCTCGCGAAGTTCTCGACGAACGGCACGACCGCCGAGCAGGCTCGAGACGCCGTCCAGAAGATCGAGCATGAAGGTGATCGCATCGTCCACGAGATGGAAGAGGCGCTCGCCAAGACGTTCGTGACGCCAATCGATCGCGAAGATCTACAGAAGCTCTCCTCGGAGCTCGACGGTGTACTCGATCTGACGAACGGCGCGATTCGCGCCTGCGTCATGCTCGGTGTGGACAAGCCCACCGAGGCGATGGCGAAGCTGATCGCGATCATCGTGCGCTGTACCGAGAAGATCAACGAGGCGATCCCGAAGCTACGCAAGCACCAGTACACGGAGATCGTGTCGGTCGCGCGCGAGCTGCGGAAGATCGAGAAAGAGGCGGACGTCGTCTATCGCGAGGCCGTCTCGGAGCTGTTCCGGTCGGAGACGAAGGGCGGCCCGTTCCGCGAAGAGGCCGCCGATGCGCGCGTGCTCATTCGCGAGAAGACCGTCCTCGAAGATCTCGAAAACGCCATCGACCAGTGTGACTCGATCGCGGACACGCTGGCCAACCTGGCCGTGAAGCATGGTTAGCCTGCTCGTCTGCGTCATCGTCTTCGCGATCATCTTCGACTACATCAACGGGTTCCACGACGCTGCCAACGCCATCGCCACGGTCGTCTCCACCGGCGTCCTGCCGATCCGAACGGCCGTCATCCTCGCGGGCCTCCTGAACTTCTTCGGTGCCGTCACGGGCACCGCCGTCGCGAAGACGATCGCGTCCGGCTTTGCAGACCCCGCCATCGTCACACAGACGGTCGTGCTCGCCGCCCTCATCGGCGCGTGCGCGTGGAACCTGATCACGTGGTGGTACGGGATCCCTTCGAGCTCGTCGCACGCGTTGATCGGCGCCCTCGGAGGGGCCGTCGTCGCGAAGGCCGGGGTGGGGGCGTTCCGCTGGAGCGCGCTCTACCAGAAGGTGCTCGTTCCCCTGGTCGCGTCGCCGACGATCGGGTTCGTCTTCGCGTTCGTCCTCATGATCGGCCTCCTCTGGACCGTGCGGAGGATGCGCCCTGGCACGGTCCATCGCGGGTCGCGGCGACTCCAGCTTCTCTCGGCGATGTCGATGGCCTTCGCGCACGGCTCGAACGACGCGCAGAAGTCGATGGGCATCATCACCCTCGCCCTCGTCGCCTTCATGAAGGCCGGCCACCACGACGGAATGCCCGCGTGGTTCCTTCCGGGGCACGACAACAGCGTCCCGATGTGGGTCATCCTCGCGTGTGCGGCCGCAATCGGCCTGGGCACGATGGCGGGTGGGACGCGCATCATCAAGACGATGGGCACCAAGATCATCCGCATCTCGCCGCTGCAGGGCTTCGCCGCCGAGACAGCGGGCGCGCTGACGATCCTCGGCGCCAGCCACCTCGGTGTCCCCGTCTCGACGACCCACTGCATCAACGCATGCATCATGGGGGTCGGTGCGAGCAGGCGTGTCAGCGCCGTGCGCTGGGGAGTCGCCGGCAACATCCTCATGGCCTGGGTGCTCACGCTGCCGCTGAGCGGTCTGCTCTCGTGGATGACGATGAAGCTGCTCGCCGTCGTCTTCCACTGAACGCCTGCCCGTTCCAGGCAGCGGCGTAGAGCCCACAAAAACGGACGAGCTGACGCGTGGACCGCGCCAGCTCGTCGCCATGACCGCGTCGTTCGTTTTCGGATCACGTCGTCGCGAGTGCTCCTTTCGCTGGGATGCCCCCTCTTCGGCCCCGGCGCGGAGTGGTTGCGTGTTTTCTTCACGGCCGTCGTTTTTTCGTCGCTGTCTCACGAAAGCACGCAACCGGAGTCGGTCTCGGCCGAGAGCTGTGAACACACACACACCAGCTCTGACCTCTGACCTCTGGACTTGGAGAGAGACGACGTGACCCCTCAGATGATCCTCGACGGCCTGTGTGAACGCGACCTCGTGGGACTGCTCGACGACATATGTCGAACGCGCGGCGTCACGCGCGAAGAGGTCTGCGGACGCAAGAGGACGAAAAACGTGGCGCGGGCGCGCCAGGAGTTGTGGTCCCGGCTACGACGCGACCCGGGCATGAGCTACGGCGAGATCGCGCGGCTGTTCGGGCGGAATCACACGACGGTCATGACGGGTGTTCGCGCGTTCTTGCGGGAGCGGGAGGGCGGCGCGGCGATCGCCGCGTGAGCGCCTTTGCGCGTGCGGGGAACCCCGGTGGCCCCCCGTGGAGCCGAAGACAGGGAGCGCGGCGCGCCTGCATTGCGATCCTGTCCGCGCGATCGTTCAGGCGTGCACGGCCGTAGTCGTGCGCGAGCGCGATCTCGCATACTTCGGCGCTGGCACGCTTCGCGCTAAGTGGAGTGTGCGCTGCGGCGAGGCTTGTCCCCCCCCCGAGCCCGCCGCAGCGCTTTTTCTTTCCATCCTCGCGCGGGCGAGCTCGGGGTAGCTCGACGTCGCGTCAGGGCGAGGCGGGCGCTCCGGCGTCGGCCGAAGGTGGCGCGCCATCCACCGCCAGCTTGCCCGTCGATGTGTCGAGGGTGCCGACGCGCCAGATCTCGTCCGCGTCGCGGTGAGCGCGGTCACACGTCTCCGCCGTCCGCGCCCCGTCGTACCAGACGTGGACGCACGGCCCTGGCCCGTTCTCGATGCGTTCGTCGAGGTACTGCACCGAGATCGGAAGCCGTCGGCTGCTCTCCGGAATGCGCATGTACGTATACGCTCCGCGGGTCTTCACATCGCAGAGGCCTGGGATCGGGATCTCCGCAGAGCAGCGCTGTCCCTTCGGTCCTTCCTCGGCGACGCGCAGGTTCACGCGGGGGAACGTGTCGGGCATGTCCGTGCGATCGAACCCCGCCCAGACGAGCTGGACGAGGACGTCCTTCGTCTTCGGCGGCTTCACGTCGATCGTCGCCGTCGCCTTTCCGCGGCGGCCTGCTTCGTCGACGGCCTCGGCCGCCAGGCTGTAGGTGCCGTACACGTCGACTTCGAGCTCTGCCCGCTCAGCGCTCTTCTTGAACGCGAGCTTGGACGTCGAGCCGGCGGGCAGCTCTGCCATCGACAGCAGCCTGTCCACGAGCTCGAACCTCCCGCGCGCCGTTGCGGTCATCATGCACTCGACCGCATCCCCGGGCTGCGCCTCGATCTTCGAAGCCCACGATTCTTGGCTCTTCAGTCGGCATTCCGCGGCGGCGACCGGCGGCTCTCCGCACGATTCGCCGGGCTCCTCTTCGATGAACACCTTCACCGGCTTGTCGGCGCGCGCGGCGACGACGGCATCGAACGCGCGTTCGGTGGCCTTGTGCACGCAGTGCTCGCCCTTCTTCGTCTCACGAACCCAGACGTAGAGGAACGTCCCGGTCTCGAGCACCCGCTGGACCTTGATCCGCGTGACGTCGCGGCTTTCGCTGACGGCGAGGAAGACCATCTGCCTGCTCGTGTCGAGCGTGGTCGGCATTGCGGGCGTGTGCTCCGAAGGCCAGGCGCGCTCCCAGTCCTCCTGTCCGCGGATCGCGTAGAAGCCCGGGCGGGCGCCGGCGTAGGCCTCCTGCGGTCCGCGCTTCAGCTTCACGGGATCGCCATTGATTTCCTCGACCTTGTCTCCCGGGGTCGTCCGGACCACGGTGATCGCGGGAGTCGTCGTGCATGCAGCAGCAAGGGTCAGAAGGAGCACTTGCATCGTGCGCCCCAAGGATCGGGAGAAGTCGTGCATTCCGGCGCGCGATCATAGGCCAAGCGGCCGATCTTTGGAGCGAAACCAGCCTCGGCTGCGCTAGGGTTGCGCCGTGCTGACCGACCGAATGACGACGCGACTCCTCGGGGCGATCGTCCTCTTGATGACGCTCGCCATCGACCTCGGCATGGCCTTCTTCACGAAGCCTGAGATCCGTCAGCGACCGTCGTTCCCGCTGTTCGTGCTGGTGATGTCGCTGCCGCTCTTCGCGCTCGCCGCCTGGTTCTTCCGGCGCGCTGCGAAGATGAAGGAGTAACGGGACGGCCCGCATCGCTGCGTTCGACGCGAGCGTAGCTGCGGCAGTCACTCGTGCGATGTGCGAGAGGATTCCTTCGACGGAGGCGGGGCGCTCGCATCATTCGCTGCGGGCGCGGGGGCTACGGTCTGCGGGACGAAGGGCTGCGAACCGACGGAGCGAAGCTTCATCACGACGAGGCCGGCGGCGAGCAGCGCACCGAGCCCGACGACGATCCACGCCGTGACCCCCGCACGATCGCGGCGAGGCAGGTCCGGTGGTCGTGGTGTGAATGCGCTGATCTTCGCAGACTCGCCGAGGCGAGCGTCCTCGGCCGGCGCAACGATGGAAGGCGCGGTCTCGCGAGCTGCCCAGATCGACGGCATGGGCGCTCCGCTCGGCAGGGGGCTGCTCGGCTCTTCGCGCTCTTCGCGCTCTTCGCGCTCTTCGCGCTCGTCACGGGCACGGACGCTCGGAACTGCAGGGGTCAGCTCCGGCACGGCGGCGAGCAGGGCGTCCCAGAGCTCGCGCGCGTTCTGCCAGCGACGTTTCGGGTCGACGGCCAAGGCTCGCGCGAGCACGGCTTCGACGGCATCGGACACGTGGACGCCCCGAGCACGCAACGTCGGGCGCTTCGAGAGGTCGCTCGCGGCGAGATAGAGCTCGACGGCATCGCGTCCAATGAGCGCGCGCTTGCCGGACACGAGCTCCACCAGGCTGAGCGCGAGGCCGTAGACGTCGGAGGCGGGACCGATCGCACCGTACGATCGCTTGAAGTGTTCGGGGGCGCCGTACTCCGGGGCAAAGGCGTCGTCCGATGAGCCGATACGCGACGCGAGGACGAACTGCGTCACCTTCATTCGTGTTCGGCCGTCGCCGGTGGCGAGCCACAGCTTGCCCGGCCGCACGTCGCGGTGCGCGATGCCGAGCGCGTGAGCGGCGGCCAGGCCGCGTGCTGCAGGCTCGAGGATGGTCAGCGCTTCCGTGATCGAGAGGACCGTCCCGCCACGTTCGGCGATGAGCTGCTCGAGCGACTTGCCTTCGAGCCACTCGAAGACGCAGAACGGCAGACGCACAAGTCTCGCCGGCTCGGCGATGCCATAGGCGAGGAGCTGCTCGACGTCACCGCCGCCCTCGGTTGCGCGTGCGAGGAGCTTCGCCTCGTGGAGAAACACGTCGAGCGCTTGCTCGTATTCGAGTCCGCCGAGGCCGTCCGGGATCCCGGGGCAGCGGACGGCGACCGGAGCTCCTGAAACGATCTCTTGGCCGCGAAAGACCCAGCCGCCTCGTTCTCCTGGTCCGACGAGCGTGTCGATCCGGAAGCGGCGGTCGAGGACGGTGCCGACGAGCTCCGTCGCATCGAGCTCCGTCGTCACGAAGCGCCTCCGGCGGATCCGGTCCCCGGGTGGCCGTTGCCAGAAGAGTGGCGGTCGTGCCCGTTGGTCTCGCCCGCCGGAGAGACGAGTCGGCGAACGGGAACGGCGAGCTCGGCGCCGGCCTTGTCGACGATCCCCACGGCGGCGATGAGCAGCTCTTCGCGGGTGCGGGCGAACTCGTTGAAGTCGAGCGTCTCGATGGGGGCGGCGATCTCGATGTCGTAGGACGCTTCGCCGATCGCCGCGAGTCGGACGAAGACGTCCTGCTTGCGCACGAGCGGGGTCGCGCAGAGCCGCTCTCTGAGCTCGGAGACGATGGTCTGGACGTGCGCCATCGATGTCGATCGCGAGAGCTGGAGCTTCGTTGCGAAGCGCATGCGGTCGCGAGGCCCGAGCGACTCGATGCGCATGTCGGCGAGCTTGCCGTTCGCGAAGATGACGACGGTGCGGTCAGCGGTGCGTATGCGCGTGGAGCGGAGGCCGATACGCTCGACGGTTCCCTCGATCGCATCGACCCGGATCGTGTCGCCTACGCGGAACGGCTGATCGACGAGAATGGAGAGCGATCCGAAGAGATTCTCCACCGTCTTCTGTGCGGCGAGCGCGACGGCGACGCCTCCGATACCGAGACCGGCGACGACGCTCGTGACCGGATAGCCGAGCTCGGAGAGTGCGACCATCAATGCAAGCGTCGCGACGATCACCTTCCCGAGGCTGACACCGACCGCGGAGAGGGAACGGGCGCTCGGGCGCGTCTGCGCCCACTCGGCATGCGCGAGCTCCTCGCCGAGCACGTTGACCGCTCGGAGTAGCGCCCAGAAGAACGCGAGCCAGAACAGCGCGCTCAGCCCACGTTCGAGCAAGTCCTCTGCGCGGAGCGTGAGCGCGAGGAAGGGCAGCGCGATCGCGAACAGTGCGATCGCCCAGCCGAGCCGCGTCGGCGACTTCAGCCCGCTGAGCAGCCGCTCGCACCACGAATGACGAGCGAGCACCCTTCGGGCGACGAGGCCGCTCAGGAACGTGAGCAGCCGACCCACGATGGCGCAAAGGACCGCCAGGATCGGGAGCGCCAGCCACTGCCACGCATAAAGAGCCATTGGCCCCTGCGCGAGGAGCGACGGCGGAAGGCGCTCGCGGATCCAGCTATCGCGCAGCGAGCTGTATAGCGCGGGCATCGCGGACACGGTCGTCTGCGAGAAGACCCATCGCGGCTCGTCGTCTGTGGCCTTCGAGTCATGGCGGATGAGGCGGATCGAGACGGGGTTCCCCTTGGCGTCCTTGATCTTCCCGAGCTCTTCGATCTTCGCGGAGAGACCGTCCGTCTGCCGACCCTCGGCGCGAGGCGACAGCGATTCCACGTCGACGAGGAGGCGCTGCGAGAGAACTGCGTGAAGCTTGGTCGTGAGCTCCACTGCGCGCTTCTCGCTCCCGCGCGGGAGGTCGAGGTAGATCGATGCCTCCTGGTAGCGGGACCTCGCGCACAGGTCGAAGAACTGTCTCATGCTCGCGCGGGGCGAGTCGGCTGCCTCTTCCTCCGGAACGACCTGGTCGGCCGTCAGGGCGGCGGGCGCTGCCTTCGCCTGCGCCCACGCGGTTCCGGTGCCCGACACGAACGCGACGAACATGCTCGCCAGCACGAGGACGATACGGAACGTGGCAGAGCGGAGCACGTTCCCCTCATTAACATTGCCGCCACCTCGTTGCACCTCGTTGCACCTCCCGTCGTCCCTCGCCCGGCGCCCGGCCGTCGTCGTGAGACGGCCTCGCCGGAAAAGAACCGTGACGTCGGCGTCGGCCGTCGACGGAGGCCGGCCGGCGAGAGAGCGCTTCCCCTCGGCGTGCGCATCCGGAACACTTGGGCTCAGTGCCGCCGAACGATCACGCCTCGCAGCTCCTGACGCTCTCCGAAGAGGAGCTGGCTCGTACGCTCGAGATGTCGGCGGCGACCTTCTCGCAGCTGGCGCAGACGGTCGCGCACGATCCGAACTCCACGATCGAGCCGGCGCGGCATCGATCGAGCGACGCCGGCAAGCGGGCGCTCGCAGGACTCGACGTCGACCGCGCCGAGACCGGCGAGACGGGCATCGCAGGTGGTCTCGTCATGGGCGCGACGATCGGCGAAGGAGGGATGGGGATCGTGCGCGCGGCGACGCAGCGTTCTCTCGGACGCAAGGTCGCCGTGAAGACGCTCCGCGGGCAGGCGAAGAACGAGCAGGCCGCGTTGCGGCTCCTCCGCGAGGCATGGGTCACCGGCTCCCTCGAACATCCGAACATCGTCCCGGTCTACGATCTCGGCCTCGACGACGACGGGTCGCCGATCATCGTCCTCAAACACATCGAAGGCCTCGCGTGGTCCGAGCTCATCAGCGATGCCGCCGCCGTCGCGGCGCGGTTCGGAGCGGACGATCTGCTCGAGCACAATCTCCGGATCCTCGCCCAGCTTTGCAATGCGGTCAGCCTCGCCCATTCGCGAGGGATCGTGCATCGCGACCTGAAGCCCGAGAACGTCATGGTGGGCCGGTTCGGCGAGGTCTATCTCGTCGACTGGGGGATCGCCGTCAGCTTGAAGGAGGACCCGACAGGGCGGTTGCCGCTCGCGTCGGAGGCGACCGAGATGGCCGGCACGCCCTCGTACATGGCGCCGGAGATGCTCGGGGGATCGGGCAAGCTCGGGACGCACACGGACGTGTACCTCCTCGGCGCGATCCTGCACGAGATCCTCGTCGGTCGCCCACCGCACGTCGGTGAGAACTTCAAGCAGATCGTCACGTCGATCCTGCTCTCGCAGCTCACATTCCCCGAGGACGTCCCGGGCGAGCTGGCCGCCATCGCGACGCGGGCGATGAGCCGGGCTCCGGCGGACAGGTTTGCGTCCGCCGACGACCTCCGGCTGAAGCTCGAATGGTACCTGCGGCATCGCGGCTCTCTTGCGCTGTCGTCGGAGGCTTCGCGCCGTGTCGACGAGATGCGCGCCGTGCTGCGCGCCAATCGCGATCCGCACGAGGTCCGCGATCGGGTCAACAAGCTCTTTGCGGAAGCGCGCTTCGGCTACCGCCAGGCGATCCGCGCGTGCGAAGACAACGAAGGTGCCCGGCTCGGGCTTCGCGAAGCGACCGAGATGGTTGTCGAGTTCGAGCTCGAGGAAGGTACGCCCGAAGCGGCCGCCGCGGCGCTCGCCGAGCTCGAGACGCCGCCTCCCGAGCTCGCCGCGCGCGTTGCGGACGCCATGCGCCTGCGAGAGGCCGAGAAGGTCCGCGTCGCCCATCTCGAGAAGCTGAGCGCCGACCTGGACCCCGCGACCGGTCGCCGGACGCGCATGTTCGTCGGCGCCGTCCTGGGATCCGTCTGGACGATCGCTCCCGAGGTCACGGGTTGGATCTATCGCCGCACTGCGGCGCCGCCGCGATGGATCCCTTACGTGATGACGGCGGCGATCATCGCGGTCGCAGCGGGTGTGTTCGCCTGGGGGCGCGAGTCCTTGTCCAAGACGGCGGTGAACCGGGGGACGCAGGCGACCGCCTTGCTCATGTTCGCCGGGCAGCTCGCGATGCAGGTCGGTGGCAACGTCATCCGGCTACCGCTGCTCCACATCCTCGTCCTGTACCTGCACTCCTGGTTCTTCTCGGCTGCCGTCTTCACGGTCTTCGTCGATCGTAGGTTCTGGCCCACGGCCATCGGCTACCTTGCGGCGTTCGTCGGCGCATGCATCTCCCCCGAGCACGTATGGGAGCTGATGTCCGCGTCGAACGTGGTGTTCACCGTCACCCTGCTCATGGCGTGGCGTCGACCCGTCGAGGACGAAGAGCTCCTCGTCGACCGCGTCCGCACGCGTCGGGCCGCGCGCCAGAAGGTCCCCGTCACGCCGCCTTCGTCGTAGTCATCGGTCACGACTGGGTCTCGAAATACGCCGTAAGGGGGGAGGTCGCCTGGATCTCGGTCCAGACTTCCATCGGCGCGCCGGACAGCTGGAAGAACGAGCGGCGTCCTCGGCTCGTCGATCGAGCGGGGGCCCCAGCGGCGCACGGGAGGGGAGGAGAGGGGAACATGCGTTACCTACCGATCTGCGTCGTGTCCGTTGCCTTGATGGCGACTGCGTGCGGCTCGAGCCGCGATCGATCCGCTTTCGGGGCGGAACGCGCGAACGGCAATTCCGGGGGCATCGGCGGCAACGGCGACCCGAACGGCAGCCTCGGCACCGATGGTCCGCCGTCGTCCTCCGGCGGAGACCCGCAGACGTGCGCTGCGCAAGTCACCAAGGCGAACCGCGCCGAGGTCGACATCATCGTCGTCATCGATACGTCGGGCAGCATGGGCGAGGAGACCGATCAGGTGAAACAGAACCTGAACTCCTTCGCGAATTCGATCGGCAACAGCGGCCTCGACTACAACGTGATCATGATCGCGGAGAAGCCGCTGAAGCTCCCGTTCTTCCCGCCCGGCTTCACACCTCCAGGAATCTGCGTGCAGCCCCCGCTCGCTGGTGCCGACTGCGCCGACGGTCCGAAATTCCACCATCTCGACACCGAGGTCGCGAGCACCGACTCGCTCCAGATCATCCTCGACGAGTTCTCGAGCTACTCCGGCTGGCTCCGGCCCACGGCGTACAAGGTCTTCATCGAAGTCACCGACGACAACTCGCTGCTCGCCTGGAACACCTTCGACCAACAGCTGCTCGCGAAATCACCCCAGCACTTCGGGGACAGCACGACGCGCCGTTACATCTTCAACGCGATCTGCGGCTACAAGCGCAACACGGCGATCCTCTCGAACGAGGTGTGCGGCAGCGCCGAGAACACGGGCGAGCAGTATCAACACCTGGCGCAGTTGACGGGTGGCACGATCGACTCGGTCTGCGAGACGAGCTACGCGAGCGTCTTCGACAACATCGCGAAGGGCCTGATCACGAAGCTCGGATGCGAGTTCGCGATCCCCAAAGCCGAAGACGGGCAGGAGACCGATCCGGACTCGGTCGTCGTCAACTACACGCCGGGCGACGGCTCGCCGTCCAAGGCACTCACGCAGGTGACCGACATCGGCAAGTGCGGCGCGAACCCGGATGGTTGGTACTACGACAACCCCGCCAAGCCGACGAAGATCCTCTTCTGTCCGTCGACGTGCAGCACGGCGGGCGCGGACACCGGCGGCAAGCTCGACGTTGCGATCGGCTGTAAGGCACCTCCGCCGAAGTAGGCGTCGGCGCGGATCGACACGGCTCGGCACGGCTCGTCGCGGCGGCGGTCAGGGTAGAACGGCCCTGCCAGCGCTGGAGCGCGTGCCGCGCTGGTGGAGCGCGTGCCGCGCTGGTGGAGCGCGTGCCGGCGCTAGTGCGCCGAAGGCCGGCCTAGCTTCCGCTACTTCAGCTTGCAGTCGACCTTTGCGACGAAGGTCGACGACGGCGACCCCATGAAGGTCACGACCTCGCGGCTCTCGTTTGCGGGGACGTCGACGGAGCGCTGCTCGGGGTTCACGTCGCTTGCGACGACGCATCGCGCCTCCCGAGCGCAGCCGTTCGTGAGCGTCACGACGTGGTTGTATCCGTAGGGCACGTACACCGACGCGGTCTTGATCGCGACACACGCCGGCACCGGCGGCGTTGGCGCCCGCGTCCCTCCATCCGCCGCGCGAGCGGTCGGCACGAGGTGGACCGAAAGCAGGACGAACGCACCGAGCCCGAGAAGACCACGAACATGAGCCATCGAAACCGAACCCTCTACCCTCAAGGTTGGGCCGCCCGCCGCAGCATGCAACTCCGGCTATCGCGTGCCGCCCGCACGCCGGCAACCCCAATCCCAGCGCGTGCGTCGGACGATCACGCTTTCGTGTCGACGCAACTCCGGCGCAGTGCGCAAGTCGTGCGAAGCTCGGCGAGGGCGCAGCGATGTGGTCGACGCGACGGGCGCTCGGAGAGGCCACGCGCCTGCTCCGGCGCGGTGCGCAGGTCGTGCGAAGCTCGGCGAGGGCGCAGCGATGTGGTCGACGCGACGGGCGCTCGGAGAGGCCACGCGCCTGCTCCGGCGCGGTGTGCAAGGCGTGTGAAGGTCGGCGAGGGCGCGGTGATGCCGACGGGATGCGTGCTCCGAGAGGTCACGCGCTTGCTCCGGCGCAGTGTGCAAGTCGTGTGAAGGTCGGCGAGGGCGCGGCGATGTGCTCGACGCGACGGGACGCGTGCTCCGAGAGGCCACGCGCTTGCTCCGGCGCAGTGTGCAACGCGTGTGCGGGGTCATCGCCTTGGCAGTGGTCGACGTCTTCGCTCGTTCGCTTGCTCCGGCGCAGTGTGGAACACGTGCGCAGGTTGGCAAGGGCAAGGAGCCGTCGTGACCGACGTGCATGTTCGCTTGCGCCGGCGCAGTGTGGAACGCGTGCGTTCGTTCGCTGACCCGGCGCAGTGTGGAACACGTGCGTTCGTTCGCTGCCCCGGCGCGGTGTGGAACGCGTGCGCATTGCCATGATGGGGCCAGCGTCGCGACCGGCTCGCGGGGCGCGAGGTGCATCGACCAAACCGCAAGGACGCTCCTTCGAGGCGGGGGCTTTCGACACCGCGACACGAGGAGCGAGCTGCATCGATCGATTCAAGGACCGCCGCTCGACGACCGCATGTGCCTTAAACACGACGACGGAAGCGGCACGAGGCCGCCTCCGTCGCGAGGGCGTTTGCCCGTTTGCCCGTCAGGCGATCAGCGGAGCAATGAGGAGCGAGACGACGCCCATCACCTTGATGAGGATCGAGATGCCGGGGCCCGAGGTGTCCTTGAATGGGTCGCCGACGGTGTCGCCGACGACGGCCGCCTTGTGAGCGTCCGATCCCTTGCTGTGGCCCTGGAGGCCGCCCTTCTCGATGTGCTTCTTCGCGTTGTCCCACGCGCCGCCGCCGTTCGCCATGAGCAGCGAGAGCACGGCGCCGACCGCGAGCGCTCCAGCGAGCATGCCGGCGAGGACCTCGGGGCCGGCGGTGAAGCCGACGACGACCGGGGCCAGAACTGCGATCGCGCCCGGAGCAATCATCTCGCGGATCGCGGCGGACGTCGCGATGTCGACAATCACCTTGGGCTGCGGGTCGACGCCCGGCTTGCCCTCGAGCAGGCCCGGAATCTCGCGGAACTGGCGACGGATCTCCTCGACGATCGCGCCCGCGGCGCGTCCGACCGCGGTCATCGTCATGGCGCCGACGACGCACGGGAGCATCGCTCCGAAGAGGATGCCCATGAGGACCTTGGCGTCGGTCAGATAGAGGACGAGCTCGGCTGCGCCCTTCGCGCGGCGGGCCGCATTGACCTCCATGTTGAATGCAGCGAAGAGCGCGACGACCGTGAGGACCGCGGAGCCGATCGCGAAGCCCTTTCCGACGGCGGCGGTCGTGTTGCCGACGGCGTCGAGCTCGTCGGTGATCGCGCGGACCTCTTTGCCGAGGCCGGCCATCTCGGAGATGCCGCCGCCGTTGTCGGCGATCGGCCCGTAGGCGTCGACCGTCATGACGATCGCCGTTCCGGCGAGCATGCCGACAGCAGCGAGCGAGATGCCGTAGAGGCCGAGGTAGTAGTTCGAGATCCACCCCACCGCGCAGAGCGTGACGAGTGGGATGGCGACGCTCTCGAGCCCGACGGCGATGCCGCGGATGACGTTCGTTCCGGGACCCGTCACCGAGCTCTCCGCCACTTTGTGAATCGGGCCCATCGACGTGTAGTAGTCCGTCACGAGGCCGACGATGCCGCCGCCCGCAGCGCCGGCAGCGAGCGTGATGACCGCGCCCATGCTGAAGCCCAGCGAGGGCAGGACCGCGGCGGCCGCGATGACGACCAGGAACGGCGGGAGGATGAGCGCGAGGCGAAGGACGCGCGCGGGCGGAAGGTTCTTGAGCGTCCGCGTGATGAAGATGCCGACGAGCGAGACCGCGAGCCCGATGGTCGCGAGAAGGAGCGGGAGCGAGACGGCCATCGAGCGCAGCGTCGCCTCCACGGTCACCTGCGGAGCGAGCTGCTGGAGCGACGCAACCGGCATCGTGAGGCCGAGCGCGATCGTCGCGACGACGGCCGCGACGTAGCTCTCGTAGATGTCGGCGCCCATGCCGGCGATGTCGCCGACGTTGTCGCCGACGTTGTCCGCGATGACGCCGGGGTTACGCGGGTCGTCCTCGGGGATGTTGGCCTCGACCTTACCGACGATGTCCGCGCCGACGTCGGCGGCCTTCGTGTAGATGCCTCCGCCGATTCGGGCGAAGAGCGCGATCGAGCTCGCGCCGACGGCGAAGGAGTGCACGATCGTGGCGAGGTGGTCGTGGTTGCGGAACAGCGCGTAGATGCTGCCGAGGCCGACGAGGCCGAGGCCCGCCACGCAGAGCCCCATGACCGCGCCGCCGTCGAGGGCGGTGACGAGGGCGGTCGCCTTTCCGTGTGCTCGCGCAGCTTCGGCCGTCCGGACGTTCGCGTACGTCGCGGCCTTCATCCCGAAGAAGCCGGCGACGAGCGACAGTAGCGCTCCGGCCACGAACGCTCCGCCGGAGAGCAAGCCGAGCGTCGCGGTAAGGAGCGCGAAGACGGCGACAGCGTAGATCGCGAGCACCTTGTACTCGCGGGCGAGGAAGGCCATCGCTCCCTCGCGGACGTAGCGCGCGATGCGCGCCATCGTCTCGTTGCCCTCGGGGGCCTTCTTCACGCGCACGTAGAGCGCGCGGGCCACGATGAGCGCTAGCGCGCCTGTTCCAATCGACTGATACGACAGAGCATCCACAGGGCAGGTCCTCTCGTTCCCCCCGGAAGCGCCGCGTCATGTGGCAGGGATCCCGAGCCGCGGCAAGTCAAAGCCGCGACTTGACAAAGGAAGACGCCGCGTGAGAGAAGATGCTCGATCGGGGCGCCTGTTCTAGTGACAGCCCCCCTTCTGCGTCTCGCTCCGGTAGCGAGCCACGCGACGACGTCGACGTGCATTCAGCGCCCATGTTTTGCGCCGGTTTTTGCTCATGCGCCGGCTCCACGCGAGCAGGTGTCACATGACCACGCGACGCGTGAGGTCGCGAGCACGGTTGGCGTGAGGTCGCTCGCTCCGCGCAACCAGGCTTTCGCGTGACGCTCGCTCCGCGCAAGCAGCAGCCTACGCATGAGGCTGCTCGCGTCGCCCGCGCCGGCTACGCATGAGGCTGCTCGCGAGCAAGCTTTGTGCGCGGCCGCCCGCACCGCGAGCCGGCTACGCATGACGGTCGTTCGCTCCGCGCGAGCCGGCTACGCACGAGGCCCCTCACTCGGAGCGAGCAGCGGTGCCTGATGCCGCTCGCTCGCGCGAGGCGGCAACGCACGACGCCGCTCGCTCGCGCGAGGCGGCAACGCACGACGCCGCTCGCTTGTGCGAGCAGGCTACGCCTGAGGCTCCGACGCGTCGCCGTCGATGCGCGCGAGTCGATCCTCGAAGGAGCTCCAGGGGACGGCGGCGCGCACGGCAGCAGCACACTTGTCGTGGGCCCAGCGCATCGCGAGCTCGAACCCGCAGTCGATCGACGCGACCATCACCGACTCCGCCGCTGCAGTTGGCGCCGCCGTCAAAACTTCGCGATCCTCGACGCCGAGCCCGACGGCGAGCGCGGCTCGAGACGCTGCCTCGCGTGCGGGGTCCACCGCGCGCGAGAGCGCAGCTTCGAGCGCCGTCGTCGCGGCGCGTACGTCAGCGATGCTCGTGCGCCCTTCGGTCCATCGCTCGACGACGTCGAGGACTGTCACCGCTTCGGGATCACCGTCGACGATGCGCGCGCAGCCGATCGCTGCACGCACGAGCGTGACGTGGGGCACACCGAGGCGTTCGGCGATTCCGAGCAGCCAGTCGCCGCGCGGGCATTCTCGATGAAGCGAGCGCCAATCCGCGAAACGGGCGAGGCCCTCGATCACGTCGCCCTGAGCGCCCGTCCGCCGAAGCCATTCCACCGGTGAGTCAGGCATCACGAACGAAGCCTACACCGGCGCACTGAACTCAGCCCTGAGACGCTGCAGGGACGCCCCATACGATGAGCTCGGCCGCAAAACGTTTCGCGTTCGAAGGATCGGAGGTTCGACGTCGCGCGCCACGCGCGTCGGGCCGAGCCGAGGGACTGAACCCCTCGAGGAGCGGCTACGGGACAGCGGGATGGCGGGATAGCGGGATAGCGGGATAACGGGATAGCGGGATAGCGGGACGTCGGGATTCGGAGCGGGAGGAGAGGGATGCGCATTCACGTTCTCGGATGGTTTGCAGCGCTCGCGCTCGCGGCGTGTGGAAGCGAAGCCGGCTCGCCGGCGCCGTCATCGCCGGGCACCTCGGCGCCGGAGGACGTCGCGACATCCGCTTCCGACAGCCCGGGCTCGGCCTCGAACGATCCGTCCGCACCGTCTCCGGTGGCGCCGTCGCCGAAGCTCGGTGCGCCGTATCCGATCGTCCTCATGCACGGGATGGCCGGCTTCGGCACGCTCGACGTGGGGCCGATCGAGCTCACGTATTTCAAGGGCGTCGTCGAGGACCTCGCAAAGAACGGTGAGGCGGTCTTCGTGACCGTCGCGCCGCCGTATGCGAACAGCGAGGTGCGCGCGCAGGCCGTGGCGAAGCAGATCGACGACATCCTCGCCCGCACCGGCAAGGCGAAGGTCAATCTGGTCGCTCACTCGCAAGGTGGCCTCGACGCGCGCGTGCTCACGAGCCCGAACGGGCTCGGCTACGGCGATCGAATCGCGTCGGTGACCACGGTCGCGACGCCCCACCACGGCAGCAAGGTCGCCGACGCGGTGCTCGGCTTGCTGAAGTACCTGCCGGCGAAGGAAGTGGACGTCGTCACCGATGCGGTGCTCTCGCTCGTCCAGAAGACCGCGTACGAGCTGCAGACCGACCCTGCGCTCCGCGAGCAGCTCATCCTGCTCAGCGAGAAGCACATGACCGAGGTCTTCAACCCGAAGTACGTCGACGATCCGAACGTCGTCTACAAGAGCTATGCGGGACGTTCGAACCTGCGGAGCGGCGTCCTCGCGTGTGGCGGGAGCGTCTACCCCAACGAGCCGTACAAGCTCGATCCCGCGCAGGCCGCGCTCGTTCCGCTCGCGATCTTCCTCGAAGAAGGGCAGCTCAAGGTGAACGACGGGCTCGTGACCGTCGAGAGCGCCAAGTGGGGAACCTTCGAGCAATGCGTGCCGGCAGACCACCTGAAGGAGGTCGGCCATCTGGGGCCTTCGGCAGCGTCGTTCGATCACGTCGCGATGTTCCGCAACATCGTCGCTCGCGTTCGCAAAGCCGGCCTCTGAGCGGTGCGCGCCCAGCACGGGCATCGTCGCTCGCGTCCGCAAAGCCGGCCTCTGAGCGGTGCGCCCAACGGGCATCGTCGCATCTGCTCGTCGGGCGCGTCGGCGCCTCGCGCCGCGGAACAACGGCGCCTCGCGCCGCGGAAGAAGGGCGCCTCGCGCCGCGGAACAACGGCGCCTCGCGCCGCGGAACAACGGCGCCTCGCGCCGCGGAACAACGGCGCCTCGCGCCGCGGAAGAACGGCGCCTCGCGCCGGCGGAAGAACGGCGCGATGACGTCGAACGCTACGTACGAGCGGCGCTCCGGGGCGCCCGAACGCACCGCATGCCCCCACGGACGTGCCGAGCGGACGTTCGCTGCTCGTGCACGACGTCAGCGCCGGCGACGGATCAGGAGCATCCCCGCCACGAGGAGGAGAGGGAACACCGCTGCATGCGACGGAGTGAGCGGTCCCGCGGCGAACTGGCAGCCGTCGCCGTCTCCGCTGGACGGCGTCGCTCCGTTGCCCGTCGCGCCGCCCGCCGCGTCGCCGTCGTCGTCACCACCACCGGAGCTCGAGCCGCCATTCGTCCCTCCGTCGCCGGATGGTTCGGGCGATGCAACGACGCTCTTGAAGCCGGCCGTGATCGCCCAGCTCGGCGGTCCGGCTGCGAACGCGTACGCTCCGACGTCGGCGACCCCGTTCCGGGGGCGGCCCTCGAAGTCGTCGGCTGCGACATGGGGAGCCGCACCGGTCCCGAGCAACGCGGCGCCGGTCTTAGGGAAGACGTCGACGGGGGGCGTGCCTCCGTATCCAGCGGAGACGAAATCGCTCTCGATGTTGCCCGTTGCGAGACCCGCTCCGGTGCCGGTCAGTCCGCCGACGCCGACGTTGCCCTGCACGACGAGCCCGCCGAGCGAGCCGGCGACGCTGATCGCCGAGCCGCTCTGCGCATAAACGGCGTTGTTGGCGATGAGCACCGAGCCGGTGATGCCGCTCGCAGAGATCGCCTTGCCCTGCGCCTTCAAGATCGTGTTGTGCACCACGACGAGGTTCGACGGCGCGCCGCCCTGATGCGGCTGCATCGCGATGCCGTTGGCGTTGGACGAGAGGATGATGTTGTTGCGGATGACGGCGTCGGCGGCGGATTGGATCGCGTGGTCGCCGCAGTTCCACATCACGTTTCGCTCGATGATGTTGGGACCGCCGTTGCCGGCGACGCTGTACGTGAGGATGCAGGGGTAGTTGGTGTCGTGGATGACGTTGTCGCGGACGACGTTGTTGTAGCTGCCCTCTTTGATTTCGATGCCGTCGCCTTGGTCCACCGTCGGGCCATTCGTGTGGTGAACGTGGTTGCCGGCGATGATGCTGTCGAACATCTGGCATCCGTTCGAGTTGCACCCGAGGTACATGCCTTCGCCCGTGCCGCCGGTGTGGTGCACCTCGTTGCGGAGGATCTTGAGGCCTTCGTAGGGGCCCACGGCATTCGCCGAGATGCCAACGTCCGCGGTCTCGTGGACCTCGCAGTCTTCGACGGTGACGAAGCGAGCCTTGACCATGCGGATGCCATGCGAGCCTCCCTTCCACTCGATGCCGCGGAAGGTCAGGTGCTCGACGTCGTCGAGGTCGACGAGGTTCTGGGATGCGCCGGCCCGGTGGAAGACCGGGCGCTCGTTGTCTTTGGCGCGCACGATGATGGGCTGCGCGGCCGTCCCCTTCACGGTGAGTCCGAAGCGCGCCGTGAACGTGTAGGTTCCGCCGCGAAGGACGAGCTCGTCGCCAGGCTTCAGCGCGTTGATCGCGGCCCGCACGTCGTCGCCCGGACCGATCTCCTTCGGCTCGGCGGCAGCGGATGTCGCCGTGAGGAGCGCGACGGATCCAGCGGCGAATCGCACGAGAAGGCTTCTTCGACTCATGGACGAAGGATGAAGCTCATGCGTCACCGAAAGCAAGAGCTCCCGCCGACGCGTGCGCGCGAGTGGCGTCAGCGGCTGACGCGCCGCGAGAGCCAGACGAAGAACGTCACACCGGCGACGTCGGCGGCGAAGTCGCCCAGGCTCGACGTGCGGTAGATGGAATACCGCTGGAGGAATTCCTCGACACCGGCGGGGACGAGGAGCATCACCGCTGCGAGCGGCGCAGAGACCGGGCCGACGCGGAGCATGCGTCGGCGCAGGACCCCGTCGAGGAAGAACGCGAGCGCCCCGCCGAGCCCGAAGTGCACCGCCTTGTCGAGATGCGGCACCTGATCGAAGGGCAGCCCTTCCGAATAGGAGACGAGCGAGAGGATCGCAGCGATGAGCCCGCTTCCGAGGAGGCCGAACCACCACACCGCGGGACCGATGCGCGGCGACAGAGCAGGCGTGTCGCCCGGTGCTTCGTGCGTGCGGGCGCTCTCCTGCATGGAGGGTCGACTATACTCGTCGGGGATGCGAACGGACATCGTGGCAGCGGGCGTGGTCGTGGAGGGCGGCAAAGTTCTCCTCTCGCGTCGCAAGAAGGGTACCCACCTCTCCGGGCTCTGGGAGTTCCCGGGCGGCAAGGTGGAGCCGGGCGAAGATCCGCGTGCGGCGCTACGGCGGGAGCTCGAGGAAGAGCTCGGTATTCTCACGAGCGTCGGTGAGATCGCCGACGTGACGTTCCATCGCTACGACGATGCGGGCAAGGCGGTGCTCCTCCTCTTCTTCCACGCCACGCGTGAGGAAGGCTCGCCGGAGCCGCAAGCGATCGACGTCGCCGAGGTGAAGTGGGCCGACGCGAGTGCGCTCGACCCCGCTCACTTTCCTCCAGCCGATGTCCCGATCCTCACGAAGGTCCGCGCGCTGCTCGCGTGAGGTCCGCCCGGTGAGCGCCGCCCCGCCGAGCCGCCTCCGCAAGGCGGTCGACGCGGGCCTGCGCGACACGACGGACGGAGCTCGACCGAGGCGCGACCTGCGCGAACGACGAACGACGAACGACGTTCGAACGAGGCGCGAAACGTCAACGCGGCGCGAACGAACGCCTCGCGTCAGCTCTCGACCTTCCGCAGGAGCTTTGCGGTCGCGAATGCGTTCCACGCGGCGAAGCAAACGAAGAGCCCGACGAGCAAGACCGCCCACCGCGCATCCGACGGCGCGGCGCCGTCGACCAGCAGCCAGGCGTCTTTCGGCACGTCCTGACCGGTCGTGTCGCGCACGGCGCCGGCGAGACCGCGATGGCGGGGCCCAGCCGCGTCGAAGCGAACGAGGCGACCGGAGAGCTCCGAAGGCGGCACCCATCGGATGTTTTCACCGCGCGGAGGAACGCGGACCTCCACCCAGATGTTCTGCGGCCCACCCACGACCCCGGGCGTCACCGGCATCAGGCGGAACGAGTCGCTCACGAGCGGCCGCTCGTATCGGATCGCATGCGCGGCCCCGAGCATCGCCGTGCCGCGGACGTATTCGTTCTCGACGAAGCTCGTCGTGTTCGCCGTGTTCAGCTCGCCGAGGTCGCGGGCGTGGGAGGGCGTGAATGCGTACGCCGCGTCACGCCGGAGCGCGAGGACCATCGCGAGAGAGGCGAGCGCCGTGAACACGAGCAGACCGACCGTCATCGTCCGGTCGCGTTTCGGCGGATCAGGAAGCTGGAGGAGCTCCGGATCGACCTCGTCCGTCGTCTCTCTCCCGGTCAGCTCAGTGGTCGGTGCGTCGATCATGGGGGCTGGCGCCGGAGGGCGCTGGAGGGGGGAACGGACGACAACCTACGGAAACTAGGTGACTCTACGGCTGTCGACCGGCCTCTGCCAACTCGTGACACCGCGCCGCGTGCAGAGTTCCGAGAAATCTCGCGTACGGCCGCCACGCTCGCGCCGAACGTCCTGAAAGAGCGCGGCCGAGATCGCCGTAGCGCTCACGGTTGCGCACCACCGGGCATTGCCAAGGTCTCGACGCCGCACGTCAAAAGCGTGATAGCCTCGCGCTCGATGGCTGCGGGAAAGCTGGTCACCTGCCCCTCGTGCGGGTTTGCGAAGAACCCTCCGGGCTCGGTTCGTTGTGGGTCCTGCGGGGCCAAGATCGAGACCCTCGGAAAAGGCCCGCGGAGCCGCGAAGAGGAGCTCGAGCGCCGCTACCAGCAGGAGGGCGTCAGCGTCCAGTGGCTGTTCATCGCGATCGCGGTGCAGGGCGTCCTGACGGCGGCGCTGGTGTTCGGTCTGCCCCGCATCGTGACGCTCCTCGACTTCGAGGGGGGCAACGGGATGATCATGTGCGTCCCGGTCTGGTTTCTCGGCGGGCTTCTCGTCGGCATGATCTCGCCCGGCCGCACCTTCATCGAACCGATGGTCGCGAGCTTCGTCATCGCGATCCCGACGACGTTCTTGCTCATCCAGAGCCAGACGGTTCGGACGATGCCGACGTTCCTCTACGTCGTCATGAGCGCGATCGGGATCATGTTCACGCTCATCGGCGCCTACATCGGCGAACGCATCCAGCTCGGTCCGCCGCCCAAACCCGCGGAATAGACTCCCCATGTCGTCCCCTCGCGCGAAAGGCGAGAGGGGCAGGAGACAGCACGCATGAGCCTCGCCTCGTCGGCCGACGTCGTCGTGATCGGTGGAGGTCCGGGCGGCTCCGTCTGCGCCTCGCAGCTCGTGCGCCGAGGTCTCTCCGTGATCGTCCTCGAGAAGACGGCGTTCCCGCGCTTTCACCTCGGCGAATCGCTGCTCCCGCAGTCGCTGCCGGTGCTCGAAGCCATCGGCGTCCTCGATGTGGTGAGGGCGCGGTTCATCGAGAAGTACGGCGCGCGCTTCCACGACGACATCCGCGGTCGCAAGGACCGCTTCTCGTTCGACGCAGCCTGGAAGGGCGATCTCGTCCACGCCTTTCAGGTGCCGCGCGACGAGTTCGACGCGCTCTTGCTCGATCACGCGCGGACGTGCGGGGCCGACGTGCGCGAGCGATGGACGGCCCGCCGGCTCGTCACGAACGACGCCGGGCGTGCGGTGGGCGTCGAGGTCACCGCACCCGACGGGACGATCGCGACGATCGACGCGCGGTTCGTTGTCGACGCTTCTGGCAGGGACCTGTTCACGGCGCACGGAGCGGGCACGACGTCGAAGATCGACGGGCTCGATCAGACGGCGCTCTATGCGCACTTCGAGCACGTGCCTCGCCAGAGCGGCAGGCTCGAAGGCGACATCGACATCGTCCTCTTCGCGAGCGGCGAGACGGAGCGCCCGAACTGGTTCTGGTTCATCCCCTTCAAGGACGGGCGAACGAGCGTGGGAGCCGTCGTCTCGCGCGCGTGGATGCGCGACCGTCGCGGGAAGCTCGCCGCGTCCGAGACGGACATCGCTACCGCGCTCTTCCGGACGGCGGTCTCGGAGTCGCCGACGGCCGCTTCGCTCCTCGCCTCGGCGCAGTGCCTCTGGCCGCGCGCCGAGGCGACGGCCGACTTCAGCTACCGCGTCCGCGCGACGACGGGGGACGGATGGCTCGCGGTCGGCGACGCGGCCGGCTTCATCGACCCTCTCTTCTCGACGGGTGCGCATCTCGCGATGACGGGCGGCAAGCTCGCCGCCGACGCGATCGCGAGCGCGTTCGAGTCGCCCGCCGACGAGCGCCGGATCATCGACGAGTGGGACGAACACGTGCGTGCGGGCGCCGAGACCTTCATCCTCGCAGTGCAGGCGTTTTATGCCGGGCCGCTCGTCGGCTATCTCTTCGCCGAGGACAAACACGCTGCGCTTCGACGCTCGATCACGTCGCTGCTCGCCGGCGACGTGTGGAGCGATGCGGTCTGGCTGCGCGACACGCGCCTGCGGCTCAAGGAGATGCTCGCGTCGGCTGGCGCCTGAACGCGAGCGCGACGACTAGAGGCCGACGGTCGCGACGAAGGTGAGCGTCTGCCCGGGCGCGAGCGTCGAGCCGAGCACGACGCGTTTTCCGACGCGCTTGATCGGACCGCATCCGGCGCACGTGAAGGAGGCGATCGTGTCTCCGAGCTCCAAGGTGAGGTTGGTGATCGGCCGGTGGCCGGTGCGGATGGTCCCCTGATACCCCGTGGCGCCGTAACGACCGTCGACGGTCAGCCCTTCGCGCCCGCGCCAGAAGTCCGTGACGGTCTCGATCGTGTCCAGGCGCACGCGCGCGTCTGCGGCCGCATCGAGGAGCCCCTCGGCGCCGCGGACCTTCGCAGACGGGCCGTTCGGCGCGCCGGGAGCGCTGGTCGAGTAGTCCGTCGGATGAATCAGCACCGTCGTGTACGCCTGGTTCGCCCGGTTGAGCAGGAGGACGCGCTTCCAAAGGGAAGCGAACGTCGGAAGCGTGGACGGTTCGAGATCGGCCTTCACCGGCATGCCGTCGACGACGAGCATGCCGTCTTCACCCGCGATCGGGAACTCGTAGAGCGGCTGGTGATGGAACGTCTCCTGGTTGACGCCCGTCGAGGCCGTGGCGAGCGGCAGGTTGTACTTGAGGCTGCCGACGAGGTAGCTCGAGTCCGCGACGATGCCGGCGCCCGCGAGCACGTCGAACTGGTCGGGGTGAACGAGGAGGAACGGCGAACGGAAGGCCCGTGCGCGTCTTCCCGTCGCCAGCGAGAGTAGCTCCTGGTTCACCAGGATCTCACCACACAAGCTCTCCGTGCTGTCGGGCCGGTACGTCCAGAAGGTCTCCGTGCAGCTGCCGCGCGCCTGGCTGCCGAAGGTCAGCGCGTGCCGGATCGAGTGCGCTCCGAGTGGGCACATCCCCAGCCTGCAGAGCTCCCGGGGGATCCAGCCGTCGAAGCCGAGCTCGTCGTAGCTCGTGCTGATGAAGAACGTGCCACGTGCGCCGCGCCCTTGTTCGAGGAGCGCCATCTGGATCGTTCCGGGGACGCCGGTCTGCGTGCCGCCGTCTTGGTACTCGGCCACGTCACTGTCGTGCGTGAGGAGCAGCAGCGAGTCTTCTTCGCCCGGCACGGTGTGGAGGAGCACGACATGGCCACGTGTGGCCTCGCGGAGCGCGTCGCGGAGAAACAGCCCGAGGAGGTCGCCGGCCGGCTCGAAGCAGTTCACGGCGCAGCGCGAGTGCCGGAATGCGACGAGATCGTGTCCGAGCGCATAGACCGCGCCGAGTCCGAGCGCTCGCCGGGTCACGAGCGCGCCCGCAGGGGCCCCGCCGGTAAATCCATGCGCGAGCACCGTCGTGCCGGGCGCAAGCTCGAAGACGTAGGTCTCGACCGGGCTGGAAGCCGGATCGGCGGAGAGAAGGACGTCGCGCTCTTCCTTCGTGTCGAACGTGCTCGTGGGCACGGCCGCCGGACCATCGAAGCGCATGCTGTCGACGGTGAACGTCTTCGTGCTCGTCGCGATCCCCGCGAGCGCGAGCCCGTTCGAGCCCGGGCTTCCGAGCGGCTTGACGATGACCAGCACGCCTCCGCCAGCCACGAAGCTCTCGAGGATCGCGCGGTCGGCCGCGGTCAGATCGTCGCCGACGAAGTAGCCGGGGACGATCGCCATCGCATACTGGCTCGCGCTCGCCAGCGAAGCGGCCCACGCGTCCGTTCCTCGCGCGGGGCTGTCATACGGGATCCCGCGTTGATCGAGCGCGGACGTGATGCTGTCGACGAAGATACGATCGTCCGCCCATAGGTAGCTCGGTACGAGGAGCAGCGCGCGCGAGCGCACTTCGACGGCGGGCGGGAGCGAATCGACGGTGCCGTCGCAGTCGTTGTCGATGCCGTCGACGACCTCGGGCGTCGGCCCGGGCCCGAGACAGACGCGCGAGGAGCCCTCACATGTGGCAAAGCCGTGTCCACAGGCGCCCAGCGCGCCGGTCGAACAGCTGTTGGCGTCGATCGGAAGCAGCACGTCGACGAGCCCGTCGCAGTCGTTGTCGAGCCCGTCGCAGAGCGTCTCGACGAGCTCGCGCCGCGGATCGGTGGGACCGAGCGCACACGACGGAACGCCCGGAGGAAACTCGAACGGCTCCGGCCCCGCGTCCGTCTGCGCATCGGGCGACGACGTCACGTCGGTCGACGCGTCATCGGACGGCGAACCTGCGTCTTCGACTTCGACGTCTGGCGGGATCTCCGCCCTTCGCGGTCCGTCGGCGCTCGCAGAGCAGCCGGTCGCGATCCCGACGAGCACGAGGAGGAAGACGAGAGCGAGCCGCCCTTCCCGGATCCAAGGCATGGAGCTCGACGTTATCCCGCTTTCGCGAAGCCGCGAGCGCCGTGCGTCACAGCCGCGCAGTCACGGAGCGGCGAGGAAATGGCAGAACGCCCGAGCCGTCGGATGGACGGATCTCGGGCGTCGAAGTCGAAACACCGCTGGAAGGACAGGCGAGCCGCGCGTGGGCGGCGCCGCTCAGGTGTCCTTCTGGTCGCGGACGCGGGCGGCCTTGCCCTGGAGGTCGCGCAGGTAGAAGAGGCGCGCGCGACGAACGACGCCGCGGGAGACGACCTCCACCTTGTCGATGCGCGGCGAGTGCGTGAGGAAGACGCGCTCGACACCGACGTTGAAGCTCACCTTGCGCACGGTGAACGTGCTGCGCGCGCCGGCGCGGTGACGTTTGAGGACGACGCCCTGGAAGACCTGGATGCGGTCCTTGTCGCCTTCGACGATCTTGTAGTGGACACGAACCGTGTCGCCGACGCGGAAGTCGGGGACGACCCCCGTCCGGAGCTGCTCTTTCTCGATCTCGGCGATCTTCGCGTTCTGCATGGCCGTGTCTCTCTTCTTTTGAACCTCCGATAGCCATGCGGAAAGGCTGGGGAAAAATCCCATTCCGTGGCCAGTCGGGGGCGCGCTTTAAAGCACGCAGGGTGGGACGTGTCAACGATGCCCCACACGGCCAGCGGAGTTCGAGGTTTGCTCCCCTCTCTCCGTTCACATCCCGCGTCTTTCGAGAGCTTTTGAGAGCTCCGAGAGCTTTCGAGGGAAGGTCTGGTCGCGTGACGTCAGCGCCGTGCTAGCACGCCCAGCGAGAATGGCTCTCCGTATTGGACAGAAAGCGCCGGATTTCGACGTGACCTCGAGCGCGGGGCAGCGCCTCGAGCTCTCGGACTTCATCGGCGAGAAGAACGTCGTCCTCTATTTCTACCCGGGCGACTTCACGCTCGTGTGCACGCGGGAGACGTGCGGCTTCCGGGACAGCTACGCGGAGCTCGCCAGCAAGGACACCGAGGTGATCGGTGTCTCGGTGGACTCGGACGCGTCGCACCAGCGATTCGCGAAGGAGTACGGCGTGCCGTTCGCGCTCGTTTCCGACACGAACAAGTCCCTGGCCGCGACCTACGAGGCCACAGGCTTGTTCTCCCGCCTCATCGGCAAGACCAGCCGCGTCACCTACGTGATCGACAAGAAAGGCTTCATCGCGGGGGTGTTCGACTCGGAGCTCCGGGCGAGCGCTCATGTCGACGGCGTCCGCGACCTCATCCGCAAGCTTGGATGAGGAATCGAACGGCCGCGGTTCGCGCTCGCGGCTCGACGTAGCTCACGAGGTGCGGACGAGGTGCTCGCAACGCCGCGCTTGACGAAGAGGGCGTCGGCGACCATGCTGCGCGCCCCCTGACCTCGAGGCCAGGGGAAAGGCTGAAGGTGTCGGAGCTCCGGCTCCCGGGTCCAGCGCTCGGACCCGTCTCGTTTCGAGAACGTCGACCGGCCTTTTGGATCCAGACAGTGCCCTGGTCCTCGGAGACGAGGCTCGGCACCGGCGAGCGCGAGAGGAACGAAAGAAATCATGAACGCGAAGCCCGGCATCATCGGCAAGAAGCTCGGCATGACCCAGCTCTACAAGGAAGACGGCACCGTCCAGCGCGTGACCGTCATCGACACGAGCTCGCTCCAGGTCATCGGCAAGCGCACCAAGGAGAAGGACGGCTACACGGCGGTCGTCTTCGGCTTCAAGGACGCGAAGGAGAAGCACCTCTCCAAGGCGCAGCAGGGCTCGTTCAAGAAGGCGAACGTGACGCCGAAGCGCACGGTGCGTGAGCTCCGTTGCGACGAGGAGTTCGCGGGCAAGTTCGAGGTCGGCGCCGCCGTCAACCTCGCGGACATCTTCCAGCCCGGCCAGATCGTCGACGCCCAGGGCACGACGCGCGGCCGCGGGTTCAGCGGCGTCGTCCGTCGCTGGAGCTTCGCCGGCTTCGTCCAGACGCACGGTACCCACGAGTACCGCCGTCACGGTGGCTCGATCGGTACGAACATGACCCCGGGGCGCACGCTCCCGAACCTCAAGATGCCGGGCCAGTACGGCAACGAGACGGTCAGCATCCTCAACCTCCGCATCGCCCGCGTCGATGCCGAGAAGAACCTCCTCATGGTCGAGGGCGGCATCCCCGGCCCGCGCAACGGTCTCGTCCAGGTCCGCCACGGCGTGAAGGGCCGCGAGCGCAAGAAGCGCTGAAGGCTCGCTTCGCTCGCCGGCTCCAGGCTCCAGGCTCCAGGCTCCAGTAGGAGAAACGAGCAGGCCGCCGACGCGAGCAGCGACAAGCAAAATCGAAAAGGGCGCGCTGACCGTGAGGTCACCGCGCCCTTCGTCGTTCCAGAGAAGCCTGGGCCCCGAATCGACCGAACCGTGCCTTCGCTCTTCCTGAGGCCCTGAGGCCCGCGAGGCCTTCTCTCTCCCTGGAGCCTGGAGCCTGGAGCCTGGAGCCTGGCGAGCGAAGCGAGCCGCCCCCCCCCTAATCCTCGCTCGACCACCCGCGCCGTGCGCGCGTCCAGGTCTCGAACGAACGGCCACGCGGCTGCGGCTCGTCGACGAATTCGACCTCCACATCGATCAGGCTCGGCATTGCGGGCCGTTCGGGCTTGGTCGGGGCGGTCGTCACGGCGGGACTCACGTGGAAGACGCAGCGGAGGTTCATGGCGGGCTCCTCGAAGCTGTCCCGATGAAGGTGCAACCTGCGGTCCATCAGCCTCAGCCGCAACGATTCCGCAGATACCCCGTTGTCTCCGCGGGGTCTCGGCGCCGAGCCCTCGCGTGATCGACAGCGTCGGATCGCCGTCGATCCAGAGTCTTGGTCCGCCGCGGCTCCATCCCGTTGTAAGAGGAGGGCGTCTTCTCCTGGGAGCGGGGCCACCGCTCGTGTAATCCACGCCGCGCCAAACAGAACGGGACGGGGCGGGACGGCAGAGAACAGACGGGCTCGAGGACGAGAAATGGCAAGAGCGCGAAGCGGCCGGGGCGGCAAGAACACCTACAAGGGCGGCGACGCGTTCACGCGCGAGGCGCGGCTTGCCGGGTATCCCGCGCGCAGCGTCTTCAAGCTCGACGAGATCGATCGCCGCGTGAAGCTGCTCCGGCCGGGCCATCACGTCCTCGATCTCGGGGCCGCCCCCGGCAGCTGGTCGCTGTACGTCACGCAGCGGGTGGGGCCTTCCGGCAAGCTCGTGGCGATCGACCTCGACCCTCTGGTCATCCCGCTTCCGCCGAACGCGACCGCGATCGTGGGTGATGCGCTTTCGCTCGAAAACGAGGCGATGGCCGAGCACGCGCCCTACGACGTCGTCCTCAGCGACATGGCCCCGCGGACGACGGGGAACCGCATCGGCGACCAGACGCGGAGCTTCGAGCTGTTCATGCGCGCGCTCGCGGTGGCCGAGAAGCTCCTGAAGCCGGGCGGCGCGTTCGTCGGCAAGATCTTCATGGGCGAAGACTTGCCGAAGGCGAAGGCCGAGGTGAAGCGGCTCTTCACGGAGGAGCGTGGGATCCGGCCCGAAGGCACGCGCGCCACGAGCTACGAGATGTTCCTCGTGGGGCTCGGCAAGAAGGTCGTGTCGAGCTCGTCGTCCTCGTCGTCCGCGTGATCCCGAGCGTTCGGCGCGCCCGAACGCGTGATACGACGCGCGACGTGTCCACCTTCCTGGACACTGGACGGGGGACGGCTTGTCGGATCGGCGGATAGCCTCGTGGCATCGCGGGCTTCGTTTCGGTACTCTCGACCCGTGACCGCGGCGGCGTTCGAAAAGGCGCTCCTCGCAGGACGCTTCGTGATCGAACGCGAAGTCGGACGCGGCGGTGTAGGCATCGTCTACCGGGCGCGCGACGAGGTGTCGGGGGCGCCAGTCGCCTTGAAGGTCATCGCGATCCCCGGCGTCGATGCGAGCGAGGAGGCGCGCTTCGGTCGCGAAGGGCGCGTCCTCGCGGGCCTCAGTCATCCCGGGATCGTGCGCGTCGTCGCGTTCGGGCAGCTCGACGAGGGGCATCCGTACGTCGCGATGGAGTGGCTCGAGGGCGAAGACATCGCGCAGCGCCAGAAGCGAGCGCCGCTCTCCCTCGGCCGTGCGCTCCAGGTCGGAGCGCAGGTGGCGGACGCGCTCGCGTACGCGCACGGCGTCGGGATCATCCATCGGGACATCAAGCCGTCGAACGTCATCCTCGTCGGCAGTGGCCCGGACCAGGAGTGGCCGCTCGAGGCGAAGCTCGTCGACTTCGGCGTTGCGTCCGCGGAAGACGCCCGGCTCACGCGCACCGGCGCGATCATCGGCACGCCGGCATACATGGCGCCCGAGCAAGCCCGCGGCGACGCAGAGGTCGATGCGCGTGCAGACATCTACGGCCTCGGCGCGACACTCTTCGAGATCATCGCAGGACGTCCCCCGCACATGGGACCGACGCCCATCGCGATCCTCGCGCGCCTCGTGACGACGCCGGCCCCACGTCTCGGCGAGGTGTTCCCGGACGCCCCGATCCCGCTCGACGATCTGCTCTGTGAGATGCTCGCCACCCATCCCGAGGAGCGTCCGGCGCGCGCCGCGGACGTGGCGCTCCGTTTGCGCAGCATCGCCGCCGAGATCGAGCAGTCCCCGCTGACGACGCGGACGCAGTCGCCCGATGTCCCGCAGAGCATGGGATCCCTCGTTCTCTCCACGTCGAGGCCGGGCGGCTCTCGGCTGGTGACGTCCATCCTCGCGACGCACGTACCGAAGGGGCCGACGCGTGGGAGGCTCATCGCGCACCTGCGCGCTCGCGGCGCGGAGGCGACGGAGCTCGGCGGCGACGCCATCGTCGCCCACCTCGGCGTGAAGAAGGCGCTCGGCGACGAGGCCGCCCGCGCGCTCGATCTCGGGCTGCGCCTCGCGAAGATGGGCTCGCGGGTCGGCATCGCGACGGGCCGGACACGCATCGATCGCACGCGTCCGACCGGCGAGGTCGTCGACCGCGCGGCCGCGCTCGCGCGCGATGCCCAGAAGAACCAGGTGCTCGCGGACACGACCACGAGCGAGCTCGCGCGCGGGCGCTTCGAGATGCAGGTACGGCCCGACGGCACGTCCGTGGTCGGCCCGAAGGTCGCGGCCAAGAAGGAGATCGCCGGCGGCTCGCCGTTCGTCGGGCGCGAAGCCGATCTGTCCCAGGTCGTCAGTGCGTACGAGCGCTGTCAGGAAGATCGTACGCCGATCATCGTCACGCTCACGGGCGCGCCCGGCATCGGCAAGACGCGTCTTCGTCGCGAGGCGCTCGCGCGGATCGCCGCGCACTCGTCCGCGCCTCGTGTCGTGATGGTGCGCGCGGAGTCGTTCGCGCGGAGCCACGCCCTCGGAATCATGGCCGACGTCGCGCGCGGGCTCGCCGGAGTCGCCAAGGGCGCCGCGCTGAGCGACGCAATGGCGGCGACCGAAGCGCTGCTCGCACGGATCGACTACGCAGGGCGAAGCACGCGTGACCTCGTCGCACGGCTCGTCGCGAACGAGCCGCTGCCGGAAGGTGTCGACGCGCGAGCCGCACGCGACGCGCTCTGGATCGCGCTCACCGACATGGCGCTCCGCGTCTCGAACGAGGCGGCCCTCGTCATCGCGCTCGAGGACGCGCAGTGGGCGGACCTCGAATCGCTCGCCTGGCTCGATCACGTCCTCGCTCGTGCAGTTGGTCATTCGGTCTTCGTGCTCGCAACGGCGCGGCCCACGCTCTGGCGCGAGGACCCGGCGCGATTCTCGGGGCGCGATCACGTCCGCATCGAGCTCCGTCCGCTCGCGCGCCGGACCGTCCGAGCGATCGCGAAGGCGATCCTCGGCGAGAAGGCGTCGTCGCCCGAAGGCGAGGCGCTCGTCGAGTCGATCTCCGCGCAGGCCGGGGGTTCACCGCTGTTCGCCGAGGAGCTTGCGCGCCTGGCACACCAGGGCCGCGACGCGGCGAGCGCTCCGACGATCGAAGCCGCGATCCAGGTCCACCTCGATGCGCTCGAAGAGGACGTGCGCGAGGCGGCGATGAAGCTCTCCGTCTTCGGGCTGCAGGTCTGGGGCGCCGGGCTCGAGGCGCTCGGCGTCAAGAACGCGGCCGAGGTCATGCGTACGCTGACGGCGGCCGAGATGATCGTCGAGCAGGCGGCGTCACGGTTCAAGGAGACCCGCGAGTGGGCGTTCAAGCACGCCCTCACGCGCGAGGTCGCCTACGCTGCGCTCGGCGAAGAGCAGCTCAAGGAGCTGCACACGCAAGCCGGGCGCTGGCTCGCGAAGATGGGCGAGGACGACGCCACGGTTGCGCGCCATCTCGAGCTCGGTGGTGAGCCGGCGGAGGCAGCGAACTACCTCGAGAAGGCGGCGCGCCGTGCGCTCGCCGCGAGCGCGCTGGGCGAGGCGGTGCGCCTTGCCGAGAAGGCGCTGGACTTCGCGATCGACACGCCGACGCAGTTCGCGCGGGCGCAGCTCCTCGACGAGGCCTGGGTCCGTCTCGACGCCCGCGCGAGCGAGCGCGAGACTGCCGTCCGCGCGATGCAAGACGCCGTCTACGACGAGCCGAGCGCCGTCCGCGCGATGGGCGCGCGCGTCCGCTACGAGAACGCGTGCGGCGGCGGACCGGAGACGAGCGCGGGCCTCGAAGAGGTCATCCTGCGCGCCAAGGCTGCCGGCCTCTTCGACGAAGAGGCCCGCTCCGCAGCGGATCTCGCGGCGCGTTATGCGTTCGCTGGCGAGCTCGACAAAGCCGCGGAGTGGGCGGACTCGCTGCTCGAGCTGTCGCGCACGCACGGCATCCCCGGCGCTGCGGTCGATGCCTGGCAGACGCTCGCCGTCGTACGTCAGGCGCGTGGTGACGTGGGCGCCGCGCTCGAAGCTCGGCGAAGCGCGGCGCGCGCTGCGTCCGAGGCCGGGTTGAAGACGCGCGAAGCGACGCTCACGATCAACGTCGGCTTCGCGCTGACGACCATGGGCGCAAAAGAAGAGGCTCGCGTCGCCATCGAGAGCGGCATCGCGCTCGCGCAGGCGGTCGGATCGCCCGGCGTCGTCCGGCATGGGCAGATGAACCTTCTCTGCTGGGCCGCGAACTTCGGCTCGGAGACCTCGCTCGACGGCCTCCTCGCCGAGCCGCGCTCGATCGCGGACAACGCCGTCTCCGGTGGGTGGGTCCCTCACGACCGCGCGACGCTCGGCGTCCTCTTCTATCGCGGCGTCGAGCTCCTTCGGAGCGAGGTGACCTCGCGCGTCCCCGCGAACGCCGCCGAACAAGCACGAACGCTGCTGAAGACGGCCGCAGGTGGCTACCGTGCAACGAAGATGCTCGATGTCGTCCCGGTGGCCCTCGGTCTCTGGAGCGAGGCCGAACGGCGCTGCGGACAGGCGGACCGGGCCGTGGAGCTCGCGACCGAAGCCGCGAGCTTGCTCGAGCACGGCTCGCCGAGCCTCCTCAACGAGGCTCCGATCTATCTCGCGCTCCACGACGCGCTCGTCGATCTCGGACGGCACGACGAAGCCAAGAAGGCGATCGCGCGTGGCCTCCCGCGTCTCGTGACACGTGTTCACGGTCTGCTCGGCACGACACACGCGAAGGACTTCCTCAAGCACGTCTCGTCGAACGCAGGCCTGCTCGCGGCCGCCGAGGGTTACGGCATCTCGCCTCCGGAGCTCTCGGACATCCTCGCTCGCTGAGCGAGTCGAACGGGTGAGAGCGAGCGCGCGACCCGAGGGTCGATCACGGCGACGGCCGAGGGCGAACCGGCGCACACCTACATGGGTTCATCGCTTCGCTCATGGATCATCGCGCCACCACCCCTGCTGCCTCCGGTCTCTGTCGATCGAGGGCGCGGAGCAGCTCAGCCGGGCGCGTTCGGAACAAGTCGCTCGGAACCAAGGGAAACTCGGCCGCCGGCGTGCGGCCTTTTCCTGTCTCGTTGAAGACCGGTGGGCGCGCGGGTTTGGCCCGCCCATTGCGACGTCCCTGGCGAGTGAGCCCCAGGAGTGGGTGAGGACCCTCGCTCTTCACGCGGAGAACAGATGAAGAAGCTGGCGTTTCTGGCACTGGCGATCGCGGCCGCCGCAGGCTGCAGCACCACCACCGAGGAGGGTGCTCCCTCGCCGATGCCTCTTCCCACCGACGGCGTGACGCCGGCGCAGCTCGACGCGTTCAAGACGCTCGAAGCGACGACGAAGCAGTCGTGGAAGTGGGTCCAGCACCAGGATCTCGGGACGCCGATGCACCTGTCGGCGCCACGCACGGGCAAGCCGATCCTCGCGAAGGGCGCGGATGCCGTGAAGGTCACGCTCTCCGTCCTCGAGCAGAACAAGGCGCTCTTCAAGATGCGCAATCCGGCGCAGGAGCTCAGCGTCTCGCGCTCCGAGGTCGACGAGCTCGGAATGACGCACGCGCGCTTCCAGCAGATGGTCCATGGCGTTCCGGTCGCGAACGCCGAGTTGATGGCGCACTACGACAAGGCGGGCCGCCTCACGTCGATCGACGCGAACTACGTCGCCGATCTCGACAACGTCGACGTCAATCCGACATTCTCGGTGGCGGACGCCCTCACGATGGTGAAGGCGGACATCGTCTCGCGGTCGGCGATCGCCGACGAGGGCTCGCTCGAGACGACGGAAGAGAAGCTCGTCGTCTACGCGTCCAACGAGCACCTCCGCGCTCCGCGGCTCGCCTACCAGTACAAGATCCGGGCGCTCGCAGCGGCGGAGCCGGCGATCTGGGTCGTCACCGTCGACGCCAAGACGGGCGACATCCTCCACCGGTACAACAACCTCCAAACTGTCCAGGGGCAGGGCAACGGCGTCCTCGGTGACAGGAAGCAGTTCGAGGTCTCGACGTCGACCGGCGGCGGATTCGTGATGACCGATGCCGCGACCGGCGTGCAGATCCGGACGCTCACGGCCGAGCAGCAGCAGGTCCGCGGCGGTCCCGTCACGTCCGACGACCAGAACTCGTGGGATACGGGCGTGCCCGGCGCCGGAGCCGCCGTGGACGCGCACTTCAACGCGGCTGCGGTCTTCAAGTACTTCAAAGACAGGCACGGCCGGAACGCGATCAACGGCACGGGCGGTGCGCTCATCTCGACGGTGCACTTCGGTCAGGCGTACGACAACGCCGCCTGGGACGGCACCGGCATGCTCTATGGCGACGGCGGGCAGATCTTCCGTGCGCTCTCGGTGAGCCTCGACGTCGTCGGTCACGAGTTCACGCACGGCGTCACCGAGAAGACGTCGAATCTCGTCTACGAGAACCAGCCGGGCGCGCTCAACGAGGCCGTGTCGGACATCTTCGGTGCGTTCATCGAGCACGCCGTGAAGCCCGACGACACGAACAACTGGAAGCTGGGCGAGGCCGTCGTGAAGTCCGGCGGTCCGCTCCGCGACATGAAGAGCCCCGGCTCCGTTTCGCAACCGCAGCCGGCGCACATGAACCGGTTCGTCAACACGCAGCAGGACAACGGCGGCGTTCACATCAACAGCGGCATCGTCAACAACGCTGCGTTCCTCATGACCGTCGGCGGCGTGAACCCCGTCTCGAAGACCGAGGTCAAGTACGGCATCGGCTGGGAGAAGAGCGAGAAGCTCTGGTTCCGCGCGAACACGAAGTACTTCCTCCAGAACACGAACTTTGGTCAGGCCGCGCAGGGCGTGCTCCAGGCCGCGAAGGACGTCGGGCTGACGGAGAACGAGACGAACATCGTCGAGTGCGCCTTCAAGGCGACCGGAATCGCTCAGGGCACGTGCGCGACGCTCGTCGATCCTCAGTCGAACACGCCGGGCCTACCCGGCTCGGACGACGGGGTCGACGGGACGGGCAGCCCCACCGGCTCCGACGACGAGGCGGGCGACACGGCGGGAGATGATTCCGACGACGACGTTTCGACGCCGGCGCCGAAGAAGCGGCGGCGCATGATCATGACGACGAGCTCCGGCTGCAACGCGGCGGGCGGCTCGGGTGACCTCGGGAGCTTCGCCGGAATGGGAATGGTCGCGTTCGTTCTCGGCCTCGTGGCGAAGCGTCGCAAGAAGAGCTGAGCAGAATCGTTCTTCGCGGTCGCGGTGCTAAGGTCGGCTCCATCATGGAGTCTTCCTCGGATTATCCTGAGCCCAGCTCGCGAAGCGACCTTCCGCGCGTGACGATCGCCATCGCCACGAACGAGGACGAAGCTCGAATCGAAGCGTGCCTCCGGACGGCGCTCCGTCAGGACTACCCCACGGACCTCATCGACATCGTCGTCGCCGACGGGATGAGCATGGACGCGACGCGCGAGGTCGTGCTCCGTGTCGCGGGGGAAGAGCCGCGCGTTCGCCTCGTCGACAACCCGCACCGGACGCGCGCCGCCGCCCTGAATGCGGTGCTCGAGACGACGACGAGCGAGGTGATCGTCCCCATGGACCCCTCGGGTGACTATGCACGGACGCACGTCGCGAAGTGTGTCGAGGCGCTTTCCTCCTCTCCGGCCGAGCAGCTCGCGATCGTCCCGCGCCCCTCGGGACGCACCATCGTCGAGCGCGCACTGGCTGCCGTCCAGTCGACGAGGCTCGCCTTCGCGGCCGGCGCGGAGCTGGCTCGCGGGTCGGACCCGGTCCCCACGCTGCTCGGCGCTGTCCGGCGGCGCGTGTTCGACCGCGTCGGCCTGTTCGATCCCGGGACGCGCTGCGAGGAAGACGTCGAGCTCTCGCGGCGGATCACACGTGCAGGGGGCGCGCTCACGGTCCGCAGGGACATCGTCGTGACGCGGCCGGACGCGTCGTCGTTCAAGGATCTGTTCCGTCGCCACTACCAGCTCGGACGGAGCCGCGGGCGGCGAACAGTGAAGGAGCGGCGGATCTCTTCGATCCGTGAGCTCGCGCCGCTCGCGATCGTCACCTGCGGTGGCGCGCTCGCGGCGACGGCGACGTTCCAACCTCTCACGCCCATCGCCGCCGCGATGTACGCGCTGATGACGGGAGCGGCCGCGGTCCGTGTCGGACGTCAGGAGGGGATCGTCACGATCCCCTTCGCGTGGGCCGCTTATCCCGTGATGCACCTCGCGCACGGTGTCGGGTTCGGCAGCGGCGTCGTCCGCTCGGCGCTTCGCCCCGACTGGAAAGCTGCGTCGCGCGCGGGCGCGCAAGAGGCGCCCGCGGCTGGCTGAGGCGCAGCTTCTATCTCCTCGTCGCTCGGTCTTTCGACCTCGCTGAGCGGCGTTCAGCCGTAGGCGGCCTTGAAGGCAGCGTAGGTCTTCTTCAGGCCTTCGCGGACCTTCACCTTCGGGTCGTAGCCGATGAGCTCGCGCGCGGCCTCGATCGAGGCGAGCGAGTCACGGACGTCGCCCGGCCGACCCGGCTCGTAGATCGCCTCGAGCTTGTGACCGGCTTCTTCGCCGATGTACTGGAGCAGCTGGTTCAACGAGATGCGCTCGCCGCAGGCGATGTTGACGACCTGGCCCGTGAGCTTCTTCTTGCTCTCGGCCGCCAGGAGGTTCGCGGCGACGGTGTTGTCGATGAAGCAGAAGTCGCGGGTCTGCTCTCCGTCGCCGAAGACGGTGGGCCGCGTCTTCGCCATCGCGGCCTTGATGAAGTTCGGGATGACGGCAGCGTACTGGCTGTTCGGATCCTGCCTCGGTCCGAACACGTTGAAGTAGCGGAGGCTGAGCGTCTCGATCCCGTAGAGGGACGAGAAGACGGTCAGGAGCTGCTCGCACGTGAGCTTCGCGACGGCATACGGCGAGAGCGGCGCCGGCATCATCGTCTCCACCTTCGGCAGCGTCGGCGTGTCACCGTACGCCGACGAGCTGGCGGCGAAGATCAGGCGGCGGACCTTGGCGTGCCGGGCCGCGTCGAGCACCACGGTCGTGCCCTGCACGTTGGCCAGCATCGAGGCCTGCGGCTCGTCGACCGAACGCGCCACCGACGGGATGGCCGCCTCGTGGAAGACGACCTCGACGCCCTTCATCACTCGGTTCACGATCTCGGGATCGACGATCGACCCCTCGACCACCTCGACCTCGCCCTTGAGGCTCTCGAGGTTCGAGCGCCGGCCAGTCGAGAAGTCGTCCAGGATCCTCACGCGCTCGCCCTTTGCGAGCAGGGTCTCCGCGATCGATGAACCGATGAAACCGGCGCCGCCGGTGACGAGGTAGAGGGCCATGACTCCGTATACCGCCGTCCCCCCCTGAAGAGGAGAGTGAAAACTTGGCCTGGAGAACGAGCCTATGCGACCACCAGAACATGGAGCGACGGAAGCGAGCAGCGAAGTTGGACGGTACGCTCGACGCGGCATGCGCCGTGTGTGGAGCGCGTGACGCGCGTCTTCTCGCCACGGTCGAGCTCCGCGGCGGAGCTGCCGCGACCCTCTGCGGATCTCACGCCCTGATGCACAGCCGGCGGGCACAGCCCTGCGCTTCGATCGCGGAGCTCCGCGCCGAGCTCGGCGACCGGCGCCTGGGCGACCGGCGCGCGCAGCCCCAAGGGGAACGCGACGAGCTCGCCGAGCGTCTCACCGCGGCGTTCACGCGCGACCGACGCGGCTCCGAGCGCCGCGCGAGCTAATCTCCGAGCGACCGACCTTTCGGCGGGCTACGGAGGGCCGGCGCTCGCTCGCGCGCCGCGCGGTCATCGCCGTGCGATGACGACGACGGAGTAGGCCACGGCCAGCTTCGTCCCGGGATTGGCGTACGAGTGCCGCTGATCTCCCCGGAACGCCACGACGTCGCCGGTGGCGAGGCGGTACTCTTCACCGGATGCGACGAGCACGATCTCGCCGGCCTCGCAGGTGAGGTACTCCCGCGTTCCCGCGGTGTGCGGGATGCCCGTCACCTTCGCCCGAGGCGGCAGCTCGAACCGGTCGATCTCCATTCCCGGGATCGGGTCCGGCAAGAGCTTTCGGATCGCGGCTGCGCCGCGCAGCTTCACCACGAGCTGCGCCTTCCGGTAGTGCCGTGCCTCGGATCGCGGGGCAGCCACGAGCTCTTCGAGGGTGACCTGGAACGCCGACGCAACCGCGTCGAGCACGGCGAGCGTCGGGTTCGCAGCGCCTGACTCGATGTTCGCCCACGTCGCCCTCGGAAGCGCCGCGAGCTTCGCCATCTGCGCTTGGGTCAGTCCGCGTGCCTCGCGCAGCGCGCGGACGTTCCTGCCGAGCCTCGCGGCGACGTCGTCCATTCCAACGAGGTAGCAGCGTGCCAAAGGATTGTCATCCGCGCCATTGGATTGGCAGCCGGGTGTCATCCTCCGCTCATGGACATCCGAAACGAAGCCGTGCTCGTCACGGGCGCGTCGAGAGGGTTGGGCAAGGAGCTCGCGCGAGCCTTCGCTCGTCGAGGCGCGAAGGTGGTGCTGATCGCGCGCAACGAAGCGGAGGTCTCGACCGTGGTCGCAGCAATCCGTTCCGAGGGCGGCGTTGCCCATGCCCTCGCGTTCGACGTCGGCGACAAGGAGGCCGTGCATCGAATCGCGGGCGCGACCGCGGCGCTCGTCGGGCCGCCGAGCATCGTCATCCACAACGCGAGCACGCTCGGGCCCGTCCCGATGCCGCTCCTGCTCGACACCGAATGTGAGGACCTGGAGCGGGTTCTGGCGGTGAACCTCGTCGGACCTTTCCGACTGACGAAGGCGCTCGCCGGACCGATGGTCCTCCGCAAGCGAGGCCTCTTCCTCTTCGTCAGCTCGGACGCTGCCGTGAATGCTTATCCGGGCTGGGGCGCTTACGGCGTCTCGAAGGCGGCGCTGGACCACCTCGCGCGCTCGCTTGCCGCGGAGCTCGATCCGGTGCGCTTCCTCGCGATCGACCCCGGCGAGATGGACACGAAGATGCACGCCGACGCGATCCCCGACGCCGACCCGACGACGCTCGCGCGCCCGATCGACGTCGCGGAGAAGCTCGTCACGCACGTCCTCCGCGCGGAGTCGATCCCGAACGGGGCTCGCCTGGCTGCTGCGGAGGTCGAAGCGGGAGCGACGGCGGAAGGAGCGGCGGCGTGATCGCGGCGACCCGACCGCGGCCGGCAGAGGAGCTGCGCATCCTCGTCGTCGACGGAGCGTCCGGGACGATGCGCGTGGTGCCGAGCGTGGACCTCGCCGCGCTCTTCGAGCCCGGAGATCTGCTCGTCGTGAACGATGCCGCGACGCTTCCGGCGTCGCTCGCAGGCAGGACCACGCAAGGCGACGACATCGAGCTCCGTCTCGTCGCGCACATCGCAGATCGTCGCTGGATCGGAGCACTGTTCGGCAGCGGCTCGTTCCGTATGCGGACCGAGGACCGGCCGGCGCCGCCGCGCGTCGATGTGGGTGATCGCCTGGTCTTCGGGGCGGGGCTCGAGGCGATCGTCGAGGGACTCCGCCCGGAGTCGCCCCGTCTTCTCGAGATCCAGCTCACGGTGGCGGATGGCGATCCATCGCTCGACCGTATCTGGACGGCGCTCTACCGCGCCGGTCGGCCCGTCCAGTACGCCCATGTGCCGGAGCCGCTGGCGCTCTGGGACGTCCAGAACGTCTACGCGGGACGACCATGGGCCGTCGAGATGCCTTCGGCGGGACGTGCGATCCGTGCGCGAACGTTCATCGAGCTCGAGGAGCGAGGCGTCGAGATCGCGTCCGTCACCCACGCCGCCGGCCTTTCGTCGATCGGAGATGCGTCGCTCGATGCGCTTCTCCCGCTGCCGGAGCGGTACGAGGTGACGGAGCGCACCTGGGAGGCGATTGCGCGGGCACGGAAGCGCCGCGGCCGGGTCGTGGCCATCGGCACCAGCGTCGCGCGTGCGCTCGAAGGCGGCGCACGCGACGGACGGCGCTCCGGCGTGACGGATCTCAAGATCGGTCCGGGCACGCGCCGCGCAATCGTCGACGCGGTGCTCACGGGCGTGCACGAGGCGGACACGAGCCACTTCGCGCTCCTCGGAGCCTTTGCGAAGACGTCGGTGCTGAGTCGCGCGCTCACGCGGGCAGAAGAAGAGGGCCTCCTCGGTCACGAGCTCGGCGACGCGTGCCTCGTCTGGGGAGAACCTCGGGACAAGATGGCGGTACACTATGGGCAGTCGGTGCTCAGAGTCGACGATCCGCCGTTGTCGACACGCCGCGGGACCGAGCTGCGGAGCGCCGCTGGAGCAGCGAGCGCGATCGCCTGAGCTCGAGCAGGGCTCGACGTCCGGACGCGTCGGCCAGGTGCTAGAGTCCGCCGGTCGTGAAGATCGTCCACGCGGCCGACTTGCACATCGACAGCCCACTCCGTGGTCTGGATCGATACGAGGGCGCTCCAGTCGAGAGCCTGCGCGGCGCCACGCGTCGAGCCCTCGAGAACCTCGTCGCCCTCTGCATCGAGGAGCGTGCGGACGTGCTTCTCCTCGCCGGAGACGTGTTCGATGGCACCTGGAAGGACTATTCGACGGGTCTCTTCTTCGCCGCGCAGATGGCGCGTCTACGCGAGGCGAAGGTCCCCGTCGTCATCGTCCGCGGCAACCACGATGCCGCCAGCTCCGTCGTGAAGGCGCTGCGTCTGCCTGAGAACGTCCGCGAGCTCTCCTCCAAGAAGCCGGAGACCTTCGAGCTCCGCGACGCCGCGATCGCCGTCCACGGTCAGAGCTTCTCCCAGCGCGTGACGAGCGACGACCTCGCCGCGCGGTATCCCGATCGCGTCCCGGGCGTCTTCAACATCGGCCTGCTCCACACGAGCATCGACGGACGCGAAGGGCACGAGCCGTACGCGCCGACGTCGCTCGAGACGATGCGCTCGAAAGGCTACGACTACTGGGCGCTCGGTCACGTGCACGCCCGCGAGATCGTCTGCGCCGATCCCTACGTCGTCTATCCGGGAAACCTCCAGGGCAGGCACGCGCGGGAGACCGGGCCGAAAGGCGCCAGCGTCGTGACGGTCGAGGACAATGTCGTCCGGAGCGTCGAGCACCGGCCCCTCGACGTGTTCCGCTGGGAGGTCGTCGCCGTCGACGCGACGAGCGCCACCGACGCGCTCGAGGTCGTCGATTCCGTTCGCGCGGCGCTCGCGGCTCGTGCAGCCGACGTCGACGGGCGCGTGCTCGCCGCGCGCGTCGTCGTGACCGGGAGCACGCGCGCGAACGTCGTGATTCGCCGTGACGAGGAGCGGTTCGTCAGCGAGCTCCGCGCGGCTGCGACGGACGGACTCGGCGAGACCGCGTGGCTCGAAAAGGTGATCATCCGCACGCGTGCAGAGGTCGATCTCCATCGCCTCCGCGAAGAGGCGAGCGCCGTCGGCCATCTCGCGCGGCGCCTCGACGCGATCAAAGACGATCCCAAGGAGCTCGCCGAGCTGGTTTCGCTCCTCTCCGATCTCGACAAGAAGCTACCCGCGGAGCTTCGCGAAGGTGAAGGCGGCCTTCGTCTCGGCGACCCGTCCACGCTTCGTGCGCTTCTCGATGACGTCGAGCAGATGCTCGTCCCGCGACTCCTCGAAGGCGGTGAGGTCTGACCGATGCGCATCGCAAAGCTCGAGCTGCTCGCCTACGGCCCGTTCCGCAACGCTCCACTGGACTTCTCGGCGCCGGGGATCCACGTCGTCCTCGGACGCAACGAAGCCGGCAAGAGCACGACGCTGCGCGCGATCACGGGCCTGCTGTACGGGATCGACGCCAAGACGCCCGACGCGCACGTCCACAAGTTCGCCGACCTTAGAATCGGCGGCGTGCTCGAGGACGCCCGTGGTGCGCGTGTCCACGTCGTGCGGCGTAAAGGCAATGCGAACACGCTCCTCGACGCTCGCGGAGAGCCGCTCGACGAGAGCGTGATGAAGAAGCTCCTCGGCGGAGTGACGAAGGAGACCTTCGTGCAAGCCTTCGGGCTCACGCACGAGGCGCTCGAGGCCGGCGCCAGAGCCCTCCTCGAAGGGAAGGGCGATCTCGGTGAGAGCCTGTTCGATGCCAGCGTCGGAGGTGGCGGCGAAGTGCAGCGGCTCGTCGCCGAGCTCAAAGCCGAGGCCGATCGGATCTACAAGCCGCGCGGCTCGTCGCTTCCGCTGAACGACGCGCTCAAGTCGTTCGCGGACGCGCAGAAGACGGTGCGCGAGAGGGAGAGCCGGCCGGAGGCGTTCCTCGAACAGGAGCGCGGGCTGGCGAACGAGATGAAGGAGCGCGACGCGCGGACGAAGGCGAGGGCCGACCTCGTGAGCCGGCGCGCACGCCTCGAACGCGCTCTTCGACGCGTACCGCTCGAGCGGCGCCGTCAGCGTGCGCTCGACAAGCGCGCCGAGCTTGGACCGCTCGCCGATCAGGCCGAGCGCGTCGAAGCGCTCAAGGAGCGATTCGCGGGCTACAAACACGCGCTCGAGCAGCGTCGCGACCTCGTTGCCGAAGCCGAGCGCCTCGCCGCGAACGTCAGCGAGGCGGTGCGCCGTGCCGGTGTGGAGGCCGCCGGAAACGGCGAGCCGCTCCGCGCCGTGGCTCGCATGGAGTCGCGCATCAACGCCTTGCTTCGCGAGCGCACGAAGCTGACGAGCGCCATCGACGCTTCGCGGACGGAGATCGCCAAGCAAGAGCGCGAGCTGGTGCGCCTGAACGAGGTCGGCGCCGGCGGGCCCGGGGAGCGTGCAGACGCGGTCTCGCCTGCGGCGGTCACCCAGCTCGTCGCCGCGCTCGACCGCGCACGCAGCCTCGGCGACATCGAGACGCGCCTCGCGACGAAGCGTGCGCAGCTCGACCGGAAGAAGAGCGATCTGCAGACGAAGGCGCGTGCGGACGGTCTCTTCGCCGGCACGCTCGAGGAGCTCGTCGCGCTGCGGGTGCCGCCCATCGCAAGCGTCGAGCGCCTCGAGAAGCGCGTCGAGCAGATCGCCGAGACGATCGCGAGGCTCGGCGATCGCATCGGCGATCTCGAACGAGAGGCAGCGTCGATCGAGAAGCAGATCGCCGGGCACACCGGCGACTTCGCGCCTCCCGACGCGGCAGAGTTGAGCGCCGCGCGCACGGCACGTGACGACGCCTGGCGGTCGCTCCGCGACGCCCCGGAGCCCGCGCGCCGTGCTCTCGAGATCGACGTCGAGCGCCTCCTCCGCGAGGCCGATGCGCTCGCCGATCGGATGATCCGCGAGGCCGATCGCGTGACGACGCTTGCTCGCCTCCGCTCGGAGGCCGAGACGAACGCCCGCCAGATCGAGAAGCTCGAGGAGCAGCGCACGCGTGCGCTGGCCGACCGCGCGGCGCTCGACGGCGAGCTCGCCGCGCTCTTTGCCGATGCCGCCGTCGTCCCGCCGCACGGCGCGGCGTTCGCGGAGATGTGTGCCTGGCTCGACCGCCACGCGCAGATCACGGAGGCATTCGCGGCGCTCCGCGACGCCGAGCACGAGGCGCTCGATGATGCGCGAAAGATCGACTCGACCAGACAAGATCTGGTGCGCGCGCTCACGGCTGCGGCGGGAGCGGGCGATGTGTCGGCCGAGCCGTCGCTCGCCGAGCTCGTGGCGGCTGCGGCACACCGCTTGTCGGTGATCGAGTCCTCGCGTCGGGAATCGGATGCGGCCGCGCGGGCGAGCGCAAAGCTTCGCGCGGAACGCGACGAGCGGCTGGCCGTACGCGAGCGCGACGAGTCTGCGCTGGCCGAGGTCTCTCGCAAGCTCGCCGAGCTGATCTCTCCGCTGGGGGTGCCCGTCGATGCGTCGGACGAAGAGGTCAACCGTTCGATCGAGGCGCTTCGCGACCTCTTTGCGCTCGCCGACAAGCGCGCCGAGGTCGAGGCCCGCGCGCGCACCTTCGACGTTCAAGTTCGAGAGTTCGAAGACGATCTCTCGCGCGCGGTCACCGAGCTCGCGCCGGACCTCGGCTCGCTCGAGGCTCGCGACGCCGCACCGACGCTCTTCGCCCGTGGTGCCGAGGCCCGTGACAACGCCCAGGAGATCCAGCGCGTCGTCCGGGAGCTCGAGACGGAGGGGGAGGTCACGCTCGACGAGGAGGAGCGCTCGCTCGTCGCCGACCCCGACGCGGTCGAGCGTGTGCTCGAGGAGCTCACCGAACGGATCGACGACCTCGATGGCGACATCACGCGCCTCACCGAACGCATCGGAGGGCTCCGTTCCGGTCTCGAGCAGATGCGGGCCGAGTCGAACGCCGCCGAGGCGGCCGCGCACGCACAGCTGCAGCTCTCGCGCATCCGTGAGAACGCCGAGCGTTGGTGCCGCGTCAGGCTCGCCGCGCATCTGCTCTCGCGCGAGATCGAGCGCTATCGCGAAGAGAACCAGGGGCCGCTCCTGACGGTGTCGTCTTCCTTCTTCTCGCGGCTCACGCTCGGCTCGTTCTCCGGCGTGAAAGCGGGCTTCGACGACAAGGACCGTCCGTGCCTCCGCTGCGTCCGGGCGGACGGCACGACGGAGGTGGACATCTCCGGGCTGAGCGACGGCACGCGGGACCAGCTCTACCTGAGCTTGCGTCTCGCGAGCCTGCTTCGCCGCGCGGAGGTCTCCGAGACGATGCCGCTCGTTCTCGACGACGTGCTCATCCAGCTCGACGACCAACGTGCCTCCGCGGCGCTCGCGGTGCTCGCCGAGGTCTCGCGGACGATGCAGGTGCTGTTCTTCACGCACCATGCGCGGCTCGTCGATCTCGCGCGCGCGACGGTGCCCGACGGCGAGCTCGTCGTGCACGAGCTCGTGAGCGGCCCGTACGTGAACGAAGCGCGCGCCGCGGCGTCGGTCTAGTCCGCGCGTCGGGGCGAGCTCACGATGCTCGATCCGCCGACGTGATCGTCCGCAGACTCATCCCCGCGCGTGCGCAGTTTGATGATCCATTCGTAATCGTCACGCGCATTTATTTCCTCTCGTGCGCGAGCACGATCGGCGAACGAGCCGAGGTGCGCCACGCGTGTCGTCGATCGTGTAGAGGCCCGTTCATGATCGGAGCGCCGACTACGCAAACGTCCGCGCGAAGCCCAGTGTCGTACCAACGGCACGATGGTTGCTGTATCTGCGCGTATGACCTCACGTTTCTTGGGAACTTCTCTTCTCCTTCTCGCTGCCGTCGCGTGTGGCTCGGCGGCGGGAGACAGCTCGTCCGCTCCGCGCAATGAATCTCCTGCCCCCGGCGGTGTGACGGACGCGGGCGGCGACGCAGCCGATCGCGATGTCGACGGCGATCCCGTCGACACGCCGCCCGCACGGCCGGAGGACGTCATCTCGGTCTACGACCGCATGGGCAACGCGTGCAACGATGGGCGCATCACGCGCACGTTCGCAGCGGTGACGGGGATCGACGCCAACAATCTCTGGACGACGCCCGCCGACGACGAGGCCGAGCTCGCATCGCCGAAGCTCGCGGAGGGCTGGCCGAACCTCGTCGCCGCTTCGAAGCTCGTGTTCGAGGGACTCTCGGACGACATGCAGACGACGAGCGCGGAGCAGGCGGCTCGCTGCGGACGCGCGCGCGACCTCTTCACGCCCCTCTCACGAGACGAGCGCACGTCCTTCACGAACGTTCTTCTCTACGCAGGTGAGCACCCGCACGTCGACGCCATCGCAGACACGCTCGAGCCGGTCGATGCACCCGTTCGACTCCGGGGCTACGTCGACGTCTCCTCGGCCGTGCGAGAGGTGACGGGTGACGTCGTCACCTACGCGGACGTCGCGACGCAGCACCTGCCCATCTACGTGACCTGCGAGAAGCCACTTCGCGTCGTCCGCGAGCTTCGCTTGGTGTCGAAGGACGATGCCGAGGTTCTCGATCGCTCCACGTGCAGGATCGAGGGTGAAGACGAATCCTACTCGTGCGTCTTCGAGCGGGTCGAGCACGTCGAGGACAACCGCTGCACGTTCGTCGCCGTCGGTGTGCGCTACCGCACTGCCGAAGGCGTCGAGCAGCGCCTCTCGCTCGGCGGAAAGCTCGAAGCCGGCACCGACGCGCCGCTCCGATACCGGGTCACCGTCGACCGGTACGCGTTCCACGCCGAGCCGCGCCGCTGAAGCGCGACGCTCACGCGTTGCGTCCGCGGTCGGACGTGGCGCGTGCGGCGGCGTGTTCGAGGACGGGCGTGAGTGCGTCGATCTGCTCCCGCACGGAGCGCCAGCGGTCCCGCGGCTCGATCGCGCAAGAGCGCAAGAACCACGTGTCGAAGCGTCGCGGTAGGAAGGGCCAGCGCGCGCTCGGGAGGTACTCGGCCCCGCGCCGGATCTCCTCCATGAGCGCGCTCGGCACGTGCGCGCGCCAGTAGCTCTCCGTCGTGAGCAGCTCGAGCGCGACGAGCCCGAGCGCCCAGACGTCGGTCGCCGGCCCGATGCCGCGTCCACCGAGCGAGAGCTGCTCCGGCGCCATGTAACGGGGCGTTCCGATCGGCGCGCATGCGTCGGTGATGTCCGTGACGTCGGGATCCATCATGCGGGCGACGCCGAAGTCGAGCAGCTTCACGATCGAAGTGCCGTCCGGCCTTCGATGGAGGAAGAGGTTCTGGGGCTTCAGGTCACGATGCACGATGCCGACCGAGTGGGCGCTCGCGACGGCATCGGCCACGTGCTGGAGATAGGCGAGCGCCTCTCCGGGCGGGAGCGGCCCGCGTTGCGTGAGGAGCTGCGCAAGGTCGTTCCCGTCGAGGAGCTCCATCACGATGAAGAGGCGGCCGTCGACATCGTCGGCGACGTCCACCTCGAACACGCGGACGACGTGATCGCTCGCGATCTTCGCCGCTGCGCTCGCTTCGCGCCGGAAGCGCGTGACGAGCTGAGGATCGTCCTCGCCGACCGTCATCAGCTTCAACGCGAAGCGATCGCGGGTGCCGACGTGCTCCGCTTCGTAGATGGTGCCCATCCCACCGATCGCGAGCTCGCGTACGATGCGATACCGACCGCCGACGATTTCGAGTCCCCTCATGCGGCGAGCGACATTCTAGGGCAAGTCGTGCTCCGCCGCCTCCGCCGTCGAAGACGTCGGCCGTCGACCGCCGCTCAGGCGAGCAGCATCTCGACGTGGGGGATGCCGTCCTCGACGTAGGGTTCGCCAGCGACGTGGAAGCCGAGATCTCCGTAGAAGCGCTCGAGGTATCGCTGCGCCCCGATCCGGATGGGGCCGGGGCCGAATGCGGAGCGGGTGCGTGCGATCGCCTCTCGCATCAGGGCGCGTCCGAAGCCGCTCCGCCGGACCTCGGGCGCCGTGACGACGCGGCTGATCGCGGCCTCGCCGTAGCCGACGCCCGGTGGGAGGAGGCGCGCATAGGCCAGGAGGCTGCCGCCATCGTCGCGTCCGAGGAGATGCAGCGCGGCGCGATCCTTCCCATCGCAGTCGAAGAACGGGCAGCTCTGCTCCACGACGAACACGCGCTGACGGAGCGCGAGGGATTCGTACAGCTCGTCGATCGAGAGCTCGGCGAACGGGGCCGCGTGCCAGCGCATCACCGCATCTTATGCGAGAATCCCCGTGCCAGGTACGGCTCGCGCTCGTCGTCGCGAGGCGGAGTCGCGCGCTTGCCTCGCTGGCCACGATGGCCCTCCACATGCACCGGAACGCGCATCCTCGCGGCGGCAACCATGAGCCACGAAGTCTTGACCGTCCTCGTGCTCGTTCTCGGCGCGGAGCTCGTGAACGGATGGACCGACGCGCCGAATGCGATCGCGACGGTCGTCGGCACCCGACCGCGAACCGCGCTCGGCGTCGCGATCGTTCTTCAACGTGCTGGGCGTGCTCTCCGGAACTGCTCGGTGTGCCGCTCAGCACGACGCATACGCTCTCCACGGCGATCATGGGTGTCGGCGTCGTGAATGGGGTCCGGGCCGTCAACTGGCGAGTCGCACGGGACGTCATGGTGGCGTGGCTGCTGACCTTCCCGATTTGCAGCGCCATTGCCTGGGGCAGCGCGATGCTCATCCGGCAGCTCCCCGCCGCGATCCAGCTCGGGCTCGTCACCTCCGGCGCGGCAATCACGGCTGGGATGGTCCTTCGCAACAGGCTCATGCACGACGGCCGGGGAGACGAGCGAGGCGCTCCTGCTTCGGTGGGCCGTTGAGAATTCGTTACACGGCGCTTCGCATTCGCCCCGTGCGCGGAGCTAGACCGTGCGCTACCTTCCCGAGTGCGTGAGGCGAGGTGCCCACGCGTTCAACCCCGCCGGGAGCGAGAGAGCCTCGGCGAGTCAGGAAAAAGACATGCATCATGCATTTCATTGGTGGCACAAGCACGCCCGCCGTCGCGAGCTTGTCGGTTTCGCGGCGCGAGCTGGTCACGCGGGCTTCGACTGTCCCCCTTGGGGCGACGGTCCCGGCGCGGTCCATCTCGGTGGTCACGGTCACGGTCACGGTCACGGTCACGGCCACGGTCACGGTCACGGTCCCGATGACGGGTTCTTCGGTGGAGGGGGCGGCGGTCCGTTCGGAGTGCGGCGGCCTCTTCGCTTCCTCGCGCACAAGCTCGATCTGACCGAGCCGCAGATGGCCGAGCTCGCACGCATCCTGGACGAGCTGAAGATCGAGCGCGCGCAGGCCGACGTCGACCAACGGAGGACGGTCGCTGCGTTTGCGGACGCGATCGAGGGACCCGTATTCGGCGAAGACCGCGCGAAAGAAGGCGGCGCGCAGCGCGTGACGAGCGCAGAGCGCCTCCGTGATGCCGTGGTGAGGGCGCTCGCGCAGATCCACGCCGTGCTCGACGAGGAGCAGCGCAAGCGGCTTGCGTACCTGATCCGGACCGGCACGCTCGCACTCTGAGGCCCTGACTCCGAGGCCTGAGGAGGCGCAGCGGGGCTTCGTTCGAACGAGCAAGACGGCTCGCGTCGCGTTATGGTCCGCGCGGCATGCGCGCGCGAGCCGTCTTCAACCTCTCCGTTCTACTCGTCACCGTCATCGCCTCGCTCTCGATCGCATGCGGGGCAGAGGTGCCTCGCGTGATCCGCGACGAGATGACGAAGACGTCGCAGGTGAACGCCGGCGCAGCCACGGTCGTCTTCTTCACGGACTTCCAGTGTCCGTTCTGCCGGAAGACGCACGCGGCGCTCGCGCCGATCGTCGCCGCTCGACACGACCGCGTGCGCGTCGTCATCCGTCATGTCCCGCTACCGCGTCATCCCGATGCGCGCACGGCGGCGCGGGCAGCCGTATGCGTCGAGCGGATCGCGAACGCGATGACGAACGATTACGTTCACGCGCTCTTCGAATCGCCGGACCTGTCGGAGGCGGCGTGCGAAGAGCTCGCGGTCGAGCGCGGCGTCGACCCGGACAAGCTCCGTCGCTGCCTCGCCGACCCGGCCACCGACGCCCGGATCGAGGAGGACATCGCCATGTTCGACGCCGTCCAGGGAGACGGGGTGCCCCTCTTGTACGTCGGTCGGGCCAGGCTCGACGGCGCCCAGTCGCGCGAGCGCTTGGAGGCCGCGATCGACGACGCCATCGCGAGAAAATAGGGGCCTGGGCCGTCGGGTCCGGCTGACCCACTGCCGACGGCGTCGTCGCAAAAGGTGGTAGATGAGCGAGTCGCGATAGCGTCTCGTTTCGAAGCTCTACAAGCAGGCGAGAATGCTCGCGCTAGGCTGGCATGCCATGAAGGGCTTCGCCAGCGCGCTCCTCGTCTCCGTGCCTCTTGCGGGAATCGCGGCTCTCGTCGGCTGTGCCGAAGGGGCCGAGGTCGATCCGGCCGAGTCGTTCCTCGCGTCCGCTCCGGTCGATGCGGGGAACGCGCGGGATGAAGACGAGGACGACAGCGTGAAGATCCCTCCGCCGTCGAACCCGCCGGACGAGGAGGATGAGGACGAGACGGACGATCCCGACGCCGGCCCAGGCGGGAACGACGCTGGCTCCGACGGCGGCACGAAACCGGACGGCGGCAGCACGGGGTCGTGCGCTTCACCGAACACGTGCGCCAGCGCCGTCAACCTCGGCCAGGTGAGCGGAGACAAGGGCGCCGACACACAGACGAGGCAGGGCCACACCTCGCAGTGGCTCACCGTGCGCGTCACCGAGAACGACAGTGACATCGGCGGCGTCCAGCTCGAGATGACCGCGACCCTGACGTCGCCGCCGGGCACGAACTACGACCTCTACGTCTACGTTCCGAGCAGCGACACGCTCGAGTGCAGCGCCGTCTCGTACCAGTCGACGAGCTCCAGCACGTCCGACTCGGTGAAGGCGAAGTTCGGCGAGAGCGGTCTGCTCTCGAACGGCTCGTCCGACGACCGCACCGTCACGGTGGAAGTCCGCCACGTCTCTGGTACGTGTGACCCGAGCAAGCAGTGGACGCTCACGATCGAAGGAAACAAGTAGCGCCCGTCGCGTTCGCCACGTTCGTCCTCGCGGCGCTCGCATCGTCGAGCCTCGCGTGCGGGCGCTCGCATCCTGCCGACCCGTCCGTCACGGCGGCCGATCCGGCGCGGCACGGCGAGGTGCTGCCGTTCATCCACGACGACTACCCCAAGGCGCTCGCCGAGGCGAAGCAACGCGGCAAGCCGCTCTTCGTCGACGCGTGGGCGCCGTGGTGTCACTCGTGCCAGAGCCTTCGCGCGCACGTGCTCACGGATCCGGTGCTCTCACCGCTCGCCGGCGACTTCGTCTGGCTCTCCGTCGACACGGAGAAGGACGTCAACGCGGAATGGGTGGCGCGTCATCCGCACTCGGCCTTGCCGACGCTCTGGGTGATCGATCCCGCGACGGATCGGCCGATCCTCAAGTGGGCCGGGACGGTCACCGCGAGCGAGCTTCGCGAGCTGCTCGGTGTGGCGACGCTGGACGCGCGGTTCCCTCGCACGGGCGCCGCCGATGCGACGGCGGCGTTCGTGCGAGGGAATCGCGCGCTCGCCTCCGGCGATCCGGACACGGCGGAGATGGAGCATCGCGCGGCCCTGGCGGCGGCGCCGAAGGGCCATCCGCATCGGGCGCGCATCGTCGAGGCGCTCGTCACCGAGCTCGCGCTTCGGAAGCGGGTCGAGCCGTGCGCCGAGATCGCCTCGCGCGAGGCGGCCGAGCTTCCGCCGGGGACGTCGCGGGCGACGGTCCTCGTGCTCGGCCTCGGATGTGCCCGTGATGCGAAGCGCACCTCGGAGCTGCAGACGCTCGTTGACGCCGCCCTGCGCGACGCAAAGGCGCGTGACGGACACCTCCTCGCTGACGATCGCTCGTCCCTTTACGAAGAGGTCGTGACGACGAAGAAGGAGAGCGGCGACGAGGCCGGCGCGCGTGCGCTCGCCGAGGAGTGGGCTGCTTTCCTCGAGACGGAGGCCGCACGCGCGAAGACGAACGACGCGCGCGCTGCGCTCGACCCGCTGCGCCTCGGTGCGTACCTCGCGCTCGGAGAGCCCGCCCGTGCGGTGGCGATGCTCGAACGAAGCGAGAAGGACTTTCCCGACGACTACAACCCGCCGGCGCGCCTCGGTCGGGTCTACCTCGAGATGAAGCGCCTCGATGATGCCGACCGGGCGAGTGACCGCGCCGTCGCCCGGGTCTACGGCCCGCGTGCCATGCGGGTGTTCGCGCTGAAGGCCGACATCGCGAAGGCCAGAGGCGACCGCGCTGCCGAGGTGAGGGCGCTCGAAGAGGCGCTCGCGCGCAGCGAGAAGTCGGTCCTCACCGAGGGGCAGAAGGCGATCCGTGAAAGGCTCGTCGAACGCCTCGCCTCGCTGAGATGAACGCCCCGCAGCCTCGAGGTCGGACGAAAACCAGCGGCCGCGGCTCCGCGAACCGAGCTCGGAGTGAGCTCGACCGATCGCTGCCGGACCGCTGCCGGATCGCTGCCGGATCGCTGCCGGGAGGAGAGGCCGTGCACCGACAAGATCGCGCGCTAGAATCTGATCGTTGCCTTCGATCCTCGTGGCGCTCATCCCCCTCGCGATCGTGCTGCTCACGGCACTGGTCGTGGTCGTCCGCGCGCGACGGCGCCGGCGTAAACCCCGACCGGGTCGCGAGGCGAGCGCCTACGTGATCCTCGAGGGAAACCTCTGGGACTCGTGCTCGGTGGATGACCTGCGTGAGCCTTGGGGGCGCTTCACGACCGAGCCGATCAGGGGCTTCTGCGGCGTCCCCGTCGGACGACATCGCGTCCGTACGACGACCCCATCGGGCGAGGCGACGCTGGACTTCGTCGTGTACCCGGGCGAGGTGCTGGCGTGGCGCCTCGATCCCGACCGCGGACGTTGGGAGCCGTACGATCTCGACCCTGATACGCGGAGCATGCTCGAGTCCGCGCCGGTGAGCTCGGTCGACGTGACGATGGCGGCGCGACCGAAGCTTCCGGGGTGGCTCGTTCACCTTCGAACGACGATGAAGATCGGGAGCGCACGTTCGGGGGCTGCGCTGACGCGCACGCGTCCGGTGGACGACGGCGTCGAACGCCTGAGGAAGCGGCTCTCGAAGCTCGTCGCCATCGCCGAGTCGGATGCGGACTCGGACGTCGACATCCTCGGCGAGGCGAGGGCGATCGGAGAAGCGATCGTCGGCCGTCCGCTGGTGCGGAAGGAGATGCGCTCGCTCGTGGTCTCCGTGCGGGACGCTGCCACGCGGCTCGCGACGAACGGCGACATCGACCGCGCCATGCGCGTGCTCTCGCTCGGACTGGCCGTGTTGCCCGGCGATCCGGAGCTCATGATCATCGGCGGCTGCGCGCTCGCGACACGCGGCGAAGCCGATGAGGCACTGCGGGTGCTGAACGCCGCGCTCGAACGCGATCGGTGCCTCGACGCCGAGGACGTCGCCCGGGCGATGCGCGCGCGGATGGAGCTGCGGTCGCGTCTCGGCCGAAGCGTTCGCGTCTGAGAACGATCTGAGCGACCTCCTCGCACCTTCGCGGACATGCGGAGGTGGATGTAGCCCGCACACCCATCGCGGCCATTCACGGGACCGATCGCGGTGGAACGCGGTGGGGCAACGCCCGAACTGTCCGACATTGCTCGATCGACGGCCGATCCGCGCTTCATCGCGAGCACTGCCTTTCGGCACGAGCTGTGCTGTTGGCCGGCGCGATGATCCGGGCGCTCGGCGCAGTGAGGGTGACGTTCCTGACGTGGCTGGGTGTCCTGACGGCATGTGCAAGTGTGGCCACGGGCTGCTCGGCCGGAGACGACGGCAACACCGAGGCGACCTCCGATCAGTCGATGAACGAGTGCCTCGGCACCTCGGCGTCGGAGCTGAAGACGTGCGCCGGCCCGACGACGCTGAAGGGGATCGACGTCTCGTACTACCAGGGCAACGTCGACTGGACGAAGGTGAAGGCGGCCGGCCAGTCGTTCGCGTTCGCGCGCGTGAGCGACGGCATCGACTATCCCGATACGAAGTTCGCGCAGAACTGGCCCGCGATGAAGAAGGCCGGCATCGTTCGCGGCGTCTACCAGTTCTTCCGCCCCGCGAAGGACGTGACCGCGCAGGTGAACCTGCTCGTCAGCAAGCTCGATGCGGCGGGCGGGCTCCAGCCGGGCGACCTGCCGCCCGTGCTCGATCTCGAGAGCGATGGCGGTCTTCCCGCGGCGACCGTGGTCGCGCGCGCGAAGGCGTGGCTCGCGCAGGTCGAAGACCAGTACGGCGTGAAGCCGATCGTCTACACCGCGGCGTTCATGTCGAACGTCATCGGGACGAACTTCGCCGGGTACACGCTCTGGGTCGCGAACTACAAGACGACGTGCCCGACGATGCCGAGCGGCTGGACCGACTGGGAGTTCTGGCAGGACTCCGACACCGGGAAGGTCGACGGCGTCACCGGTGCGGTCGACACGAACTTCTTCAACGGCGGGCTCGCCGACCTGAACGCGCTCACGAAGCAGCTGCCGAAGACGCCGACGCCAGCGCCGCCGGACACCTCCATCTCGGGCGGGATCGACACGATCTCGTTCGACGACCCACCCGTCGTCGTCCCGGGAGAGCAGGGCGCGACGATCGGCAGCGGCACGCCGCGAGAGCCTCAGGACGCGCCGCTCGATCCGTGTCGCTGATCGCTCGATCCGTGCCGCTATCGAACGCGGCTGACAGACGGGACGAACCTGAAGCTCGCGTTACGCGAGCGCGGCGACCTGCCTGAGCCGCTGATCTCGTAGTCGCGACGTCAGTGGAATGGCGCTCGCCGCGAGCGATGCCATCACCCAGAAGCCATGCGCGCCGATGCGCGCGTAGAGCCCGCCCGAAGCGAGCGTCAGCAGCGCCGTCGACGCTCCGACGCCGAGGGTCCCGTAGAGCGCGAGCGCGGTCGCCTGCAGGCGGCGTGGCGCGATGCGCGTGAGCAGGCGCATCGCCGAGAGGTGAAAGAGCGCGAAGGTGAAGCCGTGAAGCGGCTCGACGAGCGCGAGGAGGAAGACACGAGGTGTGAGCGCGAGCACCGCCCAGCGCACGACACCGGCAGTGGCGGCGAGCAGGATCCCTGCTGCCGGCCCGAGGCGCGCGAGCATCGCCGGACCGACGACGAAGAACACGAGCACCTCGGAGAGGACGGACGCCGACCACAGCACGCTCGCGGTGCGCGGGCCGATGCCAGCGCCAGTCCAGCGAATGACGGCGAATGCGTCGTGCATCGCGTGGCTGCCGAGAACGAGCGCCGCGGCGAGTACGAGGGTCCGGAACGGCGGACAGCGCAGCAGCGCGGCCAGATCTGCGGCGCCGGCGCGCCGGTGCCCCTCGTGCGGAGGCTCCCGATGGTCCCGATAGCTGCGCGGCACGACGGCAGCGCTGACCGCGGTCACGACGAGGAGGGCCGTCTGCAGGGTGATGATGACGGTCAGACCGAGCTCGTTCACCGCGTAGCCAGCGATGAGCATCGCCGTAACGAACGCCGCGGAGCCGGTGCCGCGGACCCAGCCGTACTCGAAGCCCTGGTTTCCGGGCGCAGGACGAGCCTGCACGATCGCGAGTGCATCCGACAGGACCGTGATCGGCGCCAGCACCGCGGCGTGGAACGAGCCGAGCACGAACAGCGGCCAGAAGCCGGACGCAGGCAACAAGCCGAGCGTGATCAGCGCCGCAAACGCCGCGCTCACGACGAGCACCAGACGCTGCGCCTGCAGAACGTCGCCGAGCCGTGCGGCAACCGGAGCCGCGACGAGTCGAAGGGCCGTTCCGACGGCGAGCGTGATGCCGAGCTCTCCGGCCGTGAGCCCGCGCGACCCGAGGAACGCCGGAAAAAACGGCGATGCCACGCCGAACGCGGCGTAGATCGCCCCGTAGAGGAGGACGAAGCGAGGCAGCGCGGCAGAACGGAGATGAGCCGGCATCGCACGACCGCGCGAGCGGAGGATCTTTGGCCAGTATGGCCATCGCCGCCCCCGCTCGTAACTCGGGTTTCACGCCGCTCGAACGCTCGAACGCTCGAGCGCTCAGGCAGAAGACGAGCGCCGACGGCACAGCTGCACGCCGGCTCGCGCGTGGTTCCCCGGGCCCATCCGAGGATTGTGGCTTCGCTCAGCCGTCGCAGTGAGGGCCTGTCCGCGCGACGCCGCTTGCGGCGTCTGCGGCACGTTCCCAGATGCTGAAAAAATCGGCCTGGGATGGCCCGTCGCGTCACCGCGTCTCTGCTGTGCCTCTTGGCCGTCCGCCGGCTGCTCTTGCTATGGGTTCACGGTCCCTTTGGGGTATCGTCCCCGCGCCGTCATGGGACCCAACCACACGCCGCACCACGATCTCCCCACGAAGCAACTGCCGCCTTCGCTCGTTCGCGTTCCGAAGGTGGAAGCGGCGAAGTGGCCGCCGGACGACGACGCACTGCCCCCGGGTGGTGGTTACCCGGGAGCGCCGAGCTCCTTCGGTGGTGGTGACGACGGCAACTTCAAGAAGGGCCGCTTCGGACCGGCCGCGGTGATCGTCGGTCTCCTCGCGGTCGGCGGCATCGCGGCCGCGATCGTCTTCGGGTCGATCAAGGACTCGGAGAAGATGGACCCGAAGAAGGTCGCCATCGAGAAGAAGGAGGTCGCGCTCCTTCCGATCGCGGAGGCGCTTCCCACCTATCGCAAGTGGGCCGAGCAGGACGACGAGCCGAAGCTGAAGGAAGAGGGCTTCACCCAGCTTGCGTGGGCGAAGGATCCCGCCGGCATCCCGATCATCATCAAGGGCCTCTCGTCGATCGATCACACGATCCGGGGGACCGCTGCGCAGGCCCTCCTCGAGTACGGCTCGCCCGCGGCCGATGCGGCCAAGCCGGCCCTGCTGACCGCGCTGAAGGAGTCGACGGAGGCCGACCGCCCGCAGATCGCATGGGCGCTCGCGGCGCTGCACGAGCCGACGGCCTTCGACGACGTCATGAAGGAGTACCGCGCGGGAAAGCTCGCGAGCGTCCAGCGCCTCGACAAGAGCCCGGCGTTCGATCCCGAGCAGCTCGCGTCCATGGTGCCGCTCGACAAGCTCGCGACGCTCGCGGGCGACGAGAGCGAGAGCGTCCGCCAGCTCGTCGCGACGGTCCTGTCGCGCAACGCGGACGACAAGTACACCGACACGCTCATCAAGCTGGTCAGGGACAAGAGCGTCGAGGTCGCGCGTGAGGCCGCCGTCGGCCTCGGCAAGATCGCCAACGAGAGGGCGATGGAGCCGCTGCTCGAGGCGCTCGCCAAGGCGGACAAGGACTCGCGCCAGAAGTTCCTCGAGGCGCTGCGCGACGGCGTCGGCGGCAAGGGCCTCGTCCTTGCGCTCCGCTCCGTCGACAAGAGCAAGCGCGACACCGAGAAGTTCCAGACGAAGCTCCTGTTCGACATGTTGCGCTCGCTCGAGGACCCGCGCGCGGGCGACCTCCTCGCGCAGTACATCGAGACGAACCCGCATCCGCACTGGAAGACCGAAGCGGCCCTTCGGCTCGCCGAGATCGGCGATCTCCGCGCCGTGCCCACGCTCTCGTGGCGCATGAAGCAGGACCCGCTCACGCTCTACAACAAGGACCTCGATCCCGAGTACCGCCAGGACGACAACGAACGCGTCGTCGCCTCGCGCATGCTCGCCGACCTCGCGCTCCTGTACCCGGACAAGCGCGACGACGTCCGCCGTCAGGCGTACGAGGGCGTGTACTTCTGGGTCACCGACAAGCCCCAGCCGCACGCGAACGGACTTCGCTTCCTGGCAGCGGCCGAGGCGAAGGAGGCCCTTCCGCAGATGCGGAAGTGGGCGAGCCCGAGCATCCCGTTCCCGAAGGAGGGCGAGCAGCAGTTCCCGCCGGTGTGGGCGACGGCGCAGAGCGCGCTTCGTTACGTCGGCTGGATGCAGGATCCCCAGAGCTGGCCGATCCTCGAGCAGCAGCTCCGCCGCCGTCCGGAGAAGGTCGACGCGACGATGGAGGCTCTGCTCCAGGGCGGCATGGCCGTCATGGGCATGACCCTCCGCGCGGTTGGCGTCGGCGCGTCGTACGGCTTCGCGCAGTGGGGCGATCCGAAGGCGTATCCGATCCTCGTGAAGTACATCGAGGACAAGCAGAACAACGAGCAGTCTCGCCTCGACGCCTGCTTCTCGCTCGCGTGGGTCGCCACCGACGAGCAGATGAAGGAGGTCGCGAAGAAGGTGCGCGAGCTCGACAAGCCGGATCCGAAGGTCCAGCTGATCCGAACTTGCTACCTCGAGACGCTCGTTCGCCGTCCGGTGCCCGAGGCCGCGGCGACCCTCATCGATCTGATCAACGGCAACACCGACCTCATCGTGCAGCACCAGGCGGCGCGCGCGATTGGCTTCGGCGGCATGACGCCGGACACGGCGAAGAAGCTCTTCGAGAAGCTGAAGGACCCGGGCACGCGCAACGACGCGGCGCTCGCGCTGCTCATCGGCGCCGACGAGGACACGGCGCGCCGCGCGCTCGCCTCCTACGCGGACGTCGACAAGTCCGCGCTCGAGGAGCTCAAGGTCATCTACGACAGCACCTTCGGCTACTGGAGCGACAAGAACTACGAGAACGGCGATGTCGCTCGCTGGATCAAGAACGCGCAGGCAGCTTCGCGCGTGAAGCTTGGCGATGCGATCCAGGACTGGCCGCGCCTCATCCTCTCGCGCGCCATCCAGGGCATCGACTACGACAACGGCCCGCGCTCGGTCACGCGCGTGCAGATGCGCGTGCGTCTCCTCCGTGACGCGCACTCGGCAGACGAGAAGACGCGCACGCAGGCGATCCAGATCCTCAAGTTCATGAACGAGAAGGGCGCGCTCATGGCGCTCAAGGCGGAGGCGGGGCCGGCGCAGGAGGCGGCGCGCCAGGCCTTCTTCGAGCTCATGAACCCCAAGATGTCGACCGACGCGATCCCCGATGCAAAGGGCGGAACGGCGTCGGGCGGCAGCACGAACGCTCCCTAGGACCGAGCGCCGGCACCTCGACGTCGGCGCAGACCACTCGCCTGGAGGCGTGGATCGCCACGTCTCCAGTGGGGGACGTCGCCCGCGTCGCGTGCGCGTGGATCGCACGTGCTCGTCGGTGGTTCGGTCGCCGCTTCAGCGCTACGCTGAAAGCGCGGAAGCGAGCCCGAGGGGGAAATGCGTCTCGTCTACTACGCGGCTGCGTGTTTCGTCGTCACGGCATGCGGGATCTCGTTCGGCAGCGAGGATCTCGGTGACGACGACATCGCTTCGCCGCGACGCGGACGATCGGGCGAGGTCGATGCGGACACCTCGCCCGACGAGCCTGCGCCACCTTCCGGTGGAGACAGCGGGCCGAGCCCGCCCGCGGACGGCGGCGCAACGGACACCGGACCGAAGGGACCGCTGAAGGCCTTCGTGTCGTCGACGCTGACGACCGGCAACATCGGCGGGCTCGCCGGTGCCGACGCGCTCTGCAACAACGCTGCGAAGGCGGCCGGCCTTGCGGGGACATACACCGCATGGCTCTCGACGGCCGGGGTGAACGCGATCGATCGCATCACGGCGGATGGGCCGTGGCAGCTCGTCAACGGCACCGAGATCGCGAAGACGAAGGCCGATCTCGTCAAGGGAGGCCAGGCAGCTCTCCCGCAGCGCTTCGACAAGGACGAGAAGGGCAACACGCCGCCGGCGGAGGAAGACCGCGTATGGACGGCGACAGCACCGAACGGCACGTTCTCGCAGGGCGACTGCAACGGCTGGACGACCACCGCGGGCAGCGGCCTCGTCGGCGAAGCCGCCCAGACCGACGGCGACTGGACGGCGCTCGAGAACGAGAGCTGCACCGAGGTCAATCGCGTGTACTGCCTCCAGCAGTAGCGCGCTCGCGAGCGCACCGACGCGGCGCCGACGTGATAAGGCCTGGCTCATGCGCATCTTCGCAGCCTCGTTGACCCTCGTCGCTGTCGGCGCGCTCGTCGTGGCGTGTGGCCCTTCGTCTCCGGGCGCGGCAACGCCCGGAGCAAACGTCAACGCGAAGAACGTCTCTGCGAGCGAGGGAGTGGTCGTCACGGCGGGATGCACCCCGACCGGACCCGAGCTTTGCTTCAACGCGAACGACGACAACTGCAACGGCGTCATCGACGAGGGCTGCGGCGTCGGCACCGGCGTCCTCCAGTTCATGATCGCTTGGGGCGACAGCCCGGCGGACGTCGACCTCACCGTCGTCGATCCCAATGCGACGCGCGTGACGAAGGCGAACCGCAGCAGCCCGTCCGGGCTGCAGCTCGAGAGGAACTGCCCCGACGACGGATGCCATCAGCAGAACGCCGAGAACATCTACTTCGACGGGACCGAGCCCGTCCGCGGTCGCTACATCGTCGAGGTGAAGCTCGTCGATCCGCGCGGCGCCGAGCTCCCGGTCAAGGTGCACCTCTCGGCACGGGTCGGCAGCCGCACGTGGGCGATGGATCTCGCGCTGTCGCCCGGGCAGGGACAGGACAGGCAAGGCTTCTCGTTCGAGCTCTGACCCATTTCCGTCGCTACGCACGCTCCGTCGCGACGGTCAGCGCGGAGCCTGTGAAGGATCCGTCCCGAGCGGTCCCGCGCCCGCTTCGGGAGTGCTCCCCGGAAACGCGCTCGCGTTGAACGGTCCGGGCTCGGTCGTGAACGGACCGGCGCCTTGCGTCGGCGCGCGCTGCTGCTGCTGCTGCTGCTGTTGCTGCTGCTGCTGCTGTTGCGGCGGCGCGAACGAGGGCGCACCGGCCATGTTCGGCGGCGCTCCCATCGGCGCGACGCCCATGATCGGGGACGGGGATGCCGGCGGCGGTGATGCTGGGGGCGGTGATGCCGGGGGCGGTGACGGCGTCGCGGTCGCCGCCGGGGCCGGCATCGGCGACGGCATCGCCATCGGCGTAGGGGCCGGGTTGCCGCGGACCTGGGCGGGCGGCGGCGCCGCATGCGTGTGCGGCACCGGCTGGTCCATCGGAGGCAACGCGACGAGCCCGCCGAGCGACGGGGCTCCGAAACCCGGTGCGGCCGGTGAGCCCGTCGGCGCGCCGCGCACCGGGCCGGACGCCGAGGCGCCGCGCTCGAGCTGCCCCGACGTGATCGTCGTGGTGCCCACCGGGGCCGGCGGGACGCCGCCCGCGCTGGATCGCACGCTGCCTTGCTGGCCGAGAAGCTCGACGTTGTCCGGCTGAGGTCGCGCTCGGTCACGCCCGAGCAAAAAGGTCCCGATGCCGAGCAAGGCTCCCGTGCTCGCGACGATCGCGATCACCAGGTTCCGCAAGACGGCTCGATCGGTGGACAGCATGCCCTTCTCGGCTGCATCGGCTATGCCTCGCCCGAGGTTTTCGCGAGCTTTTCCGGCTGCGGCCTGGCCGCGAGGCCTGCCGGCGGCGCGCTGGGACGCGCGTCCCGCCACATGCTCTCGTGCGGCTTCCGGACCGCTTGACCCATGCCGAGATTGACGCACAGGGCCATGCCCCTATATGTCGAGGATCACCGATGAACCCGACCGCCATGCTCATCCTGATTGTCGCCGCCCACGTGGTGTTCGCCTGGTCGGCGATCCGGCGGTGGCAGCTCCTGCGTCTCGGACGGTTCGTGAACCGCTTCGATCGCATCCCCGAGCGGCTCGCAGCGGTGTTCCGCTACGCGTTCGCGCAGGAGAAGATGAGCTACTACCAACCTGCGGGTTGGGCTCACAAGCTCATCTTCGTCGGGTTCCTCGTCCTCACGTTGCGCACGCTCGTCTTGTGGGGTCGCGGCTTCGACCCGTCGTGGAACCTGCTCGTGCTCGGGCCGACGCAGCCGCTGGGTAAGGTCTACGAGTTCGCGAAGGACATCGTCGCGGTCCTCGTCCTCACGGGCGTCTCGGTCTTCTTCTACTACCGCGTGGTGCGTCCGCAGAAGCGGATGACGCTCAGCTTCGAAGCGATCCTCATCCTCGGGATCATCGCGACCATGATGGTCTCCGACGTCCTCTACGACGGCTCGGCGATGCTTCTCGTGCACAAGCACGCGGAGCTTTGCGGCCCGGGGGCGGCCGCAAACGCCGCGCTCTCGCCGGCGGTCTGCTCGAGCATCGCGACCATCGTCGCCCCGCTGCCTCCGGCGACCGAGGTCCACACGGAGCTCGCGCTGTTCCCGTCGCCGGCCGGCTCCGCGATGGCGACGCTGCTCACCAAGCTGCACGTCGGCCCCGCCGCGCTCGTCACGCTCTCGCACGTCGGGTTCTGGACGCACTCCACGCTCGTCCTGATCTTCCTCAACCTCCTGCCGCACTCGAAGCACTTCCACGTCATCACGGCGATCCCGAACGTCTTCTTCAAGGACCTCGAGCCGCGCGGCCGCCTCCAGCCGATGGCGGAGAACCTCGAGAAGCTGATGGGGAAGATGGAGGCGGTCGCGGAGATGACCGACCCGACGATGGCCGACCTCGGCGTCGCGAAGGTCGAGCACCTCTCCTGGAAGGCCGTCCTCGACTTCTACACCTGCACCGAGTGCGG
>JAFAER010000237.1 GCA_023423895.1 Pseudomonadota bacterium
TCGCGGACATCAAGCTCGCCGATTGGGGCCGCAAGGAGATCACCATCGCCGAGAGCGAGATGCCCGGCCTCATGGCGATCCGCAAGGAGTACGGCCCGTCGAAGCCCCTCAAGGGCGCGCGCATCGCCGGCTGCCTCCACATGACGATCCAGACGGCCGTCCTCATCGAGACCCTCACGGAGCTCGGCGCCGAGGTCACCTGGACGAGCTGCAACATCTTCTCGACCCAGGACCACGCCGCCGCCGCGATCGCGGCCACCGGCGTCCCGGTCTTCGCCTGGAAGGGCGAGACCGAGGAGGAATACAACTGGTGCATCGAGAAGCAGCTCACCGCCTTCGCGGGCGGCAAGGGCCCGAACATGATCCTCGACGACGGTGGTGACCTCACGGTCATCGCGCACGAGAAGCACCCGGAGCTCTTCGAGGGAGCGGACCCGATCCGCGGCCTCTCCGAGGAGACGACGACGGGCGTCCACCGCCTCTACGAGATGGCGAAGAAGGGCACGCTCAAGGTCCCCGCGATCAACGTCAACGACTCGGTCACGAAGTCGAAGTTCGACAACCTCTACGGTTGCCGTGAGTCGCTCGGCGACGGCCTCAAGCGCGCCACCGGCGTCATGTTCGCCGGCAAGACCGCGGTCGTCGCGGGCTACGGCGACGTCGGCAAGGGCTCGGCCCAGGCGCTCCGCGCGCTCGGCGCCCGCGTCCTCATCACCGAGATCGACCCCATCTGCGCGCTTCAGGCGGCGATGGAGGGCTACCAGGTCACGACGATGGAAGAGGCCGCTCCGCAGGCCGACATCATCGTCACGGCGACGGGCTGCGCGGGCATCGTCCGCCCCGAGCACATGAAGGCGATGAAGGATCAGTCGATCCTCTGCAACATCGGTCACTTCGATTGCGAGATCGACGTCGCCTGGCTCGAGAAGAACCCCGAGATCAAGGAAGTGAACATCAAGCCGCAGGTCGACCAGTTCGTCTTCCCGGACGGCAAGCGCCTCACGCTCCTCGCGCGTGGTCGCCTCGTGAACCTCGGCTGCGCGAACGGCCACCCGTCGTTCGTCATGAGCTCGTCGTTCTCGAACCAGACGCTCGCCCAGATCGAGCTCTGGAACAACCACAAGAAGTACGACAAGCAGGTCTACACGCTCCCGAAGAAGCTCGACGAGAAGGTCGCCGCGCTCCACCTCGAGAAGCTCGGCGTGAAGCTCTCGAAGCTCACGAAGGAGCAGGCGGACTACCTCGGCGTCTCGACCGAGGGGCCGTTCAAGCCGGAGCACTACCGGTACTGAGAGTCGTCAGGCCTCAGGCCTCAGGCTTCGGGCTCCAGGCTCCAGGCTCCAAAGAGACCGGGCCGCAGGCCTCAGGCTTCAGCCTGAGACCATGAGAACGAGGAGAGCCGCGTTCGGGATTCCGGACGCGGCTCTTCGCTTCAAGGCGTTCGTGGTATCTCTGGCGCCATGCGCCTGCGCGGCCTCGTCTTCGAGCGGTTCGTCACGTTCGAACGCGCCGAGGTGAACGTCTGCGACGAACGTGGCGCGCCGCTCGACGTGGTGCTGTTCGTCGGCGAGAGCGGGGCAGGGAAGAGCGCGCTCCTTCGCGGGATCTCCGGGCTGCTCTCGGAGGCCCTCGGCGCGGGCGAGGAGCTCGGAGGAGACGATGTCCGTCGCAGCGCGGACTCCGCACGCTGCCGCGCCGTCTTCGACGACGTCGTGGACGGCGAACGCCTGATCGTCACGCTCGAGAAGGAGCTCTCGAAGAAGCGCTCGGCGCCGCCGATCCGCGCGCTGCCGGCGGAGGCGTTCGAGCGCTGGCGACGTGCCATCGAGCACGAGGCCGCGCCTCGCGCGGCGTTCTCGATCGCCGGGGCAGACCGGGAGGACGACGACGGCATCGCGCCCGCGGGGGACACCACGGAGCCCGAGCTCGACGATCAAGACCTGCTCGTCGACTGGCTCGTCGGGATCCGGGGCGGTCGGAAGTGGGACGCGGCGGCGCGCGCGCTGGACCGTGTGCTCTGGCCGTACCAGTTCGATCACGTGACGGCCGAAGGCGAGCTCGTCTTCGCAGGGCCGAGCGGCCTCGCCACCTCCTCCGAGCTTGGCGACGCGTTCGAGTCGGTCCTCGTGATGACACTGGAGCTGCTCCGGCTCACGACCGACCGACCCGAAGAGGAGCTCGTCTACGTCATCGACGACATCGATGCGCATCTCCACCCGCGGTGGCAGGCGCGCATCATCGGAGATCTCCGGCGAGCGTTCCCTCGCGTGCAGCTCGTCGCGACGACGCACTCGCCGTACGTGGTCGCGTCGGTCGAACCGCACCAGGTGTTTCGTCTCGAGCGCCCGAACGAGGAAGCACCGGCGAGCGTCGTCCGCGTCTCGGACCGCATCCAGAAGGGCACGCCGCTCGCGCAGGTCATGGATCTCGCGTTCGGCGCTCCGGAGCTGCCTGGTCCTCGCTGGGCGCTCCTTCCGCCCCTCGGGATTCGCCGCGAGCTGCTCGGCCTCATCGACGGTGACCTCGCGCGAGGCTCGGTCGTCCATGTGCTCACCGAGCCGGTGCACACCCGCGACGTGCGCGACGCGTTCGGCGAGCAGGTGTTCCCGTCGGCGGAAGGAGCCACGGGCTACCTCTTCTTCGTCGATCGCGAGCCCGGCGTCGCGTGGGGCCATCCGTGCGTGTACCTGTTCCTCTCGAAACACGGGAAGCTCGCGCGGCACGACGCGATCTGGCCGCCGGCGAACCTCGATCGGCTCGTCCCGATCGCGCGCGGCTGAGCGAAGGCTGCTGGCTGGCGTGAAGGCTGCTGGCGCTGGCGTGAAGGCTTCTGGCGCTGGCGCGAAAGGCCCGCCGCTGGCGCACTTGTGACCGTGTCGTATGCTGCGGTCCCATGCAGATGGGATCGAGCGGTCCGCGCCGCTTCGGGCGGTGGACTGCGGCTTCTGCGCTGGTCCTTTCGATGGCCGTCGGCGCGCTCCCGGGGGCGGTGGTCGGCTGCGGGAGCGACGCCGACCGCGCGGACGCGAATGCCCCGGCAACGGCGGACGGCGGCGATCCGAACGGAAACGGGATCGAGGCGTCCGGCGTCTTCATCGTGTTCGCGGACGACGTTCATCCGAGGATGCGCGCCCGCTACACCGAGCTCCTCGCCCAGGCGCTCGGGAAGCCCGTCGAGACCGCGACCGCCGCGACGCTCCCGGAGGCGCTCGACGCGGCGTCGCTCGTCATCACGATCGGCGACACGCCGATCACGCGAGCGATCATTCCGGCCGCCGAGCGCGCGTCGCTCGAGCCCGAGGCCTTCGTGGTCCGGAGCGGGAAGCGCGGCGCGGCCACCGTGCTCGCCGCGGACGGCGCTCCGGCGAAGAGCCATCCGCACGGCAACCTCGGAGCGTTGCACGGCGCGTATGTGCTGCTCGAGGAGCTCGGCTTCGCCTTCCTGCATCCGCTGGCGCCTGTCGTCCCGACGTCGCTTCGTCTTCCGGCGAGCTCCGTCGACCGCAAGGAGGCGCCGCGCTGGGACACGCGCGAGATCCACCTGCACACGCAGCACCCGCTGGAGCTCACGGAGCTGCTCCAGGGCTTCGGCGAGAGCGGCCCTGCCGATGCGGCCGGCTTCGAGAAGATGCTCTCTTCGGAGTGGGACCGCTTCCTCGAGTGGAGCGTCGCGAACGGGCAGAACGGCGTCGAGTGGTTCCTCCTCTGGGCGAAGTCGTTCGAGGACTTCGCCGACTCGGACGTCCGCATCGGGCGGCTCGCGCAGCTCGTCGAGCACGCGCACTCGTTCGGGATCTCCGCCGGCATCGATGCGCCGATCGCGTTCGCGCAGCAGCATAGCTTCCGACTCCTCCGCGAGCAGGGCGAGCTCGCCGACGAGCTGGCGCAGATCCGCACGCGCCTCGACTGGCTCGCGAAGGCGGGCTGGGACTTCTACGGGATCGAGAGCGGGACGAGCGAGTTCACCGCGCCGAAGGCCGACCGGATGCTGGCGTGGATGAACGAGGTCGCGAAGCACCTCGACGAGAAACACGGCGGAAAGCGCGCGTTCATCAAGGTGCACTGCTCGACGGGGCAGGTCGCGGAAGGTTTCCCCGATCCGAAGACCGGCGAGGCGATCAACTTCAACTTCCTTCCGCACCATGCAGACAAGCGCCTCGGCGTGCTTCCGCACACGGTGCAGCACTACTCGCTCACCGATCCCGCGCCGACGTACGGCAACACGGACTTCGGCTACATCCGCGATTTCCTCCGGCAGGAGGTCGGGCGAAGGCCCGTCGTCTATTACCCGGAGACGGCCTACTGGGTCAGCTTCGACGTCGACGTCCCGCTCTTCCTTCCGGTCTATGCCGACCGTCGGCTCTACGACCTTCGCCTCCTCGCGAAGGACGAAGCGGCGCCGGGTGCAGGCAAGATGGACGGACAGCTCGTCTTCTCGAGCGGGTGGGAGTGGGGATACTGGCTCAACGACGTCATCGCCGCTCGGGCCGCGTGGGATCCCGGACCCGCGAGCGCATCGCAGGGCGACGCGCTGACGGCATCGCTCGAGAAGGCGCTCCGGGTCTTCGGTCCGGCGACGAAAGACGTCGTTCGGTGGATCGCCGACGTCGTCGAGGCCGAGCAGGCGCTGCTGATCGAGGGCAAGATCGCCGGCAAGCCGCCCGCGCCGAAGTCGATCGAGATGCGCAACGGGCAGGCGTATCTGCAGGGCTGGGAGACGTGGGACGACGTCAGCAAGCTCGGAGCCGGCGCGTCCGTGCCGCTGAAGATGACCCAACCGGACAAGCTCGGTCTCGTCGACATGCGAAATCCGCTGCACGGAGGTCCCGGGTACTCGGCGGAGATCGATCCGCTCCTCGCGGAGATGGAGTCGCGCTTCGGGCAGCTCTCGACACGCGCCGAGGAGCTCCGCAGCCAGGTCCCTGCCGAGGCGCAGGATCTCTTCGACGACATGGCGGACGCGATGAAGATGACCGCGCTCCGCGCGAAACAGGTCCACGGTCTGTACGACTACGTCGACGGCTACTTCGACACGCCGATGCCTCAGCGGCTCGAGCGCCTGTCGGCCGCGCGCAAGGCCCTCGACGACGCTGCCGTCATCGCGGCTGCGCGCGAGAAGCGCTATCGCGTGCCGGCGCAGCGTATCGCCGGATGGCGGGAGAACCCGACGGCGTACGAATACGGCTATCTCTGGACCGTGCGCTCGCTGCACTTCTGGTGGCGCGACGAGGGCAAGGCGGTCGATGCGCCGGTCTTTCCCTGTTACCTGAACGTGATCAACCCGGTCGACGTAGCGTTCGGCGAGGGGCTCGGCACCGACGCGTCGCGGTGGATGGGCGACTTCCTCTCGAGCGATCAGCGGCGAGGCTGCCTCGCGGAGCCGACGGCCGAGCCGAAATACCCGCAGGACGGCCTTCGTAGCCGTCCTTGAGTCGTTCCGCCTAGAGCGTGTCCATGAACGGGGCTCTCCCTCACGCCCGTGCCCGTGCCCGTGCCCGTGCCCGTGCCCGGCGGACGCAACGATGCGCTCGGAGCGGCCGACATGGCGTAGATGCAGGCGCTGGATCACGAACGGCTCGATGTCTACCACCTCGCGCTGGACTTCCTTGTCTTCGCGAACAGCGTGATTGAGGGACTTCCGCGCGGCCGTAGGCACCTC
>JAFAER010000052.1 GCA_023423895.1 Pseudomonadota bacterium
ACCGCAAGGCGCTCCGCGACGCCGGCTTCGACGGCTTCCGCGTCATGCTCTTCCAGCAGACGGGCGGCATCAAGCAGGCGACGGGCGAGGAGCTCGGGCTCGAGCTCAACGCGACGTTCTTCTGGGCCCTCGTGAAGGGGATGATCGTCGGCGACGTCCTCAACGCGTACGGCTACCGCGTTCGCCCCTACGAGAAGGTGAAGGGCGACACGAACAAGAAGCTCGGCGAGGCGAAGGCCATCCTCTACAAGGCGCTCGAGGAGAAGACGAACATCCTCCACGCCCTGTGGAAGGTGAAGCCGATCCTTCGCTCCATCGAGGTCGACAAGACCATGGTGAAGCCGAAGGTCTCGATCATCGGCGAGTTCTGGGCGATGACGACCGAGGGCGACGGCAACTACCAGCTCCAGGAGTTCCTCGAGGCGGAAGGCGCCGAGTGCGACATCCAGCTGGTCGCCGCGTGGATCCTCTACACGCTGTGGGAGGTCCGCAACGACACGAAGGAGCGCGGCGATCTCCGTGAGTGGGACCACGCGAAGTACGGCCTCGGCGGCGGCGGTCCGTTCGCGGTCTTCCAGAAGCTGGCGATCAGCCATCTGGGCGACAAGGGCGTGAAGGGCCTCTTCCAGACGTTCGCGTACGTGGCGGGCCTGTACGGCTACAAGTTCGCGTCGATGGACGAGATCGCGCAGCTCGCGCACGAGTACTACAACAACGATCTCCGTGGCGGCGAAGGCCACATGGAGGTCGGAAAGCTGATCGCGAACGTCATCCACCAGAAGTGCCACATGACGCTGAGCGTGAAGCCGTTCGGCTGCATGCCGAGCGCGGGCGTTTCGGACGGCGTGCAGACGGCGATCACCGAGAAGTTCCCCGGCACCATCTTCTGCCCCGTGGAGACGAGCGGCGACGGCCGCGTGAACTTCTACTCGCGCGTGCAGATGTACCTCTTCAAGGCGAAGCAGGCGGCGCAGGCGGAGTACGAGCGCGCGCTGGAAGAGAACGGCGTCACGCGCGAGCAGGTCGCCGCGTTCCTCGACGCAAACCCGAAGTTCCGGAGCCCGTTCTACAAGGCGAAGCACGTCTACTGCGGGAACAACGCGGACGTCGTCGCCGCCGTCGCGCCGTACATCACGAAGACGCGCTCCGAGCGCTGGAAGGACCGCCTCACGGCGTTCGTCACGGGCAGCAAGCAGGCGATCGAGAAGACGCCGCACCTTGCGGTCAGCCTCGTCGAGGCAGTGAAAGAAGCGCCGAAGGTCGCCGAGCGCGTGAAGGAGGACATCACGATCCTCCGCGAGCTCCGCGCGCTGAAGAAGAAGGCGCCGAAGCACGAAGCGACGCTCGACGCGGCCGCGGAGGAGTAGTCCTCGTTCACGGGCGGACATCGCGCGAGCGACGACGGAGCGGCGCCGGTGGGCTCATCCCCGGCGCCGCGGTCGTTTGTGGCGCCTTGATGTCCAGGGTTGGCGTCACGGGGCGCATCGGATTCGGAGCCCGCACGAGCCCTATGCGACCCAGCGATTGGCAGTCGAGCGCTCAAGCGTCGTCGCGCCCAGCATCCCCGCCAGCATCGGGAGGTGCGAGGGGCTGGCTCGGGTCACGCCCGACTGTCCCGCGCCGGTGCCGTTCGCGGACGAGATCTTCTCGGGTAGATGCACATCTACGCCCTGCACGCAGGGATCGAGGGCGATTGTCCGCCTGCCGACCTGGCCGAGCAACGCGAAGACACTTGCGACCTCCGCTTCGCGTAGCTCGATGTCGAGCGCTTGCTCGGGGAGCCCCGCGGGTGCAGCACGCGCGGCGTCGGAGCCGAGCGCCACTACGAACACCGCGGCGAAGAGGAACTGGGGACGGGCGAAGCGGTTGTTCAGGTGCCGCCGTCGACGCATACGGCGGGCATGGTGGACCACGACATCGAGACGTTTACAAAGTGTCCTTGGCCAATACCGTCGATGTAGAGGTCCGCGACCTTCACGTAGTATCGCCCGACACGTAGCGGCTCGTTGTACTTCGCGGGCTTCACCGACCCCACGCCGAACTGCGCCTCGGTCTCCTCCTCGAAGAAGAACGAAGCGACCACGTCGCCCGTGTCGATCGATGCGTTCACGTTCCGTGGCGTGTCCACGGTGAACGTGAACCAGCGCGCCGGCTTTGCACCCGGGGTGGCTGGAGGCGTCGTGCCTCCCACGGTCAGTTTCGGAACGAACGAAACGGCCATCGCGGTTGCCTTCGTCGAGTAGCCGGACTTCTTGAGGTCGTAGACGACGAGCGCACACGATGGATCGACCGCGGGTGGAGGCGACAAGCACGCGGTCAGCTCGGTGGCTTGCGCATCACAGCCAACCACCTTCGGCGTGCCGTCCGCTGCGCATTGGAAGGACGTCGCCGCCTTGAGTGCACAATCCAGCGTGGCGTCGCGTTCTGCCTTGCACTCGGCTGGCGTCGAGGTGGTCAGCGCTTCGCAGTCGGAGATGCACGTCGATTGTTTCGCGCACTTCGCGCTCGCCGCCTTCGCGCAGATTCGATCGCAAATGCCGCGCTTGGTCGCATCCGTCGGAGCAGGATTTTCCGGCCCGGTGGAGTCCGTGTCGTCCGATGGTGAGGTGTCGCCGACGTCGCCGGCGGTGCCCGTTTCCGGTGGAACGCTGGTCGCGCCGCCCGACGAGCATGCTACCGCTCCGATCGCAACGGGGGCGACAAGGCCCAAGACAAAGACGACACGCTGAATCCCCATGAGGACCTCCAAGCACTCGCGATTGCAGTCAGTTCGTCGAGGCGTCGTGTGCGGCGGCGATCGACGACCAGTCTTGGAAGCGCGCGACGAAGATGGGCATCGTCCCGTCGTTCGGGTTCGGGTGTACGAGCGCCACGTTGCCAATGGAGCCGGTCGTGTTGAGCCAACCGAGGACGTAGAGCTCGCGATCGCCGCCCACTGCGAAATCGAGGACGTTGAAGGGGCCGTCGAACTGGAGGCTCACGGCCGGACCGCCGATGGTCTCGGCGTGCTGGAACCCAAGCCCAGTCTGGTTGTTTGCATCGGGCATCGTCCAGCCCTGCTGGCTGAAGAGGAAAGCCGTCTGGAAGCTGTTCGTGCCGTGCTCCAGCACTCGCCTGTAGTCGTCGAGAATTTTCACTGGATTGCCCGACGGAGGCAACGTGGCTGCAAAGACGCCCTCTTCCTCTAGGTCCCTTTGGACGCGGTAGACGTTGCCGTCGAAGCCGCGCCCGACCGCGATCTGCATATTGCCACCGCGGCGATCGGGGTCGCGGATCGCGCGACCTGTCTTCGGATCGATCCCACAGCCGTCGATCGTCCAGTACGTGCCCGTGCTCGAGCGGGCGACGTCCCTGCTGCGATCCTCCGCGAGGATCCACTTCAAGCACTCGGGAATCTGGCTGCCAAGGTGCTTGACGTCACCTGACGCGGTAATCCGATCCACGCGGGCGAGTTGAGGCGTGGTTGCCGTGTCGCGGGTCCGCGAGACGATGAGCGCGTCCTCTCCGTCCACGAAGACCAGGCAATAGCCTCCAGCGGCGGTGCCGGCGGGGGGCGCGACGATGACCTTCGACGTGACGGCTCGCCCTTCGGAATCCAGGCGTATCGCCTGAAGCTCGTAGTTCGGTGCCTGACCAACCCAGCTGCAAACCGTTGCGTTCCCCGAGGGGTGGAAGTCGAAATCCGCTCCTCCCAGTCCCGCGCTGCCTTTGAACGTCGACGAGACGCCGGTCTCGTCGAGGTCGCGCGTGAGGTAGCGCACGTGGAAGTTGTGGATCGAGAGGCTCGGCGCGTTCTCGCGAAACAGGATCCCGATGCCACCCTGCGGGTTCGGACGGACCGCACGAACAGCATCGTCCTTTTCGCCGCTTGCCGCGGCGTTGTCCAAAACAAACTCCCGCTCGGGCAGCACCACCGCCGCGTACGAGGGAGGGGGCGGCTCCGCCGGTTCTTGGCCGTCGTCGACGACGCCGTCGTTCCCCCCATCGTTCCGCTCGTCGGGCTTCCCATTGGCGGGGTCCTGGCCGTCAGCCGTCGTTGCGCACCCAGCTGCAAAAAGCAGGAACGGAAACAGAAAGTTATGCCGCATCAGCCCCTCGTCAGAAAAGAAATGAAGCAAGCTCCCTCCCTCTGACGAATGGTGAGTCGAGGAATTCAACGCGAGGCGAAGGCCCACCCTGCGGGTGGTTGGGCGCGAGCCCCGAGCTCGAGCCGTGCACGGTCGTTTGCCGGCCTCGTCCCGTGCATGCCCACGTCGGTTCGAGCGCTCGGGACTCGTCATCAGCTTCTTGCTCGCCGACGTCGACGACCTCGACGAGGACGCCACGGCACCGAGGTCGCTCCCGCGTCGGGTACCGGCGCCGCGGCGCGGCTGGCTCGCACGTGGTGAAGTGCTCAAGTGCCGGACCTCGTTGGGTTTCCATGCGCCGCAGGCGGTAGAGGATGCGTTGCATCCCGCAGCGACCGCCGTGGAGCACGAGCCGCAGCTGGATCCGCCGTCGATCTGCGTGTCACGGCAAATGCGTTACGCTCGGAGCTTGGATGCGTGGCCTCGTCCTCTCGATTGCCTCCGCCGTCATCCTCGTGTCGATGCTCGCTGACGCGGCGCCGAACCGGCAGGCGTGTGTGGCGGCGTACGAGGACACGCAGGTCTCGATGCGGCGGAGCCGCCTCCTGCACGCTCGCGAGGCGCTCCAGACCTGTCTGCACGAAGCGTGTCCCGCCGTCCTGCAATCCGACTGCGCGGGATGGCTGAAGGAAGTGGAGGCCCGCACGCCGAGCGTCGTCGTCGAGTGCATCTCTGGCGGCAAGCCCGTGCGGGACGCACGGCTCTTCGTGGATGGCGAGCTCCGCCCGAACGGCATCGACGGCAAGGCGATGGAGCTCGATCCGGGCACCCATTCGTTTCGCGTCGAGACAGCGTCGTCGGCTCCGGTGACGGTCGAGGCGATCGTCCCGGAGGGTGAGAAGCTCCGGGTGGTTCGAATCGAGCTCCCTGACGGCGACGCACCAATGGCGCCGCACGCGGCCGAGCAGACCGGGCCGGTCGGGACACACGTCGCGCCGCGACCGTCTCTCGAGCGGCGGCCGGTGCCGTGGACGGTGTACGCGGCCGCAGGCCTCGGCGTTGCAGCGGGGGCCGGGTTCGCCTGGTTCGCGACCTCCGGAGCGTCGATGAAGAGCGACCTCGAGCCGTGCAAGCCGGAGTGCTCGGCCGAGCGGATCTCGGACGTGCGCACGCAGTTCATCGTCGCCGACGTGCTGCTGGGCGTGACCGCGGTCGCGCTCGGCACCGCCACGTACCTCTTCTTCACACGCCCCGCGACCTCCACGACGAGCGCGCTGTTCGTCGGTCCGGGCGGCGGACGGTTCGCGTTCTGATGACGTCACCCGACGGTGTCCGGCTCATCGGGAGGTACGCCCTGCATGACGAGCTCGCCTCGGGAGGGATGGCGGCGGTCCATCTGGGACGGCTCCTCGGCCCCGCAGGCTTCGCGCGAACCGTCGCGATCAAGCGCCTGCACTCGCACCTCGCGCGCGATCCCGAGTTCGTGAGGATGTTCCTCGACGAGGCCCGTCTCGTGTCCCGCATCAAGCATCCGAACGTCGTGCCGACGCTCGACATCGTCGCGCTCGACGGCGAGCTGTTCCTCGTCATGGAGTACGTGCATGGCGCGCCGGTGAACAAGATCCTGATGGCGCTCGCCCGACGGTCGGAGCGGATGCCCGTCAACGTCGCCGTCGGCATCACTGTCAGTGTCCTCGAGGGGCTTCATGCCGCTCACGAAGCGACCAGCGAGGAAGGCGCCCCGCTCGACATCGTGCATCGCGACGTCTCACCCCAGAACATCATCGTGGGTGCCGACGGCATCGCGCGCGTACTCGACTTCGGGATCGCGAAGGCGGCCGAGAGGCTCCAGACGACCGAGGAAGGGAGCTTCAAGGGAAAACTCGGCTACATGCCACCCGATGTTCTCTGCGGTCGGCCCGTCGATCGCCGCGCCGACCTCTGGGCGGCGGGAGTCGTGCTCTGGGAGATGCTCGTCGGTGAGCGCTTGTTCCCCACCGGCGACTCGCCTCATGCAGTGGTGCGGATGATCGTCGACGACCCGATCGACCCGCCGAGCCGTCGACGTGCGCCGATCGCGGCCGACCTCGATGCCGTCGTCGCGCGGGCGCTGATGAAGGAGCCCGCCGAACGCTTCGAGACGGCGCGAGCGATGGCGACGGCGCTCGAGGGCGCTGCGCCGGTAGCATCGAGCCGGGTCATCGGCGAGTGGCTCGCGAGTGTCGTCGGCGATCAGCTCGCAGAGCGCGCGACGAGGGTCGCGGGGGTGGAGCGATCGAGCCGCGTTGCGCCGCCGTCTTCGAGGACGGTGCACAAGCTCACCCAGAGCGCGCCGTTCGACCTCCTGGCGGGATCCTTCGGCAAGACGTCCGAGACGATGGCGATCGCACCTTCGACGGTGCCCGACGCGCCGATGGCGATCGCACCTTCGGCGGTGCCGGACGCGCCGATGGCGATCGCACCGGAGGCGGTGCCGGACGCGCCGATGGCGACCGCACCGGAGGCGGCGACGGACGCGCCGATGACGACCGCACCGGAGGCGGCGACGGACGCGCCGATGTCAGCCGCCCCGACGCTGGAGGTCCCCGTGCTGCCGGTCATGGCGACGCCGGCGCCACCTTCCGAGGCGCCGGTTCCCGCCTCTCGGTCGCGGCGGCGTCGTTCTCTCTTAGCGCTCGTCTACGTCCTCGTCGCCGCCGCAGCTGCTGCTATCGCTGTCGTCGTGCTCGAGCGTCGGTCCCGCCCACCGCTCGATGCGAGCGCGAGCGCCAGCGCCAGCGCGAGCGACCTGCCGCATGTCGAGATGGCGGTCGACGTGCCGCCACATGCCGAGGCGCCTCTCGTCGCTCCACCGGAAAGCGCCGCCGTCGAAGCTGCGCCGAGCGCAACGCCGTCGACATCGCCGCGGGGTGGCTCCACGCGCTCGGCAAAGGGTACGGGACAGGGTACGAAGACGGGGAGCGGCTCACGCCCGGGAAGCGCCGCGCCGAAGTCGTGCAATCCGCCGTACACGATCGGGCCTCCGCCCGACTACATCCGCAAGCCCAAGCTCGAGTGCCTCCCGCAGTAGTGCGTGGATCAACGCTCGCAATCGTCGGTCCAGTCGGGGCCGCACAGGTGAGTGGTCGGCGGTCGGTCGACGACGGCGCCGGGCTGCGCGGACTCGGCGGTGAAGAGCAACGTCGAAGCCAACGCGTCGCACGCCGCAGAGGTGCCGTCCTGCGCGGGATCGGCGACGACGTCGACGGCCGAACAGATGCGCTTCTTCAGCTCCGCGTAGAGCTTGCTGTCGCCGCACACGCCGCCGCCGTCGGGGGAGAGGGGGTCGGCGAGTGTATCGAGGACGGTCAAGAGGTTCCTGGTGGACAGGCGACCCGCGAGACGCCCGCCCTCGAGGCGGTACGAAGATCCCTGGCGCACCACGCGCACGACCGCGACGCCATCCGTAAGGTTCAGCACCAGCTCTCCGAGCCGCAGCGGGAAGTTGATCTTCGTCACGAGCGTTCCGCTGGAGACGTAGGCGTTCGGATCGACGAACTCGGGAATGTACGGAGGTCCGTTGCGTCCGATGAGGGACGCTCTGTCCACCGTCCAGCGATCGTTCCCGTCATGGAGCGGAGGCTTGGGCTCACCGGCGTCATCGGTCTCGGTTCCGAGCGAGAGAAAGACCGAGAACTCGACCTGCGTGTCGTCGAGCCCGCCGTTGTAGTGGCCGAGCCGGAAGACGAGCCCCGTCTCGCCGGCGCGCAGCCTGTCGTTCGTGTCGTTACCGAACCGGCCTAGCGACGCGAACGACACGAGGAGCTTCGTGCCTTCGTCGTCGATGCCGCCGTCGAGGTCGCACGTCGTCCCCGCGTCCGGGGAAGTGCACGACGGCGGCCCGGGACACGTGCACACGCCGTCGAGGTCGAACCCGGTGGTGTCCGGCGTTCCCGCGTCGAGCGCAGCGCCGACGTTCAGCGTCTCGAGCGCAAAGAAGAGCTCGATGTCACCGATCGCGTCGTCTTTTCCCGGGCGCTCCGGCCAGCGTTCCCTCTTGCAGGAGTCGCCCGGGGGGGCACCGCCGGTCTCCATCGTGGCGGCGTCGACCTTTGGCTTCGGCGGTCCGTACTCGTCGAGCGGGTTGAACAGGGTGCATGCTGCACCGAGCACCAGGCACAGGACCGCGACGATGACACGTCTCGGCGGCATGGTCCTCTGCACCACGGGGGGAGCATACCCGAGATGACCCGGGTGAGCGGCCTTCGCTGCGCGTGCGAGTCGCTGCAGTGCCGGACGCTCGAGACGTTGGGCGTGAGGGGCGCCAACACCGCCGTGACGTCACGCCCGGCTGCGGCGTTCGCGGTCAGCCTTGCCAACGCGGTGAAGGAAACGCCGAAGGTCGCGGAGCGCGTCAAGGAAGACATCACGATCATCCGCGAGCTCCGCGCGCTGAAGAAGAACGCGCCGAAGCAGGCGGAGTCGACGCTCGACGCGGCCGCGGAGGAGTAGCCTCGAAGGCGAACATCGCGCGAGCGATGACGAAGCGGCGCCGGTGGGCTCATCCCCGGCGCCGCGGTCGTTTGTGGCGCCCTGCGCCGGTCAGGGGCGCTTGCGCTTCCCCCAGAACGCCGCCGGAGGAATCGGAACCGATTCGAACGGCGCCAGCACGGCAGCGTCGTCGCCGCCCCACGTCTTCGTGAGCACGTAGCCCTCGGCGCCGAGCCGGAACACCTCTACGGTGCGGTCGCGCGGGTCGACCATCCATACGTACGGGATCTTCTCGCGCGCGTAGATCGGCATCTTCTGCGTGCGATCGAGACGCGCCGTGCTCGACGACAGGACCTCGGCGATCCAATCGGGAGGAACGACGAAGAAGGCGTCATCATCGTCGACATCCCCCGGATAGCGCTCCTCGCGCCAGCCTCCGAGGTCCGGGACGAGGATGTCGGGCTCGCTCCCGAGGTGAAGCTCGGGCTCGTCGACGATGACCCATCCGCCCGGACCATGGATGCCCGAGTCGAAGGCGCTGAACAGGAACCCCCCCAGCGCCGACGTGGCACGCAGGTGCCGGCGTCGCGGCCGCGGGTGGAGGTGGAGCTCACCGTCGATGACCTGAGCCGTCATTTGCTCCGGCGCGGCAAGCACGTCCTCGTAGGTTGCACGCCTCCGCGCAGGACCCGCCATCGCGAAGAATGTAGCACGTCAGCTCGGAACCGGGCGCGAGCGGGACCCGGCGCGATGGCCGCCTGCTGCGCCGCTGGCCGTTCGTGCCTATCGGCCGACTTCCTTCGCTTCTTGCGATCATCCTCTTTCTCCGGCACGAGGGGCGTCTTCGTCAGCTCTGCTTGGGCCTTGATGGGTGCTACGCGGATCGGCCTCCGGACCTCGGTGACCCGACCGCTCGCGTCGAGGGCAACGAGCGCATGGTTCGCGCCCGGGATCGCGACGTCCTCGGCCGACTGGAAGTCGAGCCGGTCCTCGAAGTGGATGAGCACCCAGAGACGCTCGGCGTGGACGTGCGCGGCGACGAAATATGTGGAGCGATCGCGCCTTCCGGCCAACCGCTCGAGCCGCTGCGCGCGCCCCTCTCGGTCGATCCACGCCGCGAAGAGGCCGCCCCCGGCGGCGCTGAGCGAATCGACGGTCAGCGTCTCGCTGTACGAACCGAGCAGCACCATCGCGTCACCGAAGAGCGCGGTCGTGTGAATCGAGCTCTCCTCGCCGCCCGCCGTGAGCGTCCACGTCCGACGCGCGGGTGCGACGCGCTCGCCGACGTCGGGACACCCCTTCGGCACGGTCACCGTCGAGCCTCCGCCGTCCGGATCGTCGGGGACGCGCTCGGGATTCGGGCTCGGCTTCGGGGCGACCTCCGACGACGAAGCCGCGGCGCCCGTGATCGAGGCGCTCGACGAGCTCGAGGTCGATCTCCTGTTCGTGCAGGAGCTCTGGCTCGATGCGCACTGGGCCGCGCTTCGCGCCCGCGTCGTGGCGCAGTGGCCGCATGCCATTCGCGTCGAGCCGGAGCGCCGAGCGAGAAGGAGATGCAAAGGTCGTCACGCTGCGCAGCTCGCTCCGCGTCGGAGTGGACGTACTCAGCGACAACGGAACGGTCGACTCCTTGGCGCTCCCACCACTGTTCGGCGCCCTCCGTCAGCGCCAGCGAGCGCTACAGTCTCATCGGCGACGTGCGGCGTCGCGGCTTCCCGGGAGCGGCGGGCCTTTCCGAGCGACGAGGTAGGCGTTCCACACCGGCTCGTTCTCGGCGCGCGATACACGATGGAACGTGCCCGATCCTTCGCCGTTCGCGTCCGTGCCTTCCCAGTACGCGTCGACGCCGACGAACCCCGCATCGAGGAGGATGTCGCGGAGCTCGGAGAGCGAGTAGTGACGCCAGTCGTACGTGAAGCAGCGGCGCAGGGCGCTTCCGTCGCGGAACTCGAAGGAGATGTGACAGAGGAAGCCGGCGTTCACCGCGTCGTAGCGCTCCTGCTCCCAGATGTACGTCCAGCCGTCCATGCGTCGCCTCTCGACGCGAGCCTGCGTGGCCTCGAAGCCGCCGATGGCGTCCAGCACGAAGAGCCCGTCGTCCGTGAGCGATCGATGCGCGGCGCGGAAGTAACGGCGCAACTGCTCACGCTCGTGGAACACTTGGTAGCTGTAGTTGTACGCGCCGATGACCTCGACCTTGCGCCGTGTCGGCACGAGCACGTCCTGTTCGAGGAGGGTGACGCGTGCGGCTGCGGCGCCGATCGTAGAGAGATTGTGCGCGCGTCCCCACTCGAGCGTCGGCCGAGACGTGTCGAGCCCGATCGCCGTGCGCTCCGAGTGGCTCTTCGCCCAGCGCGTACACAGGAGCGCCGTTCCGCAGAAGTCTTCGCGGAGGTGCAGCGGGCGGCGTCCGGTGTGAGCGCTGAACACCTTCTCCAGTAATCGGATCTCCTGGTCGGGCACCTGAACGCTGCGCTGGTAGAGATCGTGGCGGTCCGCATTGTGGGCGCTGAGGCGGGGCTGCGGTGCGCGACGCGAGGTGCGCCGGGAAGCGCCGTTTCTCGACGAGCGGGTCATGGGCGACCTCCCTTACACGGCGCCTCCCCACGACGCGAGGACGTTCGACAGCCTCCTGGTCCAGCGAGACCGTGGAGGGTAGAGCACCCGTCACCGAAATTGCGTACCCCCGTTCGCGATCGCAATCCGGGACGCCCTCGACGTGACTCGCGCGCCGCTTCGTGAGGACGTCACACGAGACGGCGCCGGATCGACAGGGCCCCCGACTTTCTTTGATCCCGACATGGAGCGCGAAGGTCTCGGGGCGACAGCCCGAGCCTCACGCTTCTCATCCCCCTGATTTCAGGCCGTCACGGGTTCGAAAGGGCCTCGCGGGTGGAGCGCAGGCCCAGGGCCCGGTGATCCGCCGTGATCGCCGTTTGGACGGCGGGTGATCGTCCGAAGGCGGCGCCCTGCCTCTACCGGTCTCGGTGCGAGATCGTATGCGTGCGCTGCGCGAACGTCAGGAACGCGATCTGCCGAACCGATACGGTTGACCAGCGAACGCACTGCGGGTCCACGGCAGGACAGAGGAGCACAACCACGAGGCTTGGGGGCTTCATCACGGTTTCACGGCAATCGCCGCGATCGACGCACGGATGAGTTTCGGTGACTCGCGCCATGGAAGTCGGTGCGCTCACACCGCTGAGGTCCGGAGCGGACCCTCGATCGTGGGCGTCGCGCGTGATCGCGCTGCGCGCCCGAAGCCGAGCCGCAACACGACAAGCTCTGACCCAGCACAAAAACAAGTCCCGCAAGTGCAGGATTGTCCCGAGCGCGCGCGTCTTTAGAGTTCGCGTGTGAGTGGAATCGTTGTCCCCGAGGCTCTTCGCAAGAACCTGAGGCCGCGTCGTTCCGTTGCGGGCTCCGCACGACCGCGCTCGCCGAGTCACGTGGCGCGAGCGCTCGCGAAGGCCTACACGGACAGGACCAAGCACTACAAGAAGCGCTCCTTTGCGGATCGCTTCGAGGCGGGCCTCGCGTCACCCGAACCGACCCTCGCGGAAGCGCGCTGCGAGGCGCATGCCCTCTTCTCCGCCAGGCTCGAGACCACCGAGCTTGGACGGGCGAGCCTCGAGACGCTTGCTGTCGTCGAGCGCATGGTCTGGGAGATCAACTACGAGGCAAGCCTCTGCCCACTCATCGCCGCTGCGCGCGGTTTGCCCGATGCCGTCGAGGCGGTCGTACGGGCAACGCTCCTCACGATGGGGACGCACGACTACGACCGCACGAGCTCGTTGGTCGTCCTCCCAACGACGGACAGGCACCGGCTTCCTCGCGAGCCGTGTCTTCCGCTCCGCCATCTCGTCTGCGCGGCGTCGGAGGCGGAGTATGCCGCGGCACGCGAACGAGCCGAGCGCTTGCGAAAGGGCGGCGACCGCTTGCTTCGTTCGTGTCTGGCGTACACGTTCCCCGACGAGGACTGGGCGAACGCCGACCTGAAAGCCTCACTCGCGTCGAAGGAGCCCCCCTGGTTCCTTCTCTCCGCCGTATCGGAGAGCACGCTCGTCCGGCGATGGTTGGAGCGTGGAGACGCCTTCAACATTTCGGTGTACGCGCTCAATCTTGCGTGTGTGCTTCCGGCCGCCGAGGCCGTGGCGATCTTTGCGGAGTGCCTGCGGCAACTGCTCGTGAAGCCGAAGTACGGTGCCCTCGCGAAGACGCCTCCGCGCGACATCGCGCAGGCGCTCGCATGTATCGGAACCGAGGAAGCTGCGGCGGTGCTCGCCCCGTACGCGAGCCATCCGGTGCTCGCTCCGTTGGTCCTGGCGTTCTTTCGTGAACGACCCGAGCTCGGCGCAGCACTTCAGACGCAAGCGAAGGGAAGGAAGCTCGAGGCCACCGCGGCGCGTGTCCTCGGCAAACGAAAGAAGGTGGCCGCGGTCGCCGGACCGATGGCGATGTCGGAAGACCTTCCGCCGGTGCTGCGCGATCCGCCGTGGCGCGCGAAGAAGAGCAAGGAAAAGCCGATCGTCGTCGAAGGGCTGGTGCCGCTCGGACTCGATCTCGAACGGGTCGCCCTCGTGCGGCCGCCTGCACCTCTCGTCGCCCCGAACGTTCGTGACATGACGGCGAAGGAGCTTTCGGCCTGGAAGAAAGAGGCCTCTGCCGGCACCGGTGCGACCGCCGCCGGCGAGACGATCCATGCCGACTTCGAGCTCCACTCGCTGGGGCGGGGCAGCTGGGAGTATCGCCGCGTCCCCGAGTTCGAAGGGCTCTGGGCCTGGAACGAGAAGGAGGCCTACCTCGAGGCAGGAGCGCTCGCGTGGGTGGAGCGGCACGGCCTTGC
>JAFAER010000011.1 GCA_023423895.1 Pseudomonadota bacterium
GCGACCCACGTGATCGCTGCCGTTCGAGATTCGGCGCAGACGGAGTCGACCACGGGCCAAAAGGGTTGTCATCGATTTTGGGTAATGAGACGAATTCGTGAGGACACGATTGCGACCTCGCGGGGGCGCGCAGCGGGGCGGTTGAATGGTGCGCATCGACGAGCGCAACGCGCCGCGGCCAAGGAGGTCCAGGAAGTCGAGGAAGTCCGGGGGACCTGCTCGAGGCGAGCCAGCACTGCCGTCGAACGCAACGCCAACCGTCGTCGAAGGCAGCTGGCTGGCTCGAAGTGGGGGAGGTCCACCTCAAAGGCCAGCCAGCTGGCTCCCGAAGTCGGTCGGCGCCGCGCGCAAGCCAGCTAGCTGGTTTTCGAAGTCGCAATGAGAAGTCCCGAAGCCAGCTGGCTGGATGTGGATGCGCGCAAAACTGGAATGGAGGCCAGCTGGCTGGCTTGGTCGACATTCGACGGGCCTCGAGAGGCAGCCAGCTGGTGCTGGGATGGAAGGGGATGCGCTGACAATGCCAGCTGGGCGGGGCGAGGGCCGCGGAGTTGCGCGCAGAAGCCAGCGGGCTGGCCTACCCCGGGCTCTGCGGCAGAAGATCGAGCAGTCTCCGGCCCCGTGGACGAGCGCTCTGCCCTGCCGAAGGAGTAGAATCGCCAGCGTTGTCTGCGGAAGGAGGGGCCGGTGCGCAGAGCCAAACACGAAAAGATGTTGTCCGCGGCGGACCGCAACTTGTTGAAGGAGAAGCTCGTCAAGCTGCTCCCGATCGCCCAGCTACTCGCCCTGACGGACGTGATCGAGGTCGCGCAAGCGCTCATCACTGTGCTGTCGGCACCGGAGCCCGTGCTTGCAAAACGCGTGATGCCCATGATGGCTACGCTGGACCGCCGAATGGCGGAGGCGTTTGGCCGCGAGGCGGAGGCGTCGACCGGGGCCCCCGGAGCCCACCAAGCGCTGATGCAGACGGGTAAGGCGAGCGCCGAGGAGAGCGAGGCCTGGTATCGCGCGGAGCTCGAAGGCGACACGAAGCTGGATTGAGCCGTTCGAGCTCGCCTCCGAGCACCGCGCGCTGGTCCGATGTACCAGAGGCGCCCGTGTCACCACCGGCGCCGCGCCCGGTCGCGGGCCCTGGCGAAGGCGCACTTGCTTCGCCGCGTCAGAGCGTCCATGGCTTTGTCGGCTGCAACACCGTCTCGCGGAGCCCGTCGCTTCGAAGGTGCGCGATCTCGAGATAGCCGGGGTCGCTTGCCATACGAAGGAACGCAGACCGGCTCGGGTAACGCACGACCACGACCGCGTCCCAACTCTGATCGGGTTCGGCGATGAGGGCAGGCTCGCACGCGCCGGCGTAGAGGATCTCCGCCGAGACCTTCGCCAACGAAGCCTGCACGGCACGGAGGTACCTCCCGTAGAGATCACGCCCTCCGTCCAGGAAGCGCAGCAGGTTCAGCATGACCACGGGCTCGTCATCCTGGGCGATGAATTTCTCGATGGCGTGGGGGATCGGTTCGAGCATGGTCTCCTCCTCGGCTGCAGCGACGGCTCACTGGAGCCAACGAAGTACAATCTCGACTCGACACGCATCTGTCAGGTTTGTGTTCGCGCCGGCTCATCACGTTCAGGCGTGAGCACCAGCGTCGCGGAGCCCTTGGCCGGTCCCGGCGCCGCGAGCCTCCGCGAGTCGTTCGGTGTCCCCTCGATCGGTGGCGGCAACGGCCTGTTCTACAACGTCGCGCCAACGTCGCAGTTCACGTCGCGCCCCCTCGTCGGGCGAGACGTCGTGAACCGCTGCAGGGCTTCGTTCGCGTCGCGCTCCTCGCGAGAGACGCTATTCACTCCGCATCGCGTTCGAGGGAGGGTCGAGGTCGGCGAGGTGCGAGGGGTATCGGTTGGTTCTCGGCTAGACGGCCATGATGCCGCCGTCCACGAAGAGCTCGACGCCCGCGACGAAGCTGCTCTCGTTCGACGCGAGGAAGAGGACGGTCTTGGCGACCTCTTCGGCCGCTCCGATGCGACCAAGCGGCGTCATCTGCTTCAGGGCACCCTCCATCTCCGGTGCGTTCTGGAGGAACGTCTGGATCGCCGGCGTGTCGATGACTCCCGGCGACACCACGTTCACGCGGATGCCTCGGCTCTTGAGCTCCGTCGTCCAGGTTCGAGCGAGCGAGCGAATCGCCGCCTTGGTGGCGTTGTAGACCGTCAGGCCGGCGAAGCCCTTGCTGCCGCTGCCCGAGCCCGCGAGGATCACGGCGCCTCCCGACACGAGGAGTGGGAGCGCCTTCTGCACGGTGAAGACCATGCCTTTGACGTTCGCGCCGAAGACGCGGTCGAAGTGTGCCTCGTCGATGGCATCGATCGCGAACGACTCGGAGATCCCTGCGTTTGCGAAGACGACGTCGACCCGGCCGTGCTCGCGCTTGATCCGTTCGAAGAGCCGATCGAGGTCGGCGAGGTTCCCGACGTCTCCTTGGACGCCGGTGACCGCGCCGCCGATCTCGGCGACCGCCGCGTCGAGCCGGTCTCGTCTACGCCCCGTGACGTAGACCTTGGCTCCCTCGGCGGCGAAAGCCTTGGCCGTCGCGAGCCCGATTCCCTCGCTGCCGCCGGTGATGACCACAACCTTGTCTTTGAAACGCGTCATGCGTCGCAAGGTATACCTGGCATACCTAGGCGCAAGAACGTACCTTGAGCATCCCAAGTATGCCCAACCATACCGAAGACGCCGTCATCTACCGTGCTGACTGTCCGACCCGGACGATCCTCGACCAGCTCGGCGACAAGTGGTCGATGATGGTCCTTGCCGTGCTTCTCCCGGGGCCGCACCGCTTCAACGCCATCAAGCGACGGCTGGAGGGCATCACGCAGCGCGTGCTCACGCAGACGCTGCGGAAGCTCGAACGCAACGGAATGATCCGTCGCCGCGTCCTTGGTGGCTCTCCGCCAGGGGTCGAGTATGCGCTTACACCGCTCGGCCGATCGCTACAGAAGCCGTTCGCGGCGCTCTACGATTGGACGCTCGCACATATCGACAACATCCAGAAGCATCAGGAGAGCTACGACCGCAAGCTTCGAACGAGCGGTGAGGGCCTCCGAGAGCTCACCGACGCTGCCCCGCCGAAGTCGAAGACTTCGAGGCGGTGACCTGCTCGAGCGGAACGCGAGAGGTGTCCTTCCGGCTTTCGGGCCGTGTGGTCCTACCGACGTGACCCGGGCTCGACTTCGAGACGCCCGCGGAGCGCGGTGCGATGCGGTCGCACCAAAACGACGACTTTGACGTGATCGTCGACCTGGCGAGCGTGGCGATCCTGTATCGCTCACGATCCATGGGCGTTCGAAAGCTCGCCGGGCTTCTCGTGTTCGGAGTTGGGATCTGCTTCGGTGGGGAGGCGCGTGCGGAGTGCACGACCGACATCGAGTGCAAGGGCGACCGCATTTGCGTCGAGGGGTCGTGCGTCGATCCCCCGGCGAAGGAAGTCGCTCCGCCAGCGCCAGCGCCGCCTTCTGTCTCACCCGCGCCCGCGCAGTCCTCGGCCTCCGGCGGCGCGGCAACCGAACAGACGACGACGTCCGCGAGCGCGGCGCCTCGAATGGAGCGTCGCTCGCAAGGGCTCTTCGTGGCGGGGATCGTTTCGCTCGCCTTCGTGCCGGTAGGGCTGATCGTGTCTGGCATGGCCCACGTCTCGAAGTTCGGGTGCGAGTCCGACGCGGAGCTCGAGGCCTTTGGCGCCACGTCCCGCGGGAGGATCCCCGAACCTGCGAATTGCGGGGGGTACGACGCCGCCATCTATGGAGGCCTCGTTGCCTCGGCCGCGTTTCTGGGCGGTGGGCTTGCGATGCTTCTCTATGGTGTGAAGAAGGTTCCGGTCGAGCAGGGGCACGACGTGAGCGTGCGGCCGTGGCTCGCCCCCACGTCGGCCGGGCTCGGCCTCGCGACCTCCTTCTGACGGCTCGGCGACGTCGTCCTCAACGCGTCGCGTTTCTATCCCGACTACGCGGAGACGGCGCTCGCCGTCGTGCGCGCGAAGGCCGCAGAGGATTCAAGGACGTCATCCTGGGTTGTCTTGGCACGGGGCCCGTGACGGGTTCGCTTCCGTCTGGCACGCAAGCTCGTCACGGCGCTCCTCGTCGCGACGTAGGGGGAGGAATGCTTTCTTCCGTGCGCCGACTCTGCGACGTTTCGTATCGATGAGGATCGAGCTCGCCCGGCCCGAGCACTACGAGGCGATCTGCGCCGTGATCGCGGAGGTCGACGCCGCCCACCGGGAGCAGCTCCCCGATGTCTTCTGCGAGAGGAGCGGCCCGGTACGACCTCGCGAGCTTCTCGTGCAACGAATGCAGGGACCGGAGAGCGCCGTCCTCGTCGCCCTCGAGGACGAGGCCGTCGTCGGAGTCTTGGAGGTCCTGATGAAGCCGCCGCCCGATCGGGACGGTCTCGTCCCTCGGCGAGTGGCGCTCATCGACAACGTGGTCGTTCGGTCCGGTCATCGAGGACGAGGGATCGGAACGAAGCTCATCGCGCGCGCCGAAGACTGGGCGATCGAGCACGGCGCGGTCGCGATCGAGCTCAATGTCTGGTCGACCAACACCTCGGCGAAGCGGCTCTACGAAGCTCTTGGGTACGCCACACGACTGGTGCGCATGGAACGTTCCCTCGAACGCAAGCCCTGAAAGGGGGTGACACGCAATCGGCGTCGGCGGTCGCGTGCGGTGTGGAGCTCGCCGGGATCCGCGTATCATGCGCTCATGCGCCCGAGGTCTCGTCTCCGTGCACTCGTGTCAGCGGCCCTCATGACCGCGGGGATGTTCGTCGCGACGCGCCCCGCGTTTGGCGATGTGCCCCCGCCGCCGGACGTGAAGGTGGTCAACTACAGCTTCGCCGTAAAGGGTTTTCCGGCGGGGACCGACCGCGTCCTCTTCGCCTATCCCTGCGGCGAACGTAGCGGCGGAGCGCCTGTCGACGAGCACAGGAAGCTCGAAGACGGCGTGACGGTGAACGTCGGCCGGCGCGGCGGCAACTGCACGATCTACTCGGCGAACAAGGGCGTCTACGAGGCGTGGCTGAAGGACTACAAGCCGACGATGACCGCGCGCGATCCCGCGCTGGAGAAGCTCGCCGGCGACTCCGTGAAGTGCGCTGGCGGGCCGACGCCCACCTTCACGGTCGGCAAGAACGATCCACGAACGGCGATCCACCAGACGCTCACCGTCCAGGCGCTCGATGCGACGACGTGCACCCTGAACGCCGAGCCCATCGCGAGCGGAACGAACGGCGACTCGTCCGGCACGAACGCGAGCAGTGAGTCGAAGTCGAAGTCGAGTGGCTGCTCGTTCGCGCCCGCGCCGACTGCCAGCACGTCGTCGGGCCCCTTCGCCGCGGCGCTCGCCCTCGCTGTGGGAGTGGTGCTCTCGCGACGGCGGACTTCCCGCGGGCCGCATGCTTCACGTCAGCGGTGGACGGCGTAGCGGAGCGCTTCGTCGACGTCCTGGTAGACGCACGAGAACCGACTGTCCTCGAGTGCCTTGGAAGTACTGGTCGAGGCTCGTGCCGATCGTTCTCGGCAGCCGTCCTCCGAACGAGGTCCGCGCGCCGCGTCTCGACCGGGACAACGTCAGTCGCCGTTCGGAGCGAGTGGCTATCTCGGTGCGCCCAAGCAGTTTCGCGACGACGGCGAGCGCGCGATCGTTCGTTCGCAACGAGCTCGATCGCGCGCGGGCCGCGTCGGACGCGGTGAGAAGCGCTCTACACCGCGTGGTACGTCGCTGAGCGCCGGTCGCCCTTCTTCGTGAGCTGTCCGGCCTCCATCGCAACTTCCACGACGCGCTTGAGATCGCTCTTCTCCCACCCGAGCTGGGTGCGGAGGTCTTCGGCCCGAAGTCCGTCTTCGTGATCGCGCACGACCGCGAGGAGCTCGTCGAGCATCGGATCGCTCTCCTCCTTCTCGGCCGCCTCCGCCGCCTTGCGCGACGGCTTTGTCGGCTTCGGAGCGCGCTCCGTTTCGTTCGCCTTTGCGGCGGGGGCGGCTTCGACCGGTTCCGGCTCGGCGTCGATGTTCTTCTCGACCGTCCCCGACTTCTCGACAGGGCTGACCTTCGAGCCCAACGCGACCACCCTCTGCCAGTAGTCGTTCTTCTTCTTCGCGAGCTCTTGCTCGAGTCGCTCGATGTCCGCATTGAGGAGAGCGAGTGACTTGCGTTCTTTGCTCAAGCGGCTGTCTTCGGAATACATGCGCGGCCTCGTTGTGGTCGGGGGGGCGCGTTCATACGCAGGAACGGATCCCTGCGCAACGGGTTGACGCTGCGTCTCGGCGAGTGCGTTGGGCGGTCGCGTAACGTGCGGAGCTCGATGGGCTCCGCGTATCATGCGCTGATGTGCCCGAGGTCTCGTTTCCATGCACTGCGGGCGTGGCGCTGTCGCGACGGAGGCGGCGTGACAGCAGGGCTCGCGAGCTGCCCTGACCACCCGCCCACGACGGACGCCGCCGCCGCGTCGCGCTAGCCTAGGGGCCCGCGGCCTGCACCTCGCTCCGGAGCGCCCATTGCCCGCTGGCACAGGATTGGATAGGGAACAATGATGGCTCCGCTCCGGGCGGCATGGCCTCACTGGAGCCGTGGAACGCGGGCGTCATGGACGTTCGCCGCGGTGCTCGCCCTTGGGCTGGCAGCTCCACCCGCCCTCGCGGCGCCCGTCGGAACGGAGGAGCTCGAGCTCTCGTGGATCGCTCCGCGCGGGTGCGCGGATGCTGCGAGTCTACGCCAGGACGTCGCGCGGGTCCTCGGCGAGTCGGGGAAGGCACACCGCAAGCTGCGAGCTCATGGTGAAGTCCACCAGACCGAGCCGAGAACATGGTCCGTGACGCTCTCGCTCGACACCGACGGCGGACACGCCCTGAGGACGCTCACGGCCCAGACGTGCCAGGCGCTTGCTCGTGCGGCCGCCGTCGTCATCGCGTTCACGATGACGAGCGACGATGCCGGCGAATCCACACCCAGCGTCGATGATCCTCCGAGTGTGCACGACCCCGCCGCGACGCAGCCGCCGCGCCCGCCGATCGACCTGCCGCCCTCGCGCGCAGAGGACCTCGCGACGCCGTCATCGCCCCCGCCCACGGCGTCTCCGCCACGGTCCTCGTCTCCGACGCGTCCGGGGCCAACCGTCGGCGTCCTCGTCCGCGCGGATGCGGGGACCCTCCCGAGGGTCGCGCTCGGTCCGGGCGTGGTCGTCGGCTGGTACGAACGCTGGGTCTTCCTCGAAGCGAGCGTGGGGACGCTCTCTTCCCAGACGCAGACCGTCGTTCCGCCCGCAGGTCAGAAGGCGACGATTTCGACCGCGACGTTCGATGCCTTCTACGTGAAGAGCGCGATCTGCCCGCAGACGCCTGCGCTTTCGCTCGACGGTCCGAGCGTCCGGCTCTTCGGATGCACGGGGGTCGGGCTCCTGCAGATGCAGGCAACGAGCCGCGAGCCAGGGCGACGGGGCGAGGAGGGCGATGGTCCGACGACCGAGACATGGTCGGGGAACGTCTTTCTCGGTCCACGGCTGCGGATCGTCCGCGGGTGGTTCGCGCTGAGCGCGTCGGCGGACGTCACGATTCCGTTCCGACGACCGGAGTTCAACCTCACTGACCCGCGCGGGGCCGTACAGATCGTCCATCGGACGGCGGCCGCGATCGTTGGAGCGGGAATTACGGCAGAGCTTTCTTTTTTCCAATAGTTCGTCCGGGATGAAGGCATTCCAGGCTCGTGCTGAAGCTGCTCGAGCCCCCGCTCGCGCCCCCGCTCGTCGTGGGCATCGCCGAGGAGGAGCCGGTGTCGCGGTCGCTTGCCCGGAGCGACGCGGCGCTTGCCGCCAGTTCGTTCGACGCCTTCTACCGAAGTACGTGGCGTTTCGTCTGGCGGTCGCTCGGGCGTCTCGGCGCCCCCGCCGCGGCGATGCCGGACCTCTTCCAGGAGGTCTATCTCGTCGTGCATCGACGGCTGCCCGAGTACGAGGCGCCGGCCGAGAACCGCGACGTCGCGGAGCGGGTCTGGCTGATGCAGATCATCCGCTTCGTCTTGCGCTCGCACCGTCGACGGGAGCACCGGAAGTACACGACGTTCGAGTCGGAGCCGGCGGACCTCGAGACACTGCCCGCTCCGTCGGAGACGCCGTTCGGCATTGCCGAACGATCCGAGAGGGTGCGGGTCCTCTACGAGTTGCTCGACACGCTCGACGAGGAGAAGCGCGAGATCTTCGTGCTCGTCGAGCTCGAAGGCCTCACCGTGCGCGATGCGGCGCTCGCGTTGAAGAGAAACGAGCACACCGCGCGTACGTGTCTGAACGCGGCGCGCGCCGCATTCAGGAAATCATTCGACCGCTATCGCGCCCGCGACGAGTGGAGACTCAAATGAGCTCATCGGACGATCTCGACGTTTTCTTGCGCGACGCGCGCTCCTGGGACGAGCCGGGCGAGGAGACCGGCGCCGTTCTGAAGGAGCAGCTCGACCGTCGGACCGCGGCGGCTGCGATGCTCTCGACGTCGGTGGCGAAGGCCGCCCCGCGCTCCTCGCTGACGTGGACGATCGGCGCTGCAGCAGCCGTCGGCGCGGCCTGCATCGCGTCGTTCGTCGTCATCCATCGGAGCGAGGACGCGGCAAGCGCGACGCAGGCTCCCGTCGCGTCGTTGAAGGGGGACCACGTGACTCCGGCGGCCGAGCAGGCCAGGCCGCGCACTGCCCAACCCGTGTCGGTGCCGGAGGCGACCGTCGACGTGCGCGATCTGCCCGATACGCCGCCTACCACCGGTCCGCGTCGTGCACCGGGGCGCGCGTTCACGGCCAGCTCACTGGAAGAAGAGTCGAAGCTTCTACGTGATGCGCGCACCGCGCGCCTCGCGGGGGCGGCGGAACGCTCGCTCGCCCTCACCAAGGAGCACGCATCGCGCTTCCCGGATGGAGCGCTGGCTCCCGAACGTGACGCAGAACGGATCAGCGCCCTGTGCACCCTCGAACGCCGCGAGGAGGCGGCCACGTACATCGCTGATTTCGAACGTCGCTGGAGCACCTCGCCCCTGCTGGAGCGCGTTCGCACGTCGTGCCGAGGTGCGCGGTGAAGCTCAGAACCATCTTCAGCGCAGCCATCGGCTGCGCGGTCCTCGTGAGTGCCTTCGCTGCGTGCTCGACATCCCCGCGCACGATCGGTCAGCTGGTCGACGACCCTCCGCCTTTGCTGACGACGAACGACGCCGGCGAGGACGGCTCGCTCGTTGGACTCACGCAGTACTGTCCGACGGACAAGTGTCCCGCCGGGTACACGACCTGTCCGGGCTCGCGTTTCCGATGTGACGTGAACCTCGAGACCGATCGACAGAACTGCGGCGCGTGTGGGGTCGTCTGTCCGACGGGGGATGTCACGAAGGGCGAGGTCGTCGAGTGTGTCGCGGGTCGTTGCGTCACGGTCTGCAACCCGCAATACGGTCTCGATTGCGACGGCATCACCGACAACGGGTGCGAGACACCTCCCTCGGACCAGCAGAACTGTGGCGCGTGCGGGAATGCGTGCACCGACCCGGACAAGCCATGCGTAGCTAACGGGACCTTCGGGTACCAGTGCGGTTGCGTCGTGGGTGAGATCGCCTGTAGCCAGGAGGTGCTCGGAATCGTCTCGTACCGGTGCCTGCGACCCGATGACGACAACCGCAACTGCGGCTCGTGCGGGAACTCGTGTCCAAGCAACCCCGACGGCGGTCCGCTTGCGCCGAATACGTATTATGGGTGTCTCAATAACACGTGTGGACATCTTAAATGCGCCGTCAACTTTGGTAACTGTGACGGTGACCTGGAAAACGGCTGTGAGACGCCGCTGAATACGAACGATCACTGTGGGACGTGTGACCCATGCGGAGCTGGCCAGGAATGCCGCCTCAACAAGGACAACGCGTACGAGTGCATGTGTCCGCCAGGGCTCTCGTACTGCTTCCGGGAGTGTGTCGATCTCGGCTCGGACGCGAGAAATTGCGGTGCTTGCGGCGTCGCGTGTAATTCCTTCTCCGAGTTCAGCATCGGCGTCTGCACCCATGGGATCTGCACGCGCGAATGCGTGACGGGCAGGGCCGACTGCAACAGGAACCCTGCAGACGAATGTGAGGTCAACATCAACAGCGATCCGCAGAACTGCGGTGGATGCGGGATCGTCTGTGACGCCGTCGCCGGGCAAGCGTGTGCCGGTGGCCGGTGCACGGTCGAGGCCTGCCCCGAGAGCGACGCGGGACCGGTGGCACGATGAGAGCGCGAACGATCGTCTTTGCTGTTCTGTTGGCGACGCCCGGCGTCGTGGCGCTCGCAGCGTGCGCGACGTCCGATGACGCCCGCAACGCCGCGCCGCCTCCCCCGGAGGTCGTCCCGACCGACGACGCGGGAGAGGACGTAGCAGCCGAAGCCGCTGCCCCCTGCGACGACTGCGAATACTTCACCGAGACGTGCACGGACGACGCGTTCTGCTCGAATGGGCCGTTCGACATCCCCGACGGGATGGACCGTCGCACGCGGATTACCGTGCTCCGCGGTCGCTCCGAGAGCGACGTCTGGGTCGTGGGGGCGCTCGGCGACGCCGCTCACTTCGATGGGACGGGATGGACGCGTCGAGATCTGGGGTTGCGCGAGACCATCCGAGCGCTCTGGCTGCGAGAGTCGGGTGAGATCGCCGGTGTCTCCGTCGATCGGCTCTTCAGCCGGGGCCTGGATGTCGAAGACGGCGGCACACCGTCGCCCGGTGGCTGGCTTCCACGTGCCGTGCAGCCGATCCCGATCACCGCGGAGTACTGGAGTTGGTCGCGGGCGATCACGTCCGGATGGGGCAACCCCGGCTCCGACTGGTTGTACGTCACGACCGAACACGTCTGCTTTCTCGACCTGACGAATCCAACGCGGCCGGCGGCCAACTGTCTCTTCGACACGAGCCCGACGAGCGGCCTCTGGCGCATTCGGATGTCGTCGTCCGCTCCGTTCGAGGTCAGCGACGCCATCGGCAAGACGATGTGCCGCGCCATTTCGTGCGCGAGCATGACGAACATGCACGGCGCGTCGCCCGACGCATTCTGGGCAGTCGGCCATGCCGGCGCTGCCATCCGGGTGACCGAGCCCGACAGCGACACGCCCAAGCTCCGCTCCTTCAACACCCTGACCACGCAGGCGCTCTTCGCGGTGTGGGAGGCGAGCCCCCCCGTACCGGACGGTGACGGAGAGCTCGAAGGCGGCGAGGCGTGGGCCGTCGGTGCGAACGGCATGGTTCGCCATTACACCGGGGACCGCGCGCTCTGGGAGATCGTCAGCGACGTCCCGACGACGCAGGATCTCCGGAGCGTCTGGGGCACGTCGCCTTCGGACGTCTGGGCCGTCGGCACTCGGGCGACGGTCCTCCACTTCGACGGCACATCGTGGAAGCGCGTGAAGATCGCCGGCCTCGGCGCGGTGCGGCCCGACCTCACCGCCGTCTGGTCGCCTTCGCCCGGCCATGTCTGGATCGCCGGTGACGGCGTCGTTCTTTCGCTCGGAGGCAAGCCTTGAAGCGCGCGCTGTTCATCGGCTGCATCGGCGTCGTCCTCGCGGCGGCCGCTGCTTGTGCATCCTCCGAGCGTGAGCCGAGCCTCTCGGACGAGCCGGACACCGGCACGCCCCTCGCCGACGCGGCGCCGACGGACGGCGGCGGGGAGACCGACGCCGACGACGCACCACCGGAGCTCCCCGAGTGCAGCTCGGCGGGATGGTGCCCGACGGACCTCCCGCGCACCGACCTCGTGTTGCGAGACATCGCGGTGTTTCCCGGCCGTGCCTTCGCCGTCGCCGAGAGCGCCACGGTCGGTGTGAAGGTGCTCGAGTGGAACGACGACACCGCGACCTGGTCGTTCATCGACGACAACAGTCAGAACGAGTCCGGTCGCGGTCGCTTCGTGGGGCGGCTCTGGGCGGCGAGCTCGAACGAGGTCTTCTACGGAGTCGCGCCGCGCACGATCTATCACGGCAAGCGCGATCCACAGAGTACGTCGCCGAGCACGGCGTGGACGTGGACGTTCCAGCAGCTCGAGGATCACGTCCCCGCCTACACTCCAAACGCCACCTATCCCGAACACTACCGCGGTTTGCCTCGCTATCGCGGAATGCCGATTCATGGGAATTGGACCGGGATCGACCTGCCCTCCCTCGGCGTATTCGGCACGAGCACCGATGACGTGTACGCCTGGTACGGCAACACCATTTACCGGCTGTCCCAAGAAGACGGCGGCGATCCGACGTGGGCCGTCGAGTACGTGGCAGACGACCGTGACCGACCCGACGAACTGCTCGTGTTCTTCGCGGCGACCGCCACGGCGGCGGGTGATATCTGGTTTGCCGGCGGAAGAGGCGGCGCGCCCGGCGATACTCGTCTGTGCCCCGTGCTGGTGCGGAAGTCGTCGTCCTCGTCCTCGTACGAGCGGGTGGCGGATGGCCAAGGCGCCGCGCTCAGGTTTCCGTTGCCGCCGAAGCGTTGTGAGGCGCGTCCTGGGGTGCCGTACATCGACGCCGCCGAAGGGTGGCTCACGGACATCCAGGCTGGTCCCGACGACACCATCATCGGCCTGAACGCCGCGTACGAGCTCGTCCGCGTTGCCGAGACCGGCGGGGGCACCTACTCCTTCGCGCTCGCGAAGGTCCCGAGGGGCCTCACCAAGGCGCCCGTCCTGTCGTTCTGGCGCGTGCCGGGCGACGAGACCGTCTGGATCGGCGGGACCAATGTCATCGTGCGCGGCCACGATCTCTGGGCCGACACCGCGACCTACGAGATCTCGCCCATCTCACGGGAGCGCGTGTGGCTGGACTTCCCCGTGCGCCAGGTTCGAGGCACGTCGAACAACCACTACTGGGCGGTCGGAGCTCGCCATGCACTTCGCAAGATCACTCCTTGAGCGGCGCGGTTCGCTGGCGCTCGCCCTCGGCTGCGTCACCTTCGCCGGCCTCGTGAACTGCAGCTCGAGCGATGACGTCCCGCCGGACGTCGCCGTCGACGGCGGCGATCAACCCGATGCGAACGGGACGGGCGACGCAGCGACGGATGCACCAGTCGATCGGTACGAGGCGCCTTTCGACGGCGGGCCGCTGCCCGTCGTGTGTGAAGCGCAGCCATGCGCAACGGCGCTCGTGACGACACGAGGCGCGAACGCGTCTGACCGCGGAGAGGGCTTCTGCGCCCTGCTGCACGACGGCACCGTGGCGTGCTGGGGCGCGAACGGCGCGGGCCAGCTCGGGCGCGGCGAAGAAGCGAGCGTCGTCGACAGCGCGAACGCGGCTCGCGTGCCTGGCGTCACCGGCGTCGTGTCGCTCGATCACACGTGTGCGCTCGATCAAGCGGGCGACACGTATTGCTGGGGGACGGGGCCGTTCTTGCGTAGCCCGACCGTCGCGACGACGACGGAGCGCACGCCGGTCAAGCTCGACATCCCCAAGGCGACGAAGGTCGCGATCGGGAGCTCCGCGGGATGTGCGGTGAGCGAGGGACGCGTGTTGTGCTGGGGTGCGAACACCAACGCCCAGATCGCGCCGTTCCACGAGCAGTCGCCCTTCGCCGTCTTGCCGCCGACGGAGGTCGCGCTGCCTGCAGGTGAGCCCATCGCCCAGCTGGTCATGGGCGACGCGACCTTCGCGCTTCGCACCGACGGCACGATGTTCACGTGGGGAGCGAATCCTCCGCTCGCGCGCCTCACGTCTCTCTTCCCCGATCCGTACCCGGCAGAGAGCGTGCTTCGCGGTGCATCGACCCTCGACGTCGCCGAGAACAATGCGTGCGCGACCGTCGGAGGCATCGGCTTCTGCTGGGGCACGGTCATCCTCCGGGAAACGGAGCCCGCGCAGAGCACCTCGCGGCTCGACCGCGCGATTCCTGCCCGTGTCGCAAAGACCGACGAGCCGCTCGTCCAGATCTCGACGACGCGCACGGTGGTGAGCACGACGACCATCCCCCCCCTGGTGCAGCCACAGCGCTGGTGCGCGGTCGGAGCATCCGGAGCGGTGTATTGCTGGGGATACAACGCAGGCGGCGAGGTAGGCGACGGCACGACCGATCACGCCTACGAGCCCGTGAAGGTCGAGGGGCTCCCGGGCCCCGCAGCGCAGGTGAGGACGACGCCGGGAGCGACCTGCGCCCTGCTCACGAGCGGGAAGATCCATTGCTGGGGTACGAACTACTACGGCCAGCTCGGATCCGGGACGCTCCGGATCCCGAGCCTCACTCCGCAGGAAGTGGCGCTGCCATGAACCAAGTACGAATCATCTCTGCGCTGTCTGCCGTCGCGGCAGCGACCCTTGCGATGGGCGCATGCGCGGAGGACCGTGGCATCTTCACGAACGGTCCGACGTTCGAGGTGGATTCGGGCGGCGACGCGCCCGAATGCGGCTATCGATGCTCGCTCGACGGTCGTGCCGTGATCGAGACCTGCAGTGGGGAGACCGTCCAAACGTGTCCACCCGAGCAGGCATGTGGCGCGGGCCGGTGCCACGAGCCGTGCGCAGCAGCGGCGGCCGACAATCGTTCAGACGGGTGCGACTTCTATCTCCAGACTCCGCGATTCACTAAGGCGTATGGGCAGTCGTGTTTCGTCGCATTTGTCGTCAATTCCTCGACGCAGCCGGCGGAGCTCACGCTCCAGCTCCGCGACGAGACGCTCGACATCTCCAAATCGGTGTATCGGACGAATCCGGGCGACGCGACGCTGATTCCCCATTCCGGTCCGCTTCCGCCGGGAGAGAGCGCGATCGTCTTCGTCTCGGACATGCCCCCGGATGGGATAGCTTCGCAGTGGCAGGCGCGTTGTCCCAAGGGCGTGGTGCCTGCCTCGACCGAGGATCCGCTCCCTGACCGGACGGGCTTCGGGAAGGCTTTCCGCCTCGGGTCGACTGCTCCCGTTTCGGTCACGTCGATCTACCCGTTTGGCGGCGCGTTGAGCTTCTACCCTAGCGCCACTCTCCTGCTCCCCGTCCCGTCGTGGTCGAAGCAGCACATCGTCGTCAACGGCTGGGGCATCGCGAACAGCGGGATGCCAGGCGCGCAGATCATCGCTTCGGAAGACCAGACGGAGGTGACGATCCTTCCGAACGCCATCACCGACGACGGCGAAGGTTTCGTCGGAGGGCCAGCCGGCGTTGCGCGGTCCTACACGCTCGGGCGTGGCGAGATCCTCCAGATCGTCCAGCCCGCCGAGCTCTCGGGGAGCATCGTCACATCGACGAAGCCGACGACGATCTTCGGTGGCCACTCGTGTGCAAAGGTCCCGATCTCGTCCGATGCATGTGACGTCCTCAATCAGCAGGTCCCTGGCTTCGATCGATGGGGCTCCGAATACGTCGGCGTCGGATACCGCCCGCGCACCGGCAACGAGGGCGAGCTCGTCGGCTATCGCATCGTCGCCGCGCGAGACGGGACGATGCTCGACTACGATCCAGCTCCGCCTGCGGGGGCCCCGCTCACGATGGCGGCAGGCGAGGTCGCGTTCTTTGCCGAGGGGACAGGTTCCCCGTTCGTGGTCCGTACGCAGGACGTCGACCATCCCGTCTATCTCGCCGCCTACATGAGCGGCAACCAGCGAGGGTTCGGCGGTACGGCGGGCGGTGAAACAGGCTTCGCGGGGCAGGGCGATCCGGAGTTCGTCAACGTGGTTCCCGCCGGTCAATACTTGAGCTCGTACTCGTTCTACGCGGACCCATCGTTCGCCTCCACGTCGCTCGTCGTCATCCGGGCGAAGACGAACGGAACGTTCGAAGACGTCTGGCTCGAGTGCGCAGGAAACCTCACGGGCTTCCGGCCCGTCGGGACGCGCGGCGAATACGAATTCATGCGCGTCAACCTCGGACAGGACAACAAGCCTGGCGATTCGTTCGACGGCGGGGTCTGCGGAACGGGCCTTCACCGCATGCGCAGCGCCGGCGCGTTCACCGCGACGCTATGGGGCTGGGGTCTCGCCTCGAGCTATGCGTATCCGGGTGGAATGGCGCAGCGGAAGCTCGTGGCAACGCCGCTCCCGCCGATCAACTGAGCGGCGAGCGGTCTGCGGTCGTGAGGCCTTCGACGCCCCGCGGACCACTCGACGCTCCCGGGCGAGCGGCTTCCTTCCAGGCGCGCGAGGAGGCGCAACCTTGCGCTCGGCGACAGAAGAAGAGCTTACGGCCGCTTGGCAGCTTCGCGCGGCGCGTAGCGCGTAGGAGCGGCGATCGTCACTTGTGAGTGGGCATACCGCTTGTTAAGGTGCGCGGTTCGATGCGAGCGCGGTCTTCGCCGTGCATCGAGGCGCAGCGGTGCCTGGAGATGCTTCCGGAGCGGGTGGTGGTCTGCTCGCCGGACGGCCACATCTGCTGGGCGAACTCGCTCGCCGAGACGTTCTTCGGCATGCCCCGCTCGGAGATCGAAGGTCGCAGGCTCGACGAGCTCTGCGTCGTGGACGAGGCTCCGAGCGCGCCGCTGCTGGACCACCTGCACGGGCTACCTCGCGGCGAGGGCGTCGACGGCGTCGTGCGGCACGGCAGTGGAGCTCACATCCGCGTCGAGCTCGCGACATCCGGTTTTTTCGACGGGCTCGCCGCGGTGGTCCTGCGCCCGACGCGCCCGGCCGCGGCGGCATCGGCGACGACCGCGCGGATCTACGAGCTCGTCTTCGAAGGAGCGCCCGTCGGGATCTTTCACTTCGACGCCGCGGGCGCGATCACCGCCTGCAATGACGCGTTCGTCCGGATCCTCGGTTCGCCTCGACGGATGCTGCTGGGGGTGCGGCTCGACACGCTCCCCGATCCCGTGATGCGGCGCTGCATGCTCGATGCGCTCTCCGGGAAGCGATCCCGCTACGAAGGTGAATACAAGTCGGCGACGTCCGGGCAGGTCCGCTCGGTGCGCGTCGACTACGCGCCGGTCTTCGGCGAGGACGGGGTGGTCATCGGTGGCGTCGGCATCACCGAGGACGTGACCGATCGCTCGCGGGCCGAGGAGGCGTCACGGCGCTCGATCGAGTCGTTCCGCTCGTTGATCGAGCGGGCACCGGACGCGATCGCGGTCCATCGCGAAGGGCGGTTCGTTCTCGTGAACCCGATGCTCGTGCGGCTCCTTTCGTACGAGAGTGACGCCGAGCTCCTCGGTCAGCCCGTCGAGCAGGTCCTGCACCCGGACGAGATCAAGCGCTATCGAGCGTCGATCGCCGAGGCACCCGGCCCTGAGGACTCCGTCTACCTCCAGCAGGTCCGGCTGCGGGGCGCGCACGGCGAGATGGTGACCACCGAGATCGCGAGCATCAACATCGACTTCGAAGGTGGCCCCGCCATTCTCTCGTTCGCCCGCGACGTGACCGAGCGGCGGGTCCTCGATGCGCGCCTCGCGAAGACCAACCGGCTCGCGTCGATCGGCACGCTTGCCGCCGGGGTCGCGCACGAGATCAACAATCCGCTCGCGTACGTCATGTTGAACCTCAACCTCCTCGCGCGGAGGAATCTGGACGATTCGGCCCGCGGGGCGCTCGACCTCGCGCGCGAAGGATGCGAGCGGGTCCGCCTCATCGTCCGTGACCTCGGCATCTTCTCGCGAGCCGAGGAGGACCGGCGTGTCTGGTTCGACGTTCGCCAGGCCATCGCCTCCGCGCTCAATCTGGCCGGCACGGAGCTCCGGTCGCGTGCTCGTCTCGTCTGCGATACGCCGCCCGTGCCGCTCGTCCTCGGAGACGAGGCGCGGCTCGGTCAGGTCATCCTCAACCTCGTGCTCAACGCGGCGCAGGCGATCCCCGAGGGCGCTCCGGACGCTCACACGATCACGGTGGCCACGGCGGCGCGGAACGGCTGCGTCGAGATCCGCGTCAGCGACACGGGCGTCGGCATTCCGAAGAAGATGCTGGAGCACATCTTCGAGCCGTTCTGGACCACGAAGCCCGTCGGCGTCGGGACCGGTCTCGGACTCTGGATCGTCCACGGCATCGTGCAGGCGCACGGAGGGAGCGTGGAGGTGGAGAGCGAGCCTGGAATGGGCTCGACGTTCCGCGTCCTTCTCCCCGCGGGAGCGCAGGCGACCCCGACGTCGCGTCCGCCTCCGGTGACGGTGGACGCACCGCCTGGGCGCATCCTGCTCATCGACGACGAACGCCGCTTCGTCGAGGCGCTCCGTGCCGGCCTCGCGCCGCATCACCAGGTGATCCTCGAGACCAGCGGAGCCGCAGGTTTCGAGCGGCTGCTCGCCGAGTCGTTCGACCTCGTCGTGTGCGATCTGATGATGCCCGGAATGAACGGAATGACGATCCTGCATGAGCTGGAGCGGTCGCGGCCCGACCTGATCCGGCGCTTCGTCTTGATGACGGGCGGCGCCTATGGCGACGAGCCGCGTGCGCTGTTCGAGCGACTCGGCGTCCGGGTGCTCGAGAAGCCATTCGACTTCTCGGCGGTCGAAGCGCTCATGGCCGACACGCAGCGGCGCTCCTGACGAGCTGGCGTCACTCGGATGTGGCGCGCTTGCGCGCGACGTCTCGGATGACGTCGACGAACGCCCGCAGCCCCGCAGGCACGTGACGGTGGCCGGGATAGTAGAGGACGAGACCGCCCGCGTCCGGGCTCCATTCCTCGAGCACACGCACGAGGCGTCCGGCTCGAACGTCTTCGGCCACCGACCACTCGGCGAGGTACGCGAGCCCGACACCGTCGAGCGCGGCATCGCGGATGAGCGTCGGCGCATCGAGCATCAGGCGTCCGCCCACGTCCACGCTGACGCGCTTTCCGCGGCGCGAGAGCTCCCAGCGGTACACCGCGCCGCTCGACTCGCGTACACAGATGCAGGGAAACGCGGTGAGGTCGGCCGGCTGCTTCGGCACTGTGCCGTCCCGAAAGAGCTTCGGGCTGCCGACGATCGCAAACCGGATCGGCATCCCGAGAGGAACGGCGATCATGTCGCGAGGCACGGAGCCCGACGCGCGAATCCCGGCGTCGAAGCCCGCGCTGACGATGTCGACGAGCCGTTCTTCGGTGACGATGTCGACCTTCATCTCGGGGTAGCGCCGCAGATACTCGAACACGATCGGTCGGAGCACCTGGTGAGCGGCGCCGAGGGAGCTGTTGATGCGCAGCGTGCCCGCGGGCGTCGCGCGATGCGTGTTGACGTTCTCCATCGCGCTCTGGATGGTCGCGAGCGCCGGCCCGATCGCGGCGATGAACTGCTCGCCGGCCTCCGTCAGCGAGACGCTGCGCGTCGTGCGGTGGAACAGGCGCACGCCGAGGCGACCTTCGAGGCTCGCCACCGCGCTGCTGAGCGCCGTTCGTGAGACGCCGAGCTCTGCGGCGGCGGCGCGGAAGCTCCGACGTCGGGCGACCGCCACCACACCATCGAGCTCGACGAGACCCGAGCTACGCATTGTCCTGAAAACCGGGATGTCTCATCGCGATTTGTCCTTCTTACGAGGCTAATCCGCACCCCCTACCTTGGCCATCGCGACGACCGGCACGTCGCGAGGAGGAGCCAAAAGGACGATGCGCAAACCCATGCAGGAGAACGCCATTCACGCGATCGAGCACATCTACATCGACGGAGCGTTCGTGCGACCGCACGGCGTCGAACGCCTCAGCCTCGTCGACCCGACGACGGAAGCCGTCACGGGTGACGTCAGGCTCGCGGACGAAGAGGACGCGCGGCGCGCCGTGGCTGCTGCGAAGAAGGCGCTGCCCGCCTACTCGCGAACGAGCAAGGCGGAGCGGATCGCGATCCTCACGCGGCTCCACGATGCCGTCGCTGCGCACACCGATCGCCTCGACGCGGCGATGATCGAGGAATACGGGAGTCCCGTCGCCCGTAGCAAATGGTGCGCGTCGCTCGCGGCGGCTTCGTTCGAGGAGGCGGCGGCCACGCTCGAGCGGTACGAGCTGAAGCGGCGGATCAGGGGCTCAGAAGTCGAGATGATGCCGCTCGGTGTGGTGGCTGCCATCACGCCGTGGAACAGCAACTACGGATTCATCTGCACGAAGGTGTCGGCGGCGATCGCGGCGGGTTGCACCGTGGTCGTCAAGCCGAGCGAGCTGAGCGCGAGGCAGACGCAGTTGCTCACGGAGTGCTTCGACGAAGCAGGTGTGCCTCGCGGCGTGATCAACATCGTGACGGGTCGCGGTGACGTCGTCGGCGACGCGCTGACCGCGCACCCGGACGTCGCAAAGATCTCGTTCACGGGATCGACCGCGGTGGGGAAGACGATCTTGCGGCGCGCGGCGGAGACGCTCAAGCGCGTCACCCTCGAGCTCGGCGGCAAGTCACCGACCCTGATCCTCGACGACGCCGAGCTCGCCGAGGCAATCCCGACCGCGCTCTCGGTCGGGTTCACGAACAACGGTCAGGCCTGCATTGCGGGGACGCGCATCCTCGTCCACGAGAGCCGTCTCGCCGACGCGATACAGCGCATCCAGACGGCCATCACCGACGTGAAGGTCGGCGATCCGCGTGACCCGGCGACCACGCTCGGGCCCCTCGTGACCAAGAAACAATGGGAGCGGGTGCAGCGCTACATCCGGCTCGGCGTCGAGGAGGGAGCAACGCTCGTCACCGGCGGAGAAGGTCGTCCCGCGGGGCTCGCTGCCGGCTACTTCGTGAAACCCACCGTCTTCGTCGGCCGCAACGACATGGCGATCGCGCGCGAGGAGATCTTCGGTCCGGTCCTCACGGTGATCCCGTATCGGTCCGACGAGGAGGCCATCCAGATCGCGAACGACACGGTCTACGGACTTCACGCGTACGTGATCTCGCCGAACCTCGACCGCGCGCGGAACGTAGCGTCGCGGCTCGAGGCGGGGCGCGTCGCAGTGAACGGCTTCCATCACGAGCCGCTCGCGCCGTTCGGTGGGTTCAAGCAATCCGGTATCGGGCGCGAGTACGGCGTCGCCGGCCTCGAAGCGCATCTCGAGCCGCGGACGTTGCTCGGCCTCCACGCCGCGGCGTGAAGTCGCCCGTCTCGTCACTGTCGTCTCTCCGTCGGCTTCCGGGGGAGAGCTCACGTCATCAGCCAAGGGAGAACACGGTGGACTTGAAGTTGAATGGCAAGCGCGCGCTCGTGACGGGCTCGAGCGCCGGCATCGGCGAGGCGATCGCGAAGCTGCTCGCCGCCGAGGGCGCCACCGTCGTCGTCCACGGGCGGGACGAGGCACGCACACGCGCCGTCGCCGACGCGATCCGCGCGTCGGGTGGACGTTCGGAGATGGCGCTCGGCGATCTCGCGACGGATGAAGGCGCCGATGCGGTGGCTCGCGACGCGCTCGCCCGTGGCCCGATCGACGTCCTCGTGAACAACGCCGGCAGCTACCGCCACGTCTCGTGGGACGGCGCGACCAGCCAGGACTGGATGGACACCTACCAGACGAACGTGATCTCCGGCGTCCGGATGATTCGTCACTTCGTCCCGAAGATGCGCGAGCGCGGTTGGGGACGGGTGATCACGATCGGCGGCGGGCTTGCGATCCAGCCCATCAGCGTCCAGCCCGACTACAACGCGACGCTGGCCGCGCGTCACAACCTCGCCGTGTCGCTCGCGCGCGAGCTGAAGGGCACCGGCGTGACCTCGAACGTGGTCGCTCCGGGCGCCATTCGTGTGAAGGCGGTGGAAGACTTCCTGGTCCACGCTGCCGAAGGGCACGACTGGGGCACGACGTACGAGGAGATCGAGCGCGCAGCGGTCCGCGAGCTCGTCCCGAACGACGTCGGGCGGCTCGGGCGTCCCGAGGAGATCGCGTCAGCCGTCGCCTACCTCGCGAGCCCCCACGCGGACTACGTGAGCGGCGCGATCCTCCGCGTCGACGGCGGCACGATCCGATCGCTCTAAAGCGACGTCGCGCGGCGAGCGGGACGTCGATCCGTCAAGCGGCGGCGGCCGACGCTGGCTCGCCTTTCGAGTCGTCCTTGGCGATCCACTTCCGTCCCAGCCAGATGCCGACGGGTCCGACGAGCGTGGTGAGCGCGACGATTCCCCAGAGGGCAGCAGGCGATCGCGGACCTGTCTCGGGGACGAACGTCGTGAGCAGATAGCCCGATGTCGGCCCGACGAGGAACTTCGCGAGGAAGTACGGAAGCGAGGCGAGGCTTACGTACGTCGCCTCACGACCGCGGGGCGCGATCGACACGTTGTACTCGTACAGACGCGGCGACCAGAGCGCCTCGCCCACGGTCAGGCACAAGATCATCCCGATCTGGTGCGCCATCGAAGAGCCGAAGCAGAGGACGAGCGGGCTCAGCGCCGAGATGAACGCGCCGACGAGAAGGACCTGCAACGGCTTTCGGTTGCGCGTGAGCGCGGTGCCGAGCGGCGCGAGGAACAAGATCAACAGCGAGTTGATCGACCACACCGTGCCGATCGGGAAGTCGTCGCCCTGCTCGCGCAGGACGTACTTCGGCCAGGTGAAGTGCATGTGCTGGAACATCATGCGAACCAGCGACAAGAGCACGAGCAGGACCATGAACCGCCAGAACGGCCGATCGGAGAGGACGTCTCGCAGCGCGATGAGCGGGCTGACCTTCTTCGGCGTGGCCTCGCCAGCGGCTGCCTCCTCGGCGTCCACGCGATGCTCGAAGTTCTTGCGCACCAAGAGGACGACGCCGAACGCGATCGTGGCGAACAGGAAGCCGAGCGCCATGATCGCGGTGTTCGCCGTGAACATGCGCTCGCCGAGGAGCGGCAGCGTGATCGCACGACTGGCCAGCTTGCCCGTCGACGGATCGAGGAACGCGCGCCGCGTGAGGTCGATGACGAGCGGTCCGGTCATCGCGCCGGCGAGGTTGAAGCTGACGTACCAGAGCGAGAACGCGAACGACCGCGTCTGCTTCGACGATGCGCGCTGCACGGCCGTCTGGAGCACCGGCGACGTCGTCGCGTACGCGAAGCCGAACGCGAGCAGCGTTGCGATCGCCATGTCGGTCGACGGCGCGACGGCCATCCCGAGCCGCGTGAGCGCTGCGAGCGCAAACGAGATCAGCAGCGTGCGACGGACGCCGATGGTGTCCGCGATCGATCCGACGATGAAGACGAACAACGTGACGAGCGTCGAGAACGTCGCCGCCCACCAGCCGGCGCGCTTGTCGTCCATGCCGAAGTCGTTCGAGAGCCACAGCGGCAGCGTCGGCAAGAACGAGAAGATGCCGAGGTACTCGAAGAACGTCGCGAGATAGACGAGCCAGAGCTCGCGCGGGCACCGGAGGAGTGCGCGCAGGTCTTCGCCGAGCGTGGTCTTGGGAGCAGACGAGGGAGCGAATCCGGCCACGGGCGCGGACGCTAACACCGACCACAAGGGAGTTGAACCTGAGGCGTGCGTGGCCCTGCGCGTCGAGAGCAGCCTCTTTCTCGATCGCGACGGATGAGCTGTTGCCACCGGTGCCGTGCGGGGGAGATGGCGGAAGTGACGCAGCCTTTGCCCTCGACCGGCGCCGCATTTCGAGCCATGTGCGACCGACGATGTTCTCCGTCGGGCTCGCGACGCTCCTGGGCCTCGTTGCCCTCGATTGGACGGCTCCAGCCGAATGTCCGAGTCGTGAGAGCGTAGCGAACGCGATCGACGGCGTGCTCGGCGGAGAGGTGCCGCGTGACGTCTTCGCGAAGGCCGCGGTCGAGCCGATCGTGGACGGGCGATGGCGGCTTCGTCTCGACACGGCGATCGACGGTGTCGAGGCCCGAAGGGAGATCGAGGCACCGTCTTGCGCAGAGCTCGCGGACGCCACGGCCATCCTCGTCGGGATCGAGGCGTCGCGCGACCCGAGGAGCCGCGGTCTCCCCGAGCCCCCGCTCCCGTCGGCTGAGCTTCTGCCGTCTCCGTCGCTACGTTCCGAGCGTGTCGTCGAGCCGCGGCGTCCGCCGATCAGAAGGCGTCTTTTTGCCGTCGGCGCCGCGGCGGGCCTCGGACTGGGCCTCGTCGGCAGCAGGGCGACTGGCGGCGTCGCGACGGTCGCGTGGTTTCACGGCAAGAACCGGCTCTCGATCGACGCGTCATACTTCGTCGCGAGCGACGTCGCAGGGGTCGCGCTGCGGTCCGATCTCGTCAGCGTCGGCTTTACCGGCTGCCCGTTGCTCCTCGCTGGCCGGCTCGAGCTGGGGCCATGTGTCGGGATCGAGGGCGGCCGTGTCGCCACCTACGACGTGCCGGACATTTTTGGCGGCTCGTTCGACGATGCGCTGGCCTGGGCCGCGGTTCGCGCGGGAGGTCTGGTCAGCTACCCGATCGGTCCATTCGCGTTGAACGCCGACGTCGGGGCGGTCGTGCCGCTCGTCCGGCACCGCCGCTACGTCATCACCGACGAAGCTAGCGAGCTTCACGAAGCCGCGCCGGTCGCGGTTCGTTTTCTCGGCGGAGTCGAGCTGCGTTTTCCTTAACGAAAAGCCTGACTGCCGGGGACTCATGAGCGTCGATGTCTGCAACCACGGCACGCGTCCATGGCCTCGCGGCGGCGGAGCCCGCGAGCGGCGTCGATTTCGGGGAGGTCTACGACGCTCATGCGCCGTTCGTCTGGCGTGCCGTAGCTCGTCTCGGTGTGGCCGACGGCGCCGTCGAGGACGTCGTGCAAGAGGTCTTCCTCGTCGTGCATCGACGGCTGCCGGAGTTCGAGGCGCGATCCGACCTCCGGACGTGGATCTTCGGGATCGCGATCCACGTGACACGTCGCCATCGGCGGACCCTGGCTCGACGGCGGCTCGCCGGTTCGGCCGAGCACGCAGACATCGAGACGGCGATGCTCCCGGAGCATCCGGAACGGGCTCCCGACGCCCTCCTGGCGCGAACCGAGGCCATCGAGCTGCTTGCGCTGCTTCTCGACGAGCTGGACGACGAGCTTCGTGAGGTGTTCGTCCTCTCCGACATCGAGGACATGACGGTCCGCGAGATCGCCGAGATCGTCGGTGCAAATCCGAACACCGTCTCCTCCCGCTTGCGGACCGCGCGGCGCGCGTTCGAGCAGGCTGTGACGCGCGCGCGCGCACGCGACCAGTGGAGGCTCCGATGAGCGATCCGAACGAGCTGAGCGACGACGCCCGCATGCTCCTGCGCATCGCACGCAGCTCGGGCACGCCCGATCCGGCCGCGCTCGCACGCGTCCGAGCCTCCGTTCTCCGGGACGCGGGAGTCGGGGCTGCCGCAATCGGCGCGGCCGCGGGGACGTCGAAGCTGGCGAGCTCCACGCCGCCGACGATCGGCAGCGCCGCGACGGCGACGTCGGGTCTGACGTTGCTCGCCAAGTCCGCCGCGGTGCTCGCCGTGATCGGCGCGACGGCTGCCGCGCTGTACGCATTCGCCCCCGCCGCACCTCCGGCGCCGTCGACCGTGTCGAGCGCAGCAGCGTCGCCGACCGCGGTCACGACGGCCAGCGAGCCGACTCAGGAGGCGCTGCCTCCCACCGTCCTCACGAAGGCCCCGCCCGCGCCTCGCGTGGAATCGTCGGCCGCTGGACCGGCGCGAGCGCGTCGGCAGAAGGTCGCGAACGCGCCTGTAGAGCGTCCGACGACGGCCACACCGACGCCCAGCCTGGCGGACGATCTGGCTCGGCTGCGAGAGGCGCAGCTTGCGCTCACGACGGGGCAGCCCGAGCGCGCCGTCGAGGCGCTACAGGGCGTCGAGGACGGGAGCTCGCTCTCGGTCGAGCGTGACGGTCTTCGCACGCTCGCCCGCTGCGCGATCGCCAAGCGCGGCGCGAGCGGAGCGGGAGAAGAGCGCGGAGAGGGAGAAGAGCGCGAAGCGGGCGAGCACCGCGCACGCGTCGAAGCCGAACGTTTCCTCGCGGCCCATCCCCACGCGTCGATCGGCGCGCGCGTCCGAAGCGCGTGTGACGTGCACTGACGCTGCGGTCGATTTCGTCACGAATCCGATCCCGGGCGGGGACTCACGGCGAAGCAAGAGGTGCTCTTCATGCCGTCGAACAAGTCCTTCATCGAAGCGAAGCTCGTGAGTCGAGCCTCGAGCTCTTTCCTTCTTCTCGTCCTCGCGGCGGGCGCAGCGTGTTCGTCGACGACGGAGCGCGCGCCAGCGGACAAGAACGCGCCGGAGGCCGAAGGCCACGATGCAGGCACGGACGCCGCGGCGTCCGTCGAGGCGTTCGACGACTGCACGTGCGGCGACATCCCCGAGGATCGGACGCCGGGCTTCGGCTGTTCATTGCCTCGTCCCATTCTCGTTCGTACCTGCATCGTGGATGCGTCCTGCGGGGTCTACGCGATCGACTTCGAAGAAGCGGCGCCACCCGTCGCTCGACACGATGTCGCGATCCGTTTCGAGCTCGCCGAGGCCGTGCCGGAGGGCACGGACCTGACGGTCAACGATCCCGCGTTGGCACCCACGCTGGATGGGCTGCACCTGTTCGGGGCGAAGGAGTGGTCGGTCGAGGAAGGCCCCCTCACGATGCGCTCCGACGCGAAGCTCCCAGGAAAGGCTCGGCTCTCGGCGGACCGCCGCGCCGTGACGCTGATCCCCGACCGCCTGGAGGGGCCATGGGTCGTCGAAGCCAATTTCGGCTTCGATGCCTTCTTCGGCCCCGACGTGTGTGGTGAGGGAGAGGGCAGCTTGCTCGGTTACGTGGTTCGATTCCGACTTCCGTGAACGCACGCCTGAGCCTGCACTTTCTCGAATACTCCGAGCGTCAGGGGCTCGTCATCGCGTAGAGTTTCATCGACGCCTTGGGATCGGTCGGCCGCACGCGCAATCGGACGTGGAGACGGACGACGGCGGTGGGGGCATGGCTCGTGGGTCTCTCGTGGACGACCGTGGCGCGCGCGGCGCCCTTCGAGCTCACGTGGAGCGCACCCGAGAGCTGCCCGTCGCGCGACGAGATGGTCGTCGCGACGCGCGCACGGCTCGGCGAAAGCGATGAACGCGAACGCCCGACGTCGGCGCCCGAGCTCTTCGTGCGCGGCGCGGTCTCGCCAGAGAAGGGCGGCTACGTCGTCTCGTTCGTCGTCGCGGACGCCGCCGGTGCGGAGGTCGGCGAGCGCGAGGTGCACGTCCAGGGGCGAAGCTGCCGGGCGATCGAGGAGCCCGCGGCCCTCGTGCTTGCGACGATGATCTCCGTCGTTCGCCCGTCGACGCCCGGTGAGAGCGCGACGCCGCCGCCACCAGAGACGCACGAGGCGCGAGAGTCGGTCTCGCCGTCGCCGCCTCTCGCCACGCCGCCTGCATCACAATCTCTCGCCGCGCCGTCGCGAGCGGAGCCGGGAAGCACCGCGGCTTCTCCTCCCAGTTCTTCCAGTCCACCCATTCCTTCGCGCCGAGCGCTCGCCCTCGCCGGCGTGGGCTCGGCCGGTGTCCTGCCGACGGCCGGTCTCGGTGCAGCGTTGCGGACCAGCTACATGGCTCGGTCGAGGTTTCTCCTCGGCTTCGAGACCGGCTTCGAGGTCGGCGCGTGGGTTCGCGCAGGGCGGGGCGAGGTCGGCTTCCAGCTCGTGAGCGCCTCGCTCCTCGCGGGATATCGGGTGCTGCGCGCCGGAAACGTGGAGCTCGTCCCGCTCGCCACCGTGCGCGGCGGGGTCCTCCGGACGTTGCCGAGCGGGTTTCAGCTCGTGAAGGCAGAGGCGCGGCCGATGGCCCTCGTGGGGCTCGGCGCGCTCGTGCGTGCGGAGCTCCTGCCGAACGTCTACGCCGAAGCTCTACCTCAGGCCGAGGTGGTGCTGATCCGGGACGTCTTCCAGGCGAGCGAGGCCCGCACGACGTATTTCCTCCACCAGCCGTCGCTCGTTGGTGCTCGTCTAACGGTTGGACTTGGCTACGAATTTCCGTAATTTGAGAAATTCGACCGGCCTCGATTGGAAAAAGCCCGGCGACGAGCACTTCTAACCCTGTGAACGCCTCGATCGTTCGCGTTGTCACCAGCGCGCTACAAGTCGAAGACAGGGCCTCCGCGGTGCCCATGACCTTCGAAGCGCTCTTCCAAAGCTACGTCGAGTTCGTGTGGCGTAGCTTGCGGCACTTCGGCGTCGAGGAGCGCGATCTCGAGGACCAGACCCAGGAGGTCTTCCTCGTCGCGCACCGTCATCTCGCGGACCTCGACGTCGAACATCCGCGCGCGTGGCTCTACGCGATCGCTCGAAGGTGTGCGGCCGGGTATCGGCGGCGAAGTCATCGCCGGCACGAGACGACCGTCGACACCGTGCCCGAGAGCAGCCACAGCCGGGATCCCGGCGTCGGGATGGAGGTCGATCGCGTCGGCGTCGTCCTCGCCACACTCGACGAGGACAAGCGCACCGTCTTCCTCCTGCACGACGTCGAAGAGATGCCGATGCGCGAGGTGGCCGAGGCCGTCGGCTGCCAGCTCTCCACTGCATACGCGCGCCTCTACGCAGCGCGCCGCGAGCTCGCGAAGGCCATCAAAGAGGCTCCATGAAGATCGATCCCTCCGACAACCCGAACGGCCTTCGCGACGTCGATGGCGAAGACGCGGAGGCGCTCGAGGAGCTCGCGCGCGGGATTCGCGGTCGCGGCCCGAGCGTCGACGCCGTGCAGCGGATCTCGAAGCGGCTCGCAGCCGTTGGTGCTCTCCCGCCGGCGTCCGTCTCCGACGCGCAGCCGGTGACGCCGTCGGCGGCGACCGCCCGGTTCGCCGGGAACGTCGGCTCGTTCAAGATCGGCGGACTGGCCCTCGCCGCGCTCACCGCAGGCGCGCTGCTCGCATGGCGGGCGACGTACACGACGGAGAGCGCGCCGAGTGCCGCGCCCACCGAGATCGCTTCCCCGGCGGCTCCGACGGTCGTGGCCGAGCCGCTCGCCGCGCGAGCGTCGAACGATACCGTCACGGCTCCGACGGAGCTCGGGACGACGCGCGGCGCAGCGAGCGTGCCCGCCGTCTCGATCGATTCGCTTCCGTCGGTCGCGCCGGTCGCGCGGGCACCCGGCTCGAGCACCACGACCGACAACCGTGGCGCGACGACTGCCGCGCCCGAGCATCTGCTCGTGCGGCGCGCCCAGGATGCGCTCACCTCCGATCCTGCCCAGGCGCTGATGCTCGCGAACGAGCACGCGGCGCGCTACCCCGCAGGTGAGCTCACGCAGGAGCGCGAGGTGGTCGCCGTCGACGCGCTCGCAAAGCTCGGTCGCAAGGACGACGCGCTTGCTCGCGCCCGCGCGCTCGTTCGGCGCTTCCCGCGCACTCCCTATGTCGCTCATCTCGAGAAGGCCGTCGGTCCGCTGACCGCTGCTGGCTCCGACTCTCGATCCACGCCGTGATCGCGGCCACGACGGCTTGCTGCGAAAGGACTGCCCGTAATGGTTCGACGCATCGCTCGGCGTAGTGCAAACGCAGCGATTTTGACGCTGACGTGTGCGCTGCCCGCCTGGCTCTTCGCCGCCGGTTGTTCGAGCACCGTCTCCGTCGCTGAATCGCCGGATGCGGGGAGCACCGGCTTCTCCTCCGGGACGGGTGACGGCGGTGACGCCATCCCTTCGCCGGAGCAGCTCCTCCAGTGCGTCGCCACGGAGTGTCCGTTCCCGTACACCACGTGCGAGACCGACAAGCCGACGTACAAGTGCGAGATCAATCTCATGAACGACCCACGCAACTGCGGTGCGTGCGGCGTCAGCTGCGAGGACTACGGCCCGATCGGAATGATCGGGCAGTGCGTCCAGGGCAAGTGTGACTTCCAGTGCGTGATCGCGCTCGAAGATCCGATCCAGAAGCTGAAGAACTGCAACGGCATCCTCGACGACGGCTGCGAGATCGACGTCTACAGCGACCCGAAGAACTGCGGCATCTGCGGGAACGAGTGCGCGGAAGGCACGCCCTGCATCGAGGGACGATGCGGCTGTCCGACGGGCTTCACGCTCTGCGGTGGCAGGTGTGTCGACCTGCAGACGAACGATCTGAACTGCGGTGAGTGCGGACGCCAGTGTCCGTTCATCCCGGAGGACGGACCCTTCGCCGGCTGCGAGATGATCGACAAGCACGCACAGGCCAAGTGCCTGGGCGGCACGTGCGGAAACCTCAGCTGCCAGTACGGCTGGGGCGACTGCGACAAGGACATGGGGCAGTGCCCGACGAATCCGAACGGCGCCTGGTCCGGCTGCGAGACCCAGGTGACCTCGGTCGAGAACTGCGGCGCCTGCGGGAACAAGTGCGGGCCCGGCCAGATCTGCGGTCGCGTCGGGGTGGAGATCAAGTGCATCGACACGTGCGACAAGCTCGGGCTCACCGATTGCGGTAACGCCGGCGAGCAGGGCGGTGGCTGCCGCGATCTCAACAACGATCCCTACTACTGCGGCTCGTGCGTGAACGAGTGTCCGACGGCCGGCCCGCACCAGAACGCCACCTGCAACAAGGGCAGCTGCGAGTACCCCTGCGACGACGGCTGGGCGGACTGCAACGGCGACCTCGCCGACGGCTGCGAGGTCAACATCGCGATCAATCCGAGCAACTGCGGAGGCTGCGGCATCACCTGCGACAGCGTCCTCGGCCAGCCTTGCGTCGAAGGTAAGTGCCTCATGCAGGATTGCGACTCCGACGCAGGCGTGGAGACCAAATGAAGCTCTCACTCCAAGAAGAGCACGTGCGTTCTCGCTCGCTCGTTCCTCTGCTCATGGTCACGATGGGCTCGGCGGTCGGCCTCATCGGCGCGCTCGCCGCCTGCGCCGCAAGCGACGACGAAGCCACCGTCCGCCCGCCGAACACCGACGTCACGCTCGATGCGCCGGACGCGTCGCTCGACGCTGCTGCCGATGCGTCGTGCCAGCCTGGCGAGCCTGGGTGCACTGCGGTCCCCGACTGCTCGCAGGTCGACTGGTGCCTCGTCCAGTCCGGCGTGCGTCTGTCCGAGCGTCTCAATTCGATCTGGGGCTCGAGCAAGTCCGATGTCTGGGCCGTCGGCTCGCGTGGCTCCGTCGTCCACTACGACGGCGCGACATGGAAGCCCGTCCCGATCGACAACAAGTCGACGTTCTTCTCGGTATGGGGAAGCGGCCCGAACGACGTCTGGGCCGTGAGCGACACGATGACGATCATGCGCTCGGACGGGTTCAAGGACGGGAAGGCCACGTGGACCCGACTGCCTGCGCTCTCCGTCGCGCCCTACTTCGAGACGGCGACGACCGTGATGTTCGGCTTCGGTCCGGACGACTTCCGCATCGGCACTTACCCCAAGGACGACTCGCCGAACCAGACCACGGGCAACATGCTCGTGAAGAAGAGCGGCGAGCCCGAGGACGGCAAGAGCCCGCTCACGCGTGTCGGTGGCCTGAAGGGGACCGTCACCGGCATCTGGGGCAGCTCGCCCGACGACGTCTGGATCCTCGTCGACAATCGTAGGACGAACAACAACTACCAGGGCTCGCCGATCGAAGCGGGCAAGACCTTGCACGGTCGCCCCGCGCCGCCCGGCGCCGATACGAAGGGCGATCGGCTCGCGTGGACTGCGGTCGACAGCCAGGCGACCGTCGTTCTCCGCGGGATCTGGGGCAGCTCGGCCGACGATGTCTGGGCGGTGGGCGACCACGGCACCATCCGTCACATCTACCCGAACGATCTCCGCTGGCAGGTCGTCGCCTCGCCGACGGCGGAGAACCTCCGCGCCATCTGGGGAACGGGCCCCGACGACATCTGGGTCGTCGGCGACGCGGGGACGATCCTCCACTGGGACGGCTTCGAGTTCACGCAAGCCACCACCCAGCTTCCGAAGGGGCTCGAGCCGAATCTGTACGGCATCTGGGGAAGCGGACCGGACGACGTCTGGGTCGTCGGAGAGCACACCGTCTTGCACTACACGGGCGCAAAAGCGCCGGCGGCGGAGGGACAGTGATCAGCGCACGTCATCGAGGCTCCGTCCTCGCATCGGTTGCGATCGTCTCTGCGATCGCGCTTGCAGGCGCCGCTTGCGCCACGGCGGACGTTCCGATCGGCACCGTCGAAGACGACGACGGCGAGAACAAGCTCGGCGACGGCGACGGCGGGGAGCTGCCCGATGTCGCCGCGATCGACGGCGGCCAAGAGGCCAGCCTGCCTCCGCCCCGCGCGTGCTCGGATCAGAGCTTCTGTCATACGGACATCCCGGAAGGCGCGACGCTCACGAGCGTGTGGGGTGACGACTCCGGCGTCGTCTGGTCGGTCAGCGCGCAGGGCACGATCTATCGCTGGGACGGCGCGCACTGGAACGTCCATCATGAAGTGCCCGGCGCCGCCTTCACCACGGTCTGGGGGAGCAGCGCGACGGACGTCTGGGCCGCGGGGTCGAAGGGACTTCTTCGAGGTACGGGCTCGAGCGCGGCGACGCTGACGTTTGCGACCGTCAGTGACCTGCCCGGAAACCCCGACGTCGTGCTCACCTCGATCTGGGGATCGGGACCGAACGACATCTGGGCCGTCGGTGGCGCAGCAAACGGCAGCCTCCTCGGACGCGTGGTGCATTACACCGGACCGGGCGCAGGTTGGTCCGAGGTCACCGTGGAGGTTCCGCGCGAGTACCCGTGGGATCCCGATCCGGCGGTCGCTCCGATCGGCGTGTTCGGATCCGCGGCGTCCGGCGCGTGGGTACACGGCAAGTGGATCGACAACCAGAACAATCCGATCGCCGTCCTCTTCCGCATCGCGCCGGGGACGACCGACGCCGTTCGAATGAAGATCCCCGAAGGGAACGACTGGCCTTATGGCCAGCAGCCGCTCACCGGCGCTGGCGTGATGGCGGACGGGACCGTGTGGCTCGGCGCGGTCGCGCTCTCGGGACGCCATCGTTACATCCGCGGCAAAGCTCCGTACGCGGACGCGGACTGGGAGCCCCTGTATCGCGCGCAATACGAGTCGGACCCGCGCTTCTTCTGGGGCGCATCGTCGAACGACGCGTGGCAGGCTGGCGACTTCGGACGCCTCCGCCACTGGGACGGAACGAAGTGGACCCAGGCCGTCATCATGGTGACGAGCGCGCCGGTGAAGAGCGATTTCTTCGGGGCCTGGACCGCCAAGAGCGACGACTTCTGGGTCGTCGGCGACGGCATCGCGCTGCACAAGAAGCCTTCCTCCACGCCGTGAGGACACCAACGATGAATCGCATTCACACGTGGATCCCTGCGCTCGTGGCGGCAACGTTCGCCGGCGCCGCCGTGATCGCCTGCAGCGACGAAGGACGCGTGATCTCGTCGGACCCCGATGACGATACGCCGCCGCCTCCCGCGACGACCTCGGACGCGGGGCCGCCGGCGCCGCCGCCGCTCGTCGAGAAGCCACCGTTCGATCCCGCCGACGAGGCCGTGACCTGCGCGAAGGAGCCGTGCGCCGTCGAGCTCGTTGCCGGCGACGCACACTTCTGCGCGCGCATGAGCAGCGGTGCGGTCCGATGTTGGGGCAAGAACGAGCTCGGCGTCCTCGGCCGCGCTCCCGCGGAGGACGAGGTCCCGACGATCTCCACGGTCGACGGGCTCGCGGGCGCCACTCAGCTCAGCACGAGCGGAGCCACGGCGTGCGCGCTCGTCACGGACGGCGCCGTGAAGTGCTGGGGCAGCAACAGCGATGCTCAGCTGGGGCTCGACCCCGAAGGTGGCGAAGGAGCCGTCTCCGACTGGGGGCCGCACCCGTCCCCGTCGACGGTCGCGCTGCCAGGGCCGGCGGTGCGCGTCGACATCGGGCCGCGCGTCGGCTGCGCGGTCCTCGCTTCGGGCGAGACCTGGTGCTGGGGCTTCAACGGCGCCGCTCAGCTCGGAAGGCCGATCGGCTCGACGCTCGAAGCGCCGGCACTGACGTCGCTCGCGGGCCACAAGGCCGTGCGGACGGCGCACGGCGCGTACACGAGCTTCGCCGTGACCGACAAGGGCGAGATCCTGAGCTGGGGCACCGTTGGGGGGGCTCGCAGCAACCTCTCGGGTCGGAAGTCCTCGATGGAGCTCGATCCGAACCCGCTGCCGATCGGCCTGGGCGGTGTGACCAAGCTCGCCGTGACCACGAGCACCGAGTTCCAGCCGCCGGGGTTCCCGCAGCCGCCGCTCCGCGTCTACCAGCACGCGTGCGCCGTCGCGGAAGGCGAGGTGTACTGCTGGGGGCTGAGCGAGCTCGCGGCGCTCGGGACCGGCAGCCCCGATCTCGCACTGAAGCCGACGAAGACCGGCATCGACAGCGATCTCGCATGGGCGCAGCAGGTAGCAGTCGGCGGAGAGACGACGTGCGTCCGGCTCACTGACGGGAAGATCCATTGCGCCGGCGACAACCGCGTCGGCACGCTCGCGATCGGCGACGACGCCGGAGCGAAGTTCTCGATGGGGTTCCGGCATGCGACGGAGCTCCAGGGGCATGCCGTAGGGATCGCCGCGACCCGTTCGGCCGTGTGCGCCCTCTTGAAGACCGGCGCGGTCGCTTGCTGGGGCGCCAACGACGCGGGCCAGCTCGGGCAGGAAACGAAAGACGACAAGCCGCACGGGACTCCCGTGACCGTGAAGCTCTGAGAGGTATGTCCTTCATGAGGCCTTCGAATCACGCTACGCGCGCCCTTCTCTGCGGCGTCGGGCTCATCGCCGGGATCGTCGCCGTGCCCGCTTGTTCGGGCGCGGATCGCAACGTCGGCGACGGCGCCGCGACGTTCGGCGACTCCGGATCGCCATCCGGCGAGCCCGAGAACAAGTGTGGGATCCATTGCTCGCGCGACCTGAAACAGGTCCTCGACGGTTGCGAGGGAGCGGAGACCCTCATCGAGCAGTGCAACGCGGATCAGGGCTGCGGCGGAGAGACGTGTGTCGACGCGTGCCTCGCGGCGCAGGCTCAGCGCGGATCGGCAGGGTGCGAGTTCCTGACGTTGCCGCCCGAGGACGCGACCGGCGTGAACGGCGCATGTTTCGCGGCGCTCGTCGCGAACACGTGGGACCGTGCCATCACGATCTCGGCCGAATACGACGCGAAGCCGCTCGACATCTCCGGCGCGGTCTACACGGTCGAACGGAAACCGGGCGCCACCGCAGAGACGTACACGCTGCTCGAGGGACCGCTGCCGGCCGGGCAGGTCGCCGTCGTGCTCCTCTCGGATCAGTCGCCGACGCTCGACGCTCCGGGGAGCCAGGTCGTGCACTGCCCGCCGGGGACGAAGGCGGCGCTCGACTACGACCCGATCCGTCACGGCACCGTGCTGACGAAGTCGTTCCGGATCAAGGCCGACGCGCCGGTGGCGGCGTACACGAGCTACCCGTACGGCGGCGAGCTCGGAAAATACCCGACGGCGACGCTCCTCTTCCCGGTCTCGGCCTGGGAGAAGGACTACATCGCGATCAGCCCGTTCGACTTCCCGTTCGACTTCTGGGTCCAGGTGCCGAATCACCGGTGGCTCCAGATCGTCGCAGCGGACGACGAGACCGACGTGACGATCACGCCCAACGCGGACATCGGCGCGACCCCGGAGACCGCGCCGGCGTATCAGGGTGAGTCGCAGAGGTATCGCCTCTCGCGCGGGCAGGTCCTGCAAATCATGCAGCCGGGCGTTAACCTGACCGGGTCGCCGATCTCGGCGAACAAACCGATCGGCCTCTTCGGCGGCGCTTCGGCGACGTTCCTCGCGGCCACGGCTGCCGACGTCCTCGGACAACAGATCCCTGCCGTCGCGCAGTGGGGATCACGCTACGCCGTCGTCCCGTTCCTCTCGCGCATCGAGACGTTCAACGGCGGCTTCCAGGAGAAGGTGCCGTACACGATGGTCGGCGCGGTCGACGGCACGGTGCTCGAGTACTCGCCGTCGCGTCCGAACGGTGCGCCCGAGACGTTGTCGGCAGGGCAGGCCGTCCACTTCTTCACGGACCAGCTCTTCGTCGTGAAGAGCCAGGACAAGGAGCACCCGCTCTACGTCTCGGTCTACATGACGGGCTCGGCGTTCGGAAACGGAACCGGCCAGCTCACGACGGGCGATCCGGACTTCGTCAACGTGCCTCCGGCGGATCAGTTCCTCGACCGCTACGTCTTCTTCACCGACTACACGTATCCCGACACCTCGCTCGCGATCGTGCGCAAGAAGGAGACGAACGGGTTCAAGCCCGTCATCCTCGAGTGCTCGGGCGAGGTCACCTCGTTCAAGCCTCTCGACGGCGAGAACGGCGAGTTCGAGTACGCCTGGGTGAAGCTGACGGAAGGTTTCGTCGAGCAGACGTTCGGCGACAAGAAGTGCGGCTACGGGCGCCAGGAAGCTCGGAGCGACGGCCCGTTCGCGATCACCGTGTGGGGCACCGGGCTCGCATCGAGCTACGGCTACGTCGCCGGCACCGGCCTTCGCCCCATCAACAACTACGACCCGGTCAAGTGACCGAGCGCGCTCCCGACGAGAACCATCAGCAGCCGATCTGACCATCAACCCATCGCGTCCGCGTGACGGACGCATGGGAGGGCTCGAGCCATGACGACGAGTATTGCCGGACGTTCCGAATACGCACTGGGGATCTGCGGGCTCCTCTTCAGCGTGGCGCTTGCGCCGATGTGGATGGCCGGGTGCGCCGAGGACCCGGTCTCATCGACGCCCGCCACCGTGATGGATGCGGACGCGGGGGCGTCAATCGACCTGTGTACGGACGGCAGGCAGTCTGGCCGAGAGTCCGACGTCGACTGCGGCGGGCCATGCGGCAAGTGCGGCGACGGTAGGAGCTGCGCTTCCGACGCCGACTGCGCGAACAACGCCTGCATCGCTGGCTATTGCAGGGCGCCGTCTTGCAACGACGGAAGGAAGAACGGCGACGAGACGGACGTCGACTGCGGCGCCGGCTGCGGCCCGTGCGCCGTCGGTATGGCATGCGCCAAGATCGAAGACTGCTCGACGGGCCTCTGTGGGCAGAACGCGAAGTGTCTCCCCACGACGTGCGGCGACAAGATGAAGAACGACGTCGAGAGCGACGTCGACTGCGGTGGCGCGTGCGCCCCGTGTGCAGCCGCGATGGCCTGCCGGACGGGCTACGACTGTGCGAGCGGCGTGTGCAACGCGGGCAAGTGCGCAACGCCCGCGTGTGACGACACCGTACTGAACGGCGACGAGACCGACCTCGATTGCGGCGGGAGCTGCAGCACGAAGTGCACCGACGGCAAGAAGTGCAACCTGAACGAGCATTGCGACACGAACATCTGCTCCGCTCAGCCGTGGGGTGACACCACGCGGCGATGCCGTGCGCCCGGCTGCTCGAACTATGCGAAAGACAGCGGCGAGACCGACGTCGACTGCGGAGGGCCATGCAGCTCGAAGTGCCAGGACGGACAAGGCTGCCTCGTCGGCGACGATTGCTGGAGCAAGGTCTGCGACGGGACGACGGGCAAGTGCCTGAGCGCGACGTGCTCGGACGGCGTCCAGAACGGCAGCGAGAGCGACGTCGACTGCGGCTCGTCCTGTCCGTGTGAGGCCGGACGCCGGTGCACGTGGGACGGCGAATGTGCGAGCGGCGTCTGTGACGAAGACGCCCAGACGTGCCTCGCGCCGACCTGTAGCGACGGCGTGATGAACGCCGACGAGACGGACGTCGATTGCGGCGGAGGCTGCGCGGCGAAGTGCAACGAGGGCCAGCACTGCGCGAGCACCGGCGACTGCGCCGTCGGGAGCTGCATCGCGGGTCACTGCACGCCCTGACACACGTTCGGGCGCCGAACGGCGCGAACCGCTCGAAGGGCTCGACATCGCCGGGCCCTCCGGGCGACCATCTGGACGTGATTCGCGGTGAGCTCGCTCGATGAGTGGTCGTGAAGACATCGGCCGGTTGCTGAAGGAGGCGGCGGCCTCGATGAAGAGCGACCTGGCCGGCGCGGTCGCCAAGCTCGAGGCGGCCTACGCGCTCGCCGGCGAGAGCGGTATCCCGGACGATCGCGCGGTCGTCGCCGAGGAGCTCGCGCGGGCATGGGCGCGAAAAAAATCGACGGCACGCGCCTTGTATTATGCAATCAAGGCGACGAAGCTCTCGCCGGAGCAGCGCTCCACGTGGACCACGCGCGCGAAGACGTGCGAGCTCGCCGCTTCACGTGTCCGCGGTGCGGAGAAGGCGCGCCGCACGCGGGCGCTCTACGCAGCGGCCGCCGAGGCGTTCCAGAAGGCCGCCTCGTTGACGAAAGATCCGGAAGACAAGCGCTGGCTCCGCGAGCTCGCAGGCGACGCCGCGCGCCAGGCGAAGCCGCCGAAGCCGGCCACCTGAGGGAAGGAAGTCACGACGTCGCCGGTCGAGGCTCGCCGACCGTCAGGTGCGCGCTCGTGACGGTCTCCGTCGTCGGGTGCGCCTCGCTCGCCTCGTGCTCCCAGCTCGCCTTCCTGCGCGCGAGCATGCGCTGTGCGATGACCTGCAGTGCGCCGGCCACCGGCAAGGCGAGAACGGCTCCAATGATGCCGGCGCTCGCGGTACCGACGAGCATCGCCAGCGTGATGAGGAGCGGATTCATCTTGATCGTCTGCCGCTGGACGAGCGGCTGGAGAAGCTGATTTTCGATCTGCTGGTAGATCGCGACGACCGCGGCCATCGTGATCGCGGGCGTGACGCCGGCGGAGAAGAAGGCCGTCACCGTCACCAGTACGGCGCCGATGAACGAGCCGATGTACGGGATGAGCCCGAGGATGACCATCGAGAGCCCGAGCGCCACGTAGTAGGGCACGCCGACGATCACCATCGCGGTCGCCGTGACGACCCCGCCGATCGAAGCGACGACGAGCGACCCGGCGACGAAGCCGCCGACGGACTTCTGGATCTGCATCGCCACTTCGACGATCTGGGTTCGCTTCGTCGGGCGTACCCACTCGAGGAGGGCTCGCGTCAACGCGGGGCCGAAGAGCAACATGAAGATCGTCAGCACGATCACGGTGACCGTCCCGGCGACTCCGTAGAAGATCGTCGACGCGAACGCGACGGCGGATCCGGCCACCGTGGACGCGGCCCCCGCGAGCTCACGTTTCATCGCGTCGAGGAGGCCGAGATGGACGTTTGCCCACGCGAGCTCTTCGCTCGCGCGCACGCGATCGACGTAGCCAGGCAGCGCGCCGACGAGGCCCTGCACCTGCTCGATGAGCACGGGGACGAGCGTGGCAGCCAGCGCGCCGAGGAACGCGACGATGCCGCCCATCACGAGGAAGATGGCCCAGCCGCGACGCAGGCGGTGGCGCTCCAGCCAGACGATGGCCGGCTCGAGCGCGAGAGCGAGGACGAGCGCGATCAGCGCCCATCCGAGCGCGAAGGCGATCCGCGAGAGCAGGTAGACGCCGGCGACCAGGAGCGCGATCTGCCCGCAGATCCTCCACACCGTGCGTGGACGCAGGAGGAGCTCGACCTGATCGTTCGCGGTCGTCACGCCTCGCGTGCAGGCATCTCGCGTTCCCGAGCCGCACCGAGCTCGAGCAGGGCGATCTCGGGGCGTGCGCCGAGGCGAGCCCGGACGCCGCTCGTGCCGAGGCCAGCGCTCACGTACAGCTTGCCGCCCGTCGGCCAGTCGTAGAGCCCGTAGCGGTACGGGTGCATGTCCTCCTCGAGGAAGGGACACACCTCGGTGAACGGCACGCAGACCTGACCGGCATGCGTGTGGCCGACCATCGCCAGATCGAAACGCCGGCCCTGCGCGAGCGGCGGCGAGCGCAGCGACTGGAAGTTGTGCGCGAGGACGAGCGTCGGCATGTCCGGGTCGAGCGCCGTGAATGCCTGCGCGGGGTCGCTCTCGCCCGCGCGCCAGCTGCCGAGGCCGACGAGGTTCGCGGCGCCCGCGATGGTCACGTGCTCGTTCGCGAGGATGCGGATGCCCGCGTGCTCGACGGCGCTCCGGATCGGCGAGACCCTGCCCGGATCGCCGTCGCTCGTATCGCTGTCGTGGTTGCCGAGCACGGCGAAGACGCCTTGCGGTGCGCGCAGGCCCTCGAGCTCTTCGAGCGCCGCGAGCTTTCGTGGGTCCGCGTCGACGCCGTCGACGAAGTCGCCGCCGATGAGCACGAGTTCCGGCTCGATCATCCGGGTGCGGTGCACGATGCGGCGGACGCGTCCCCGATCGTGGATGCCGGCGTGGAGGTCCGTCAGCAGGGCGATGCGGAGGGGCGGCCCGCGCCATGGCACGGTGACCTTCGTCACGGCGAGCCAGCGCGGCTCGACGAGATGCGCCCACGCGCCGAGCGCGACCGCTGCCCCGCCGAGCGCGCTCGCAGCCGTCCACGTGCGGCGCGCCGCAGGGCTCTTCGCGCGCGTTGCGAGCACGGCGGCGGTCGCCACCGCGCCTCCACCAGCACCAAGCGCCAGTGTGAGCCGACGCCCCGAGAGAAGACGAGCCAGGTTCACCGGGACAGGGAGGAGCAAGCCCCATTCCGCCTGGGATGTGTCGGCGCGATCTCAGGCGGCCGTTTGGACGGCGTGCGCAGAATCAGAAGACGCTTCGGACGAGGCCGCCGTCGATCCGGAGGGCCGCGCCGTTGATCGCGGCCGCACGTTGGCTGCTCACGAACGCGACGAAGTCGCCGATCTCTTCGGGCGTGATGAGCCGCTCGATGAGCGACGTCGGACGGTTCTCGCGCATGAAGCGCTTCTCGGCCTCGGCGAGCGTGGTCCCTGGGAAGACCTCCTGCACGAGCTTCGCGACGCCCTCGGTCTTCGTCGAGCCGGGCATCACGGTGTTCACCGTCACGGCGGTGCCTTTCGTGAGCTCCGCGAGGCTCCGGGAGAGCGAGAGCTGCATCGTCTTCGTTGCGGCGTAGTGCGGCATCTCCGGCGACGGCGCGATCGCCGACTCGCTGGCGATGAAGAGGATCCGCCCGGTCTTCTTCTCGAGCATGCGCTTCAGGTAGTGGCGCGCGAGGCGAACGCCGCTCAGGATGTTGACCTCGAACAGGCGGAGCCACGCCTCGTCCGTCTCGTCGAAGAAGCCGACGGGCTCGTAGATGCCGAGGTTGTTGACGAGGATGTCGACCTCGGGGAACGCGGCGATCGTGACGCCCGTGCCCTCGGCGGTGCCGTTGTCCGCGGCGAGCTTCTCGAGCTTCGCGCCAGGGACGTCGCGCTTCATGTCCGCGATGGCGGCGTCGACGCTGGAAGACGTTCGGCCGTTCACGATGACCCGAGCACCTTCGCGTGCGAGGGCGGTCGCGATGGCCTTGCCGATGCCGCCGCTCGAGGCGGTGACGAGAGCGAGCTTGTCGTCGAGCTTGAGATCCATGGGGGTGCCTGGGAAACCGATGCTCCGACGATGGGGCCGGTTCCGCGGCAGCGTGACGCGCGCCTACTGGACCTCGACGGTATACGGCGACGTCGGCCTGCTGCCCGCGCCAGCCGGGAAGCCGTAGCTCGCGTAGGCATCGATGCCCCACAGATACAGGCCGAACGGCCCGGTGCTCGTGACCTCGTGCCTCCCGTGGCTGCACTTGCCGATCGGCGTCGCGACGTCCTGCCCGCCGTACGTCAGCGTGACCCACGCGTATTCCGTCGAGCCGTCGGTGCCGAGCGGTTGCCACCCGGTGACCGGACCGAGGCAGTCGACGACCACGTCGTGAAAGCCGCTCTTGTCCTTGCGGCGCACGAGCGTGAGGCTCGTGTCCGAGTACGTGTAGTCGGCGAAGAACACGTAGCGGTCGAGGAATTGATCGTCCGGGACGATGTTGACGAAGTCGGGATCGCCCAGCGACGAGTAGAGGCTCGAGCCGGTCATGTAGACGGCGAGGTAGATGGGATGGCTCGAGTCCTGGCTCTTCACCGAGAAGATCCGGTCCGTCGTGAAGAAGGCCCGCTGTCCGGCGCCGAGCGCTCGCGGCGCGCCCGTGGGAGGAGCCGGGTCGTACGTGAGGATCGTGCCTTCGTTCGCCGCCACGATCTGCCAGATGATCTCCTCGGCTGCTTTCGGCGCGCCCTGGATGGACTTGCGCCGCGAAGGATACGGGACCGCCGAATACGCCGACGACCACTGGTGCACCGGCGGGATCTGCTGATGGAGGTTGTCGCACGCGACTTCGTTGTCCGGGAGGTTCACGCACTGGTTGCCGCCGAAGAGCGCGACCGGATGATCCGCTTCGAGCGCGCTTCCGGAGAGGCTCTCGAGCTGCGACAGCTCGAGCACCTCGCCGCGCTTCAGGCTCCACTTCACGACGGAGCCCTTCGGACCGCCGGTGACGCCGATGCCGTCGACGACGTCTGCGGTCGGACGGAGCCGGACCTCGGTGTCCTCCTGGGCGACGATATGCACGTACGGGAAGCCGAGGCCGACGCGGTGCTGATAGCGCCAGCCGTCGACGAGGAGGTAGCTCGTGTCCCATGACGTCGCGGGGCGGAGCATCGTCGCCGAGGGGCTGTAGCCCCTGGCGCCGCCGTACGGGAAGATCGAATACGCCGAGACGGGGACGTCCGTCTGGAGGTGGAACGCCTTGAAGATGCTCGTCGTGTGCTCGTCCGTGACGACGCCGCGATGGGCCACCGTGACCTCGGGCGGGCAATCGATGTGGTAGCGCGTGTCAGGCGTCTCCTCGCCCTGGGAGAGGAAGACGATGCCCACCTCGCCCGGAGGGATGGGACCGTCGATGCGCTCGTAGCCGATGAGGCCGCCCGGCTTCGGCACTGCACGATAAACGCTCTTCGAGATGTCGAGCGCCTCGCTGCCGAGCTCCGCGGTGACGTTGGCAGGCTGGTCCCAGGTGTTCGCGATGAAGGCCGCGAAGCAGCTCGTCTCCGTGTCGAGGAGCACGTCCGGACCGGACGTCCAGAACGAGCAGCCGATCGATCCTTGCGCGGCCGCGACGCTGTCGCAGGCGGCAACGCACTCGCCCTCGGCGCAGCCGAGCCCCACGCCGCATTCGCGCACGACGCTCTCGGTGCAGCCGTCGACGATCGAGTGCAGATCGCGCGAGCACTTGTGGCCCGCGCAGTCCGGCGGCGTTGCGTCCACGCCGCCCTCGTCCTGAGGGACCAGCGGCGGCCCCGGGCCGTCGAAGGCGTCCCGGGAGGTGGTGCAGGCGACGAAGCCGATGGCGATCGCCACCGGGAGGAATGCACGAAAGCGGAGCAGGGTCGTCATGGCTGCATCACGGGAAGGTGACGGTCGTAGGGAAGGGGTGGCGGAAGATGTCGCGCGTCGATTGCCCGAGCTGCCCCGCGCTGTTGTCGCCGAGGCACTGCACGCTTCCGTCCTCGAGGACGACGCACGTCGAGTCGTCGCCGACGGCGACGTCGATGACCTTCTTCGTGAGCGTCGGAACGACGGTCGGGATGTACGCGCCGTCGGCCGAGGCATAGCCGAGCTGTCCTTGGCGGTTCATGCCTCCCCAGCACGTGAGCTTGCCGTCGGTCATTCGAGCGCAGGTGTGCGTCAGCGCGGCGACGATCTTCGAGGGATATGCAGCGGTCGAGAAGAAGGCCTCGACGGGCAAGAACTCGTGGCGGACGTAGCCGAGACCGAGCGTGCCGTAGTCGGCACGGCCCCAGCAGAACAGCCGGCCGGTCGTCGTGAGCGCGCAGACGTGATTGTCCGAAGCCGCGAACTGGAACACCGGAGGGAGCCCGGAGACGGGCGCTGGGTCGAGGTCCGGTGAGATCGCCGTCGCCCGACCCAGCGAGTAGCGCTCGCTGCCCCACGAGAGGAGCGTTCCGTCCGTCGCGAGCGCAAATCCGGTGCCCCACTGCATCCGCGTGTCGACGATCTTCCTGCCGCCGACATCGACGACGCCGTCGCTGTGCCCCGTGGAGTAGTCGAAGCCCCAGCAGTGGAGATCGCCATTGGTGAGGACGGCGCACTTGCGGCTGTTGCCGACGGCGAGCTTCTTCGCGTTCGTGACCTCGTCGACGGACGTCGGCGCACCCGAGCTCGCGCCAAAACAAGACACGTTGCCGTTCGCGAACGCGACACACGTATCGTAGGCGCCGATCGCGATGTCGACGACGTCGGTGAGCCCATCGAGGGCCACCGGGGTGGCGCCGGGGTTGGGCGCGCTCGCGTCGACGAAGCTCCCGAGTGCCGAGGGCTCGCCCCAGCATCGAATGACGCCGTCCGTCGCGGTGGCGCAGTAGTTCTTCGGCCCCGCGATGATCTTCGTGATGCACGGCGTGACGGCGCACGAGACGGTGGGCGCTGCCGCGTCGAAGGGCGGCCGATCGTCCGGAGGCCGAGCGTCGGCGGCGTCTGCTCCGGCGTCGTCGTCCATGGGCCTGGTCGTGTCGGGCTGCGCGTCCGCGCCGGCGTCGCCTTCGGGCTCGACCGTCGTGAGCGGACCTTCGTCGTCGGCGCACGCGAGAAGGAGCGCGGGCGCGAGGAGGCTGCCCACGACGAAGAAGGCGCCGGCTGTGATCGATGAACGACGAGGCGGGAGGGGCTTCATTCCTTCACCTTGCGATGGAGGGCGATGTCGTTGCCGACGACCCAGATCTCGCGCTCGCCAGCCACCACGGGACCGGCATGGATGTCGTGGAGATCCTGGAGTAGCGGTGTCGTTCGCGTGAGCGCGAGCGGAACGAGGCGCCATTCGGTTCCGTCGAAGTGGCGGACGGTGCCGGACTGACCGACGAGCCAGACGTCGTCCGCGCTCCGCGCCCAGATCGCGTTGGGAGAGCCGAACGTGTGCGCCAGCTCGCGTGTCCACGCATGGTCGCCGGCGTCGGTGATCCCGACTTCGTCCGTTTCGGGATCGACCGCGCCCGCATCGAGCTTCGACGCGTCGTCGGCGATCCGTACCACGCGTGCCTGATTGCCCGAGCCGCGCACCGCGAGGAGCTGGACGCCGTTGCTCGACGAGATCGCATCCGAGATCGGCTCCGAATAGCCCTGCAGGAGCGGGATGTGCTGCCACGCCGGACCGCTGTCCGTCGGTCCGCTCCATTTCGCGGCGACGAGCTGGTTCTGGAACTTGCAGTCGATCGGACCGCACGACGTCGTCTCGTAGCCGCCGATCCAGAGCGACGTCGCATCGAACCAGAGCGCGTGCACGCGCAGACGCGCCGAGCTGTGCGTGAACGAGCTCGGGACGGTCATCTGCACGAACGACCCACCCTGTCCGCCGCCGCTCGGAACGAAGCGCCACACGCGATTGAGGTTGTTCGTTCCGCTCTGCCCGTCGGCGATCGCCCAGACGTCTCCATCGGACGTCGCCGTGATGCGCGCGATCGTCTGCGTCGTCGCGATCGAGATCTTCTCGAACGCGACGTCGGTACCCGTGACCTTGCCGCGGTAGATCTCGCCGCGCTCGCCGCCGACCCACACCTCGTCCGCGCTCGTGCCCCAGACGGTCCAGAGGGGGGTGGTCATGATCGCCGCGACGCGCCAGGTCGCTCCGTCCCAGAGCAGGACGTGGCCGGCGGTCGAGACGGCCCATGCACGGCTATCCGGGGCCACCCAGACGCCACGCAGCGCGAAGTCCGGGCCGATGATGATCGGCGGCATGGCGCTCGCGTCGTAGTCGTCCTTCGACGGAAGCTTCGTGTAGCACCAGGCTTCTTCCGTACAGAGGCTCTCCGAGGCATCCGCTTCGACGCCGCCGTCGGCGGGGCTCGTCACGTCCTCGAGCGGCGGCGGCGTCACCGTCGAGCTCCCGTCGCGGTCTTCGGCAGGAGGCTCTGCGGGGGCGGTGTCCGAGGTCGCGCAGGCCACGGCGACGCGTGCGACGAGGGCGATCGTGCCGCATGCGAAGAAGGGACGGGCCCAACGCCCGAGCCGATGCGTAGGAAGCGCGCGGTTCATGGATGTCTCCGGCTCGACGCCGTTCGATGCAGGACGAGACCGTCGCCGACGATCCAGACGTCGTCGGGCCCGCTGCCCCACACCCCGAAGAGGTTCGTGGGGACGTCTCCCGGAGGAAGCCCGATCGTCGCGACCGTCCAGTCCTTGCCGTCGTAGTGGATGACCGTCCCGGTGTCGCCGACGGCCCAGACGTCGTTCGTGCTCGTGCCCCAGACGCCGTGGAGATGGCTCGTCGTCGGCGAGTCGACCGCGTGCCACGTGCCGGTTTCGTCCGCGATGTGACGGATGGTCCCGTTCTGTCCGACCGCCCAGACGTCGCTCGCGCTCGTCCCCCAGACGGCCTCGAGGTCGTTCACGGTATCCGGGGTTCGGAAGGACCAGTGGCCTGCTTCGGGATCGTCGAGCACGAACGCCTGGCCCCTTTCGCCGACGGCCCACACGACCGACGGAGTCTGGCCGACAGGCGTCCCCCAGAGCGCACGTACGAGAGGCGTGCATTGCATGTCTTGCTCGCAGCTTCCGCCGCGGCTCCAGACAGCGCCGCCGTCGTCGTCCGTGCCGAACCGCCAGAAGCTGCCTCCGTTGCCGTAGAAATCGGCGAAGCGGACCGTATGCTGACCTGCGATCCACACCTGATCGCGCGCAGAGCTGTGGCCGGCCCAGATGCGTCCGGACCCCACCTCGTTCGGGTTCCAGGACGATCCCTTCACGTCCTCGAACGTGGCCGAGCCGCCGACGAAGCCCTGCGAGTGGACGGGCGTCGTCGAGCTCATGAACCAGACGTCGTCTTTCCCCGTGCCCCACACGGAGAAGAAGATGTCGCTCCGGTTCGTCGCGAGCGGCACGAACGTCGTGCCGTCACCGTGGAGGATCGTCCCGCGCGTGCCGACGGCCCAGACGTCGTCTTTCGCGCTGCCCCACACGGCGTTCAGCGCGATCGAGCGTGAGACGGGGTACGCGACAGCGCAGAAGTCGACGGTCGTGCAGTCCGTCGTGGTGACGCAGCCGGCGCGGTCCGAGCAGCCTGCGTCGTCGCCCTGCGCGTCCTGGTCCACGCTTGCGTCGGGCGCCGGAGGGACCGGCTCGTTGACCGGCGGCTCGCTCGGAATCGCCTTTTCGTCGGTCGCACACGCGAGGATGCCTAGCGTCCCGACGGAGCACGCGAACAGAGACCCGAGCGTGAAGCGAAGCGCGGTCCGCCGCTTGCCGGAGAGGGCTTGGAGCGAGCTCAATTGATCCTCCCGCCGTCGCACTCGGTCGTCACGCAGCGTCCGCCGACACACGGCTGTCCCACCTCGAGGTCACAGCTCTCCCCGCACGCCCCGCAGTGTCGGGGATCCTTGTCGAGCGCGACCTCGCACCCATCGCTCACGAGACCGTTGCAGTCTGCACGACCGGGCTGACACGTGAAGCTGCAGCGACCCTTCACGCAGATCGAGTCGGCGTTGTCGATGGTCGGGCACGCGTAGCCGCAGGATCCACAGTTCTTCGGATCGTTCTCGAGGTCGGCGCAGACCTCAGGCATCCAGCCGGCCGCCGGGCAATACGACTTCGTGCCCTTGCACTGGCAATCCATGCCCGTATCGGACGTGGTGAAGCACTGCTGGGTCGGCGAGCACTTGTTCCCGCACTTTCCGCAGTGGTCCATGTTCGGCTGCATGAGGTCGACCTCGCAGCCGTCGACCTCGCGCTTGCCGTTGCAGTCGACCCAGAAGACGTCGTCGTCGTGGTAGCAGCGCGGAACGGAGCACGTGCCCTGGTGGCAGCCGTAGAACATGTTCGGCGGCAGCGCGCCTGCGTCCTCGGGCTGGTTGTCCCGGCACTTCCTCTCGCAGGCGCCGCAGTTGTCGTCGTCGTTCGACGTGTCGACGCAGGTGCCGTTGCAGTTCTGGTGACCCGGGGGGCAGCCGCACTTTCCGCCGACACATTCGACGCCGGGCGCGCACTCGTTCCCGCAGAAGCCGCAGTTGTTCGGATCGATCTTCGGGTCCGACTCGCACCCGTCGTCGGGGACACCATTGCAGTCGGCGTATTCCGCGACGCAGAACGGCTGGCACTTGCCGTCGACGCAGGCGGCGCGGAAGTGGAACGCGTCCGAGCCAGTCGGGCATTCGTTGCCGCAAGATCCGCAGTTCTGCGGATCGGTGTCCGTGTTCGTGGCGCACGGGTATGGCGCAAGCGTCCCAACGACCGAGCACGATGCCCATGGCGTCGGGCACTCCGTGGCGACGCACATGGACGCGGTCTGGTTCGGGGCCGGTGATGTCGCGCCCTCGTTCCCGCCGTCGGTCTCGACGAACGCCGGCGGCGCTCCGGCCTCTTCGGCGACGCCGCCGCCGAAGGTGACGAACGCGTCTCTGGTCGAGCACGCGACGATCGCGGTCGCGAAGATCGCGGAGGTCATCGCGACGAACGCGATGCTCCGGCCATGTCCGCCTTGGGCGTCCTTCTGCACGAGCGGCTCCTTCATCGAAGCAAGTGGCGCGAGGATCGGGCGGCGTCCGTCGAGGGCGCTGCGAATGAGTCGATGCCGATCACGTCCGGATTGATCACGAATTCGATCGAGCTCGAGGCGGTCACTCGCCGTGAGCGTCGAGCCGCGCGGCCGTGCGGACGCGCTGCGTATAAGGAGAGCCAGGGTGCGTCCGGAGGAACCGCTCCGCTCTCACGCGTGCTTCCTCGGTTCGGCCGAGACCGGCGAGCGCCTGGACCTCGAGCGCATCCGCCTCCGCGACGAAGTGCGGATCGCGGAACGTGACGCGATAGCGTTGCACGCGGGCGAGCGCTTCGTCTGGGCGACGCGCCGAGAGCGCCGCACGTGCAGCGTCGATCGCTTTCAGCTCGTCTTCGACCGTCACCGTCTCCGGGCGTACGGCCCTGGGCTCGGAGGTGACCGCCACGCGAGCGCTGGCCGGCGGGACCGCGGTCGGCAGCTCGTCGATGTGCAGGCTCGGGACGACGACCGGTGACGAGATCGAGGGCTCGGCCGTCGAAGGCTCTGCGTGCGCCGTCGTCATCGGCACGTCGGGGACGGCGGTCGTGGCCACGTGCTCTCCCTCGTCACGGAGCGCGTCGAAGCCGATGGCGCCGCCGGTGATGACCGCCGCGGCGAGCGCGAACCAGCCCACCTTGCGTAGGGCGTTCGAGCCCGATTGGGGAAGCGCGTTCGAGCCCGATTGGGGAAGCGCGTTCGAGCCCGTTCGGGGAAGCGCGCTCGCCAATGGAGAGGTCGACGCGGCGACGGCAAGCAGGCGCGCGCGCTTCTCGTCGATCGCGACGGGATCGTCGGACTCTGCGGAGCGCAGCAGGCTCGCGACGTCGGATGGAAGCCGTCCGTCGAGAAGACGTTCGGGCTCGCTCATAGGGATCCTCCGGAGCGCTGGGCCCGCGTCGCAAGCGCCAGGAAGGCGTCGCGGGCGCGGCGCAGCCGGGACGCCACCGTCCCTGTGGGAATGGAGAGAGACTCGGAGATTTCGGCCATGGTGAAGCGTTCGAGCTCGAACAGGAGGAAGACGACGCGCAGATCCTCCGGCATGCGGTCGAGGATGTTCTGCAGCCGAGCGCGGGTCTCGTTCGCTTCGGCGGTTTCGTCTGGGCGCGCTGCGCGATCGACCTCGGCGTGGATGCGGTCGTCGTCGACGATCTCGCGCCGTCGGAAGATCGTCCGGCGCGCATGCGCGCAGGCGAAGACGCAGGTGCGGAAGAGGTAGCCGCGCTCGCTCTCGATCGCGTCGATGTTGCGCGCGGCGACGAGGAAGACCTCCTGGACGATGTCCTCGAGGTCCGACGTCCGGATCCCGAGGCGCCGGGCGCTTCGCCAGACGAAGCCGTAGTGCTCCGTGACGAGGCGCTCGAAGCGCGCCTTCTTCGCGGCATCGTCGAGCGGAGCGCGCGCGTCGTCGTTCCGAGACGTCGTCATCGCCGACGCCCCCGGAAGGAACTCCGCTCCCGGCCCAGCCAGTGCCATCGAGAGAGGACAATCCCGGAGGGCCCCAAACTGATCACGGTTTCGTCCGCCAGGACGCGGGTACGGCGCGCCCTGGCGATATACGCTAGAGAAAACGAGCGCTTGCCGCGAGACCGACGGAGCCCGAGAAGAGGATGCTCGGCGCGCGATAGACGATGCGGATGGGCTCGGTCAGCCCGAACGTGGTCCTCGTGAACGGGACGAGCCCGCCGATCTCGGCATCGAGCGAGAGCCAGGGCAACACGAACCAGGACCCGCGAACGGCCCCGCTCATCGCGGACCACGGCGTCGAGGTGTGGCCGACCTGGGGGATGTTGCGCGAGGTCGCGGTCAGCGTGCCGATCTCGAGGCCGATGCATGGCGCGAAGGTGAACGGCGTGCCCGCGAGCGTGACGCGAGCGCAGCCGTGGGCGCGTCCGGTCTCGAAGGCGAAGCTCGCCTCGCCGCCGGTCGAGAGTCTCGTGTCGAATCCAGCGAAGCCCCACGACAGCCGGAGCGCCGGCGCGATGGGCAGATCGGCGATCCGCCGCGCGAGCTCGCCTTCGACCCGTGCGCCCCAGGCGGCGTTCGGCGCGTGGAGATAGGCGAGCGTCACCCCGGAGCTCCATTTCCACGCCGGTTCGCGACGGCGCGGCACGAAGCTCGGTCGGTCCCCTCGTTGCTCGGGCGCCGGAGGGCGAGCGGGTGGAACGCTGGGCGCGGGCGGCGGAGGTGGCGAAGGTGGCGTCTCGGGCGCAGGCTCCGGCTGGGGATCGGACGCCGGGTCGAGTGCGATGGCGATGAACACGACGAGCGCGGCACTGACTGCACGGCATGTCTCGGCGCGGAGCTCGCGAGTCTCTGGCGCTCGGCCGTCGCGCGTCACCTCGAGGCGGCCGGCGAAGCCGCGGTCCGCGGCGCGTTCGATCCGGACGACGAAGCGGCGGCGGTCGAAACCCGAGCGCCATCCCGGGTCGACGCGGCGGCCGAGCTCCTCGAGCAACTCCTTGCGCGTGGGGCATCCCGGAGCGGCCTCGTACGAAAGGTGGATCCCGGCCGGCGGCTCGGAGGCCGCTGCCCATGCGGAGCCTGAAAGAAGCTCAGCGGCCACCACGCATGCGACGAGCAGAGCTCCCCCACATCGGCCGTGCCGCGAGGACCTGCCCATGATCGCCGCCCAGGCTACCACTCGGCGGCGAAGCGGAGCGCGGTCAGCGCGTCGTTCCGAGCAGGTCGCGCGCGATCACGATCCGCTGGACCTCGCTCGTCCCCTCGTAGATCCGGAGGACGCGGGCGTCGCGGTAGAGCCGCTCGACCAGGTAGTCGCGCGAGAAGCCGTAGCCGCCGTGGACCTGCACCATGCGGTCGACGACCCGCCCGCACGCCTCGGACGCGAAGAGCTTCGCCATGCTCGTCTCTCGCGCGGCCTTGTCGCCCGCGTCGAGGAGCGAAGCGGCACGGATCGCGAGGAGCCATGCAGCATCGAGGTCGGTCCGCGAGTCCGCGAGGACGAACTGCGTGTTCTGGAAGTCGGCGAGCGCGCGGCCGAATGCGCGGCGATCGCGCGTGTAGCTCACGCCGGCCGCGAGGGCGGCCTCGGCGATCCCGATCGAGAGCGCGGCGATGCCGACTCGACCGGCGCCGAGCGCGCTGAGCGCCACGGCGTACCCGCCGCCACGCTTGCCGATCATGTTCGCGGCCGGGATCCGGCAGCCCTCGAAGTGGAGGGCGACCGTGCCGGACGCGCGTTGCCCCATCTTGTCTTCTTCTTTTCCGATCACGAGGCCGGGTGTCCCGCGCTCGACCACGAACGCGCTGATGCCGTCGGCGCCGGGCCCGTCGGTGCGCGCGAAGACGAGGTGGATCCCGGCCTGGGCGCCGCTCGTGATCCACATCTTCGATCCGTCGAGGACCCATGAAGCGCCGTCGTCGTCGAGGCGCGCCGAGGTCGTCAGCGCGGCCGCGTCCGATCCGCAGCCGGGCTCGCTAAGCGCGAAGCTCGCAGGCCCGAGCTCACCGCGAGCGTACGGGCGAAGCCAGCGCTCCTTCTGTTCCGGTGACGCGTGATCGGAGAGGATCTTCGACGTCAGGTTGCTCGACGCGAGCACGACGGCTGTCGAAGCGCATGCCTCGGCGATCGCCTCCATGGCGAGCACGTACCCGACGTTGTCGGTGCCGGCGCCGCCCTCGGCCTCGGGCACCTTCATCGCGAGCAGGCCGAGCTGCGCGAGCTCGTCGAGCTGCTCGAGTGGGAACTTGCCGCTGCGATCGCGTTCGGCGGCGCCGGGCGCGAGCCTGCGTGTCGCGAAGTCGCGCGCCGCCTGCGCGATGAGCCGCTGCTCACCGGTGAGCGGAAACCCGAGCCGCTCGAGGATTCGTGTGCTCTCGTTCATCGCAACCACCTCTCGAAGCTCGTGATCTGACCGAACACGTGGGGTGAGGGGAAGCGGTCCGAGGCCGAAATTGACAGGTCACCTGTCATTGCCGACGATGGGCCATGGCGAGCTCGACTGTGCCCAGACCTCCACGCGTGCTCCGCAACCGACGCCGCGCCGGGGAGCTGCGTGCCGTCGTCGACGAGACGATCGCGCTGTTCCATCGCGTGCGCTGGGTCGCCGAGCTGATCTACGGAGACGAAGGGCGCTCGACGGCGCGTCGGGGAATCTTGCGGGGCGTGGTCCGCTACGGAGCGCAGACCGTCCCGATGCTCGCCCGGCGGCGGAACGTCACGCGACAGCACGTCCAGGAGGTCGTCGAGGCGCTCGTCGCCGACGGCTACGTCGAGCTCGTTCCGAACCCAGCGCACGCGCGCTCCCGGCTCGTCCGCGCGACTGCTCGCGGGGCAGCCCTCGTGCGGCGCATGGACGACATCGATGCGAAGGTCCTCGGAGCCGCGGCCGGCGCGATCGCAACGCGCGACATCGAGATCACCGTGAAGACGCTCCGCGCCGTGCGAGAGGGCTTCGAGGACACGGCGCGCTGGCGGTCGGAAGTTGGTCCGGATGTCAATCGCGGATTCCCCGTGGGTCAGCGCCATGGGGATGTGAGAATCTGAAGCGGTGCAGTCGTCCGAGATCAGGGACATCGACAGGGCGAGGCTCTTCGCCCCCGGAGCGCGCTTCGACGTGCGCAGTTTGCTCGGTCGGGGAGCGAACGGCATCGTGTATCGCGTCCACGATCGCGAGACGCGCCGCGACCTCGCACTGAAGACCCTCGTCTCGCCGGACGTGGAGCAGATCTATCATCTGAAGGCCGAATTTCGGTCGCTCGCCAAGATCGTCCACCCGAACCTCGTGCAGCTCGAAGAGCTCGTCGTCACGAACGACGCCTGCTTCTTCACGATGGAGCTCGTCGACGGAACGACGCTCTCGTCGTGGGCGAACGCGCTTCCGGCGGACGAGAAGGTCGAGCGCCTCACGGACGTTGCCTTGCAGCTCGCATCGGGGATCGCCGCGCTGCACGACGCGGGCAAGCTACATCGCGACATCAAACCGTCGAACATCCTCGTGGCGAAGGACGGGCGCGCCGTCCTCGTCGATTTCGGTCTCTGCACGGAGCTCCGGCTCGTCGAGCGCCGGCGGAGCGATCTCGTCGGAACGCTCATGTACATGGCGCCCGAGCAGGCATGGGGAAAGCCGCTCTCGCGGGCAGCCGATTGGTATGCGCTCGGCGCCGTCCTCTACGAAGCGATCGCGGGGCGGCTTCCGTTCGAGGAGGAGGGCTCCCGCCTCGTGTTCGCGAAGGAGAAGGTCCCGCCGATCCCGGACGGGCTCTCCGAGGATGCGTTGCGGCTGCTCGACCTCGCGCGGGCGTTGATGGATCCGTTCCCGGATCGCCGCCCGCAGCCCGCGGCGATCTTTGCGGCCCTCGGCGCCGGCGCGCCGAGCTCGCGGCGACGGGACTCCAGCGCGGTCGCACTGGGCTCGTCGGCAAGCCCGCCGAGCAGCGGCATTCGCATGCCGTCCGTCTTCGTCGGCCGCGCGGCCGAGTGGTCGACCCTCTTCGCGGCCCTTCATGACATCGTCGACGGCCGCCCGGCGGTCGTCCACGTCGAGGGCGCCTCCGGTATCGGCAAGACGGAGCTCGTCGAGCGCTTCGTGGCGAAGCTCGAGCTGCGTCCCAGCGCCATCGTGCTGCGTGGCCGCTGCCATCCGCGGGAGTCCGTCTCGTACAACGGCTTCGACGGCATCGTCGACGAGCTGAGCGAGTGGCTGTCGAAGCTCTCGAGCTCGGAGCTCGCCGACGTCCTTCCCGCCGACGCGGATGCGCTCCAGGCGATCTTTCCGATGTTCGGACGTATCGCCGCCATCGCGCGAGAGCCCGACGAGACGCGCACGGACGCGTACGAGCTCCGTCGCAGGTCGTTCCGCGCGCTTCGCGAGCTGTTCACGAAGATGGCCGAGCGGCACACGGTCGTCGTCGCGCTCGACGATGTCCAGTGGGGCGGCGCCGACACAGCCGCGCTCGTCAGTGACGTCTTTCGACCTCCGTATTCGCCCCGCGTCCTGCTCTTGTTGTCGTACCGGAGCGAGGACGACGAACGCTCGGCGATGCTCTCCGAGCTGCGGAAGCGCGCGGGCATTCTCTTCGACTCGATCCACCGCGTCGTTCTCGGCCCGCTCGATCGCGCCGCGAGCTGCGAGCTCGCCCTCCACCTCCTCGGGTCGGATGATGCTTCTGCCGCGCGCCTGGCCGAGCACATCGCGTCGGAGACCGGCGGCCATCCGTTGTTCATCCGCGAGCTCGCGCTCGCGATGGCGGCCCCCGAGCCTTCGATGCCCGAATCCGCCGTCCTGCGAGCACCGGATGTGTTGCCGCTCGGCGGCGCGCGTACGGCCGATCTCGGGGCGCTGCTCGCCCAGCGCATCGCGCAGCTACCCGCGACCGAGCGCGCCGTCCTCGAGCTCGCCTCCGTCGCGAGCCGTCCTCTCCCGCGGCGCGTCGTCCTCGCCGCGGTCGGCGAGGCGCAGCAGGCGCTCGGTGAGGTCGTGCGCCTCGCGCGGAAGCGGCTCCTTCGCGAGACGACGGTCTCCGGGGAACCTGCCGTCGAGCCCTTTCACAGCAGGGTGCGGGACGCGGTCCTCGCATCGGCGCTTCCGGAAGAGAAGCAGCGGCGTCACCGTGTGCTTGCGGACATCCTTCTCCGTGACGCCGAGCCCGACGCGGACGCGCTCGTCGAGCAGCTCCTCGGCGCCGGTGACGCAAGAGCCGCGGCGCGGTTCGCGCTCGTCGCCGCGAAGCGCGCCCACGACACGCTCGCATTCGACCGCGCCGTTCACCTCTATCGCGTCGCGCTCGATGCTCCCGACGACGGCGCGCTGGCCGAGCCTCGCTCGCGCGTCCGCGCGCGCCTCGCAGCGGCGCTCGTGGATGCGGGGCGGAGTCGGGATGCCGGTGACGCGTTCGTTCGTGCGGCCGCGGAGGCCGCCACCGAGGATCCTGCGGCCGCGGCCGATCTCGAACGCTGCGCCGCCGAGCAGTTCATGCGCGGCGGTCACATCGAAGAGGGGCTCGCGCTGCTGAAGCGTGTCCTCGCGGCGTCGGACATCCCGTATCCGGCCACGCACGCCGGCGCTCTGGCGACCGTGCTCGCGTTTCGGACGAAGGTATCGCTTGGCCGCGTCGCGTTTCGCTCGAGGCCCGCGGAGCAGTGTTCTCCCGAGGAGCTCGCGCGAGTCGACGCATGCTGGTCGGCAGGACTCGGGCACGCATGGCTCGACACGACACGCGCTGCAGCGTTCCAGGCGCGGTACATGCACCTTGCGATGCGGGTAGGGGAGCCGTCGCGCGTGTCGCTCGGCCTCTCGACGGAGGCCTCGCAGATGGCCGCGGTGGGCGGGACGCGGCGGACCGCACGCGCACGCCAGGTGATGGACCGCGCGCTCCTCGCGTCGAAGGAGTCCGGCGGGCACGCCGCGCATGCGTTCACGCTGCTGATGGCCGGATCGATCGAGTTTTACGCGTCACGCTGGCGTGAAGCGCTCTCGCTCTGCGAGCGTGCGGAGCACCTTCTGCGCGAGCACAAGAGCCGTTCCGAGTGGGAGCTGATGACGGCGCACACGCTCAGCCTCGCGTCGCTCGCACATCTCGGAGAGCTCCGCACGCTGCGCCGCCGCCAGATCCAGCTCCTCGACGAGGCTCGTGAGCGCGGCAACCTCCTCGCCGCCGTGTGCCTCGCGTGTGGTCCCGCGAACGTCGGGTGGCTGGCCGCCGACGATCCGGACGAAGCGCAACGTCGCGCGGACGACGCCCTCGCCCCGTGGAAGAACGGTGCCTTCCAGCTCGCGCAATACCTGCATCTCGTGGCGACCACGCAGATCGCCCTCTATCGCGGCGACGCGGACGGCGCGCTCCAGCGCATCACGGCGGCATGGCCGCGGGTCATCTCCTCGATGATGCTCTACATCCAGAACTTCCGCGTCATGCTCCGGCACCTGCGAGCTCGTGCTGCGCTCGCCGTCGTCGCGCAGGATCGCGTCGGACCGCTCCGGCGCGCCCGTCTCCTACGGCTCGCGCGTGCGGAGGCGAACCGGCTGTCGAGGGACGATGTTCCGTTTGCCCGTCCCCTCGGGCTCGCGGTCAGCGCGGGCGTGTACGCCCTCTCGGGCGATCGCGAGCGCAGCGCCGACGTCCTCGCCGAAGCCGCGGCCGGGTTCCGCGAGGTCGAGATGACGATCCACGCGGCTGCCGCCGATCACGAGCGCGGTCGACTCCTCGGTGGCGACCGAGGACGGCTCCTCCGCACGGAGGCGGAGGCGGCCATGATCGATGCAGACGTGGGATCGCCGGAGCGGCTTGCCAGGATGTTCGTTCCCGGGATCACCTGAGCGACTGGAGCGCCGCCGCGAGCGTCTTCTCGACGGCCTCCACGCCCCCGACCGTGGTGGGCGGTGGCCGGTCGCGCACGTCGCCGAGCGCGCCGCCGAAACGAGTGAGCACGGGTGCCGTGTTCGACTCGAGGAGGAAGAGATCGCGATCGACGCGTTTCGCGACCGCGACGAGCGGACCCGTCTCTTCCTCCATGCTCCACACCCGGCACGGCATCTCCGCGCTCGCGTCGGTGTCGAGGATCGCGTTGACCGCGCGCCGCGCGGCCTCGTTCGCGCCCTCCATGCTCGCGAGGTCGGTGTTCGTCTTCACGTAGTCGGACGCGAGGAAGAGGTTCTCGATCGTGAGGTCGGCCGACGGGCGGTCGAACCAGGAGCCCGGCGGATGAACGAGGAGCGGCGTCTTGTTCTCCGCGCCGTTCGGTCCGAAGATCACGTTCTCGTCGAGGTGCCGTCGGATCAGGATGCCCGGATCGATGTCGATCGCGTCGCAGAGCTGCGCCCAGACCTCGTCGAGGACCTCGTTTGCGCTCGTGCAGTCGCGAGCGCGCTTGCCGATGCGCGGAGCGACCTCGTCCCAGTTGCTGATGTCGACGGACAGGATGTCCTTCACCGTCCCGTCGCCGTAGCCGGAGAGGTCGACGCCGTCCTTCCAGAACTGGCCCTGGCAGACGGAAGAGAGCGCCCATTTCGAGTCGGGGTAGGCGACGTGCCCGTGGCACACGTCGAGGCGCTTCTTCAGGAAGAACTGCGCACCGACCATCCAGGACGTGGCGCCGCCCAACCTTCGTAGCGCCGCGAGGGCCGGATCGGCGTTCGCGAGCTCGTTCGTCACGAGCGGCACCGCGCGGTCGAGAGGCACCGCGAGCACGTAGTGATCGGCCCTCACGACGCTGCCGTCGCTCATGCGGACGCCCGAGATGCGGCGCCGGTCGAGCAGCAGCTTCTGGACGCCCATCCCGAAGCGGAAGCGCACCGCGAGCTCCGGCCTGGCGAGATGCGCCTGCCAGGGAGTGAGCCAGCGTTCCGTGGTCGGTCCGTCGAGCGCGCCGTCGGTGTGCACGCCGTGCACGAAGAAGTCGTTGAGGATCTGGATCGCCTTCGTTGCGACCGTGCGCGCGCTGCCCTTCTTCGGGTCCATCGCGACCATGAACCGGGTCGTTGCGATGTACTTCTGGAATTGCGGGCTGTACCTGTCGCCCTCGAGGAACTCCCAGAAGCTCTGGCGCTCGTTGATCGCGAGCCGGCGCTCGTCGCACGAGACCATGTAGCCGAGCATCTTGTGGGCGAAGCGTGCGACGTCTTCTTCCGGGACGTCCGTCTGCTCGAAGAATTTTCGGATCGTCGTGACGATGTCGAAGAAGTCCTTGCTCGTCTCCGGCGGGTGGCGGAAGAACACGTACGAGGCGTGCTCCTCGGCCATGGCCATCTGCCGACTGAGCTTGAGTCGATCGGCGACCGTCCCTTCGGGGACCCCGATGTCTCGCATCGTCGCGATCACGTGGCGGTAGAACGACGGGAAGAAGCGGAAGCCGTGCTCGCCGGGCAGGTCCTTGCGCCCGTTCGTGCCGGTGCCGCGCACGAACTGGCTTCGTGCCTTGCCACCGACCTCGTTCGAGGCCTCGTAGATCGTCACGTCGTAGCCACGACGCGCGAGCTCGTGCGCGGCCGAGAGCCCGCCGATGCCGCCACCGAGGACGGCGACGGTCTTGCGCCGGCGCGTGGGGCGGGCGGGCCGCGCGGCCCCGTTCGAGCCGTTGGAGCCGTTCGCTCCACGCAGTCGACGGATCACGTCGGACACGTCGTTCGGCTCGCGTGCGCGGATCACCTTCGAGACGAGCTTCAGGCCCGCCTTCGGTCGTGCGAGCAGGTCGGCGACGAACGCGGCGCGCGAGTCGATGCGCGCGATGACGGGGGCGCGCGCGAGGACATCCAGGGGCGCGAGCTGCATCGCCGAGCGCCACGCGAGATCACGAGCGACGGAGATGCCGATCTTGTTGAAGGCCGAATATTCGAGGCCGAACGTCCGATCGATGACGCCGATCCACGGCGAGATCGCGCCGAGCAGCGTGTTCACCTCACGCATGAGGCGGCTGACGATCTGGTTGATGTGCTCGAAGTCCCCTCGAAGATCCGCGATGCGAGCGCCGGGCGCGGTCTCGGCCGCGGCGACGCCCAGGTCGAGGAGCTGGTGTGCCGTCAGACCCGTGTAGAGGTGCTGGAGGATCGTCGGCTCACTGTTGCGGCACGCGTCGAACGAGACGAGCCACGTTCGGCTGATCGGCCGCCCCGCCCGGTAGTCGTCGAGGGCCTCGAAGTACCGGTTCGCGAACGTGACGTCGAGGCGCTCCATGCGCCCGGCGTCGAGGAACTCGCCTGCTCGGACCGCGTCCCGGACGGCGGCGGTGAACCGACGGTAAAGCGCAGCGAAATATCCGATGCGATCTCCGTCGCGTTCGGACTGGGCGATGATGGCATCGAGGCGGTCGAGAACGTCGTCGATCGTGCGAACGCTCATGGCTCCCGTGATCGCTTGGCCGCGCGTTCGAGTCCGTGCGCGCGGATGAGGTTGTAGACGTGTGAACGAGTGACATCGAGCCGACGAGCCGCCTCGACGATGTTCCAGTGAGTCTCCTGGAGCGTGCGCCGCACGAGCTCCCCCTGGAAGCGGCGCGTGGCCTCCTGGAACGTCGGAGCAGCGTCGCCCTCGGGTGTGGTGGCCTCCGGGAAGAGATGGCGGACCGAGAGCTGGGTCGCGCCTTCGGCGCTCGCGCGGATCACCGCCGCCTCCACCGTGTTTTCGAGCTGGCGCACGTTTCCCGGCCAAGGTGCGCTTTCGGCCGCGCGCACGGCTCCCGGTGAGATCGTGAGCGGAGGGGTCCCGTGCACGTCCGCGCAGCGACGGCAGAAGAGCTCGAGCAGCTCACGGATGTCCCCCGGGCGCGAGGCCAGCGGCGGCACGTCGATGGTGACGATCTTCAGCCGGTAGAGAAGGTCTTCGCGGAGAGCACGGCGTTCCACCGCGGCCTCGAGGTCGACGTTCGACGCCGCGATGATGCGGACGTCGGCGAGCACCGGCTTCGTAGCGCCGAGGGGGAAGTACTCGCGCGACTGCAGGAGCTGGAGCAGCTTCGACTGCGCGTTCAGCGGCAGGTCGGCGATCTCGTCGAGGAACAGCGTCCCGCCCTCGGCCGCCTCCACCTTGCCGGGGATCTTCCGGAGCGCGGTCGAGTGCGCGCCCGGCATCGCACCGAACAGCTCGCTCTCGACGAGCGACTCCGGCAACGTCGCGCAGTTGAGCTCGATGAACGGGCCTTTCCGGCGCGGGCTGTTGTCGTGGATGATGCGCGCGAGCTGCGTCTTGCCGGTGCCCGACGGGCCCGACAGGAGGATCGTCACCTTGCGCGGCGCGGCGGCTGCGATGTCACGGAGGACGCGCGCGATGCCCTCACTCCTTCCGACGAAGTGGCCGAGCGAGAGTGTCTCCCGGTACTCACGCGTGGGATCGTCCACGGTCCGGACCCGCGTGCGGAGCAGGAGGCGATCGGCGAGCGGCGCGAGATGACGCGCGAACAGCTCCGCGCGCACGCGATCGTCGTCGGTGAACGGGCCGAGATCGGCGCGGTCCTGGAGGTAGAGCACGCCGAACGGAGGGTCGTGGCCGATCGGTACGCAGAGAACCGCTTCGATGCGGTTCGACTTGACGCTCTCGCGACTCGAGAAGCGCGGATCGTCGAGTGCCGATGCCGTGACTGCAGGCAGGCCGCTCGCGAGCGCTTCCGCGATGACGCCGCTCGAGATCTGCGCGCGGGTGGCCGCGAGCTCGCCTTCGGAGAAGCCGTGCGCGATCCACCACGGCGCGTGCGCGTCGCCCAGCGCCTCGTCCCGGAGCTCGATGTAGCCACGTCGAGCCTTGCTCGTCCGGAGGATGAGAGCGAGGGCCTCCGAGAGGAACGCATCCATCCGCTCGCTGTCGCCGAGGTCGAGCAGCTTGCGATACAGGTCGCGTTCGGCGGTCAGCGCCGCGACGTCCATTCCGATCTCGACCCCACGTTCCCGAGCGTACGCAACACCGGCGCGGCGTAAAGTCGATGCGGACGAAATCCTCAGCTGTCCACTCGAGTGGACAGCTGGTTCCACCGGACAGGACATCGGATGTGCGTCATTTTTCGGCGGACCGCCCTTCATAGGCGGTCGGGGATCCGGCTCGTACGGCGGTCGACCCGAAACAGGGGGAGGCCCACGCCGCCTCCGTAGAGCGCAGGGACCTGGTCGCCGTTCGTGCTGGAGCGGACGGCGTCGGCGACGGAGGCGTGGAGCATCGCGACCGTCACCATCCGATCGTCGAGCTCGGGGCTCCGGAGCGCCCGGATCAAGTGATGGGTGAAGACCCCGTGCCCGTAGGCCGGCGCCTCTCGCGCCACTTCTTTCTCGCGGCACGCGCTCAGCAGCGCGAAGTGCCCGCCGACCGCGACGCGACCGAGCGAGATGCGATCGAGGCTGCGGATGCGAGGGCCGCTCCAGAGGCCCGGTCCTTCGAACGTACGGCCGCCCGGCATCCCGTTGAACGCAGCGTCGAGGATGATCGTCACGAGCCTGACCGGGAGACGGCGCACCCAGGAGCTGAGCTCCGAGACCATGTTGATCGCCGTCGCGTGCAGGCGAGCGTGCACGGTGTCGTGAACCACGAGATGAATCGACGGCTCGGAGTTGTAGACCTCGATCTCCGGGCTTCCGTACGCCGCGAAGTAGAGGAGGACCGTATCCTCCGGTCGCACGATCCGCGGCAGCTCGTCGGTGATGACGCGGGCGATCCTTGCCTTCGTCGCACGTTCGTCGACGAGCAGCGTCAGGTGCCGCTCGCGATCCGCGCGCTCGCCGAGCGTCGCCGCGATCGCCTCGGCATCGGCGCGCGCGAACTCCAGCGGCTTGATCTTCGGGTCCGTGTAGGCCCCGACGCCCACGATCACGGCATGCAGCATCCCCCCCCTTTCAAGCGAAGAGCATGCCCGACCGACCGTCTGCCGCGATCTTCCGACGATCGAGAAGATCGACGATGGAGCCATGTCCACGCCAGTCCTCGCCATGTCCGCGCCCTGTCCACAATGCTGGACACGACTCGGCCGTCGGGGGCGCGGTCCAGGCGACTCACCTGCGCTCGCTCGGTCTCCTCCTCCTCCCGAAGATGCGCGCGTCCTCATGTCCGGCAGCGCCGCGAGATCGGTGGGGCTTCAGCGCTGCTGTTCGCTGAAGGAGCGCGTCGCGCTCGAGTGCTCGCAAAGAGCGCCCGAGATGGCAGCGCTTTGGTCGCGACATCCGCGTTCGGCACGGACGGCCTGAACGGAACGGATGGTGCACCGCACGCGACGCCCCCTCTCCTGCAGGAGCACGCAGCCATGTCCACTCGAGGTCCCGAGCTGCCGCCCAAGACGGCCGTATGGCATGCGCTCGAGGCCTCGGACGCCGCCGACGTAGCGACCGCCGACGTCGACGCGGGGCTTACTTCGGAGGAGGCTGCTTCACGGCTGCTGCGCCATGGTCCGAACGTCCTGCCGGAGAAGGCGCGGGCTCCGTTCGTCCTCGTGCTTCTCCGGCAGTTGCGCAACGCGCTCGTCTACCTGCTCGTCGCCGCGGCTGCCCTTGCCCTGGTGCTCGGGCACCGGACGGATGCGCTCGTCATCGTCGCGATCATCGCTCTGAACGCGCTGCTCGGTGCGGTCCAGGAGGGGCGTGCAGAGCGAGCGCTCGAAGCGCTACGGCGCCTGTCGGCGTCCCACGCACGCGTCGTTCGCGACGGGAACGAGCAGCTCGTCCTCGCGCGCGACCTGGTCGTGGGCGATGTTCTCGTGCTCGCGGCAGGTGACGCCATCGCAGCGGATGCGCGGCTCGTCGAAGCGGCGTCGCTCCAGGTGGCGGCGGCCGCGCTCACGGGCGAATCCCTGCCGACGTCGAAAGAGACGCCGGCGCAGGCCGTCGACACGCCCCTCGCCGATCGCCGCAACATGGTCTACGCCGGCACGCAGGTCGCTTCGGGTCGAGGCCGTGCGGTGGTCGTCGCCACGGGGCTGGCGACGGAGGTCGGCAAGATCGCGGCCCTCACTCTGACGGCAGAGGAGCCTGCGACACCGCTGGCGAAGCGCATGGCGGACCTCGGGCACCATGCGCTCTACGGCGGTGTCGTGATGAGCGCGGCGGTGGTCGCGATCGGGCTGCTCCGTCGCGTTCCGATGGGCGAGATTCTCATGATCGCTGCGAGCCAGCTCGTCGCAATGGTCCCAGAAGGGCTGCCCGTCGCGGTTACCGTCGCGCTCGCCCTCGGCGCGAAGCAGATGGCACGGCGAGGCGCGTTGGTGAGGCGTCTCGGTGCCGTCGAGACGTTGGGATCCGCGACCGTCATCTGCAGCGACAAGACGGGGACGCTCACGAAGAACGAAATGAGCGTCACGTCGGTTTGCTTTGCGGGGCGTCCGACGCTCGAGGTCGGTGGAATCGGCTACGCGCCGGCTGCGCTCGGGGAGGGAGCCGCGGGCGGTCTCGACGCGAGCGCCGACGCCGACCTTCGGGCCCTCGCCGAGGCCGTCGTCCTGTGCAACGACGCGCGGCTCGCGCCGCCGACGAGCGAATCCGAGGCCTGGCAGGCGATCGGCGATCCGACCGAGGCTGCGTTGCTCACGTTCGCAGCCAAGACCGGGGTTCAGGCAGACCAGACGCGCGCCACCTATCGGCGGGTGGGCGAGGTGCCGTTCGATTCAGCCACGAAGATGATGGCGACGTACCACCATGGAGCATCGGGTGGAGTCACGATCGTGAAAGGTGCACCCGAGCTCGTGATCGACCTCTGCTCCAACGTCCAGACGGCAGGCCGGCCACGGCGCTTCGAGGACTCCGAACGCGAACGTATGCTCGCCGTTGCGGAGGAAATGGCGTCAGCGGCGCTCCGCGTGCTCGCTGTTGCCGTCGTGCCGGGCGAGCCGCGTATTATCGGCAGCGGCTTCGATGCGCTTCGAGGGAAGGCCACGCTGCTCGGGCTGGCGGGGCAGATGGATCCTCCGCGCGAAGAGGCACGCGACGCCGTCGCACGGTGTCGTGTCGCCGGGATCCGGGTGATCATGTTGACCGGCGACCACGCCGCAACCGCGCTGGCGATCGCTCGTCAGTTGCAGATCGCCAGCCTCGACGACTGTGTGATCGACGGGCGAGAGCTCGCGCGCCTCTCGGACGAGGAGCTCACCGCCGCGCTCTCGAGCGTCTCCGTTTTTGCTCGCGTGCATCCTGCCCAGAAGCTCCGGATCGTGAAGGCGCTCCAGGCACGAGACGAGGTCGTCGCAATGACGGGTGACGGCGTGAACGACGCGCCCGCGCTCGCGACGGCGGACGTCGGAATTGCGATGGGCATCACCGGCACGGAGGTCGCGAAGCTGGCTGCGAAGGTCGTGGTGACGGACGACGACTTCGCCACGATCGTGGGCGCCGTCGAGGAAGGTCGCGCCGTTCACCTGAAGCTGAAGAAGGTAGTGCTGTATCTCGTCTCGACGGCGGTCGCCGGCGTGTTGATCCTCCTCGGCGCGCTGCTGCTCGGGCTTCCGACGCCCTTGGTGGCCGTCCAGATCCTGTGGATCAACCTCGTGACCGACGGCGCAGTCGCGCTGCCTCTCGTCGTCGGAACCATTCACGAGGACGTGATGCGTCGCCCGCCGATTCCGACCGACGAGCCGCTCCTCACTGGTCCACTGCTCCGGCGCGTCGCGATCATGGTGCCTTCGATGATCCTGGGAACGCTCGGCTTCTTCGCGTTTCGGATCCAGGAAGGTACGCCCGTCGCCGTGGCGCGAGCCGAGGCCTTCACCGTCCTCGCGATGTGCCAGTGGTTCAACGCCCTCAACTGCCGCTCCGAGCTACGATCTGCGCTGAGCCTCTCGACGCTGCGGGACAAGTGGCTGCTCGCCGGTATCGGTGCAGGTATGCTCTTCCACGCTGGCGCGCTCTACACGTCCGTCGGCAATGTCCTCTTCCACACTGAAGCGCTTCCGCTCGACGAGCTCGGCATCCTTGCCGTAGCGGCAAGCCCGGTGCTGTTTGCCGAGGAGGTGCGTAAGCTCGTGGCCCGCCATCGTCGTCGCCGTTCCGCCGCTCGACAGTTCGAGCGGCGCGATCGCGTCGCGTACGCGAGCACCTAGGCGTACGGATGCTCGCTTGCCGGTTTGACGCGCTCGGTTCGTTCAGGGGGTTGGGGTACTGGCCGGCGCAGCGGGGAGGGCGACGTAGAACGTGCTTCCTACGCCCGGGCGGCTCTCGGCCCAGATCCGGCCACCGTGCGCATCCACGATGCAGCGCGAGATGTAGAGGCCGAGCCCGAGCCCCGTCCGGCTTCGCGGCTCGCCCTGCGCGAAGCGCTCGAAGATGCGGCCCAGCTTCTCCTCCTCGATGCCCGAGCCCGTATCCGAGACCGTGAAGCGAAGCCGCTCGTCGACCTCTTCGACGCCGACCTCGATGCGCCCGTCGGCTCCCGTGAACTTGATCGCGTTGCCGATCAAGTTCGCGAGGACCTGGAGGATCCGCGCGCGGTCGAAGCGATAGCGTCCTCGTATCGGTTCGACCTGCTCGCGACGTGTCAGTCGGATACCGCGGCCTTCGGCGACCGGGAGCGCCGTGTCGACCGCCTCGTCGAGGATCCTCTCCGCATGGTCCACCTCGAGCGTGAGCTCGAGCTTGCCGGCCTCGATCCGCGCGACATCGAGCAGGTCGTCGATGAGCCTGTTCATCCGGACGACGTAGCGCTCGATGCGAAGACTCTCGCGCCCTACGGCTTCGCCCCCGGGCTTGTCCGTCACGACGGTCCTCAGCAGCGCGGCGCTCATCATGATCCCGTGAAGCATGCCGCGGAGGTCGTGGCTGACCATGGCGAGGGTGTCGTCACGCGAGCCGATCTCGATGTCGGCTCGCATCCGCTCTCGCAGGAGGCGCTCATCCGTCTCGCCGCGTTCACGCGTCAACAGATCCGAGATATCCCGCTCGAGCGAGGCGCGCTCCTGGGCGAGCCTCTCGTCCTGCCTCTTGCGCTCTTCGTCCCGGACGGCGTCCTCGTGGTGCTCGGCGCGCACGCGTTCTTCGCGGCCGGGCGCGCTGTACGATTCGCGGGTGGCGTCGGCCGCCTTTCGGGTCTGGATCGTCACGCGGTCCATGCGAACGCGGCTCTCGTTCAGCATCCGGTCGACATCGACGTCGTGCTCCGCTCGCGTCTTCGCGAGCTCGTCGTCGGTACGCTGTCGTTCGGTGCGCAGCCGGTCGTCGGTCGCTTCTCGCTCCGGTGTCGGCTGGCTCGTCGCGGTCCCCTTCATGATGGATACCCCTCGTTGCAGCTTGCATTCCCAGGCACCGGCCTGCGCCTGAGCCTTGCGACGACGTAGCGCGACCTCGAACGCGGTGTGGCGATTTACCTCGCGCGACGGTTGCGAAGTGACACGTTGACGCGTCGAACGTGTCACGTCGACGATGCGGCGTCACGCGTGCTTGCTCGATCGGGAGTCACGCTTCGGTCACGTTCTCGAGGTGCGGCGCGGCGCGCACGCCGCTTGCGTGTTTCGCGTTTGAGCGTAGGCTGAAGGCTCACCGACATCGTTGCACGCGAGCGACGCTCTCCGGAGCGATCGCTTTTCGCTCGCTAACTTCGTCGACGAGAGCGCGAGCGATTGGCGTCCGTGCTGCTCGTGATGCGCGTTCCACCGTGACCGGGCGCGAAGGAGAGCGGCGATGAACGCAAGACTTTATGTCGGGAATCTGGGTGAAGACGCCAGCACCGAAGCGCTGCGCAGGCGCTTCGCGCAACACGGTTCGGTCACGGACGTGCACATGGCCGTCGATCGGTCGAGCGGTCGAGCGAGGGGCTATGCGTTCGTCACGATGGCGACGGGCGAAGACGCCCGCGCTGCGGTCGATCGACTCGATGGCGCCATGTTCGAGCAGCGGCCGCTGCGCGTGAACCCTGCTGCCAGCGAGGGCGACGAACGTCAGCCGTCGCGGGCCGCAGCCGCCCGCGTGCGCATGACGCTGCAGTTCCGCGAACGTCAGAACATGGCGTACGAGCTCGACTGCCGAGGCACGGCGCTCACCGTCAGGGTCTTCCCCGTCGAAGGCGCGATCGAGCTTGGAGAGCAGTGGCGCGTCGAGGCGTCGATCGCCGGACCGACGAAGCTCCACATGACGAGCGGCACGTGCTCCACGCGCGCGCTCGCGCTGAAGGAGATCGCGACCGCGTGGGAGCGGCAAGAAGACGGCTTCCAGCCCGACATCGACTGGGCGGAGGTCATCGCAGCCATGGCGGCAGTCCGTGCAGTCTGACGAGACGACCGAAGCAGGGGCGCTGGCCTCCGCGCGAGCGCGGGTCGAGCAGGCACGCACCGACGTCGCAGAGGCGGAGACTCGTCTGGAGGCGGTGCTGGCAGACCTACGCGTCTCGCCACGCGCCGAGAAGGTGGTGTCCGCCGCAATCGAAGAGGCGCTCGAGCGCCTCCGGAATGCCCGCAAGAAGCTGACGTTCGCCGAAGAGATCGCGAGCCCGTCGCGATGACCTCCAGGCAGTCGATCCGCGACCTTCTCGTCGAACAGGCCGCGGTCGAGACCGCGCGCGTGTGGATCGAGGAGGTCCACCGCGAGCTCGTCCGGGAGCGCCGCGAGATCGACGGCGCCTGGCCGGGCACGCTCTCGGAAGCTCGCGCCCGCGCCGGCGGAGCGCTTCGGAGAGCCGTGCAGCAGCGGGAGTTGCCTGGCCCGGGGCCCGAGGAGCTGGAGCGCGTCGCTCAGCTCACGACCGCCGAGGCTCGCCGCGCCTGGCGCAAGGTGGTCAGCCGAGGAATGACGTGAGCGCCGCCGGCACGAACGCTGCTCCGTCGAAGCTCTCATGATCGGCTCGACGTCCCCCTCCCTCTCCAGCGCGCCACCACAACCGCTGACCGTCGACGATGCGGTCGCGCGCGCCATCGTCCAGTCGCTTCTAGACAGCGACTTGCTCGGGATTGCGCTCCTCCGAGCCAGCGACTGGGTGCATGTCATGACGAACGCGGCCTATGACGCGATCCTGGCAGAACCCTCGGTCGTGGGGAGAACGCGTTCGGACGTGCCTTCGCTGGAGGCAATACCGAAGGCCACGCTCGAAGCGGTGATGTCGACCGGACGCTCCGTGCGTCTTCCGAACGTGCTCTTGCCGGCGATGCCCGCGACGAGTGGTGAGGAGCCGTCGCCGATGCGTCGGTACGTGACGTTCACCCTCGTTCCGGTCCGCGCGCTCGGTCCCGAGGGCGGCGGTGTCCTCGTCCTCGCGCGAGACTCGTCCGAAGAGGTCCATGAAGGTCGGATGGCGGACCTGTTCCTGCTCCTTGCGCGTGACATGACGGCGGAGCGCGATGAAGCGGCGACGATCCGCTCCGCGGTCCAGCACGCCAAGGACGCACTCGGCGCCACGGCAGCATCGATCTTCTTGATCGGCTCCGACGGCAAGCAGCTTCACGGTGCGCTCGTCGGCTGGGACTGGACGCGAACGAGCTTCGTCGCAGATCTCGAGCAATGGCCGAACGTGGCGCGCGCGATCTCCCGGAACGAGCCCTGCCACTTCACGTCCGCAAGCGCGGCGGGCGCAGAGGAAGGGTGGTTCGAACGTCGGGGGATCCAAGCAGCCGTCTGCGCCCCCATGGCCGTCGACGGACGTGTCGTCGGCGTACTCTTCTTCGACTATGCGATGGCGACGGAGCCGGCGGTCGATCTCGCGCTCGCAAAGACCGTAGCCGATCAGTGCGCACTGCTCGTCGAACGCGAGGCGGCCGGGATCTCTGGCGCGTGACGGCGTCAGCGCGAGCGTGACGAAGGCGTCCGTGCTGGGTTGCGCGCGAAGCGTGCGGCGAGCGCATCGAGCGCGCCTGCAGTCTCCGCGTTAGCCGTCTTCTTCGCGGACGCGACCAGCGCCGGCGTCTCGGGCGCATCCACGAGCATGAGCGCGTTCGATGCAGCGATGCGCAGGTCGCCGTCGTGTCGGACGAACGCTTCCACGAGGGCCCTCGCCGACGTGGCGCGGACTTGCTGCTCGTCCCCGCGGTCTCGAAGCGTCGGCCATGCCCACGCATTGCCGGCGCGCCCGAGCGCGCGGATCGCGGCACGTACCGTCGCCTCGTCCGGCGCGGTTCGCAGACGTTCGGCGATCGTCTGCGTGACATGCGCACGGCGGCATTCGCCCATACCGCTGATGACGGCACGGGCTCGATCTCCCGTGGCGCGCTCGAGCGTCGCGACGAGCCGATCGGCTGCCGCGTCGCCTCCGACCCGCGCGATCGCCTCCGCGGCCGAGCGGGTCGTCTCGAAGTCCTCGTCGGCGTCGTCGAGGATCGCCGAGAGGACCGGGAGGGCGCGTGGATCCCGGAAGAGGCCTGCCGCTTCGATCAGCTCTCGCCGCACGACCGGTGGCGTGCGCGCCGGTTCGACGGCGAGGAGCTCGAGAGCGGGCAGGAGCGCGCTCGGACCGAGCCTCGCGATCGCGAGCGCGATCGGCGCTCTCCGTGCACGAGCCGCGGCGTTCAAGTCGGGAGCGAGCGCGACGAGGTTCGCCACCTCTGCGAAGGGTCGAGCGTCGTGTGCGCGTGCTCGAGCGACCTCCTGCCGAAGCCCGTCGAGGTCCTGCGCCGGCAACTGGACCCGCGATGGGCGGGCCGGCGGAGCAGCCGCGACCGGCTGCGCCGCAGTGAGGAACGTGCCCAGCAAGAAGCCACACGAGATGGCCAGCACGCGCATCGAGCGAGTCTTCATCGTCCGCTCTCCCACCAACGGGCGTCGGGGGTCCGCCGTGTCGCGTTCGTCCCGCAGTGCACCTCCCCGAAGATGCGGTGATACGCGTCCCAGTCCTCGACCCAGTCGACCGTGATCCCCAGCCGACCGAGCGACTCGGCGAACGCAGCCTTGAACATGTCCTTGCCGTCGATCACCGGGCCGTGCGGCTCTGGGGCGGCGAAGTGCGTGTCGGATGTGTAGAGGCCGTTCACGAGCGCCGGCTGGTAAGCGACCGACTTGCCAGCCTGTAGCGTGTGCAGGAACGGGACGCGGATGATCTCGTCATCGCTGAGGCCGATCTCGCGCTTCAGGATCTCGAGCTGCGCATCGACCTCCACGGCGGCCTCGGCGCTGGCCTCCATGATTTCGGAGCTCGCGAGCACCTCGTCGATCGTGGTCTCCGCTGGCAGCGTGCCGACACGCTTGTCGAGCCACGTCATGCCGACGAACATCCGCACACTGCCGTTGCCGGCGCGCGACTGCTCTTCCAGCATCGTCTTCGCGAGGCGCGGGTCGTTCGCGAGCAGCATCCACCCGCGCGGCGTCGGCGCTTTCACGAACGACACCGTCTCGTCGACGTGACCGACGTAGAGCCACGAGGTGTCGATCTCGATCGGCGGCTGTTGACCTTGCGCCTCCACCATCCGCGTGAACGTCCGATCGGGGTAGAAGTGCCTCGCCGAGCCGCGGAGCATGCGCCCGAAAGGAAACGCGACGCCGTCCTTCTCGTAGGGCGGCACCGTCTCCCAGTTGCCGAACGAGTTCAGCGTGTCCATCTCCGGATCGTGGCCGAGATCGAACTGCTGCACGCCGGCGACGTCCTTGCCGCGCAGCCTGAAGACGACCTGCCCCGCGTCGCGTAGCGGCCTTCCTTTGCGGTCGGGGTCGAACACGTTCGCCGAGCGGTAGTTCACCCGGATGGCGTGCTGCGTGCCGCCGGGCCCTGGCATCGTCATGAAGGCGGGCTCGAAGAAGTCCTGAGTCCACTGATCTTTCACGTCCAGCGTTTGCGGCGGCGGGAGGCCCCCCGCGGCGCATGCCTTCTGGAGATCGTCGTGCATCTTCTGGTGGCGCAGCGTCGGGATGTCCGGCATCCAGACCGTCTCGGCCGGAAGCAGGTGGTGATACGTGAGCACCGGCGCGATGCGCATCCGGATCGTGTCCGTCGCGGTGCCGGCGCTCGAGGTCACCGTGAGTCGGAGATCGACGAAGCCGTCCCAGCGGATGGTGTCGCGGACGATGTCCTTCCCCTCGATCGCGAGGTCGAGGCCACGCTCGAGCTCGTCCTGCGCGAACACCGTGTCCTGGCTCACGACACGGAAGTCGGCCGCACCAGGCCCCGTCTTCTGGAAGAGGCGGACGACGGCCCGTGCTTCGTCCGGACTGATCGCGATCCGACCGGTCGCGCCTGGAGGCTGCGTCCCAGGGCGCGTTGCGATGCGCGCGAGATCGCGGACATCGTCTTCGCCGTTGACGATCTCGTCTTCCGCGTCGTTGCACCGCGCGAGCGCGTAGTCGTCTTCGCCGGTGGCGGTACAGCGTCCCGCGTCGTCGTCGATGTTCGCGAGGAACACCGGGCCGATGGATGCGTTCCATTCGGTGCCGCTCTTGTCCGCGTCGTCGTCGAACCGAACCTCGCCATCGCGGTTCGCATCCGCGCGGAGATCGACCACCGGCGGTCTCGCCGTTGGATCGTGCGAGCTGCAGGCAGCGAGTCCGAGCACGAGGATCGCCGCCACGCGAGGGCCAGCCATGAGCCTGTCGAAGAGCAACATCCGAGCCTCGAAGATCTCCGTTGTCGTGCGTCGTTCTCCATGCGGCGTGCGATGGGAATCCGGCCGGGGCGAGGCGAAAGACGACGGCGCAGCACGCTCCAACGGAGCTGCCGACGTCCACGTCACTCGACGAGCACGAGGATCGCCTGACACATCTCGTCCGCGCTGGTACCGCCGAGGCGGATCGGAGCAGGCGTCGTTCGCCGCTGTTCGTTCATCGCGCGGACGATGTACGGGTTGTCCTTCGTGTTGTCGTAGATGCAGGTGATGCGGATCTTGTCGCCCGCACGCACGATCGGCGTCTGATCGAACGCCGCGTCGTACGCATACGTTCTCTGCCACGCGAAGTCATAGACCGCGTTCAGCAGGCACTCGTGCGCCGGATCGCCTTCTGGCGCCCTGCGATCGACCTCGACCTTCATCCCCACGCCGGCCCAGTGCATGTGCGCTCCGACGGCGGACAGGCGCGCGCGCTGGAGGCCGACGGGGATGACGACCTCCATCGCTTCGACGTGGTTCTTCGCGTTCGAAGGGATGAGGAACTCCGGGCCGCTCTTGGGATCATCGGGGCCCGGCAGCAGGCGCGATCTTCGATCTTGGGCGTTCTCCGCATTGCCGATGAGAACGAACTCGGCGATGTGCACGGGCGCCTGCGGGATCGTCTTCACCTCGACGCTCAGGCGTCCGGTCGTCGGCGCCGCGAGCGGGTGATAGTGCACCTGCACGACCAGATGCGCGCCCTTCGGGATCCGGAGCGCCGTGTCGTCGCCGTACGACGTCGAGGTGCCGCCGGGCGACCATGCGAGGAGCAGCCGCGGGTCGGTGAGCTCTGGGCCTCCGAAGCACGAATAGCTAGGCTCGCCACCGGCCTTCTGAATGCCCTCGTGTCCCGGGTCCAGGTAGACGAGCGCGTGGTGGACGACCTTGGGATCGGCCGGGACGACGATGCTCTCGGCGACCCAGGTGTCGACGTCATTGAGCCCCGGATCGACCGGGAAACAACGGATGTCGTCCTCTGCGCCGCCGGCCACGACGTGGTCCGGTGCGACGTCGAACGCGTCCGTCTTGTCGACGAGGCCGAGCGGCTCGAACTTCGAGCGCGGCGGATTGATCTTCGCCGGGTCGCCGCGCGGCATCCCGCGATCGACCCAGCGAACGAACGTGTCGATCTGCTCCTGCGAGAGGCTGAGATCGCCCTTGAACCCGTGACGCACGTCGCAGCTCGGGTCGTCGACGGCGCCCCACGGCGGCATCTCGCGTCGGGCGACGAGGTCCTTCGCGAAGGGCGCGACCTCCTTCAGCTGCTCGTACGTGACCAGCGGGAATGGCGCGATGCCGCCCTCGCGGTGGCACGACTGGCACTTCTCCTGGACGAGCGGCTCGATCGTCGTCGCGAACGTCTCCTCGCTCGAGCTCCCCGGAGAGGGAGAGCGTGACGAGGAGCACGCCGTCGCTGCGACCAAGGCCGCGACGAGCGCGACGGTGGCCGCGAGGATGCTGCAACGCGTGGCCATGGTCCTCCCTACCTAAGGCCCGGACCTCACGGATCAATGCGGGCGTTCCGCGCGGGGACGAGCGCCCCCGCAGCGCGATCACGGGATCACGGGATCACGGCGCGACCGCAGCGCGCGCGGCGGGCCGCCTGGTCAACGAGGCCCCCCTGCGATGAATCCGATCATGGATCGTCGGCGCGCGCGTTCGACGATGGAGCGCTCGATCCGGGTGACACCGGTGGCGCGTCGAAGGCGAGCCTGGTCGCGACTCTGCCTACATCGGCACCACCTCGCATCGCTCGGAAATCCTGGTTGCTCGGCTCGCAACGTCGTTCTCGGCTGTTGCGGCACCTCATTTGCTCGATCTGCACCTGGAACGCGGCGCCTTCGAGGAAGGATGGGAGCGGCAGTGACCTTGGACTCGCATGGGACCCTTCGTGACGGAGAACGTTATGAGCTGCTCGGCGAGGTCGCGAGCGGAGGCATGGCGACCGTCTATCTGGCGCGCATGCGGCGCCCGATGGGGTTCTCGCGTCTCGTCGCGATCAAGTGCATGCATCCGCAGTTCGCGAAGGACCCGAGCTTCTCGAACATGTTCATGGATGAAGCCCGACTGACCGCGCGGCTACGTCATCCGAACATCGTCCCGACGCTCGACATCGTCCACGAGGACGGCCACCTGCTCCTCGTCATGGAGTACGTGGAAGGCGCGTCGCTCGCGCATCTCCTCGGCGCAGCTTCGAAGAAGGGCGTCCGCATCCCGATCCCTATCGCATGCGCGATCGTGCACGATGTCTTGCTCGGGCTGCACGAGGCGCATCAGGCCACGGACGACGAGGGAGCACCGCTCGCGATCGTGCATCGTGACGTCTCCCCGCAGAATGTCCTCGTCGGTGTCGACGGCCTGGCGCGCGTCCTCGACTTCGGCGTCGCCCGGGCGCGCCAGAACACGCATCATTCGAACGACAACGAGATCAAGGGCAAGATCCCGTACATGCCGCCGGAGCAGCTCTTTGGCGAAGCGATCGATCACAAGGTCGACGTCTACGCGGCGGGCGTCACGCTCTGGGAAGCCCTCGTCGGCGGGCGTCTCTTCGAGGGGCCGAGCGAGACCGCTCTGGTCCGGAAGATCAGCGAAGAGCCGATCGCGAGGCCGAGCTCGCGCGTCGCGGAGCTCCCCGTGGAGATCGACGCCATCGTCATGAAGGCGCTCTCGCGCGAGGCAAGCCATCGCTACGAGAGCGCCCTCGCGATGGCGGAGGCGATCGCCGCCGTCGTCAAGCTGCCGACGCGCACCCAGGTCTCTGCGTGGATCCGCCAGTACGTCCAGCCGCGCGAGATCCCGTCGGCGAGGAAGGTCCGCGTCGTCGACGAGATGGAAGCGGCCACGACGATGCTCGCGATCCTCGAGAAGGCGAGCATGCTCCGACCGTCCGCGAAGCGACCGGCGCCGGCAGCAGCGCCTCGCGGTGCGCGGACGACGCGGTTCGCCATCGGCGTCGCCGCGTTCGCGTTCGCGGTCGCCGGGATCGCCGTTGCACGCGTGGCGAAGAGCGAAGCTGCCCAGACGAGCGCCGTGACGACGACCGCCGCGACGACGACTGCCGTCGCGGAGCCGGCGCCCGTCACCGCTCCCGTCGTGTCGCAGCCGGTCGCCCTCGTCGTCGAGACGCCTCAGCCGGCCGCGCCGCCGCCAGCACGCACCGTCGCGCGGACGTCACGTCCGCTGCCGCGCGCCGTCGCGACCGCGAAGCCCGCCGTCGTCGAGGCGAAGGTCGAAGTGCCCACCGGCGCGGCCGAGGCGCAGGAGCCCAGGCCGAGCTGCAAGATCCCGTACACGATCGATTCTGCGGGGCACAAACACTACAAGGTCGAATGTATCTGAAGCGCTGCATCGTGAGCGTGGCGCTCGGGTGTGTGGCGATCCTCGGTGCGCCGACGCGCGCACGTGCCGAGTCGACGGTCCCCGACAAGGCGGCCTGCGTCGCCGCGCTCGACAAGGCCCAGGTGTCTCGTGCCGGGCGGAAGCTCCTCGAGTCGCGCGCGAGCTACGTCATGTGCTCGCACGAAGCGTGTCCGGACATGGTCCGCGACGATTGCTCGAAGGGCCTGCGCGAGGTCGACGAGGCGCTGCCCACCCTCGTCCTCTCGGCGAGCGTCGACGGCAAGGATGCAACCGACGCGAAGGTGATGCTCGACGGCGAGCGGCTCGACGCGGGCCTCGACGGCCGCGCCATCCCGGTAGACCCCGGGCCGCACGTGGCCCGCTTCGAGCGTCCCGGCAGCGGCCACGTCGAGGTGAAGGTCGTCGCCCGCGAGGGCGAGAAGAACCGTCTTGTCACCGGCACGTTCGTCATCCCGCGTGCCGAGGCGAAGCCGGTGAAGACCGAGGGCTCCTCGTTCCCGGTCGTCCCCGTCGCGTTCGCGGCGACCGGTGTCCTCGCGCTCGGCGGCGCATTTTTGATGCACCTCGACATGACGGATCGCGCAAACGAGCTCGGAAATACGTGTGCTCCGTGGTGTTCGCAGTCCGACCGCGACGCGCTCAGCGATCGGCTGGTCCTCCGCAACGTCTCGCTCGGCGTGGGGATTGGTGCGCTCGTCGTCGCCGCCGCCACCTACGTCGTCTCTTCCACGACGTCGAAGACCGGACGCTCCCCGAATCCTCTTGGAGCGACCGCGGCTTCGCTGCGCTCTGTCTCGTCGAATAGGTAGGTTACGATGAACCGCCCAACCATGACCAAACCCGGAGAGATGGCCACTGTTCGGCGCACGCGGTTCTCGCGTCCGCCCGTCGCGGGCTCCGCTTTCGTGCTCACCGTCGTGGAGGGCCCCGATGCCGGGCTCGTCACCTCGCTCGACGCCACGGGGCCGACCCGCGCGCTTCTGGGGCAGAGCCCCGTCTGCACGATCCGCCTGACGGATCGGGAGGTCTCGCGCCGTCACGCCGCGCTCTCCGTGACGGACACGAAGCTCGTCGTCCTCGATCTCGGATCGACGAACGGCACGACGGTCAACGGCGTCCTCATCAAGGAGGCCGCGCTCCAGGGCGGCGAGGCGATCCGCATCGGTTCGTCCGTGCTCTCAGTCAAGCGCGGAGAGGCACGGGCGGCCGACCTCGGTCAGACGACCTCGTTCGGGCGCATCGTCGGCGAGTCGCCGGCGATGAGGCGGCTCTATCCCGCGCTCTCGCAGCTTGCGGGAAGCGATCGGCCCGTGCTCGTCGAAGGCGAAGCGGGAACGGGCAAGGAGCTCGTCGCGGAGGAGCTCCATCGCGCGAGCGGCCGGACCGACGGTCCGTTCATCACGCTCGAGTCGAGCACCATTCCCGTCGCCGAGCTCGCCCAGCGGCTCTTCGGTCCGGGCGGGCTGCTCGAGCAGGCGCGCGGCGGCGTCCTCTTCGTCGACGAGATCGGGAACCTCCCTCGCGACGTCCAGGCAACGTTGCGCGAAACCATGGGCACGGTCCGCGACGTCCGCATCGTCGCCGCCACGCGGCGCGATCTCGACCGCGACGTCGCCCAGGGGCGCTTCGACGACGATCTGTTCTTCCTCCTCGCGGCCGGCCGCATCGAGCTGCCCGCGCTGCGCGAGCGCGACGGCGACGTCCCGATCCTCGCGAGGCACTTCTGGCAGGACCTCGCCCCGTCCGCGAATGCGGCGGGCGATCTCCCGGAGGACTTCCTCCCGCGCTTCGAGCACTACCCGTGGCCGGGCAACGTGCGAGAGCTCCGGAGCGCCGTGCTCGCGCGCATGACCATGGGCGAGCTCGGACCGACGTACCGTTCGGACGAGGCGAAGCAGCAGGGCCTCGACTTCTTGAGCGCGGTCATCGAGGAGGACCTGCCGTTCCCGACCGCGCGCGAACGCGTCGTCTCCGAATTCGAGCGCCGCTATGTCGAACGCGTCCTCGCGCGCCACAACGGCAACGTCACGCAGGCGGCCCGCGCGAGTGGTGTTGCGCATCGGTACTTCCAGCTCGTGAAGGCCCGTCTGAAGTGATCATGATGGCGCGCGTCCTCCGTGCAGTCCTGCTCGGGATGACCGCGCTCTCGGCAGCGTGTACGCCGTCGAGCTTCCAGGATCTGACCGGCGGCGCTGCCGTCGACACGTCGCCGGTCGACGATTCGCTCAATCCGCACTCGGGCGGCGAGGTCCGCATCGATCCGACGCTCGAGGCTCCGCGCCATCTCTCACCGCCATCGGTCACGTGGGTCAACACGCTGCGCCCGCGGTTCCGCTGGGCGCTCGGTGCGGGCTCGATCGGCGCCGTCGTGGAGCTGTCGCGTACGCGCGACTTCAAGGGCGAGGTCCGGAGGTTCGTCGCGACGGGCGCGGAGCTCGACACCCCGGCCGATCTCGAGCGGGGGATCTGGTTCTGGCGCCTTCGCGCACGCAACGACGGCGTCGAAGGTGCCGCCGACGACAAGGCGATCGTCTGGGAGGTGCTCGTCCGCGGCCCGTCCGCGCCCGGAAAAGACTCCTTCGCACCGGTCGGCGGCGTCGTCGACCAGAACGGCGATGGCATCCCCGATCTCGCGATGACGTACGAGGCGATCGGCGAAGAGCCGGGCGATCCCGACGTCGCCGGCGGCGTGACCTTCCTCGGGCATCCCGGCGGAACGTTCACGATCGACGAAAGCAGCGGCGCCGGCTTCATCACCGATACGGCCGACATTCCCGTGGCGGGCGGCATCGATGTCGACGGCGACGGGTTCACCGATCTCGCGACCGCGGAGCTGCTGACCGAGCCCGGCAAGACGCAGGCCCTCGGTCACCTCTTCTTCTGGTACGGCGGCCCGCAAGGCCTCGATGTCGAGAAGGACCAGCGGCTCGGGTGGGTCAACGCGCCCGTGTTCACGGAAGCGCTTCCGGCGCTGCAGCTCGCCGGCGACATCAACGGTGACGGGTACGGCGATCTCTCCGTTCTGTTGCCGGGGCTCGGCTTCAGCACGTTCGGGAGCAAACACGGAGGCGCGTCGCTCCAGATCTTCGCGAGCGACGAAGACCCGAACGTGCTCGGCCCTGCGCTCGCCGGAAACTGCGACCTCGACGGCGACGGCCTCTCCGACGTCGTGATCGCTTCGACGGTCGCGAGCTCGCCGATCCGCTACACGCGCGGCGCGCCGGATCGCCTCGACCCACTCGTGAACGTGGCGCTCGGTCCGATCGGCACGCCATCGCGCGCGACGGCGCTCACGACCGGCGACTTCGACGGCAGCGGTGCGTCATCGGTCGCCTTCGCGACGGTCATCGACGGCGCGCCGCACGTCTGCATCTACGGCGTCGACAAGGGACCGGTCACCGAGTGCTGGAAGGGCAGCGGTACTGCAGACGATGTCGCGCAAAGCCTCGGCGCGGGGGACATCGACGGTGACGGCACCGACGAGATCGTCGTGGGAGCGAGCTCGGGTATCTTCGTCCTGAAGTGGCAGGGAACCGGCTTCGTCGCGACCCCGATCCCCGGCAGCTTCGGAGGCAGCATCACGGTCGTCCATCCGGGGCGTGGAGGTCCGGGCTGGGAGAACGCGATGTGGGCGGTCCACGGTGCCGACCAGAAGTCGATCCATGTCTTCCGCGGCACGGATCTGAAGCAGAAGATCGAGATCGCGGGCCACGCCTTCCTCAAGAAGCTCGGACCCGCGATCCGCTGACGCGCGGAGTGATGCGCTTCTGGTTTGCCGTCGCTCCGTTCGTCGTCCTCGCGTTCGGCGCGTGTGGCGCGCCCCCGAGCTTCGACGGGCTCACGGGCGGTCCTCCTCTCGACGCTGGGCCAGAGGCCGACGCGTTCCCGTCGTTCGAGCTCGTGCCCGATGAGACGCTCCCGGCCCCGCGTCCAGTCGCGCCGCTCTCGGTATCGTGGGTAGGCACTGCACGTCCGACGTTCCGGTGGGAGCTCGCTCGAGGAACGGTGGGCGCGCGCGTCGAGGTATGCCGCACGCGCGCATGCGACGGCGAGACGAAGACGTTCGAGGCGGCGGGAGCCGACCTCACGGTGCCGGAGGACCTCGCGCCCGGGATCTGGTTCTGGCGTCTCTACGGCAAGACGGCCGCTTCGTTCGGCACGAAGCCGAGCGTCACGTGGGAGGTGCTCGTTCGCGGCGGTCCTTCGACGGACAAGACCAGCGCCCCGAACGGCTCGATCGTCGACATCGACGGCGACGGACGAGCCGATCTCGTCGTGACGCTCGAACACGACGTCGGCGCCGAGACGTTCCTCGACATGGTCCCCCTCCGCGCGACGAACGACGACTCGACCGCGTTCGAAGGCGCCGGCGCTCCGCTGGCGGCGCTCCAGCTTCGCGGTCGCGAAACGCGCCTCGCCGGTGGGATCGACACGGACGGCGACGGGTTCAGCGATCTCGTCGTCGCGGACAAGGGAACCGGCACGAGGCACGACGTGCTCTTCGTCGCCGGCTCTGCGGTCGGGATCGCGAGCGATCGTGTCGGGCTCGTGCCGACACCTCCGCTCGAGGAGATGCCCGAAGTCCACGAGGCCGGCGACATCGACGGCGACGGCCGCGGAGATCTCGTCGTCTCGACGCGCACCGCAGGGTTTGCGTTCTTCGGGACGGCGCGCGGCTTCGGGCCGTTCCAGTATCTGTTGCAGTTCGTCGGTGGTCCGGATGGTGGTCTCGATGGCGGAGCGCCCGCGCTCACCGGTCCGCTCGCGACGGCAGGCGCATTCGACCGCAACGGCGACGGGTTCTCCGACGTGGCCATCGCCTCGCCGCTCCCGAGCGCACCGCTCTTCTTCGTCCTCGGCGCAGCGAACGGCGAGCTGGGGGCATTCGATCCGGTCGTGGATGCTTCGCCGGTGCGCACGCCCGCGGAGCGCCTCACCACCGGAGACTTCGACGGAGATGGCCTGAGCGACACGGCGTTCGTCACGACGCAGGACGGAGCGCCTGCCCTTTGCGTTCTTCGCGCGACGGAGCCGGAAGCCGCCAAGCTCACCTGCTTCGTTTCGCCCTCGGCGACGGGATTCGCGACGAGCATCGCAGCCTGCGATCTCGAGGGCGACGGGCGCGACGAGATCCTGATCGGCGGCTCCGAAGGTGGCGTCGACGCCCTGCGTCTCGAGGGGGAAGCCCTGCGCCCCGACCGCGTCACGACGGAATGGGGCGTCCAGATCACGCGGATTCATCCCGGAAGACCCGGTCCTGCGGTATGGGCGGCGACGCGATCGGACGGCACCAGCATCGCGATCTTCAAGGGCACGACGCGGGTGACGACGCTTGCTCCCATCGCCGGAGCAGCGCGCTTCGGCCGATGGCTCCGATGATCCCAGGCCGCGCGCCGCAAGTCGCATGGCGCGCACCAAAGGCCTCCGGGGCGTGATGTTGCCCTTGAATGTGGCATTTCCGGCCGTACGATGCGCCCCACATGTTCGAGGACCTCGAGGAAGAGTCAGCTGACGTGACCGCGGACTCCCCAGACCGCGCGATCGCGTGGGCCATCTGGTCTCGAGGGAACGTCGGCAGCATCACGACCGAGGAGGCGTGGGCGATCCTCCACGAGCGGTACCCGGACGACCGCCGGTTCTTGCTCCTCAACGCTTATGCCGAGCTCAGCGAGGCGCGCAAACAGTCGGACGGGCCCAAGGCCGAGGTGAACGTCCTGTCGCCCGCATACTTCCTCAAGAAGGTGGGGAAGGTGCTCGACGGCGCGGATGAGTCCTTGACCCCGCACGCTCGCGATCTCGTCGCCTTCGGCGGGGCGCTCCTCGGCGCGGCGAAGGGGGACGACGCGAAGGCCGTCGCGGAGCTCCGCGTGAGGCTGGGCGCGGACGAAGCCGAACCGAAGCGCGACGAGCGCGACCGCGCCGGCATCCGCCTCCGCCGCTACGAGCGCGAGGTCGTGAAGGAGCTCCACGATCGCACGCAGGACGGCAAGCCGCTCGGCGTGCGCGCGGCTGCGCCGGCGACCGCCGCGTCAACGAACGACTGGGCCGCCGCCGTCGCCGACGAGAGCAAGCCCCGCCGTAAGTACCTCGCGACCGATCGCTTCACGCGCGGCGACCTCGTGGAGCACCCGAAATTCGGCGTCGGCGTCGTCACGGGCACCGAGCCCGGCAAGGCCGTCATCCTGTTCGAGAGCGGCGTCAGGAAGCTCGTTGCGGGAGCGTGACGGGCTCCTTCGGACCTGGTTGAATCGCGCGGCATGCGCCTCTCGGTCCTCCGCGTCTCGGCATTGACCGTCGCCTGCGCGACGCTCGCCGGCGCGGGGTGCGCGGGACAGACGCGGCCGTTTCCGCTACGTGCCCCGTTCACGCGGGACACCGATCTCGATCCGGTCAGCGTCCGGTGCGTGAAGCGCCCGAACGAGAAGGAGGCGCACCACGTCTCGTGTGCGCCGGAGCCGTACGTCTCGCCGCTCGCGTGGGACGCCGCCGACAACACACTGTTCCGGCCGGTCTCGAAGATCTTCGCCGTCGATCCGCCGAAAGAAGCGCCGAACGTCAACGCGTTCGACGAGGTGCCCGATTCGGCCTGGTTCACGAACCGCCTCGGCGTGCGGAAGATCGCGCAAGAAGATCTCGTTCGCGGCGCCTGCAAGGTCGAAGACATGCTCGACCCCGACTCGGCGCAGCCGGGCGAATACGTCATCGATCAAGGCAAGCCGAACGGAGCGTCACCCGGCTTCCGCGTGAAGATCGGCGGCAAGAAGAAGTACATGTTCAAGACCGACTTCGCGAAAGAGCCGGAGCGCCCGAGCGCCGCCGCCGCGATCGGCACGGCCATCTATCATGCCGTCGGGTTCAACACGTCGTGCGAGCAGGTCGTGTACGTCGACCCGACGGTGTTCGAGCTGAAGCCCGGCCTGAAGGTCACCGCGAACGACGGGATCACGCGCCCGTTCGACAAGGCGGCGCTCGGCAAGGTGATCGACGAGGCGGGCAAGCGCGGCGACAAGCGGCGCTTCCAGGCGAGCGCGTGGCTCGGCGGCTATCTGCTCGGCCCGTTCAAGTACGAGGGGACGCGCGCCGACGATCCGAACGACGTCATCCCGCACGAGAACCGGCGCGACCTACGCGGCGGGCGCTTGCTCGCCGCGTGGTTGCACCACTTCGATGCTCGCGAGCAGAACAGCATGGACTCGTGGATGGCCGTCGACAAGGACAGGCCCGAGTCCTCGCCTGGTTGGGTGAAGCACTACTACCTCGACACGAGCGACTGCTTCGGGAGCCTCTGGGACTGGGACGGCATCTCGCGTCGAATGGGCGACTCGTACCTGCTCGACTGGGCCGACATCGGTACGGACTTCATCACGTTCGGCGCGCTCGAGCGGCCGTGGGAACGGAAGAAGCTCACGCCGGGCATGGAGATGTTCGGCTACTTCCACTGGGAAGAGTTCGACCCGGAACGCTGGCGCAACGAGTATCCGAACCCCGCGTTCAGCCGCGCGACCGAGCGCGACAACGCGTGGATGGCGCGCATTCTCTCTCGGTTCGAGCGCGCCGATCTGAGGGCGCTCGTCGGGCTCGGGAAGTTCACGAACCCCGAAGCCGACGAGTTCCTCACCGAGGTGCTCGAGCAGCGGCTGCGGAAGATCCTCGACCGCTATCTCACGCGGCTCTCGCCGATCGCCGACCTGCACGTCGACGGCGGCAAGCTGTGCGGGACCGACCTTGCACGCCGCCGCGCGGTGCGCCCCGAGGGCCAGTTCCGCTACACGGCGTCGATCAAGAGCGAGGGCGGAGCATCGACGCTCCCTGTCGCCGTCGAGGCCGAAGGCGCGCTCTGCATCACGCTCCCGCACGTCGCGACGAGCTCACGGTCTGCCATGACGGTCACGATCGCGAACGGCGTCGCCAAGGGGCTGCTCGAAGCACACCTGTACGATCTCGGGCCGGGTCGCGGTCACGCGCTCGTCGGGCTCACGCGCCTCGACCCGTGATCGCGTGGCGTCGTCGGGACCCCGCTTCAGGAGGAATCACGCGGGCCGCCGAATGCGACGGCCCGCGCCGAGCGCGTAAGCGAAGCAAAGATCCCGCAGCGGTTCGCGGCGCTGCGGGAGAGTTTGCGGGAGACGTGCGGGACAGGTGCGGGAGACGTTACAGCGTCTCTACGTACGCCACGATGTCCGCGATCTGGTCCTTCGTTAGGTCCGCCGTGTCGCCGTGTTTCGTGCCGCCACAGCTCGGATCGAAGCGATCGAAGAGCGTCTGCGCGCAGCCGGTGTGGAGGAACGGCGCTCGCCACCCGATGCCGACGAGCGAAGGCACCTGGAACACGCCGTCCGTGCCGACGTCCACAGATTGGTTGTTCGTGAGCAGCGGTCCCGAGTGGCAGCTTCCACAGCGCTGAGTGAAGAGCTCCTTGCCGCGCACGGGGACATCCGCCTCGTTGCGAAGCTTGGGCGGCGCGGGGAGGGTGAAGAGATAGTGGCCGAGATGATCGACCTGCGGGCCGTCGATCTTCGGGCCTCCCATGCGCTCGACGAAGACGTGGTCGACGAGCGTCTGCAGGTCCTTCATGTCGCCGGACCAGTGGAACGGCTCCGTTCCGGGCGTCGTGCCGAGAAGCGAAGGCGTGCGGCGTGGCCCCATGCCGACGAACTCCCACGTCTTGCCGTCGTCCATGCCTTCGGCGTGGCAGGAGGCGCACGAGATGTTCGCGCCGGCGTTCGCGTGGAAGATCGCGTGGCCCGTGTCTGCGCGTGTGTCCGTTGCGAGGGAGATCGTCTTCCACACACGACGGCGATCGGAGGTCATGATGTGGAGCGCGGCGGGCTCGCGCGTCTGCACCACGAGCTCGTCCGCGCCGTCGAAGGCGGCGGAGACAGCCTGTCCAGGCACCGTGCTCTGGACCATGTCGACGCAGTTTTCCTGGCCGCCGCGGAGCTCGGTCTTGTGGACGACGAAGAGCTGGGGAAGGCTCTTCGTGAACGCGTTTCCGGCGGCGACGACGGCGATGTCGCGGCCGTTCGTCGCGACATCGACCGGGAGGACCGCCGACGGCAAGAGGAGCGATCCGATGTTCTTCGTCCGCGTCATGCGGTGCAGGCGCGTGGCGACGGCGCCCACGGGCGCCGAGCATCGGTCCACGAGCGAGCCCGACCCGCCGTAGCCGCCGGGCTCCGGTTTGACCGGCTCCTGGGTCGGCTCCTGCGTCACGACGATGGCCTCCGGCTCTTCTTCGGCGTTCGCGTCGGGGTCGACCGGCGCAGCGATGGCACGCCACGCGAGATTCGAGTTGCCGAGGGCACGGTCTCCCTCGGCTCTTCCGTTCGCGTCGACCGGGACGACACTCGCGGAACGGAAGCGCGTCGCCATGAGCTTGTTGCCGAGGAGCACGACGTCGCGGACGTCGCGACCGAGCGACGATCGAGTGATCGGACCGCCTTCCGTCGTCGCGAACGTCAGCAGGTCGCCGGTCATGCAGGCGACGTGGAGGAGGTTCTTTGCCGCGTCGAACGTGATGCCGCGCGGAGCCGTGCATGCGGTGCGAAGCTCGACGGCGCCCGTCGCCAGGTCGATCGTCGCGAGCTCGCCCGTGTTGCGGAGGAGCACGTGCGCTCGGTTCGAGCGGTCGAGGGCGACGCGGCCCGGCTCGCTTCGGTGCGCGAGCGAGATGGTGTGGCGCACCGATCGCGTCGGCAGATCGACGACGTAGACGCGATCGCGATCCGGGTCAGCCGCGACCGCGATGCCCCGCTTGTTGTCGATCGCGAGCGTGCCGCCGCTGATCGGCGGCGGCGCCTCCGCCAGTTGCGTCGGCGGTCCGAAGTCCGGCTGCGGCCCACTGCGAGGGGCGCTGACGACGACGGGCGCGCCGACGGGGTCATCATCCGAGCTGGCGCTGCTGCATGCAGCGATGATCAGCGGAACGCCGAGGAGGAGGTGCCTGGAGCGCGCCCTGCGGCTCCATAGCGAAGTTTCGGAGATCCATTCCTGCTTTGCCATCGTCGTTTCTCCTCCTCGCTCACATGGCCGGGTGACGCCGGACCTCGCAACAACCATGATGTGCAGTGACCCCTCGGCGGGAAGACGGGTCAGCTTTCGAGCGTCAGTCACAATTCGGGACGTCGCGTATCCAGCGCCGACTCGACGAGTGGCACGTGAAGGCGAGCTCGCGAGAGAGCTCACACGACCCGTAGTCGCAGGTCATCGAGCGGACGCAGTCGCTTCCGAGCGGAGGCCGCTGTGGCGGACAACCGCCGCCAGGCGGCGGGGCGCAGCGCCAGGTGCCGGGCGGCGGGCCCTGGCTCGATCCGCCGTCACTCGTCGTGCCCCCGTCGGTGTCGTCGGGGACACACGCGCACGTCCCTTCGAGGTAGCTACAGCCGACCGTGGTGTCGACGCACGGAGTGCCGGGCACGATCGCGTCGATGCTCGCGGGACAGCGGCCGAAGCATTCCGAGCGGCGCCTGCTGCTCCACGCGCCGCGCTCGCATTCGAAGACGTCGTTGCAGCTCGGGTCGAGATCGTGGCCGTACTCGCACGTGAGGTCCCAGCCCGGGGACGCTTCGTCGCAGGCCATTCCGGCTTGCGGCGGGTCATATCCCGGACACGGAGCATCGTGGCCGAGCGTCGAAGGGGAGCCAACGAACGGGTCATCTGGCGGCGCAAGTGCAGCGGCGCCGCCCGAGGAAGATCCGGTCGCGGCGCTCTCGCACGCGATCACCGGGGCCATCAGGAGCACCGCTGCCCCAGCGACGATCCGGGCATGCGCGAACCTGCAAATCATTCGCACGACGCGCCTCCCATGAGCCAGTTGCCCTCGACACACTCCATCGCCGAGCCGCGCTTGTACGCGCAGCTGCCGTAGTCGCACCACAACGAGCCTTCGCACGGGCTGCCCAGCGTCGGACGGTTGGGCGGGCAGTCCGAGATGGGCCTCACGCAGACCCAACGACGCGCGTGCGCCGACGGACCGCCGGGGCCAGTCGTGCAGGCGCACACGCCGTCGCTCATGTTGCAGACCGCCTCGTCCGCGTCCGTGACGTCCGTGCTGGGGGCTCCGTCGACGTCGAGCGTGCAAGGTTTGCCCTCGAGCGAGGCGACATCGCCGGACGCGGGACACGCGTCGGCGAAGCAGGCCGCATTCTGTCGAGGGACCCACGCGGCTTCGAACGAAGCGCCCTCACAGGCGACGGTCGTGTTGCACGCCGGATCGGCGCTCTGTCCGTATTCGCACGCCGAGCCTGGAACGCTGCACGCACTGTTCTCCCGCGGTCGTGTCAGCGGACATCGAACGAGCGCGAAGCGGCCGAAGTCCTCGTGCCCGTCCCCGAAGACGCCCGCGTCCGCCGCCATGGTCAGCGGCTCCGGGTCGGGATCCGCATAGACGTCGCCACACGCGCAGACGAGCAACGCACCGAACGCGCACGCCCCCGCGCTCACGACCGCACCTATCGTCCTCCGCCCGGCACTCATCGAAACATCAACTCCACGCGAAGAGAGAGGGCGCCGAACGGCTGCCCCCAATAGGCGGCGTGAACGCCGCGGTCACGGACGACGAGCCGGCTGCTCGTTGCGCCGAGGACGCCATCCGCGGTCAGGCGTAAGGCGCGATACAGCCTCATCGAGAGACCGACGTCGCCGTAGAAGGCGAACGACGCCACGCTGTCACTCGCTTCGGCCGTCTCTGTGACGCCGCTCGGCAGGAGGAACGTGGTGTCCGCGCGCCTCGTCGCGTCGACCCACGCGAAGCCGACGCCTGCGCCCACGCGCGGGATGATGAAAGCATCGGGGCCCGCGAACGGCACGCCGAAGCCGGCGCCGACGAACGCGGGCGCAACGGAGAGCGAGTTTCGTCCGGCGAGCTCCGCGCCGCCGAGCGGGTATTCGATGCGCGCGGCGGCGGTCAGATGACGGAGGAGGCCGATCTCGGTCTTTGCGGAGAATGCTGCGGCGCTCGCATCGACCCCGAAGAGCCCGGAGATGCCGGTCGACAGGAGAAACGTCGGCGCGCGATTGGCTGAAGGGGCAGCGGGCGTGGACGGTGCGGGACGTTCGGACGTGTCCCGGTCCACCGGCGGGTGGTCCTCAGCAGGCGAGGCGGGGCTCGGAGGCGGCGGTGCGGCGCTCGCCGCGCCCTCGTCCGCGTCGCGCATCGCGAGCGTTGCGCGCATGACCTCGGCGGCGCGGACGGCCGTCGTCTCGCGCGACGGGTCTCCTTCTTCATGTACCACCACGACATCGCGAAGCCTGAGCGTGCCCCCGTCGGCCACCCAGATGCCTACTTGATCTCCGTCCGAGCACATTGCGGCGGCGGCCTCGCTGTCTCGTGCCGCCATCATGACGGCGCTTCGGGCGCAGGTTTCGAGCGCGCCCATGCGGACGGGCTCGAAGCCGAGCGCCGTCAGCTCCTTCTGGATGCGTGTCGCGATCGCGTCGTCTGCGGAGCCTGCAACGACGACGCGTCGTGCCTCCGGAGCCGCCTCGGCGCGCCTCACGTGACCTGTCGCTGCCAGCAAGAGCACGACGGCGCTCACCGCGCTCCGCACCGTCACGGACTGACCGGCTCCGCGTCGGCCGCGCTCAGCTTCCTCGCGAGCTTCGCGTGAGGGCCGTCCGGGTACGCCGCGAGGTAGCGGACCGCCAGGCGCTCGGCTCGCCCATGATCGCCGGCCCGGCTCCGCGCCTCGATCGCCCGTCCGAGGGCCTCGCGAGCAAGGCTCCCGCCGGGTCGCTCCCGCAGGTACGTCTCGAATTGATCGCCGGCCGTCGTGACGTCGCGCTGGATGTCCATCGCGATGCGCCCGAGCTCGAAGGCCGCGGTCGCGGCGGCATCGCTCCCGGCGAACCGCGCGCGGATCATCTCGAGCGCTTCGGTCGCGCGCTCGAACCGCCCGGCATACCGCGCTGCATCCGCGAGGAGCAGCAGCTCGGGTGCTCCGAGCGCATCACAAGTCGGCCCGAATCCGTCTGCCTCAGCCGCCGCGAGCGCCTCGGCATGAGCGCCGCGACGCACGAGGGCCATCACGGCCGCTCCGTCGGTCTTGCTTGGCGCAGGAGGCGCGAGCGCGCTGGTCGCGCTGGTGGTGCTCGTCGGCGCCGCCGGCAGGAGCGCTGGCGCAGATATGACCGATACGCTCGGAGAAGGAAGGGCGTTCGCGGTCGCCTCTTCGGTGTCGGCCGCAGAGACGGTCATCGACTTGTGCGTGCACGAGACCTCGAGGCGCTCGCCGGCGACGAGGCGGCGGCCCTCGTCACCGAGAAGCCCGCAGCCGCGGACGAACACGGAGCCCTCCTGCATCCGCACCACGAGACCGGTGGACGCGGGATCGTAGACGACGTCGAACTTCGTCCCGGTCACGCGCACCTCGAAAGGACCTGCCTCCACCGCCCAGCGGGTCTCGTGCGTGCTCGCATGCACGACGGAGACGTGGACCGCGCCGCTCTCCACGTGGACGCGAGCGCCTTCGTGTGCGATCCGCGCGACGCGCAGCCGTGCGGACGGCGCGAGCCGGAGGGTGCTGCCGTCGGAGAACGTGACCGGCGTCTCACCCGTCGACGGCGCGGCGATGAAGAGCCCCTCGGAGCCCTGCTCCTCGTGCTGGCCGTCGCCGACGACGAACGACAGCGGGGGCTCGACGGTGGCTTCCGACGCAGGCGCGTGGGCCAGGCCGACGTCTTCTTTGGGCCGCCACGCGAAGAACACCGTCAGCGTGATCGCCGCGGCGAGCGCCAGGGTTGCGACGATCCCGAAGCGGATGTTCGGACGAAACGGCGCGTTCGGTCCGCGCGTTCCCCACTCGGTCCGGAGGCGCGGCACTTCGCGAGCGACGATCTTCGCGCGGACCGCGGCGCGTGCCGCATCGTTCTTCGTGCGCGCCTCTTCGAGAGAGGAGGAGACGGCCTGCCCGAGCTCGGTGAGACGTTTCATGCGTCACCTCGTTCCGCATCGGCTCTCGGCGGCGAGCGGTCGTCGTCATCGTTCTTCGATGTGCGCGCGATCGCCCAGCGGCCCTCTTCGAGCCAGGGCAAGAGGGCCTCGTGGCGGCGCGCGCGAGCAAGGAAGTGCTTTTCGGCGTCCTTCAACCGGCGCTTCGCCGTCGACACGCTCACGTCGCACGCGAGGGCGACCTCGGACAGCTCCATGCCTTCGATGAAGCGCAGGCTGAAGAAAACGCGGTCGTCGGCGGACATGCTGGAGAGGACGGCATAGGTGCAGCGGGTTGCTTCGTTGACCTCCTCGCTTGATGCGTGCGTGGGAGGGTCGGGGAGCTCTTCGACGAACCGAAGCCATCTGCGGCGTGTCCGGCGCCGGATCCATTCTCGTGCGGTGAACACGGTGATGCCGGAGAGCCAGCTCTTGAGCCGGGTGGGATCCTCGACGCTGTCGATCCCCTCGAGCGCGCGAACGAAGATCTCGTGGAGGACGTCTTCCGCCTCGGACTCCGGACCGAGCAGGCTCCAGATGAGGCGCTCGACGTGGCTGCTGTAGCGATCGAAGAAGATGCCCGCCGCGGTCGTGGAGCCGTTGCGAATCTCGGCGACGAGCAGGGCATCCGGCATGCCATCGCTCCGCTCGGCGCGCGCCCGTGGATGGAGCTCGCGCACGACCGATGAACGTGCCTCGGGGGTGGTGGACTTCTGGACGGCAGTCACTCGAAGACCTCCCCAGTGTCCGGACCCTCGGAGGGCGGCTCGAAATTCGTCGGTCGGTCCATTTCACGACCTCTCCACGTCCGCTCCAGGTCCGCTTCACGACCTCTCCACGTCCGCTCACGTCCGCTTCACGTCGCGACGCGCGTGGAGGAATGGCCGGTCCGGACGGCATCTAGCAGTGGCGGAACTCCGCCGCTATCGACTCCGGGCACCCTGCCGAGCGTGCAAGTCCGCGAGATGCCGAGGCTTGTCTCGCGACGGCCCGCCTCTGCGGCACGGCCCTACCCGGGCGCCATCTGCTACGTTCTCGACGTGGCGTTCTACCAGACCCCTCCTGAGCTCGGAAACACGTACCTCGGCGATGACGTCCTGCGCCGCTACTTGAGACATACGTTGCCCACCGACGTGCTCGCGCACGTCGAAGCGGAGCTGACGGAGCTCGGGGAGCTCGCCGGCGGCGAGCTGTACCGCGAGTCGCTCGCGACGAACCGCGAGGAGCCGCGGCTGAACCAGTGGGACGCGTGGGGACATCGGGTCGACCAGATCGAGCTGACGCCGCTCTGGAAGAAGGCCCAGCGCATCACGGCGGAGAAGGGCATCGTCGCGACGGCGTACGAGAAGAAGAGCGGCGCGCTCTCCCGCGTCCACCAGTTCTCGCTCCTCTACGTCGTCGACCCGTCGTGGCACGTCTACTCGTGCCCGCTCGCGATGACGGACGGCGCGGCGAAGACGCTGCTCGTCTCGAAGAACCAGAAGCTCGTCGAGCGCGCCCTGCCGCGTCTCACGAGCCGCAATCCGGAGACCGCGTGGACGAGCGGCCAGTGGATGACCGAGCGCACCGGCGGCAGTGACGTCGCGATCAGCGAGACCATCGCCCGCCCGGTCCCCGGGGAGGACGGCGTCTTCACGCTCCACGGGACGAAGTGGTTCAGCTCCGCGACGACGTCGCAGATGGCGCTCACGCTCGCGCGGCCGGAGGGAAACCCTCCCGGCGGCAGCGGCCTCGCCCTCTTCTACGTCGAGGTCCGCAACCCCGACGGCACGATGAACGGCATCGCGGTCAACCGTCTGAAGGACAAGCTCGGCACGCGCATGGTGCCGACCGCGGAGCTGACGCTCGACGGCGCTCGTGCCATCCCGGTCATCGGGACGAAGGACGGCATCAAGAACATCACTCCGATGCTGAACATCACGCGCACCTGGAACGCGGTGTGCGCCGTCTCGGGCATGCGTCGCGCGATTTCGCTCGCGAAGGACTACGCGCGCCGCCGGGTCGCGTTCGGCGCACCGCTCCTCGACAAGGCGCTCCACGTCGACACGCTCGCCTCGCTCGAGGCCGAAGCGCAGGGGGCGATGTTGATCGCCTTCCGCTCCGTCGAGCTGCTCGGCAAAGAGGAGTGTGGCGAGCTGAACGAGCACGAAGCTTCGCTGCTCCGGCTGCTGACGCCGATCGTGAAGCTGCTGACGGCGAAGCAGGCGGTGGCGATCGCGAGCGAGAGCCTCGAGGCCTTCGGCGGTGCCGGCTACATCGAAGACACAGGGCTTCCCCGCATGCTGCGTGACGCGCAGGTGCTCCCCATCTGGGAGGGCACGACGAACGTGCTCTCGCTCGATCTCCTGCGCGTACTCTCGAAGGGCGGCAGCCTCGAGCCGCTGATCCGCGAGGTCTACGCGTGTGTGCAGGGCGCCGACCCCTCGCTGAAGGAGCCGGCCGAGGCCGCGATCCGCGCGACCGAGCACGCCGGCGCATGGCTGATGCGGACGCTCGAGTCGGGCGGACCTTCGGCCGTCGAGGCCGGAGCGCGCCGTCTCGCGCTCACGCTCGGGCGATCGCTGGAGCTGGCGCTGCTCGTGCGCGAGGCCACGCGCGCAAAGAAGGAAGGCGACGACGCGAAGCCCGCGGCGGCGGCGCGCCGATTCTGGCGCAACGGCATCGACCTCGTGCAGGACGAGCCGCTCGACGCAGACGCGAAGACGCTGCTCGGTTGAACCAACCAGGGCGCGGCGAATAGCCGCTAGCCCTTCGCGACCATCAGCGCGCCGAGCAGCGCGAAGCCGAGCGTTGCGACGAGGATCGCGATGGCGAGGCTGCCGCCCGGTGGCTTTGCGACGACGCGCCGGCGATCTGCCTCGGGTTCGTCGAGCTCTGCGAGGAGCATTGCCGCGCGCGCTTCGCGTGACGCCGCGGTGAGCAGGAGGACTTCCAAGACAGCGGCAGCGAGGAGCGAGACGAGGCCGATGAAGAGGCCGAGCCGATGGCTCGCGCGGTTCGACGCGCCGCGCGTCGCCATTCCGTCGAGAGCGAGCCAGCGCGGGAAGCCCGTCGCCGGCCGTTTGGCGAGCCACGGGCCGATGCTGCACGCCTCGGCGGGACGGGCGCGTTCGCCAAGTGAGTCGGGCGCATCGCCGACGAGGAACGGCTTTGCGATCGCCGCGCCTGCCAGACGTTCGGCGCCGCGCGGCTCGCCGGAGACGACGATCCAGTGCAGACCCGATGCGAGCGGAGGCATCTCGAAGCGAGCGCGCGGGACGGGATCGCCCGGCTCGACGGCGAGCGGCAGCGCGGCCGCGAAGACGCGACCTCGTTCGTCGTCGACCTCGGCGTAGACGACGTTGCGAGGGTTCGGCGCCACGAGCACCACCGTCTCTGCTTTCCCTTCGGGCACGTGGCGCGGGGCACCGACGAAGAACGCGCCGGGGGCGACCGGGAGCGCTCCGAACCAGACGCCCTTCTTGTCGTCGGGGGCCTTCGCCTCGATCTGCAGGCCGACGACGTGCCCTTCGGCCACCGCCTCGAGCTCCGCCCAGCCGTCGCAGCCGATCTTCAAATCCTCCTTCTCGAGGCGAAGCCCGGCTTCGGGTGTGGCGTGGAGCGTGACGCGCGACGGATCGACCCCGCTGCCGGTGACGTGCGCCCAGATCGGCATGTCGAAGCCGACGACGAGGCGTTCGCCTTCGACCAGCACGTCGATGCCGATCGCGCCGTCTCGCTTGGACGGGCGTGCAGCGGCGGCGCTGGGAGCATCACGGCCCCATGTCGGGCTCTGCCAGTCGACGAGACCCTGCGCGAGAGGCTGCGCTTCGCCGGCGACGTGGACTTCGAGCTCGACGGGGGCACCCGGCACGAGACCGGGGATCGCGAGCACGGCCTCCGCGATGCCGTCGGCGTTGCTGGATCCCGTCCAGCGGGACTCCTGGCCCTTGCTCCGCGCGATCACGGTCAGGTCGCGCATCGCGATCGTTTCGCGCACGCCGCGGTCCTCGATGTACGTGAGGATCTGCCATGCGAAGGGAACGGGCGCGCCCGCCGTGGGAGGTTTGCCCGGCGGGGCGGCGAACACGCTCGCTGTCTTGACCGCATTGCCCGCGCCGACACGCAGACCGAGCATGAAGGTGACCACGGCGACGATCGGCGCGAGCACCATCAGCGCCGTCCGGCGGCGTCGGCGCGCTGTCGGCGTCGGCGCGTTCACGGCGCCCATCGCACGGTGACCTTCGACCCGGGCACGTCGTTCACGATTGGCGCGTTCGCGTTCGCGCCGAGCGCATCGTTTGCGAGCACGATCTCCTTCACGCCGTGCGCGGCGAGAACGTGGATCGCGTCCGCGCGGCGCTCGACATCGACGAACGCGTCACGGTCTCCCGCTCTCACGATGCGAACGCCGTACGCTTCGACGTCCGCCGCGCGCACGCTGCGGAACGACACGCGCGACGGCCGCCGCGGCGCGACCGCGGTCGCCGCGCGTTCCACGACGCGACGGAGGTACTTCGCGACGAGCGGGCCCTCGTGACCCATCCCCGGGACGCGCTCCAGCTCGACGCCGAAGCCCGCGCGCTTCATCGCGTCGTACAGCATCGTGCTCTGCTTCATCGGCGAGACGTGGTCGTCCTCACCATGGACGAGGAACACGGGCAGGTGGCGCGCGTTCTCCAGCACGTCGAGCGCGTTGACCTTCCGGGCGCCGTCTTCGCCGCCGAGGATGCCCTTCACGTACGTGCTCAGATCGTAGCGGCTGTCGCCGAAGTAGCTCGCGACGAACGCGAACCGATCGGGACGATGGAAGGCGATCGTCGTCGCGCCCGCGCCGCCCATCGATGCGCCCCAGATCGAGACGCGCTGGGCGTCGACCGCGAGCTCGCTGCCGAGCGCGTCGATCGCGCGCATCACCTCGTCTTCCGCGTCCGCCGTGTAGAGCGAGTTGCCGAGGCCGCTCGGCATGAGCAGGACGACGTCCTTGCGACCGGCCTCCTCGATCAGTTCCTTGTAAGCTGCATAGGTCCACGGGCCGCCGTTCCACGGGTGGGCTCCCACGAGCACCGCGGCAGGCCGCGCGCGGTCGTGACCGCCGGGGACGAACACGACTGCTTCGCCGCCGCCCTTCGATCGATGCGGGCTCGCGAAGCGAAGCACCGAAAGGCCGTCCGTCGACCGAACGACCGCACCGGTGCGCGGAGGCTCGGTGCAGGCGATGCGCTTCTCGTAGCTGCTCGCCTTCACCTCGATCACGACCTCGTGCGCCGCGCCTTCGTCGAGCGGCAGCACGAGCGGCCCTTTCGTGCCCGCGTCTTTCACCACGCCGTCGACGAGGACGCGTTCGCGCCCGTTGCAATGTGGCACGAGGACGGCGGCGCCCTCCGCGCGGAGCCGGATGGAGTGGGTGCCCACTGGCTTCGGCTTCGACAGCTCGTCCCACGCAAGCTCAGCCTTCTTGCGATCGGGGCCCTCGAGCACGATCCGTTCGACGACCCTCCCGGAGACCGTCTCGTGGGTGAGATCCGCACGAGCGGGACGCGCGCATGCGAGGAGCGCGACGAAGAGCCCAGCGCCGGCGACGGCTCCGCGTGCTCCATGAATCGATGCGTATCGACGCGTGCTTCGGCGAAGCATCACGCGAAAGCTAACAGAGCGCGCGGCGCGACAGCGGGATGCTCCGGATCACGATGGACGTTGCTTGACAACGTCTCGTCTGAGGCTCAATGTTTGCGCGTTCTCTTCCTCGGAGGAGAGCCGCGCGGAATTTCGCCCACCTTGGGAGACGCGCGTTAGAAATATCTTCCTAAGCGGATGGGACCACGGAGCGCTCCGAGAAGGAGGCTTCGGTAGGTGGCCAAAGCTAGCGGTGGGCGAGAAAGGTCTCGCCCCATGTCGACGTCTCTCCGTTCTCCCGAGCCTGCTGCCCTCGATCGCCTCGCGACGATCGCCGTTCGAGCAGGGCAACCTCGACAGGACGCCTTCGACGCCGTGACGACGCCCATCGCCTGTACGGCGACGTACGCGTTCTCGTCCAGCGCCGAGCTCCGTGATCACTTCGAGGGGCGCATCCAGCGCGACGAGTACGGCCGCTACGGCAACCCGACGGTCCGCGCCGCCGAGCGGAAGCTCGCAGCGCTCGAGCGTCCGCGAACCGCGCGCGATGCGAACGTGGCGACGGATGCGGTCTGCTTCGGCAGCGGCATGGCCGCGGTGACGACGGCGCTCTTCGCGCTGCTGAAGAAGGGCGATCACGTCATCCTCCCGGGTGAGGGCTATCGACGGACGCGTGCGTTCGTGACGAACCTGCTCGCGCGCTTCGGCGTGGAGTGCACGGTCGTCCCCGCCGGAGATGCGGAGGCGCTCGCGGCCGCGATCGAGCCGCGGACGCGCGTGATCCTGACGGAGGCGCCGACGAACCCCTATCTCCGCGTCGTCGATCTCCCGGCGCTCGCGGCAGCGAAGCGGCGCTTTCCGCGCGTGAAGCTCGTCATCGACGCGACGTTCGCGACGCCGGTGAACCAGCGCCCACTCGAGCACGGGGCGGACCTCGTGATCCACTCGTGCACCAAGTACCTCGGCGGTCACAACGACCTCCTCGCGGGCGTCGTCTGCGGAAGCGAAGAGCTCGTCTCGCTCATCCGCGAGGCGCGCGACGTGCTCGGTGGAGTCCTCGATCCTCATGCGGCGTATCTCCTCCTGCGCGGCATCAAGACGTTGCCGCTCCGCGTCGAGCGGCAGAACGCCACGGCGCTCGGGATCGCGCGCTGGCTCGAGACACAGCCAGGCGTCGAACGTGTGTTTTACCCAGGCCTCCCGAGTCACCCCGACCACGAAGTCGCGACGCGGCTCCTCACCGGCTTCGGCGGCGTCATCAGCTTCATCCTCCGGGCCGATCTCGACACCACTGCGCGCGCGCTCGACGCGTGTCGGCTTGCGACCATCGCGCCGTCGCTCGGGGGCGTCGAGACCCTCATCGAGCAGGTCGCGCTCATGTCCTATTACGGCCTCTCGAAGGAGGAGCGCGAAGCCATCGGCATCGCAGACGGCCTCGTGAGGCTCTCCGTCGGGCTCGAGGACCCGGCCGACATCCGCGACGATCTCTCGCGTGTCCTCGAGGTCGTCCGCACCGCCTCGCGCACCAAGCAGGCCTCGAAGGAGGTGCATGATGCCGTCTGACATTCGCGTTCTGCTCGTCGGTACGGGCGTCGTCGGCAGCGCCTTTCTCGAGATCGCGAGGGGGCCTCTCGCCTCCGAGCTGAAGATCGTTGCGGTCGCGAACTCGCGCGGGATCGTCACGGCGCCGCCGGACGCGGCCGACCTCGAGGTGCGCTCGGAGGACCTCGCGGCCCTGCTCGCGCGCCCGCGGACGGCTCCGCCGCCCCGCATCGACGACGCGCTGCTCGCACGGCTCGCCGGCGAGCGCACGGTGCTCGTCGACGCCACCGCCGAGGAAGGCATCGTCGACCTCTATCAGCGTGCGCTCGCGGCCGGGATCCACGTCGTGACCGCGAACAAGAAGCCCATCGCGGGCTCCTGGCCGGTTCGCGAGAAGCTGTTCGATCCGGCGCTTCGCTCCGGGCGCGCGCAGCTCCGCTACGAGGCGACCGTCGGAGCGGCGCTGCCGGTCATCGAGACGGTGAAGAACCTCGTCCGGACCGGGGACCGCGTGAAGCGGATCGACTGCGTGCTCTCCGGGACGCTGGCCTTCCTCTGCAACACGATCACGGACGGCACACCGCTGTCCAAGGCGATCGCCGTCGCGCGCGAGCGCGGATACACGGAGCCCGACGCGCGAGAAGACCTCGGCGGTGCCGACGTCGCCCGCAAGGCGGTGATCCTGGCGCGTGAGCTCGGCGCGACGATCGAAACGAGCGATGTCGCCCTCGAGCCGTTCCTCCCGGGCGAGGTGCTCGAAGCGGCCTCTCCGGAGACGCTCGAGCGCGACGTCGCCAAGCTCGATGCCTCCTTCGCGGCGAATGCGGAGCGCCTGCGACGACGGAACGAGAAGCTCGTGTACCTTGCGAGGATCGAGACGTCGCCGGACGGCGCGGTGAGCGCATCGGCCGGGCCGGTCGCCGTGCCGCTCTCGCATCCCGCAGCGCAGCTCCAGGGATCCAGCGCGCTCGTGGCGTTCACGACGGCACGTCACTCGCCCGAGCCGCTCGTGGTCCGCGGCTCCGGGGCCGGCGGCGCGGTCACGGCTTCGGCGCTCCTCGCGGACATCTTCAGCGCCACGAGCACCGGCGGCGCGTGAGCCGTTCGGCTCCGTTTCCAGGGCCGTAGGGACCGGTAGGTCCCGCGCTCGCAGGTGACTTCTCGGACCACCCCCGCCGAGCTCAGCCGGCTGGAGTGCCGAGGCACGCGTACGTGGTGTGGTGCCGCCGGTCCGAAACGAAAACGGGGCGGCCGCGGGCCGATCTGTCGCCTTTCGCACGACAAAGCTTGTCAAACGACAGCGCCGTCCCCTAAACCGATGCCGGAATGTCTTCCGCTGCCAGCACCAGCCGTACCGTCGACGGGGCGTTCATCCGTTCCCGCCTGGGCTCGTTCCTCGCGGTCGTCCCCCTCAGCATCTGGACGATCAATCACCTGTGGAACAACCTCTCGGCGTTCAAGGGCGCGGAGGCGTGGCAGTCGAACGTCACGGAGTACTCGCATCCGCTCGCGTTCTTCGGCTCGGCGATCGTCGCGCTCCTGCCGCTGGCGCTCCACACGATCTGGGGCATCGGGCGGCTCCGCACGACCAAGCCGAACGTCGTTCGCTACCGCTACTTCGCGAACGTCAAATACATCCTCCAGCGCCTCTCGGCCGTCGGCCTCCTCCTCTTCCTCGGCGCGCACCTCTGGCTCGCGTTCCTTCGCCCCCGCCTCACGACGGGCCGGCCTGAGCCGTTCACGGACATCGCGGCGGAGATGCACCATCATCTGCCGACGCTCCTCGTCTACACGCTCGGCGTCCTGGGCATCGCCTACCACCTGGCGAACGGGCTCCACACGTTCACGATGGGCTGGGGCATCGTCTCGAGCCGCCGCGGGCTGAAGAAGCTCGAGGTCTTCGTCTGGGTGATTTTCCTCGGCCTCCTCGGGATGGGCTGGGGCGCCATCTACGCGCTCTGGGATGCGGGCTCGAGCCTGCCGCCCGTCAACCACTGATCGAAGCGCTACGCGAGCGGCGTGACCACCTCGGGGGACGTCCCCAAGGTGTGACGTCCCCAAGCCGTCGTGATATGGCCTCGCGATGCTGTCGCGGCGGGGCTTCACGACGGGCATCGCTCTCGCAGCGTTGACCGTGGCCGGTTGCGAGAAGGAAGACCCCACCGAGATCAAGGTCGGGGCCTACCTCTCGTTGTCGGGGGCCGACTCGACCTTCGGGACCGACACGCGCGAGGGGATCGCGCTCGCCGTCGAGGAGACGAACGCGGCGGGCGGCGTGAACGGCAAGCGCATCCGTGTGATCTACGAGGACGACAAGTCGAACACGTACGAGGCGGTACAGAAGGTCCGGCAGCTCATCGACCGCAACAAGGTGGTCGCGCTCCTCGGCGAGGTCGCATCGAGCCGCTCGCTCGCCGCAGGGCTCATCGCGAACACGAGCCACGTGCCGATGGTCACACCGTCGTCCACGGCCGTCGAGGTGACGAGGAACCGCCACTGGGTCTTCCGCACCTGCTTCACCGACGATCAGCAGGGCGCCGTCGCGGCCCGCTTCATCCGCGACCACCTGAAGAAGGAGCGCGTCGGCATCTTCTTCGCGGCCCAGGATCCGTACTCGTCCGGTCTGGCCCGCGCGTTCCGCGAGGAGATCAAGAAGCTCGGCGGACGGATCGTCGTCGACAAGGGCTACCAGAAGGGGGAGACGAACTTCCGGACGTACCTCTCCGAGCTGAAGGCGGCCGAGCCGGAGGCGCTCTTCGTACCGAACTACTACAACGAGATGGTGCTGATCGCGCGGCAGGCGGCCGAGGTCGGCATCCGGGGTGACGTCTTCGTCGGCGGTGACGGCTGGGACTCGTCGAACCTCATCGACGGCGCAGGCGCCGAGCTCGAGGGCGCTCACTTCACGAACCACTACGCTCCGGACGTCCCGTGGGAGAACTCGAAGAAGTTCTTCGCGGCGTTCACCACGAAGTACAGGCACGAGCCGACGAGCCTCTCGGCGCAGGGCTACGACTCTGCGATGCTCCTGTTCGACGCGATCCGGCGGGCGGCGGAGCCGACGCCGGCGGCCATCCGCGATGCGCTCGCCGCCACGAAAGACTTCCAGGGAGCTACCGGCTCGATGACGATGGACGAGGGGCACAACGCGAACAAGCCCATCGTCGTGGTCCAGGTGAAGGACAAGAAGTTCACGTTTGCCACGCAGCTCCTGGCCGAGTGACCGCCGCTGCCGATGAAGATCTTCGAAGCCATCCTCACCGGAATCACGCAGGGCGCCATGATCGCCCTCGTCTCGCTCGGGTACACGATGGTGTACGGCGTCCTGAAGCTGATCAACTTCGCTCACAGCGAGGTGTTCATGATGGCGGCGTACTTCGGCCTCATCTTCGTCGCGCTCTTCATCGGGGACGCGTCGGCGGTGAGCGGGATTTTCTCGCCGGATGCCGCCGACAGCGCGCTGCATCCGGTCTTCGGGGTGCTTGGCGCGCATCCGCTCGCCGCGACTGCCAGCGCGACGGTCCTCGCGATGTTCGGCGCATCGGCGCTCGGCATCGCCGTCGAGCGCGCGGCTTACCGACCGCTGCGCGGACGAAGCAAGGGAGCGCTCGTCCGCGTGACCCCGCTCGTGACGGCGCTCGGCACGTCCGTGTTGCTGCAGAACCTCGCGCAGCTCCTCTTCAGCGCTCGCTTTCGCCCGTACCCGCAGGTGCTGAAGGGCGAGGTCCACGTACCGCTGCTCGGCACGCTCACGGCTTCACGTGCGCTCATCCTCGTGGCTGCCGTGATCGTCATGATCGGGCTGGAGCTGATCGTGAAGCGCACGTGGTTCGGCAAGGCAATGCGCGCCCTCAGCGCGAACGAAGAGGCTGCGCGGCTGATGGGGATCCGCACCTCTCGCGTCATCTCGAAGACGTTCGCCCTCGGCTCGTCTCTTGCGGCGCTCGGCGCGGTGCTCTTCTGCCTCGACCAGTCCCAGGTCTACCCGACGATGGGGGTCGTCATCGGGACACGCGCCTTCGTCGCGGCGGTCCTCGGCGGGATCGGGAGCATCACCGGCGCGATGCTGGGCGGCCTCTTGATCGGCATCATCGGGGAGCTCGTCAAGCTGACGGACTACTCGGGCGGCGTCGACGTGCTCGTCTTCCTCGTACTGATCCTCGTGCTCCTCGTCCGTCCCGCAGGGCTGCTCGGCTCGGCGCGCGTCGAGAAGGTCTGAAGCGCGCGGTCACCTTCGAGCGCGCCGATCGCGAGCGCGTTCGGTAGGCGCCTGCGCCTGCACCTGCACCTGCGCCTCGACGTCACATTGCTGCGCTCGCCTCGTGACAGCATTTCTCGTCGCTACGCGAGCCGCCCTGGGCATGTGGCGAAAGGGCCGCGGGCGTCGAGCTGGCGCGAGGCGTCGATGGACGAGCTACGCCGATGATTGCCCTCTGGTTTCGAGGGGTCGGCGCCGTCGAGCTCACGAGGGGCATCGTCGTTGCAGGATGCCGCCGCGGAGGTAATGCTCATGACCAGTGTTCGTAATGTGGTTTCGATCGCGTGCGTCGGCCTCGGGCTGCTCAGCGTCGCCGGATGCCGTGATCGCGCGGATCGCGAGCGCATGGGCGAGCGCGTCGGCGAGCGCGTGACGGACGAGACTCGCCCGAACGAGCGGCCCGGAACGGCGACCGTCACGGGGGCGAACGTCGTCAACAACCAGTCCGCGATCGAGCGCATCGTCGCGGCGCGCTGTGCGCGCGAGTCGACGTGCAAGAACGTCGGCGCCGACAAGCGGTTCACGAATGCCGACGCCTGCACGCAGAAGCTCAAGGCGGACATGAAGGACGACTTGAACGTCAACGAGTGCCCGCGCGGGATCGACCAGAAGGAGCTCAACGAGTGCCTCGAGTCGATCCAGAAGGAGGACTGCAACAACCCGATCGACGCGATCAGCCGGCTCGCGGCTTGCCGCACCAGCGATCTCTGCCTCGCGACCGGCGCGCCGAATCGCTGAGAGCCTGCGCGCTCGTGAACGTCGTCGCGGCGACCTGCGTCGACTCCACGCTATGTGGATCAGCGTAGGTCCTGCGGCGACGATCGTTCGTCGGGTATTCGTGCGCGAGCGTCTTCAGACGGAAGCGGGCGTGCCGAACGAAGCACGCTCACTCGAGGGCGAACCGCTTCTCACGACACGGCTTTCGGGCGCGGAGGCGGCAAGCGATCGGGACGGACCACGACCTTCGCCCCGCTGCGCTCCGTGTCGTCCACCAGCAGGTCCGAGTCGAGCTCCGGCATCGGGCCCTTCTCCTCGTCCTCGAGACGCATCGCTTCGAGGACGAGCGCGCCGACCGAGGCCCTCGGCGCGGGGAGCATCCCGCTCTCGCGCGGCTGGAACGAGAAACGGCCCGCGCGCCAGGACAGCACTTCACGAAGAACCTCGAGCGCCGGTCGCTGCGCGCCGCCGGACTCCGTGCTCGCGAAGAGACCAGCCGTGAGCGTCAGTGACGCGCGCTTGCCGCTCGACGAGACGACCTCGACGAGGCCGCTACGGCGCTCCATCTCGAACATCATCAGCAGGCTCGCCAGCGGGAAGGCCGAGAGGTCGCCCCGGATCGCGGCGGTGCCCGACATCGACGGCGGTGAGGCGTCGTCCCTGCCGTCCGGCGCGTGTCGATGCGCCATCGCGATCAGCGCCCCGATCTGGGCGACGATCTCGTCGTTCGAGATCGGCCGCGCGAGGAAGACGTCGGCTCCCACGTTGAGCGTCTGCGTGCGGACGCTCCGGTCGGTCACCTCGCCGACGAAGAGGATGGGCGCCTTCGAGAGCGTGCCGGCCTCGGTGCGGATTTTCCGTGCGACCCAGGCGCCGTCGATGTCCGGCAGGTCGGGCGTCAGGACGATGCACTCGGGGACGGGCGGCTCGCAGGCCTTGCGGAAGCCGGCGACGGCCTCACCGCACGCGTCGACGACGTAGCCCTTCTCTCGAAGAGCACGCACGAGGACGCTCGACGTCCATTCGTCGCCGTCGATCACGAGCACGCGGCTCCGGATCACCGGTCAAAACTAGCATGCGATGTCGCCGGCCGCGAAAACCCGGACAAAAGTCCGTGGTGCGCGCTTGCGCCGCCGGCATGCTGTGGCGCCGTCCATGTAACAGACGCTGAGCGCGCGGCGCGGATGACCGGCCCGCGAACGTGCGGACCGATGCCAGACGTGGTTATGGATGAGGATGACCTCCCCAGCGACCGCGGGTAGCGGCACAGCTTGGGCCTCTGCGCCGATCGCATCGAGCTTGTCCTTCGGGACGACACCCCCGAGCGGCGTCGCCAGGCCGGCCCTGTGTGTGCCGGGCGCGACCTCGACGCAGCCGCCGTCGAGGGGAGCGTCATCGAGGGCGGTCCACACCTGCAACGTCGGGTCGCGGTCGAGGCCCCAGAAGTCGCCGCCGTCCTGGTGCCACGGGAGATCGGAACCTCCGGCGGCGTGTTTGTTCATCAGGAAGGCTCGGTAGAGCGTCACGTCGGCGCCCGGATACACGCGGGCAGCCACGCGACGGAAGACGTCGTTCGTGATCCACGTCCAGAAGAGCGGATCGAGCTCGAGCTTCTCGACCTTGCGGTACTTGAGCGACGGCCCCTTCCAGCCCTTGCCGTACTCCAGGTCTTCGTAGCGCCCGGACTCCGAATCGTGCTGGAAGAAGAGCCCGGGGTAGGTGACCTCGCCGAGCATGATGGCGTCGGCGCGCTCGCGGAGCTGGGCGACTTGTGTGTCGTCGAGCAGCTTGCCGAGCCGCGCCCAGCCGAACTCGCGATAGTGCGCGACGGCGACGTCGAGCTGCTCGTCGCTCGGAATGACGGCTTCGCTCATCAGCGGACGTACTTGGTATCGGTCCCCGTCCATGTCCGGTAGAGCGCATCGACGACGCCGCGCACCTCGGGCGAGAGCCCTCGCCGGCATGCGGCGACGCCTTCGTCGAGCTGCGTGACGGTCGCCGGCCCGAGAAGGATCGAGTCGACGCCCGCGGCCCCGGCGAGCCACGCGTACGACAGCTCGAGAACGCTCATTCCTTCCGCCTTCGCGAGGTTCGAGAGCGCCTCGACGCGATCGAACATCACGTCGGTGAAGTATCGACCCTGGTAGAGCCGGTTCTTGTCGAAACGCGACCCCTTTTGCGTCGAGCCGTCGCGCGAGTGCCTGCCCGACAGGAGCCCGCCCGCGAGCGGGTTGTAGACGGTCGTATGGAGCTTGTAGCGCCGCGCGAACGGGAAATATTCGACGTCGAGCTGGCGGAGCAGCACGTTGTAGAGCTGCTGCGCGATGACCGGCTTCGGCAGGCCGTGCTTCTGCAGCTTCTCCTCCTGCGTGAGGTGCATCATCTCGAGAATTTGCCAGGCGGCGTAGTTCGAGACGCCCCAGGAGCGGATCTTCTTCTTCTCGATGAGCTCGGCGACGGCCTCGAGCGTCTCGTCGATCGGCGTGTCGTGATCGGGAACGTGCAGGTAATAGATGTCGACCCGGTCGGTCGCGAGGCGCTGGAGGCTCTCGTCGATCGCAGCGGTCAGACGCGCCCGGCTCAGGCCTTCCGGCCGCCCGTCGACTCGTCCGAAGCCGCACTTCGTCGCGAGGACGACCTCGTCGCGTTTACCCTTCAGAGCTTCACCGACGATGCGCTCCGACGTGCCGTCGCCGTACGCATTCGCCGTGTCGATATGGTGGATGCCGAGCTCGAGCGCGCGCGCAAGGATGCGCTTCGACTCCGCCTCGTCGGTGCGGCGTCCGAAGTTCATCGCGCCGAGACACGGCGGCGCACTCTCGCCCGGCACGCGGAGCTCCAGCACCCGTTCCAGCAGCGTCTTTTCCACGCGCCTCGCTTAGCACCGGAGGCGCCTCGAGCGTAGTGTCCGGGCGCGCGCGCCTCAGGATGCGGGCTCGAACCGCGTCCGACCGAGAAGGTTGCGCTAGTAACTCAGAGATGAGTTACTATGACGTCCTGTCGCAACACGCACGTGCTCGCGAAGCGCGCGCTGGCCCTAGTAGACTGATCGGTCTCGCTCCGGAAACCCATGACGAACGACAAGCTCGCCATCTTGGTCGGCGGAGGTCCCGCCCCTGGCATCAACAGCGTGATCGGAGCCGCGACCATTCGGGCGTGCCTCTCCGGCGTGGAGGTGCTGGGCATTCAGGACGGCTACCGCTGGCTGATGGAGGGCGACACATCACGGGTGACGCCGCTCACGATCGCGGACACGAGTCGGATCCACTTCCGCGGCGGCTCGCACCTTGGCATCTCGCGCGCAAACCCGACCAAGAGCCCTGAGCTCCTGGCACGCTGCCTCGACACGCTCGACCGTCTCGGCGTGGGGATGCTCATCTCGATCGGCGGCGACGACACCTGCTTCAGCGCATCGAGCCTCTCGAAGGCCTCGAAGGGCCGACTACGCGTCGTCCACGTCCCGAAGACGATCGACAACGATCTCGATTTGCCGCAGGACGTCTACACCTTCGGGTTCCAGACGGCGCGCCACATCGGCGTCGAGATCGTGAAGAACCTGATGGTCGACGCGAAGACGACGTCGCGTTGGTACTTCACCGTCGCGATGGGCCGTAAGGCCGGCCACCTCGCGCTCGGCATCGGCAAGGCCGCCGGCGCCACGCTTTCGCTCGTACCCGAGGAGTTCACCGCGCGGACGCCCGGGCACAGCGTCCGTCTCCACGACATCGTCGACACGCTCGCCGGTGCCGTCATCAAGCGCCTCTCGCATGGCCGCTCCGACGGCGTCGCCGTCCTCGCCGAAGGTCTCGTCGAGGTCGTGAACACGGCGGACATCGAGGGCCTCGAAGGCATCGAGCGCGACGCGCACGGCCACATCCGCATCGCGGAGGTCGACTTCGGCAACATCGTGAAGAGCGCAGTGCAGCGTCGCCTTGCCGAGATGCGCATCAAGACGACGATCGTCTCGAAGAACATCGGCTACGAGCTCCGCTGCGCCGACCCGATCCCGTTCGACATGGAGTACACGCGCGACCTCGGATATTGCGCGGCGCGATACGTCATCGAAGGCGGCGACCAGGCGCTCATCAGCATCCAGCGTGGTCGCTTCGTGCCGGTGCCGTTCGACAAGATCATGGACTCGCACACGGGCCGCATGCGCGTGCGCATGGTCGACGTCGAGTCGGACCGCTACAAGATCGCGCGGAGCTACATGCTTCGCCTGCGTGCCGAGGACTTCAAGGACAAGGTCGAGCTCGCACGCCTCGCCCAGGCCGCCAACATGAAGCCCTCCGAGTTCATCGAGCAGTTCGGCCACCTCGCGGAAGGCGAAGCCCGCACGAGCATGGCCCCGCTGCGCGCCGCCGCCCCGAGCAACGGCGAATAGCCGTCCGGCTGCTCCAGGTTCCGTCCGCCCTCTCGAACCGCACACTGAACGCGACGCGCTGGCCTCTGCTCGTCATGGCGTGTCCCGTAGAGCCCTTCTCCAGAGCGCGCTCCGCGCTCGCCCGTGGATCCGAGGTCGTCGTGCTCCGCTTCGCCGGGGCTCGGCAGGCGACCATCGCAAGGCCGAGCTCTTCGCGGATCCGAAGTCGTCGTGCTCCGCTCTCGCGTATCGGCAAAAGGAGCGTTACCGGGCCGCGCTCGTTCGCGAAGAACGTCGTCGTGCCCGCTCTGCCGGGGCTCCGCACTGGGCGCCGGACCGCGCTCGTTCGTGGAACCGAGGTTGTCGGGCTCCGCGTTTGTTTCACAGGGAGAAAGGGAGACGGGGAGAGATTTTATTGGGGCTTGATCCGGTCTGCGCGGGCGTTTCGACGTGCTGCGTCTGGAGGGGGCACAGGGAGGAAGGGAGACACGGAGGATCCAGAGACAAGGAGGGACGGCGTCGCCGCTTCCATGAGTAACATCGTCGATGACGCGCTTCGGCGGGCGGGTTTGCGCGACGCCGACGCGCGACGTTCGATGACCACACCTGCGCCGCCGGACGCGCAATGAATCGATGGGACCGATGAAAGGCGCTTGAGCGCGGCCAAAAGCGCCCGCAGGCGCGAAATGCGGCCTGCCAATGGTCACTGTCTCCGGATCCTCCGTGTCTCCCTTCCTCCCTGTGACATCTCATGCGCGGCCGGTCGGAAGGCGCATGCAGATCGAAACAGCCCACAAAAAATACTCCTCCCCTTCTCCCTTTCTCCCTGTTGAATCTCTCTCGAGAGCGGCCCAACCGACGAGCGAACGAGAACTCGGCGTAGCGGCGGTCAGAGCGGCCGAGTCGCGATAGGCGAGGTCAGAGCGGCCGAGTCGCGATAGGCGAGGTCAGGGCGGCCGAGTGCGATGCGAATGGGCGAGGCGTGGGGAGGGCCCGGAGCGCATGCGGACGGCGGGCAGGCCGAGCCGGCGGTGAGCACGGCCGCCGCGAAGCACGCGAGGGCGCGATCCCGTGTCGGAGCTGACGCGATCAGGTGGGCGGGAAGGAGGGGGCCGCGGTCGACGCTGCGTGGCGGAGGGCCGGGAGGACGTCGCCGATTCCGTCGACGATGAACTGCACGGCGATTGCGGCGAGCAGGAGGCCCATCACGCGCTCGAGGACGTTGAGGCCTGTCTTGCCGAGTCGCTTCTCTGCCCGGACGCCGACGAGGAGGACGACGGCGGTCGCCACGGACGCGAGCGCGATGGCCAGATAGATCGTCGCGCGTTCGGTGGCCGTGCTCGCGCCGGCCATCTGCATCATCGCGTTCGCGATCGCACCAGGTCCTGCGAGCATCGGGAACGCGAGCGGGAAGATGGCCACGTTCGCCGACTCTGCGCGGGCCGTCGCCTCCGCGCTCTCTTCGGGGGTTGCTCGCGGACGCGACGGCTGCGCGCGCAGCATGTCGACGGCCATCAAGAAGAGCAGGCTCCCGCCCGCGATCCGGAAGGCGCCGATCGACAGACCGAAGAAGTGCAAGATCATCTGCCCCGCCGCGCCGAAGAGCATCAGCGTCGCGCACATCGCGCCGCTTGCGATGAGCGCCGTCCGCTGGCGATGCGACGCCGAGTGCGAGCGCGTCATGGCGAGGAAGATCGGGACGAGGCCGAGAGGGTCGGCGACCGAAAAGACGGCCGAGAACGCTGCGAGGAAGTCTCTCGTCACAGCGCGGCTCTAACACGACGCGGCCGTCTGCGCGGCTCGGACACGACACGACGCGCTCGTCCGTGCGGTTGTGTTGAGCGCGTCGGTGTCGGGTGGAGCGCTCCGCGCTCGAGCTTCGCTATTTCTTGAACAGCTTTCCGAACAGCCCGCCGAGCGTCTCCGGCTGAGGTGGCTTGCTCGGACGGGCGCTGCCCATGCCCGGGGGCGGCTTGCTCGCGCCGCCCCGCATGTTGTGCAGGCGTACCTCGCGCATGGCGTCGAGGTTGCGCGGGTTGAGCTCAGCGGCTTTCTTGAAGTCCTTGAGCGCTTTGTTCGACTCCTCGGCGCGCTTGTAGAGCATCCCGCGATAGAAGTAGGCGCGCTCGCAGTTCGGGTTCTGCTGGATGCAGCGATCGAGCAGCACGGCCTTCTCGAGCGTCTTCTCCCGGCTGAGCCACTCTGGCTTCTGCGCGTCGAGCCACGCCAGCGTCGCGAGGTAGTCGGCCTGCTCGGGATCGAGCGACACGCAGCGCTTCACGATCTCGTAGGCTTGCGGGTCGTTCTGGTTCCTCTTGAGGAGGAACTCCGCTTTCTGGAACTCGGTCGCGGCCTCGAGGATGCCCTGGATCTTCGCCTGGTCGTCTGGCGTCGCGCCGCCTTCCTTCAGCAGCGTCATGTAGTCCTGACGCTTGCCGGCATCCATGAGCGTCGCGTGCGCCTCGGTCAGGTGCGTGAAGACCTTGCCGCAGGCGTCCTTCACGTCGACGAGCGCCGGAGGGAGACGATCCGGGTGCCAGACCTTCGCGAGCCCGAAGAACGCCTTCTGCACCTGCTCCGGCGTCGCATCGCGCTCGAGCCCCAACATCTGGAAGTAGTCCTGCGACGTGATTTGCTCGGCCCGCTCGAGGATCTTCGTCTTGAGCGCGTTCTGCTCCGCAGTCAGCGGTCGCGAGCTCGGCGGCGCGGGGATCGATCCGGACGGCGGCGCTTCGGAGACCGCGATGCCCTGCGGGACGTTGGCCGCGGCGGGCACGCTCGGAGGTGGCGCATTCGGGATCGCCGGCGGGACCGCGGACTGCTGGATCGTCTGCGTGATCATCGACCCGATGTCTCCCAGGCCGCCTGCGGATGGCGCAGGTGCGTGGATCACGGGCTGAAGCGGGGCTGGGGGCGTGGATGCGGGCGCGGCGAACGCCGCGGGCACAGACCCAGGAGCAGACGGGGCAGACGGGGACGGGGACGCGAATGCGCCTGCCGGCGGGCCGAAGGCGCTCGAGGACGACGGCGGCTTGCCGAACGCGCTCGCGAGCTGCATCCCGGGGCTCGATGCGCGCTCGTCGTTGGCGCCCGACGAGGCGACGTGCTCTTCGACCACGAGCGGCGATCGCGATGCCTGACGCTGGAGCTGGACCCGCGCGAAGGCCTGACCGCTCGACGGCGGGCCCTGCACGTTCGGCACGTTCGGGGGTGCGGGGCGGGCGGCTCCGGTCATCTGGGAAGCCGCTTGCGCCGCGGCGGTCGCCTGCGCGTCGAGCAGGTCGACCTGCTTCATGATCATCAGGAAGTAGACGAGGACCTGTCCGACGCCCGGCCCGATGATGCTCGTGACGTCGATGACTCGCGTGGGACGCTGCCGGATCACCTCGACCGCCTGCAGCTCTTGCGGCGTGAAGGCGAAACGCTCGAGCTGCGCGTTCGCCGACGCGCGGATGAGCGCGGTCCCGACACGCCGGAGCGTGGCGTCGACATGCTCCCATGCCGGCGATTCCCGCACGCCGCGCCAGAGAACCGGGAACGGATCGATCGGCGTCGGCGGTCCGCCGAATCGCTGGAGCAAGTCGATGTTGTCGTAGTACGCGAAGGTCGTCTCGTTCGAGAGCCCGAACAGGTGCTCGACCTTCCGCTCCACCTGCGAACGCAGGGCCGCTTCGAGCCGTGAGGGATCCGTCGCGCCCATCTCGAGGAGGATCTGTCCCTGGAGACGCGGGCTCTCCTGCATCCTGGCGAGCGACGCCTGGAGCTGGTCGGGGCTGATCATCCCGAGCTCCATCATCACGGTCCCCAGGAAGTGGATGGGCTCCGTCGTCCGGACCTTCGCCGGGCACCCGTTGACGACGACCATCGTCGCCGTGGACACCGCGTTGTGCGAAAGCTCGAACGTCCCCGTCAGCCGACGCTCGAGGGCGTAGACCAAGAGATGAGGAAAGGGCGTCTTTACGAACGACCCTGTTGCAGTGGGTGCCGGAAGCGGATTTTGCATCGCGGCTAGCCCTCCCAGTCTACACGCATCGGGACCCCGGAACAGCACTCCTTGCTACGCGAAGCCGCGTGCGCAATCACGCGTCAGCCACCGAGCCTCGTTTCGCTGATCATCCCTGCCATCCGCGCCCATCCCTGCCATCCGCGCTCATCCCTGCCATCCGCGTCCATCCGCTCGAAAACTATCTCGATTGGGCTCGAACACTCTGCCGTGCGGTGGGCGGAATGGCGCGTCGGGGACTGGGGCGAAGACGCGGCTACGCGACTGCGTGACTGCGCGACAAGGTGCGCACGCACCATGCATCGGATCGCGGCATGGTCAGGAAGGTGATGTTTCCCGTGGCGGCGCTCCTCGTCACTGCGCTGGGCGCCGCCGCTCTCCATGGAAAAGAGCGTGGCGATGTCGCGGCAGGCCCCGCGCCCGCGCAGGTGCGCTCGTCCATCGACGTCGGTGAGGCAACGCGGAAGACGCGTGGCGACCTCGCCCTCTACGTTCCTGCAGAGCTGGCCGTCCGTGATGGAGCCTTCGACCTCGTGGTCCACTTCCACGGCACGGCCAAGAACCAGGAGACGAACATCGACGAGGCACGGCTGCCCGCGGCGGTCGTGAGCGTCAACGAGGGCGGCTTGTCGGATTCGTACGCGAGGCCCTTTGCGCCCCCAGGTGCTCTCGACCGCATCGTGCGCTTTGCCGAGGAAGAGGTCGGGGCGAAGCGGCTCGAAGGCGCTCGCGTCGGACGCATTGCGCTCTCGTCGTGGAGCGCCGGCGGCGCCGCGGTGAAGAACGTCCTCGCGCGCGACGCGGACCGCATCGACGCCGTCATCCTCGCCGACGGGCTCTTCTCGTCCTGGGAAGACGACGCGAAGACCTCGGTGAAGCGCGAGCCGCTCCGCCCGTTCGTCGACTTCGGCAGCAGGGCGATGCGTGGCGAGAAGCTCCTCGTCATCACGCACACGGCCATTCCGACGGACTATCCCAACGTCGAGGATTGCACGCGGACGGTGCTCGGCGAGCTCGAGATCGAGCCCGGACCGGCGCTGCCGGCCACACAGCCCGCTGGGGGTCAGCCGACGTACGCGGTCGATCGTGGCAGCCTGCACGTGCGCGGGTACGACGGGAAGGGGCCGGAGGATCACGTCGCGCAGATCCGTTCGCTCGACGATGCGTATGCCGAGCTCCGCCGCCGCTGGCAGAGGTGATCACGCCTTGCGCGCGATCCCGCGGACGGTGGGGCGCACGACCGGCAGCGCCTTTCGCATGCTCTCCTTCGTCATCGTCTCGAACGTGAACCCGGCCTTCGCGATCGCAGCGTCGGTCTGGCGCGTGAGGTGACACCCGCCCGCGATCTTCGACCAGACCGGCTCGACGCGACGCTGCCAGCGGCGACGTGGCGAGCCTTCCTCGGCGGCGACGTGCTCGAGGAAGACGAGCGCCCCCGTAGGCTTCAGCACGCGGCGGAGCTCGTGCAGCGTCCGCTCGACGTCGGGCACCGAGCAGAGGACGAGTGTGGAGACCACGGCGTCGAAGGACTCGTCGGGGAACGGCAATGCGTCCGACCGGGCGCGCTCGATCTCTGCCGTCGCCGCCTCCGGACGCCGGCGCAGGCGTTCGAGCATGTGCGCGTCCGGATCGGTGAGGACGAGGCGCTCCCTGCTGCCGTCCGCGCGGAGGAGACGGCGCGGGTAGTGGTCGAGGTTCGCGCCCGTCCCCGCGCCGACCTCGAGCACCGAACCTTCCAGCGGCGCGAGCAGCTCGTCGCGCCACCGTCCCAGGCAGGCCTTCTCGGTCCGCCGCATGAACGGGTCGTAGACCTTCGCGAAGAACCACCCCATGGCCGTGGATGGTAGCGCGACGACGCCGGGCCCGTTCGAAGGACGGGCCGCGATCGACGTCCTCGCGTCCAGAGAGGCCAGCGGCAACGGGGCTACGGCTCTCGGTCGGGTCGCGTGGCGGTGCGCTACACGCGGGCTCGACGAATCTGGTCATCGACACCGTGTCATCGCGTTCACGGCGTCGTTGCATGACCGCCGAACGCGCTCGGACGCGCCGGCGCGCTGCGTCTCCGCACGGTATGCCGAGTGCACAACGGCATTTGCGCGCGCAGACGCCTCGTTTGCGCGAGATGTCGAGGCTGTCATGTCGTCATCGGAGTCGCGTCGTGGATTCTTGGGTGGGGTCGCTGCCACCGCGGCCCTCGTGATCGAGGGCTGTGCTCGGCGATCGCTGGCGCCCGTCGGCGTCACGACGACGAGGTCGCAGAGCACCGTCTCCGGACGACCGATGGATGGTGACTTCGTCGTGAAGCCGACGCCGTCGCTCTTCTTCGACGGTCGCGAGCCCGGCTCGCGCGAGATGAAGTGGGGACCCGTCAAGGACTACGGCGACATCGTCCCGAACGAGCGCTTCTACGTGCACAGCCGCGTGCCGCCGCCGCCGCTCGAGCAGCGCGCCTGGCGGCTCGTCATCGACGGCGACGCGCTTCCTCGCCCGGTGACCCTGGACTTCGACCAGCTCCGCGCGCTTCCCGAGGTGACGATCCGGCGCACGCTCGACTGCGGCGCGAACTGCCGGTCCTTCTTCCCGGCGCTTCCCGCGAGAAGCACCGGCTGGTTGCCGATCGCCTTCACGCAATGGCACTTCGGCGCCGTCGGGGTCGCGGACTGGACCGGCGTGCGGGTGAAAGACGTGCTCGACCGAGCCGGCGTGCAGGGAGGGGTCGAGGTCATGTTCACGGGGCTCGACGCGGTCCCGACGGGCGACGCGGACGGCAGGGTGGAGCCGTACGCGCAGGTGATCGCGATGGACAAGGTCGTCGCCGCGGACAGTCTGCTCGCCTACCGGATGAACCGGGAGCCGTTGCCGGTCGACCATGGCTTCCCGCTGCGTGCGATCTTCTCCGGGTGGGGTGGCAACACCGCCGTGAAGTGGCTCGGCCGCATCACCGTCTCGAAGCAGAAGATGGGGCTTCCCACGTTCCAGTCGCGCCAGGTCCTCACGGGGCCGGACATCGGGAAGCCGATGCTCGGGACGGTCGGGCACATCCGGAGCGCCATGGAGCTGGATGAGGGGGTGACGCTCGATCCGGGCAACCTCGTCCTCCGCGGCCGAGCGTGGTCGGGGGCGAACGCCATCTCGGCGGTGGACGTCACCCTCGAGAAGCTCGTCGCGCCTGGGGTCTGGCGCCCCGTCTGGACGCCCGCCTGGAGGCCGGCTCGCCTGCTCGCCAAGCCCGAGCGCCTCGTCTGGGCGAGGTTCGAGATCCCCTGGGACGGGGCCGAGCCGGGACGCTACCGAGTCATGAGCCGGGCGCGGGACGAGAGCGGCAACGTCCAGCCGCGGCCGGAGGACGTCGTCTGGAACCAGCAGGGCCTCGGGTACAACGGCCACGCGCCGCTCGAGATCATCGTGGGTCTCCCGACGGCGATGCCCTGACGCGGCCCGACGCCCTGACGCGGCCCGTCGCGCCCCGACGGCCTGACGCGGCCTGACGGTCCGACGCTGCCCGACGGCCTGACGCGGTGACGCGGTGACGCGCCCCGACGTTCCAGCTCGCGCGGGTCGCGCAGGTCTGGGAAGCTTGGGAAGGTTTGCGAGCCTTGCGAGGTTTGCGAGCCTTGCGAGGCTTGCGGACTTGGCGAGCTTCGCGAGCGGGAACGGACGCCATCGATGTGCCGTGGAGACGCGTCGGTGGCCCGTCGGCGGCGGTCCGGTATGGCATAGTTCCGGGATCATTCGATGCCCGCCCCCCGGAGCGCCGCGCTGATCCCGCCGCAGATCGCACAATTCGAGATCGTGCGCCGGCTCGGATCGGGGGGCATGGCCGAGGTGTTCCTCGCCAAGAAGCGAGGCGCCGAGGGCACGTACAAGGTCGTCGTCGTCAAGCGGATCTTGCCCGACTACACGACCTCGCGGCGCTTCCGTTCGATGTTCATCGACGAGGCGCAGCTCGCGACGCGCCTGAACCACCCGAACGTCGTCCAGGTCTACGAGTTCTCGAACGAGGGCGACGAGGGCCACATCCTCGCGATGGAGTACGTCGAGGGTTGCGACCTCGGCCATCTCATGAGCGCCGCGAAGAGCACCGCGACGCGTATTCCGCCGTGGGTCGCGGCCTGGATTATCGCCGAGGCGGCGAAGGGCCTCCACTACGCGCACGAGAAGCGTGACGAGGGCGGCGCCCCGCTCGACATCGTCCATCGCGACGTCTCCCCGCAGAACGTCCTGCTGTCGTACGAGGGCGTGGTCAAGATCGCCGACTTCGGGATCGCGAGCGCTCGCCTCGTCGACGAGGAGGCGGGCGTCCTCAAAGGCAAGTTCGGGTACATGTCGCCCGAGCAGGCCCGCGGCGAGAAGGTCGATCGGCGAAGCGACCTCTATTCGCTCGGCGTGATCCTCTGGGAATGCCTCACTGCGCGTCCGCTCCATGGCGGTCTGGGCGGCGAGGCGCTGCTCGACATCGTCCGCTCCGGCAAGATCGAGCCTCCGAGCACCTATCGCCGTGACCTTCCCGAAGAGCTCGAGACGATGGTGATGAAGCTCCTCGCGCCGAGCCGCGAGGACCGCTTCGCCTCGGGCCGTGACGTCGCCGCGGCGGTCGCGCGCGCGATGCTCGTGCGTCAGGTTCTCGTCGACGGCGCTGCGCTCGAGCAGACGATCGCGGAGCTCGTGCCGCGCGAAGGCCCCGCGCTGAAGAGCAGCGAGGTGCCGCCGCCTTACCTGCCCGAGCACCACACCCAGGCCGCGGCGCCGGTGGCCCTCGCGCAAGGTGACGTCGGGCCTGGCTCGCGGGTCTCGGGCAATTCGGTCCCTCCACCTTCGCTTCCTCCCGGGGCGAGCAAGAGCACTCCGCCCGGCTCGCCGTCGAAGCGTCCGGACGCGCGCGAGGTACGGCACGTCGCCATCGTGACCTTGCGTCTGATCGCCGGAGGCGAGGGGAGGGCTCTCGACGAGACCGAGAGACGGACGCTGGCCCGTGCGCTCGAGCGTTCGCGTTCGATGCTCGGCGACATGGCCTACAAGCGCGGGATGCGCTGGGTGTGGACCGGCGACTTCGAGGCGCGCGCGATCGCCGGCCTTGGCTCGAAGCCTGCGAAAGCAGCGTCCGACGCGGCCTGGCTCGCGGTCGAGACCCACGAGGCGCTCCAGGGCATCGCCGACGACCTGCCTTCGCCTGTCGGGACGTCGCTGTCGATCGTTCGTGGCATCGCGTCGGGGACGCGCGACCCGGAGGGCAACCTCGTGCGGTACGTGCTGCACGATCCCGTGACGTATCTCGCGGACGTCCTCGCGCGCGCGACACCGATCGGGACGACCTGGGTGGCCGGCGGCGTGTACCGCCAGGTCCGTCGCGACTTCCGCTGGCGCGACGCCCCCACGCTCGATCTGCATCGACCCGATGTCGCCGTGGTGCAGAACCTCCCGCCCACGATGCGGATCTACACGCTGGAGCGCAGCCTCTCGCGTGAGGAGAAGGCGCAAGAGCAGGCGAACGCGCAGAACGATCTCATCGGACGCGACGCCGAGAAGGCGGAGCTCCAAGCCGCGTACCACGCCGCGGTCGGGGCGCCGTATGCGCTGGACGCGAGGCAAGACCGCTCCTCCGGATCGACCGGCGCGGTCACGGCGCGCGTGGTGGTGGGAGAGCTCGGCATCGGTAAGACTGCGCTCGTCGCGACCTTCCTCGAGGAGTTGCCGCCGAACGCGCGGGTCGTCCGCACCGAATGCTCGCCGGTCCGGATCGAGGTCCCGTACAGCACGCTCGCCGATCTCGTCCGCGATGCGGTCGGAGCGAGCGGCGACGAATCGTACGAGGACATGGCGCTCCTCATCGCGCGCGCCGGCGGCGGCTCGGCCGGCGGTGACGAGGACAGCCCGATGGTCGCGCGGCTCGCCGAGATCGCCGCGAACCAGCAGCAACAGCAGCAGCAGGGCAGCGAAGACGAGGACGCGCATTACCGGAAGAAGCTGCTCGTCAGCGGCGTTCGGCATCTCGTTGCGGCGCTGGCGCTGGAGCAGCCGCTGGTCTTCGTCGTCGACGGACTCCAGTGGGCCGACAAGCCGTCGCTCGATCTCCTCGCGGAGCTCCTGAAGCAGCAGGACCCGCTGCCCGTCCTCGCCGTGCTCGTCACGCGGCCCGACGATCGGGTCGCGAACCTGCTCGAGGGCAAGGTCCGCATCGAGCTGCACGGCCTCACCAGCGAGGAGCAGATCCGGCTCGTCGCGGCGCGCTTGAACGTGCGCGAGGGCGTACGTCAGGTGTGCGCCGAGCTCATGCCGCGCGTCGGCGGCAACCCGTTCTACCTCCTCGAGATGGTCGACGCGTTGCTCGAGCGCGGCGTGCTCGAGATCCGCGACGATGAGCTCGTTCGCGAGGGCGGCGGCGAGCTCGATTCGATGGGGCTGCCTTCGACGCTGGAGCAGCTCCTCGCCGATCGCATCCACGAGCTGCCCGGCTCGGAACGCGTGATCGTCGATTGGCTCGCGATCGCGGGCGGGCCGCTCGGGCTCGCGGACCTGGCGAAGCTCAACACGCGCTCCTCGCTGCGCGCGAGCGAAGACGCGATCATGCGGCTCTGCGCGCGCGGGCTGTGCGATCGCAAAGGTGACGTACTCGACTTCCGCCACCCGCTCACGCGCGACGTCGCGTACGCGACCCTCGACTCGACGACGCGCTCGCGGATGCACCGCTCGCTCGGCCAACACCTCGCCGAGACTTCGCTCGCGCGCGGCGTGTCTGCGGCGATCGTCGCGCGCCACCTCGTGAAGGGCGACGCGGTCGAGCGTGCAGCGGGGTTCTATCTGGAGGCCGCGAACGCCGCTCGCAACGGGTATCAGACGCAGCTCGCGATCCGGTACTACCTGCGGGCGGCGCAATACCTGCCCGAGGGTGATCTCCGGAAGCTCGGCGCATACGAGGCGCTCGAGGCGCAGTTCCGTGTGCTCGGTCGGAAGGCGGAGCGCGTGCGCCACCTCGAGCACCTGCGACGGACAGCGAAGCTCATCGCGACCCCGCGCGCGGCCTGCCTCGCGCTCCTGCGCACCGCTCGCTACGACCTCGACGAGGGCCGTCTCGCGCACGGCCTTCCGGTGGCGAAGACCGCTGCGAGCGTCGCCCACTCGGCGGCGTATCCGAGCTTCGAGATCGAGGCGGAGCTGCTCGTGAGCGAGCTCGCTCGAGAGCTCGGCGACGTCCAGGGTGCGCTTGCGGCGAGCGACCGGGCGCTCGCGGCGTGCAATCCGACCGTGAACCCGACCGTGCCCGCGCGCATGCGTGCCGACGTCTTGCGCACGCGCGGCGTGCTCCTCCGCCGTGTCGGACGCGTGCGCGAGGCGGTCGACACCTACGTCGAGGCGATCGCCGTCTTCCGCAAGGGCGGAGCACGGCGCGCCGAGGCGCGTGCGAAGAACGCCCTCGCCTACGCGATGTTCGTGCAGGGCCGCTACGAAGACGCCATCGCGCTCGCGCTCGAGTCGATCCGCATCGACCTGTCGATCGGGGGCCGCTTCCAGCTGGCGAAGACGCTCACGAACATCGGGCACTCGTACGCGCGCCTCGGAGACATGCCACGCGCGCAGGCGTACCTCCGTCGCGCCCGTGACGCCCACGAACGTTACGGTGACCAGGACGGACGCGCCGACACGCTCCTCGTCTCCGCGGAGGTGATGCTGGAGCTCGGCGATGTAGAAGGCGCCGAAGCCCACATCAAGGAGGGCGCGCAGATCGCGCAGATCACGGGTAACGCGTACGACATCACGCACGCGGCCGTCGTCGGCGGTGCGCTCGCGCGCTATCGACGAGACGCACCGATGGCGATTCACAACGCTCTGTCCGCGCGCCGATCGGCGGAACAGCAAGCTCTCGTCGCCTACCACTTCTACGCGATGGCGGTCGAAGCGGCGGCCCGCGTCGATGCCGGCGAGGTCCATGCGGCGACGCTGCTCGCAACGACGGCGCTCGGAGCCGTCGAGGCGCTCCAGGGTTGCGAGTACGGGCTCGAGATCCGCGTGCTCTGCGCCGATGCGCTGAAACGAGCGGCGTCACCGCAAGCCCCGCAGGCGCGGCAGAAAGCGGTCGACTACGCGGCCGCCCTCATGGGCACGATCCGCGACGCGCGCCTGAAACGGCGCTTCGCCGAGCGGCCGCTGGTGACGACGCTCTTCGACGATACGCCGATGCCGGAGCGCTCGGGACGGACCGACGATTCGTCACCGATGATGGGCGGCCGTGCGTCCTCCTCCCGTGGCCGTCTCGGCGAGAGCAGCTCGCGCTGAACCGCACGACGGCGCGCGCTGCGGTTCACTCTGCGCGAAGCGATACGTCGTCGACGACGAAGCAGCCTTGGGCGTCCTTGGCCGCGAGCTCGATTTCCAGGCGCGTATGTGTCGTCTTCTCGAGCGTCACGGTGTCTCCGATGACCGCCCATGCGTCGTCGGGTGCGGGGTGTGACGTCGGTGGCGGCGACAACTTCATGCCGTCGTCAGTCATCGGACTGAGCTTCATCGACATGCCGGTCGGTCTCTCTGTTCCTGGCACGGCAGCGATCCAGGCTCCGAAGCGGTACTTGGACGAAGTGAGCGACCCCGTCGTCGAATACACGATGCGGGCGGGGCTCGCCCCGGTCGGGCAGACCTTGCACGCTCCACCGTCGCGCCCGCTCGACGTGTGGGTCATGACCGCGTTGGCGGTAACCCAGCCCGAGCAGTCCTGATCGAACCCGGCATTCCCGAGCACGTTGCCCGGATCCCCTGCGGCATCTTCCACCGTGGCGTCGGCGTCGTCGTCGTCGCCGGCATCGTGGTCGCTCGCTCCGTCGTCGTCATCGTCGGACGGTGAGGTGATGCTTCCGTCGCTCGTGCCTGCCTCGGTCGGTGGGGCACTCTCGGATGCGCTGCCGAAGTCGGAGCACGCGAGGAAGACCGGCGCGACAGCGAGCAGGCCCAACGGCAGAACGGAAACGACGAGCCTGCGTTCGACGCCCGAGCGAGCCATGAGCTCGAGCGTAGCTCAAACGAGGGCGGACGAGGGCGGACGAGGGCAGACGAGGGCGGACGAGGGCATCGGACGCGGCCGCCCCGGCGAAGCGATCCGCGACCCGCACATCTGCGGCTTGCCCAACGATCGGCCGTACGGGCTAAACTGGTCGAGAGGTCAACGCGCAGGGTCACTGGGACCCGCAGCCAAGGAAGAACGACACCCCATTCAATGACGACGACGGCCAAGAACAAGCCGAGTCGCCGCACTGCCATGATCCTGTCGGGAGGTGGTGCGCGCGGCGCGTACGAGGTGGGGGTCCTCTGGTACATCTTCGACGATCTCTCGCGCATGCGAGGGGCCCCGCCGAAGATCGACATCCTTTGCGGCACGAGCGTGGGCGCGATCAACGCCTGTTATCTCGCGGCGCACCTGACCGATCCCGTTCTCGGCATGCGCCGGCTCGTGCATCTGTGGAGCGAGCTCCAGATCACGCGCGTGCTCGGCTTCGGCCCGAGGCAGTTCGTCGGGATCCCGCGCGTCCTGCTCGGCGGCGGCGACGGCACGGGCTTCTTCGACGTGCGGCCGATGGCGGAGCTCGTACAGCGCGAGATCAGCTGGCGAGCGCTCGCTCGCGCCCTCCGTCGCAAGCAGCTTCGCGCGCTCACCGTCTCCACGACCGAGGTCGCAACGGGCCGGACGGTGGTCTTCATGCAGACCGCGCCGGACGTCGAGATCCCGCGAACGGCCCCGCCGCGCACGCTGTTCCGCTCCGATCACATCGGACCGCACCATGCGCTCGCGAGCGCAGCGATCCCGCTGCTCTTCCCGCCGGTGCGCATCGACGACGAGCTGTACCTCGACGGAGGTCTCCGTCAGAACACGCCGATCGCGCCGGCGCTTCGCCTCGGCGCGACGCACATCTTCGCCATCGGAAGCTCGCGCGAGTTCAAGGGCGTACGCGCACACGAGGGCGCTCGCGACGTGAAGGCACCCGGCGCCGCGTTTCTGCTCGGCAAGGTGCTGAACGCGTTTTTGCTCGACCATGTCGACGTCGACCTCGAGCTCCTCACGCGCCTGAACAACGTCATCCGCGACGGGACGAACCACTACGGACCGGAGTTCCTCGACGTGATGTCGAAGGAGGCGCACAAGCGCAACGCGCCCGCGTATCGGTACGTCGACGCGTTCACGCTGCGCCCGACGGAGGACATGGGCAAGCTCGCGAGCGATCATGTCCGAAGGGGCAAGCTGATCGGGAATCCGTTTCTGACGAAGCGGCTCTTGAACGCGCTCGACATCGGCGTCGGCGACGAGGCAGACCTCGCGAGCTACCTGCTCTTCGACGGTCACTTCTGCCGGCAGCTCATCGAGATGGGACGCGCAGACGCGCACGCTCATCGCGACGAGATCCTCGCGTTCTTCGGCGATGCGGACGATGACGGTGGCACGACGCTCGAGTCCGAGGATTCGGGCATCTGGGACAAGCCGTCGTTGACGCTCCCGATCGGAACGTGATCGCGACCTGCCGAGGCGTCAGCCTCACGTGCACTGGCCGTTGACGCAAACGTTGGAGCAGCAAGCGCTCTGCGAAAGGGCCGTGCAGGAGCCACCTGCCGGCATGCAGCAGAGCCCGAGTTGGCAGACGAGCGCGGGCGTGCTCGCGCAGCAGTCCGAGGGAGAGTCGCAGAGCTTGTTCGGCCCGGAGCATGGGGTGCAGACGGCGGCGAGGCACGCTTCCCCCGGCTGGCAGCATCCGCCGTCCGGCAAGCAGGGCGTGCACGTGACGGCCCCGTCCGGCGTGGACGAGTCGACGGTACCGTCCGGCGCGGATGAGCTCCCGTCATCCCCCGTCGCGTCTTTGGTTGCGGGACCGCCGCTGTCGGACCCGAGGCCGGCCTCCGGCAGCACCCCTTCTGGACCGAGCTCGTCGGGAGGCAACTGGCGTCCGCAGGCGGCGATCACGCCGAAGACGAACGTCGCCAACAGCGCCGAACGCTTGCCCCTCATGAAGACAGCATAGCCCAAGCCTCGGCTCGTGCTCGGCCCACGCCAAGAACGGCCGCGCGGGAACAAAGCTCGAGGGGGCGAGGTTCTGGGCCCGTTCATGCAATGCTCGTCGAACATGGGCCGTGCCCGAACCCCGAGCTCCGTGATGGCGGTGCCGAACGAGTCCCGAACCGCGCCGTGGGGGGTTGCTCGCCGCGCGCGTCGAGGCAGCGTCGTCGTCTCGGCGGCGACCATCGCGCTTGTCGCGCTCCTGCTCGTCGGATGCGATCGAAAGAGCTCGAACGGAGAGCCGGAGGAGACGGCGGCTTCGACGTCGTCCGCGGCGGCCTCCGCCAGGCTGGGCGCGCCCGCCGCCGCCGCCGTGGTCGAAGAGAAGGTCGAGGTGCCGGAGGTGCGTGTCCGGCCGGACGGCGACACGACCGTGCGTGTCACCTGGGTCACCCCGAAGGGCACGACCGTCAACGACGACGCGCCATTCCGCGTTCGCTGGAACCGGAGCGACGGACTCGCCGATGCCCCGAACGACGTCAAGGCGACGGGTAGCTCGGTGAAGAACGGCTTCAAGGTGAAGGTCCGCCCGATGCCGGGCGCTCCGAACGCGACGCTCGACGGCGAGATCAACATCGTCGTCTGCGACGACGTCACGCATAGCGTCTGCGTGCCCGTGCGCCGGTCCGTCGAGCTCGGATTCGTCGCCGTGAAGGACGCGTCCGAAGAGGCGACCGTCGCGATCCCGCTGCCTGCCGCGAAGTGAGCGTCGCGAGCTACGTCTCGTCCGAGAGCCGCGCGAGGAGCCGTTCGACGCGCAACATGCCGTCCAGCTCGGAGCTCCGATGGGCCTGGTCCATCGCGGCGAACAGATGCGTCTGCTCCGTGAGGATCCGTTCGGGATGACGTTCCAGGAGGCCGACGTAATGCTCGAAGACCCGTTCCGGAATCGGCTTCGTCCGCTTCTGCACCGCGTAGCGCACGACCGCGTGGACCGTGTAGCGGGCCGGCGCCGCCTCCTGCACGAGGTGCCACCGCTCGAGGGCAGCGATCGCTGCACCAGCTTTCGCCGGCGGGACTCGGGCGAGCGTCGCGAGTGAGTCGCGGTCGACGTTGTCTCCCTCGATGTGTGCGAGCACACCGAGCATTCGCCGACTCTCGCTCGACAAACGCTGCCACGCCCAGTCGACGAGGAGAGCCACCTCGGGCAGGTCGTCTTCGTGAGCGATCACCCGCACGGTGCCGATCCCGTGCTCGTCGAGGAACCGAGCGAGGGCTTCCACCGTGACGGCCCTCGAGCCGACGAGCGCATCGGCGATGTCCAGGGCCAGCGGAGAGAAGCGGAGCCGTCGCGTCAGCTCGGCGACGCGCGGGAATGCCGTGCGGCCCGAGGTCGCCATCGGCGCGGTGACGGGGAACACGAGGACGCCCCCGAGTAGACAGCGCCGTGCGGTGATGACGAACGTGGCCTTCGTCGACGACAGCGCGTCGAGCAGGCGAGCCATCGCGGCGTCGTCTTCGTGGTTGTCGAGCACGACCAGACGCTCTTCTCGCGACAGGAACGCACGCAGGCCGTGGACCGCCTGGTGCCGGTCGCGCGTCGTCCCGAAGCGGAGCGCCAGCATCTCGAGCAATGTCCGGAAGTCCCAAGCGCCCACGCGGAACCAGTGCAGCCGCCCGGCGAAGCGCCTCGACACGCGGTACGCGACGGCGGCGGCGAGCATCGACTTTCCGCTGCCCCCGGAGCCCACGAGTGCCAGGCGTGTCGGCGCGGCCGTCTCGATGGCCTTCGACAGGGTCGCGAGCTCCGCCGAGCGGCCCTTGAGGCCGCGCGGGCGCGGCGGAAAAAGGCCAGGCGCGATCATCGCGGCGACCCGAAAGGTAGCCGCCCCCGGAAAGTCACTTCGACTGAACGAGCGAGAGCTGATTCGCGTCGAGATCGCGGAACCGCGCGAGCACCGCGTCGTCCGTACGCTCGATCGTGAACGTGACGCCGCGGTTCTCGTAGATGGCGATCGCTTCGTCGATCGTCACCTTCGGGTAGAGCAGTACGGTCGGACCCGGCGTCGCCCCCGGCGTGTCGCCCTTGCGGAGGGCGATGTGAAAGCCCTCGCCGGCGTCGATGACCGCAGTTCCGTCCTTCTGCTCCTCGACGAGCTTCATCCCGAGCGTCTCGATGTAGAAGCGCACTGCGCGCGCCACATCGGTCACGTTCAGGACGACCGCTCCGCCGCGGATCATCGGTCAGGCCTGCCCGTGCCCGAGCTTCTTCTTCCCGTCCTGGAAGAGGATCTCGACGCGTGCGGTGTCGGCATCGACGACGACGCCTTTGCCGAACTTCGTGTGAGCGATGAGCTGACCCTTGGAGAAGCGTTGGGAGAGAACGTACGGGACGAACGCGTCGTCGGGTTTCCCGTCGACCTGTTCTTCCCAAGACTTCTCCGGCTCGGCCGGCTTCGCCCAGAAGTCCGTGTCCGTGTCCTTGTCGCGGCCCCCCGGCCCGCGCTGCTTGGTGCGCTTCATCGACATGCTGAGGACCCTCTTCTACCAGAGCGCGGGGGGCAGCGCATCACGCGTTGGTGGCGGCCTTGCAAGGGGGCCGTTACCTCGAGGGCGGGCTCTTCCCCAGGCGGTCCTCGGACGGACTAGATTGGCCGTCCGAAATGACCATCCCTGGACCTGGAGCAGGAGCATCTCTCTCGGCGGACCCGCGCGCCCGGCACGACGAGCTCGTCAAGGAAATCCACGCCCACGATTACCGCTACTACGTGCTCGACGACCCGAGCGTCTCCGACGCCGCGTACGACGGGCTCATGGCGGAGCTGCGGCAGCTCGAGCGTGCCCATCCAGAGCTCGTCACGAGCGACTCGCCCACCCAGCGCGTCGGCGGTGAGGCGCGGGCGACGGTCAAGAAGGTCCGGCGCGAGGTCCGGATGTACTCGCTCGACAACGCCTATTCCGCCGCCGACATGGCGGAGTTCCACCGGCGCATCGTGGCCAGCCTTCGGGACGGTGACGTGCCGAGCTTTTCGATCGAGCCGAAGCTCGACGGCGCGAGCATCGAGGTGATCTACGAAGGGGGCCGGCTCGCGATCGCCTCGACGCGTGGCGACGGCGTCGAGGGCGAGGAGATCACCGCGAATGTGCGGACGATCCGAGGCGTGCCGGCGCGCATCGCGCATCCGGGCAAGCTCACGCTCCGTGGCGAGGTCGTCATCTACCGCAAGGACCTCGATGCGCTGAACGCCGAGCGCCTCGCGGCGGGGCTCGACCCGTTCGCCAATCCGCGCAACGCCGCCGCTGGCGCCCTCCGCATGATGGACCATCGTGAGGTGGCGAAGCGGCCGCTCCGCGCGGTCTTCTACCAGGTCGTCGAGGGCAGCACCGTCGCGCCGACGCACAGTCGAACGCTCGACTGGCTCGCCGAGCACGGGATCCCCACGCACCTCCGGCACGAGGTCACGCCGTGGGAGGGCGTCATGGACGCCATCGCGCGCATCGACCAGGCGCGCGCGGGGTATCCGTTCGAGACGGACGGCGCTGTCGTGAAGGTCGACTCGTACCGCCAGCAGGACGTCCTCGGCGCGACGTCGAAGTTCCCGAAGTGGGCGATCGCCTACAAATTCCCGGCCGAACGCGCGGTCACTCGCGTGAACGAGATCGTCGTGCAGGTCGGCAGGACGGGCGCGCTCACGCCCGTGGCGATCATGGACGGCGTCGAGCTCGGCGGAACGATCGTCTCGCGCGCCTCGCTCCACAACGGCGATCAGATCCGCGAGCTCGACGTGAACGTCGGTGACCGCGTCATCATCCAGAAAGCCGGCGAGATCATCCCGCAGGTCGTCGGCGTCGCGGAGCGCGAGCGCCCGCCGGGAAGCCCGCCGTTCGAGATGCCGAGCACGTGCCCCGAGTGCGGAACCCCGGTCGTGAGCCGGCTCCGCGAGGAAGGCAAGCCGGAGCTCGGCGCCGAGGCCACCGTGCGCTGTCCGAACCGCGAATGCCCCGCCCAGGTCACGGGACGCATCCTCTACTTCGCGAGTCGCCCCGCGATGGCGATCGACAAGCTCGGAGAATCGCTCGTCGCGCAGCTCACGACCAAGGGGCTCGTGAAGGACGTGGCCGATCTCTACGACCTCGACGAGGCGAAGCTGACGAGCCTCGCGCGGATGGGCAAGAAGAGCGCGCAGAACGTCCTCTCGGCGATCCAGAGCTCACGCGAGCGCACGCTCGATCGGCTCATCGGCGGCCTGGGCATCCCGGGCATCGGTCAGATCGCCGGTCGGCAGCTCGCCGAGGTCGCCGGCACGCTCTCCGATCTCCTCGCGTGGTCTCCGGAGGACGCGAGGGAGAAGGTGGGCGGCATCCACGGCTTCGGGGCGAAGATGGTCGAGGCCGTCGTCACGTTCCTCGCCGACCCTGCGGAGCGCCGGATCATGGAGAAGCTCCGCGACCGTGATGTCGGGCGCCCCCAGCCGAAGCAGGTCGTCGCGACCGAGGGACCGCTCGTCGGCAAGTCGTTCTGCGTGACCGGTGTGCTGACGCGAAAGCGCGAGGAGGTCCACGATCTCCTGCGCGCGGCCGGGGCCACCGTCCACGACTCGGTGAAGAAGGACACCTCCTACCTCGTCGCCGGCGACAAGACGGGCAAGACGAAGCTCGATCAGGCGAGGAAGTACGGGGCGAAGGTCATCACCGAGGAAGAGATGGATACGCTCCTCGCCGGCGGCGGGCAGTAGTAGCATCCAGCGGAAATGCTCGTGCTCGTCATCTTCGGCGGCGTCACCTTCTTCATCGGCCTGATCGTCACGCTGTCGAACCTGAGCAACTTCAAGCGGCGCCAGCGCATCGTCGCCATGCCCACCTCGCCGATCGCGCAGGCGCCCGGCAACGGCCTCGTCGAGATCAAGGGGCGCATCCACCCGAGCGAGCAAGGCCTCGTGCAGACGCCGTTCAGCGGACGCCACGCCGTGTGGTGCCGCGTGACGGTCCAGGAGCTCCGCTCGTCGGGCCGTAGCTCGCACTGGCACACGCTCCTCAGCGAGGTCGACGGTCGCCCGTTCATGGTGGAGGACGGCTCGGGGCAGCTCGCGCGCGTGTTGCCCCACGGCGCGAACGTCGTCCTCGAGAAGCACAACGTCGCGTCGAGCGGGACGTTCAACGATGCGGCGCCGCATCTCGAGGCGTTCCTCCAGTCGCGTGGCCTGAAGAGCACCTCCTGGATCGGGCTCAACAAGAGCATGCGCTACGAAGAAGAGGTCCTCTCGCCCGGCGATTCGCTCTTCGCGCTCGGGCCGTCTCGCCGCGAGGCGGGCCCTCCCGTCCACGACGGCTACCGGATGGTTCCGGGCAGCCAGCTCGTCATGTTCCACGCGATGGGTGCGGACGGTGAGCTGATCTTGACGAACAAGACGGAGGAGCAGCTCACGAGCAAGCTCCTCACCGGGTTCGTCGTCGGCTGCGTGCTCGGCGGCCTGGGCCTCTTGCTCTGCTTCGGCGGAGTGGTCGTTGGCGTGCTCGCTGCGCTCTGACGGCGATCGCTCGATATTACTGCGCCGAGGCTTCGAGCTCGCGGGCGAGCTCGTTCCAGAGCGCGTCGCCCGTCAGGTAGAAGGCCCACAGCCGCTCGACGGGACGAATCCCGCGCCGCTCCTGCCAGAGCACCAGATCGTCGAGCTCGCCGTCGAACCAGCCCCAGAGAAAACGCGCGCGGAAGACGTCGCGCCCGCTGCTGCGCAGCTCGGCGATCGCCTCGTGCGTCTCGAGATCGTCGAGCTCGTCGACGAGATCCGAGGCTTCATCGATGATGTGCCCGAGGTAGTCGATCCCCTTCTTCGTCAGCTCGTACCGTCCGGTCTTGCGGTTGATCTGGACGAGGTCGTCGACCGCGAGCTGCTGGAGCGGCTCGTCGAGTGGAGACAGCTCGGCCGGCAGCGCGACGGGGAAGGGGATCCCGCCTTCTTCGGCCGGAAGATCGAGCTTCTTCAGGAGCCAGAGGCCGACGTACGTCTGCTTCGCCTCGTCGTCGATCGCGGTGCCGGGGCGGCATCCGAAGGTACTGCTGCTCACGGGCATACCTCGTTCGTCTCGGGGCTCGGATTCGCGCGAAACCATCGCGGTGCTCGCAGCTCGATGCGTCCGTCGTCGAGCTCGATCCAGCTCTCGACTTCACCGTGCGCGAAGTTCAGCGGAAGGCGTGATGCATCCGGCTGCGGCAACGTGGCTCGATGCGGATTGCAGAGCGCGAGCACGATCGCCGAGGCGTCGTCCGGGAGCCGCGGTAACCAGCGTGCGAAGAACGTCGAGGCGAGCGTCACCACCGGAGGCTGATCGGGAAGCTCGAAGTAGAGCTCGACGTCGTCGCTCAGGACCTCTCCGTCGTCCGGGCAGTGGAGCGCCAACAGGAGCGCATCGTCGATGACGTGGCAGCCTCCGTCGGCCTGCTTCAGCCACAGTCGCGGTGCGCGCGCCCAGCCAAAGCCGACGTAATCCGGATCCGGCTCCTCCCGCTCTTCGGCGAGGTTCAGCAGCTCGAGGATCGGACGCTCGTAGAAGGGCAGGTCGGCGATCGTCGCGATCATTCACGCATCGAGGCGCACGGCACGACCCTTCGTCGCCACACCGAACTTGCCGCCGCCTCCGAACCTGCCGCCGCCACCGCCGAAGCCCTTGGAGCCACGTGGTGTCGTCGTCGGGCGATTGTACGTACGACCGCTCTGGGACCGCTGGAACTGGCTCGGGTTCGCCGCTCGATAGCTCGAACGGGTCTGACGGACGTCGGCGACGCGTGAGGGGGGCGTCGTGTACGGCTGGTGGTACATCGGCGCGTAGCCCGGCATGAACATGCGCGACATCATCGAGCCCATCAACATGCCGGAAGCGATGCTGAAGAACGGCGAGTGATAACCCGCGTACGGCCCATAACCGACGGTCTGGTACTGCGCGCTCGTCTCGCCCGTGAGCTCGCGCCGGATGGTGAAGATCTTCTCCGACTCGTCCACGACGCCGTTCGTGTTCTTGTCGAAGAACCCGGTGACGAGCTGGGTCTTCGCGTCGAGGTCCGAGACGGAGACCGAGATGACCTCGCTACCCTGGTAGATCTCGTTGAGTCGCCTCTCGAGGTCCTCGGGCCCTTCGGCGAGCTTGTACGCCTCGTTGACCTTGTCCCAGTCGAGCGCGACGTTGGTGTTCTCGGTGGTCGCCCACCGCTCCGTGCGCTCGGACGAGCTCGAGCTCGGTGAGTTGCAGCCGATCGACGCAACGCCGAGCGGAAGGGCGACGATCAGGACAGCGAGGGACTTCAGCTCGTGGACCACCCTTCGACCCTAGGTGCTCCGCCTGCTGCGTCAAGCGCCCATCGGCCTCGGTTGATCCTTCGGTGCCAAGTGTCGCGGAACGCGACGTCGCGCTCTGCACTTCTGGACATCCCTCCTGGACATCCCTCCTGGACATCGGGGCGGGCTCGTCAGCGGCGGCGAGGCCGTGGATCGATGATCTCGAGGTCACTGCCGTCGAGCTTCATCGTTTCTTCGGGATTGAAGGGGCGCCGGCGACTCGGCGGCGGCCGGCTCGACGATCGGGCCTGTGCAGCAAAACCTGCGGGGGGACGTTCGGGCGGGAGCATGTCCGGCCGCTTCACCACGGTCACGCCGTCCCAGTCGTCTGCGGCCGGAGGGCGGCTCGGCTGCGGGGCGACGGGCGCCGGCGCTCGCGCGTCTAGGGACGGCCGCGGCCGCGGACCTTGGGCCGGGAGCCGCGGCATCGGGTGCCTTCCTGGCCGGAAGATCTCGGTCGGGTCCTCCTCGTCGAGCGGGATGTCTATCTCGTCGTCGACGGGGACCGTCACGTGGATCGGGATGTCGATCGAGTCGTCGCTGTCGAGCAACGCGCCTCGAAGCGGAGGCAACGAGGCCTCGGGAGCGCGCGTGTCGAACGGTGACGGGCCGACCTTCGCTCTGGATTCGATGCGGGTCGCTCGATCTCGCTCGACCGAGCTGCCCTCCGTCATGCGGCTTCGCAGCGTCGCGCTCGGCCCGTCCGGACGATCGACCGGCTCGTGCCCGTGATACGCGCGGGCGTGGGCGCGGCTAGCCATGCTGGCTTGGTCGTGCGGAGCACGAGCGCGCGAGCCACGTTCGATGCGCGTGTCGTCGTCGCGCGGAGCAGCGACCACCGGCTCCGGCCGTGCCCTTCCGCCGCCGAGGACGGGCGCACGCTTGCGCTCCTCGGCGGTGGGCGGAGCCGGGACGCGCGCGCCGCCACCGTGTTCTGCTAGGTGCGCCGGCGGAGGCGTGAGGTCGCGCAGCATCTCTTTCGCCGACGCATAGCGATCGGCGCGGTTCCTCTCCATCGCGCGCTTCATGATGGCTTCGAGCGTCGGCGGCGTTGCGGGGCGGAGCTCGCGGATCGAACGCGGCGTCGTGTTGATGATCGCGAGCAAGAGCGCGTTGTAGTTCGGCGCGAGGAACGGCCTACGGCCGGCGAGCGCCTCGTACATGACGACGCCGCAGGCATAGACGTCGACCCGCCCGTCGAGGTTGCGCTCGCCGCGCGCCTGCTCCGGCGACATGTAATAAGGCGTGCCCATCACCATTCCGGTGCGGGTGAGATCGAGCGCGTCGTCGCCCGTCTGGAACTCGGGCATCATCTTGGAGACGCCGAAGTCGAGGAGCTTGATGATCGGAGGGCATCCGACGCGTCGCGCGAGGAAGATGTTCTCCGGCTTGATGTCGCGATGGACGATCCCCTTCTCGTGGGCGGCGACGAGCCCGGAGAGGACCTGACTGACGACCTCGACGACGTCCTCGAACGGAAGTCCGCCTTCCTTGGAGATGCGCTCGGCGAGCGTCTGGCCGACGAGCTTCTCCATGACGAGGTACGGGCTTCCGTCGTCGAGGAGCCCCAGGTCGTAGACCTCGCAGATGTTCGGGTGACCGATCGCGCCGGCCGCGCGCGCCTCCTGCTGGAAACGCTTCACGGCGACCTTCTTCTTCGCCTGCGCGGGGCTCAGCACCTTGATCGCGACCTGGCGGCTCAGGCCGAGGTGCTCGGCGTCGTAGACGGTGCCCATGCCGCCCTCGCCGAGGACTCCTTTGATGCGGTAGCGACCGCCCACGGTCTGTCCGATGAGCTCTCGCTGGAGATCGCGTGTCGGCGGGATCGTGCCGGAGATGTCGCCGGACCGCGTGTTGCCTCGGGCCGCGGCGACGCGATCGCGCTGGGCGTCGAAGGCGAGCGGCTCCGGCGGTCGCTCCGGAGGAGGGATCTCGCTCATCCGGCTCCGGATGTCCGCGGCGGAGCGTGACGGTTCCCGCATCGGGCGCGGGTTCTCCGGCATGCGGAGCCCGGAGTTCGGGCACACCCGCTCTCCCGCATCGTGCGGCATCTTGCAGTGCGGGCACCGGACGAAACGATGGCTCATGGAGTTCGAGGCGACGTGGGAATGACTCGGTCGCGCCGCCTGCGACCCGTGACCGAGCCTCGCGTGCTTCGGCTCAGGTTATCGACTTTGCCGTCCGACCCGCAACGCGCCATTCGCCCCGTGGTCGGGATGGCCCGGGCCAGGCCGGGGCCAGGCCCCGGCCGGAGGCGTGAGGTCCGAGGTCCGCGAAATCACGTGGGGCCGGCGATGGCTCACCGGATGCAAACGCAAGGCGGCGATGACGGCGGCTCGAGGCCAGCGCTTGGCGCACGATCCGGCAGCCTGGCTCGGCGTCGCGTCCTGCGCCGGTGCGCTGCTGAGCGTCGCGGTCGTGCCGACGCTCCTCGCTTCGCTCGTGATCGGGGTGCTCCTCGCGCGGAGCGGTGCGCGATGGCTCTTGGCCGGGCTCGTGCTCGTGTTCGGGATCGGTGCGCTCCGTGCGCATCTCGCCGTCGAGGAGCACGAGCGCGCGCGCCTGGCGGTCAATGCCGCGGGCCCGTGGCCGGCTCCCTGCAACGTGGAGGGGACCGTCTCACGTTCGCCGGTGATGCTCGGCGCCGGCCTTCGTATCGAGATCGATGCGGCCGAGGTGCGCTGTCGCGACGGGCCGGTTCCCGCGGGCAAGATCACCATCCATCACGAGGATGGCCAACACGCGGAGCCCGCGATCGCGCGCGGGGACGTCGTCCGCGTGATGGCATCGCTCGCGCCCCCGTACCGGTTCTGGAACGACGGAACGGGAGACCCTCGTCCACGTTCGGCTCGCCGCGGCGTGATCCTCTCGGGGGGCGCCGAAGATCTCGTCGTCGTCCGTCCGGGAGGCGGGATCGGCGGCTCCATCGATCGATCGCGCGCGCGCATCCGCGAGCGGATCGCCGCCTCGTTCCCCTCCGAGACCGCGGCGATGGCACGAGCGCTCGTGCTCGGCGAGGACGACCTGCCGGAGGAGGACCAGAGGGCATTCCGGCGGAGCGGGCTGTCGCACTTGCTTGCGGTGTCCGGGATGCACCTGGTGCTCGTCGTCATGGGCTTCGTCGGCGCGCTGCGTGCACTGCTCGTCCGTGTGCCGGCCGTGGCCGCGCGAATGGATGCGATGCGCATCGCGGCGACGCTGGGCCTGCCGGTGGCGTGGGCGTATGCGGAGCTCGCGGGCGGGAGCGGGTCGGCCATTCGCGCCGCCTGGATGTGCACGGCGGCGCTGCTCGCTCGTGCGCTCGGTCGGCGAACGGCGGCGTGGCGCGCGCTCGGGTTGTCGCTCGCGGCGATGTCCGCCACCGACGCGCTCGTCGTCTTCGACCTCTCGTTCGTGCTCTCCGCGCTGGCCACGACGGGGCTCCTCGCGCTGGCGCGTCCGATCGAAGAGATGATGATCCTGCGGCTCCGCCTCGGTGGGCGCGCGCTGCCGGCGGTGGTCGCGAAGCCACTCGCAACGACGGCTGCCGCGACGTTCGTGTGCGCGCCGATCCTCGCGACCATGGCGCCGGAAGTGTCGCTCGGCGGGCTCGTCGCGAACGTCGTCGCCGTTCCGCTCGGGGAGGCCGCGGCGCTGCCGCTGTGCCTCGTGCACACGCTGCTGGCTGGCTGGCCGGCGGCGGAGAGCGGATGCGCCTTGGCCGCGTCCGGTGCTCTCGTGCTCGTACGGGCCGTTGCACACGGGTTTGCGTGGGGCGCGCTTCCGGTTCCACCGCCGACGAGCGCGCAGCTCGGCGCGATCGCGATCGCGGCGGCCGGTGCAGCACACGGCCGGCCGAAACTTTGGCTCGGCGCCGGCGTGGTAGCGGTCGTGCTGCTCGAGGCCTTGGCGCGCGTCCGCGGCGCGCCTCACGGCGTCTTGCGGGTGACGTTCATCGACGTCGGGCAAGGCGACTCGGCGCTGGTGGATCTGCCCGACGGCTCGGCGATGCTCGTCGACGGTGGTGGCCTCGTGGGCAGCCCGATCGACGTCGGAGAGCGCGCAGTGTCGCCGCTCCTCGCAGCGCGCCGCCGGAGCAAGCTCGCGGCCATGGTGCTGACGCACCCTCATCCGGATCATCTCCTCGGGTTCGGCGCGGTGCTCTCCGGCGTCGAGGAGGTCGGTGCGTTCTGGGACAACGGTCAGGGGGAGGCAGAAGGGACGGCTGGCGCGTATGCAGACCTCCTCGGGCGAGTCCGCGGGCGCGGCATTCCGGTGATCTCACCTCGCGACCTGTGCGGCGCCCGTATGATCGGCGGAGCCCGTGTCGAGGTGCTCGCGCCCTGTCCGACCGTCACGCCGGATCGCGCAGCAAACGACAACTCGTTCGTGCTCCGCATCGTCTTCGGCGAGCGCGCCATCTTGATGACGGGTGATGCCGAGCGGGAGGAGGAGCACGAGCTGCTCTCGGGCGGACCTCGAAAAGCGGCGGACACGCTCGTCGATACTGCAGGGGACGTTCCGCGCGGCACGCCGAACGTCCCGGACCTTCGAGCGGACGTCCTGAAGGTCGGCCATCACGGGAGCCGGACGTCCTCGTCGCCGGAGCTCGTCGCGGCCGTGGCGCCTCGGATCGCCGTGATTTCATGCGGCGTACGCAATCGCTTCGGGCACCCTCATGCCCCGACGCTCGAGACGCTCGAACGCGCGGGCGTACGCGTCTTTCGCACCGATCGGCACGGGAGCGTGATCGTCACGACGGACGGGCACTCGCTGGACGTGCGCACGATGGCCGAGCAGCCGGCGTCTTGGGGGTTGCAGTGACGACGACGAGAAACGCGAGGCGCCTGGCGCCTGGCGCCTGGCGCGCGGTCAGCTGCGCTCGATGATGCCGATGTACGGGAGATTGCGGTACCGCTCGGCGAAGTCGAGGCCGTAGCCGACGACGAACTTGTCTTCGATCGTGAAGCCCAGATAGTCGACCTTCACCTCGACGCGGGCCCGAGCGGGCTTGTGAAGCAATGCGCAGACCTTCACGCTGCTCGGCTGGCGCGTCCGGAACAGATCCATCAGGTGCGCGATCGTCAAACCGGTGTCGACGATGTCCTCGACGATGATGACGTCCTCGCCGGCGATCGGCCGCGAGAGGTCCTGGGTGATCTGGACGACGCCGCTCGTCTCCGTTCCCTCGCCGTACGAGCGAACGCCGAGGAACTCGATGCGCACGTTGTGCTTGTCGATGGCGCGGCAGAGGTCGGATGCGAAGATGAAGCTGCCCTTCAGCACGACGACCAGGACCACGTTGCGATCGCGGTACTCCTGCGCGATCTGCGCGCCGAGCTGCTTCACGCGGTCGGCGATTTCTTGCTGCGAGAGCATCGTGACGAGACGTTCGCTCATGGCTCGTGCTTTCGATTTAACACCGACCGAAGTAAAGAGGGAGCAGCATCCACCATGGGCACCATGACCGAGTCGAAGCGCCTTGCGTTCCTGCAGAAGACGACGGCCGAAGGTTCGACCGACCCGCTCGCCTGGTACGGGCTCGCGATGGAGTATCGCAAGCTCGAACGCTGGGACGAGGCGCTCCAGACCTTCACGGCCCTCCGGACCATGAAGCCGGACTACGTCGCGCTTTATTTGATGTGCGGGCAGATGCTCGAGGGAATCGCGCGGAAAGACGAGGCGCGCGAGTGGCTCGAGGCAGGCATCGAGCAGGCGCAGAAGAAGGGCGACAGCCACGCGCTCGGGGAGCTCCAGTCGGCGCTCGACGCGCTCGACTGAGCGGGTCGAGGACGCGGCGCACCGCGTGCCCTCTCACGCCGAGCGCTGGTCCCCGTCCCGGTCGAGCAGTGTGTTGATCGTCGTGCTCAGCTCCTCGAAGTCGACCGGCTTGTGCAGATAGCGGTCGAAGCCGGCAGACAGGGCGCGATTGCGGTCCGACGCGCCCGCATACGCCGAGACGGCGACGATGGGCGTGCGCCCGCCCGCGTCTTCGGGCAGCTCGCGGACGCGTCGAGCGAGCGAGTAGCCGTCCTCGTCGGGCATCGCGATGTCCGAGACGATGATGTCCGGCTGCACCGTCTCGAGCAGCTCGAATGCTCGTCCCACGCTCTCGGCCGCGCTGACCTGCGCGCCGCGCTGTTCGAGGACAGCTTGCATCAGCTCTCGTGCGTCATCGTCGTCTTCGACGACGAGAATGGCGAGGCCGTGGAGAGTAACCATCAGGAAATCGGTGCGGCAGGAGTGCCAAACGAGTCGCGAGGCTCGTGCACTTGTATCCATTCTATACCCTGGCCGTTTGCCCCGACAAACTGCGGAACGGCCGACACCGGACACTGCGCCGTCCTGGGATCGACGATCACGAGCGGCACCCGCATCGACATTCGATGAGAGCGGAACGTTCCGTCCGAGCGCGCCGCTCGCGCTCGCGTGCGCACGAAAGTCGCGCATCGCGGCCGACGGGACCGCAGGACCGTCTGCGAGTGGCGGCGCTCACGACGAATGTGAAGGGCTGAGCCAGTGAAGTAGATCGCGGACCATCTCGGAGAGACGAGCGCCCTTCACGTGTCGGGTCAGGTCGATGAGCCGCTCTCGGACGCTCTTCTTCGGGAACGTCAGGAGGTCGAGCGGCTTGACCCCGAGGCCGTCCGCCACCTGCTTCAGCGTGTAGATGTTCGGGCGCACGAGGCCGCGCTCGATGTTGGAGATGTGGCCCTTCGAGCCCGACGCGCTCTCTTCGGCGAGCTGTTCGAGCGTCATCCCGCTCTCCGTGCGGAGTGCACGGATCCGCTCGCCCACGGCGAGCGAAAGGCTGTCAGGTGCGTCACGTCGAGGCATACGGTGTCCTGAGCAACCGTCGCGCCAGGAATAGCCGAGCGATTTCGCGGCCGGATGGACTCGCCGCTGCGCGTCGTTGCCTCGACCGTGACGAGATGACCCATGGGCGCGGCGGACGGCCGCTACGCCGCGTCCCAAATCGACACGGCAGGCGCCGTCATCGACGGCGGAGCGTCGCGAGGCGAGCACGGATGCGCGCCTCTTCACCGTGCTCCGTGGGCTCGTACAGCGTCTCGCCGACGAGCTCGTCCGGTAGATACGTCTCGCCGGGAACGATGCCCTCGTCGAAGTCGTGCGCGTACTTGTACCCGGAGCCGTATCCCTCTTGCTTCATCAGCTTGGTCACGGCGTTCCGGAGCTTGAGCGGGACGGGGAGCGCGCCGTGCTGCTCGATGAGGGCGCGGGCGCGCTGCCACGCGTTCTTCACCGCGTTCGACTTCGCCGTGCACGCCAGATAGATGCACGCGTGCGTGAGGGGATAGAGGCCCTCGGGCATCCCCATCCGGCGGAAGGCTTCGTCGGCGCTGGTGACGACCATGAGCGCGCGAGGATCGGCATTGCCGACGTCCTCGCTCGCGAAGATGAGCATGCGTCGCAGCACGAAGAGCGGGTCGTCACCCGCATCGAGCATGCGCATCATCCAGTAGACGGCAGCATCGGGATCCGAGCCGCGCATCGACTTGATGAATGCGCTGACGACGTTGTAGTGCTCCTCGCCTGCTTTGTCGTAGAGAAGCGGCGCCTTCTCCTCGGACGCCGCGAGCGTGTCGATCGTGATCTCCGCATCGCCCCGCGCCAGTGCGAAGGACGTCGCGGACTCGAGGGTGGTCAGCGCCCTGCGCGCGTCGCCGCGGGCGATCCGCGCGATCGCTCGGAGCGTCTCCGTCGATGCCGTGACGCCGCTCGTACCGAGGCCGCTGTCTCGATCGGCGAGCGCTCGCTCCAGGATCGCGACGAGGTGCTCTTCTTTCAGCGACTCGAGCCGGAAGGCCTTGCACCGCGACAGGAGGGCGGCGTTGACGGAGAACGACGGATTTTCGGTCGTCGCACCGATCAGCGTGATCGTCCCCGCTTCGACGTGGGGCAAGAACGCATCCTGCTGCGCCTTGTTGAAGCGATGGATCTCGTCGACGAAGACGATCGTGCGTTCGCCCTTGTAGTCGAGGCGCTCCTTCGCGGACGCGACGATGTCGCGCAGCTCCTGGATGCTTCCGAGGACTGCCGAGAACGGGACGAAGACCGACTTCGTCCGCGCGGCGATGACCCGGCCGAGCGTCGTCTTCCCGACTCCAGGTGGACCCCAGAGGATCATCGACGGGATACGGTCCTTCTCGATCGCTGCGGCGAGCAGCTTGCCGGCGCCGACGAGGTGGGTCTGCCCGATGTAGTCCTCGATCCGCTCCGGCCGCATGCGCTCGGCGAGCGGAACCGCGCCTGTGCTCGTCGCCTCTCGCCTGGCGGCGGCCGCGAACAGCGTCCCGCCGCCCTGCCCTCCGGCCGAGCCGCTGCCGTATGCTCCAGACCTCGCTCGCGCCACGGCGGAACCCTACCACCAGGAACGCAGCGCAGTGCGGCGAAGCGGGCGAGCGCGACGGGTGGAACGGGTACGGTCGGCGCCTCGCCCGGACCGCCTCGAGCATGACGAAGCGTGAGCCTTTTGAGGCGGGACCAGACACTCTGTTATCCTGCCGGCTCCGCTCGATCCCGCCGGCGTTCGCGCGCCGAGCTCGACCTTGCGATCGCCACCTGCGTCGGGGCGCGTCTCCACGCCCGTCGCGTCCTCGTCCTCGTCCTCGTCCTCGTCCCTCGCCCCCCGCTCCGCCGTATCGCCCATGCGTGTCCCCGGAACCCGACGAGCCGCTGCGGTCGCGAGCGCTGCCATGTTCGCCTGCGCGCTCGCCATCGCGAGTTGCGGCTCGAACGAAGGGCTGCCGGCGAACGATCCGTCCAGGATCGATCCCCCCGCGGCAGACGTCCCCGAGCTCGAGATCCGATCGAACGGCATCGATCGCTTCACGGTGTGCCCGCCTCCGGGGAATCTCGGCCAGCACTGGATCCCGCCGCTGCCCGCGTGGTCGCCGCCGCCCGCCGAAGCCGACGCCGGCCCGGCGCTGCCCATCGATCAGGACTTCATCGCGCGCACGACGGATCGCACGCCGACGGAGCTCGCCGTCGAGGCGACACACCGCGACTTCCGGAGCTGCTATCGCCGAGGTCTCGTCCGTCACCCGACGCAGGACGGACGCGTGGCGATCGTGGTGCGTATTGGTTCGACGGGGCGCGTCGCGAAGGTGGAGTCGTACGGCGCGTGCGAGCTCGCTGCGGAGTCGATCGCGTGCATGTACGGCGTCGCGCAGCGTCTCCGCTTCCCTCCGCCGGCCGAGGGCTCGGACACCGTGACGATCCCGGCGACCTTCACCTCGCGTGACGGCGTTCGGCGGACGGTGCCCACCGCGAACGACGCGTACACGGCCGGGGCTTACGTGACGCTCGAGGTCGCGCGCCCCGCCCTCCATGCGTGCGAAGAAGCCGCGCGGAGGGAAGGGCGGCAGGCGCATTCGACCGGCACGTTCACGCTCGACATCGGCGCAGACGGACGCGTGACGAAGGCGCACGTCGATCCGTGGACCGGCGATCAGCCTCTTCTCCTCTGCGCCGCGCGTGCGTTCGAAGCGCTTCACTTCACGCCGCCTGCAGGAGGCAAGGGGACCGTGATCGCGAGACTCAATTTCAATCCGCGTCAAGGCGGTCGTTGAGCACGCGGCGTCGGTGACGCAAATAGTTCGAGAGCGACGATCGCTCGATCGCCCGCCTTGTGCTTCGCGCACAGAGCGGGCATGAACAAAGCAATGGCGAGCCCGCGAGCCGTCGTGATCCCCTTCGGAGTCCCCGACGACGGTCGGGGGCTCGGGCTTGGTCTCGCCGCGCTCGTCCATTGCTTCGCGCAGATCGACGGTGAGAGCGTGGCGCTCGCACAGCTCCTCGCGCGCAAGCAGCAGCCGAACGAACGCGACGACGACGATGACGCCGCCGTACCGGACGAGCGCAGCGAACCGGCGCCCGTGGAGGCATTCGTTCCTCCGCACGCCTGGCGGGACCTCACGGGCTCGAGCTCCGCGCCGCCCGGCGTGAGCTTCGTCGTGACGGGAGCCTTCGAGCCGCCGACGGACGGTCGCGGTCTCATCCAGCTTCTCGCGTTCGACACGAAGGATGGGCGGACGCGTGCGCGCGTCGAGGCCGCCGTCGATGGCGAGAGCGCAGGCAAGACGCTCATCGCCGCGTTCGAAGAGATCTTCACGCAGCTCGGCGGTGAGCTCGGCACCGTCCGCGACATCGACGATCTCTCCTGGGAGGCGCTCGAGAGCGTGCTCCGGGCCGAGCGATGCGCGCTCCACGATCCGCTCCGCGGTGGACCGCACGATCGGCTCGCCGCGATGGTGCACTTGGGACGCGCGATCGGCGATGCGCCCGAGGGGCGTTTCCCGGCGACGCGTCTCGCCGCGCTCGCCCTCGACGTTGCCGTTGGTGGCGCGACCGACCCGAAGCTGGCGGAGGCCGCGGTTCGCGCGCTCGTTCGTGCGACCGAAGATGCGCCGAACAATGCGGATCTGCTCGAAGCGCTCGCTGCCCTAAGCCTCCGCCTCGGTGATGCCGACGCGGCCGAGGCGCGCGCGCTCGCTGCCCTCGAGATCGAGCACGACCGGCCACGGATCTTCGCGTTGCTTTCGGAAGCCCGCCGCTCGCGTGGTGACCTCGAGGGCGCGCTCGCGGCGATCGAGGCGGGGCTGCTGCACGGTGCCGATGATCCGCTCCTCAACACCGAGCGCGGGATCGTGCTTGCGGAGCGCGGGAAGCTCGAACAGGCCGCGCGCGCGTGGCGCATGGTCCTCGATCTGAAGCCGCTCTACCCGCCTGCGTATACGAACCTCGCGTCGCTCGTGATGGAGAAGAAGGACGTCGTCGCGGCGGCGCAGCTCGTCGACGACGCGCTTCAGCGTGGCGCCGTTCATCCCGACGTCCTTCGCCGCGCGATCCAGCTCTCGCTCTCCTTCGAGCCGGAAGGCATCGCCCGCGCCGCGCGGGTCTCGAAGCTCGCCCGCGCGCTGGTGGATCGGGCACCGAACGACGCGTGGGCGCGCCTCGTCCTGGCGCGTGCGCTCGCGCTCTCGGGCGACAAGGCCTCCGCGGTGAAGCGCCTGTCCGAGGTCGAGCAGCTCGCAGAGGCGACCTCGTTTGCGGCCGAAGCCCAGCGTGGGCGGCTTGCGCTCGAAGATCCGCAGGTGTCGCTCGAGATCGACTCGGTGCTGCGGGCTGCGTATCAGGCCGCGGTCATCGATCTGGAGACCATATCCGCGCGCGCCCGTGCGCTCGCGACCACCCACAACGCATGGCACGCGTGGCTGGCGGTAGGAATCGCAGAGCGACGGCGCGAGCGCTGGCGCGCAGCGCGTGACGCCTTCGGCGAGGCGATCCGGATCGCGCCCGGCTGCACGCCGGCGCACATGGAGATCGTCGCCGCCCACGTCGCGCTCGGCGATCCCGACGCTGCGCTCCACCACGCCCGCCGCGCGTGTGAGCTCGAAGGTCAGTCGGCACGTACGCTTGCCGTCCTCGCAACGGCGCTTCTGGCGGCGGGCAAACGGGACGACGCCACCGTCGCGATCGATCACGCGCTCGAGCTGGACGCCACCGACGAGGCGAACCGCGCCCTCGCCGAGCGCATTCGCGCGGGCGGCGCGCGTACGAATACGCTCGCGCGGCTGCGCGACATCTTCACGCGCATCCGCCGTCGCTGACCTCGCACGAGACCGTCATCGCGCCTTCCAGGCGAGCGCGTCGTGCTCGACGGTTCCGCGGGGCCCCGTGAGTACGGTAGTGTCCCTTCAGGCACGATGGGGGCTTGGTCACGAGCATCGTGGGGGACCGTCTTCGTCTGGACACTCGCTGCCGTCGTCCTCGCGTCGGGAACGAAGGGATGCAGCGCACGCGAAGGATGCCTTTCGGGCGATGACGGCACGTGCAGGCCCGCGGCGGCATGCTCGAAGCTGACGTTCCCCGCGTGCTCGGAGCCGAAGCTCGAGATCCGCCGCATCGCCACGAGCGCAGAGCGTGGTCCCGGGCTCGACGCGGCGGCCGCGCGCGGCGATGTGCTCCTCGCAAACGATCGCGTTCGCCTCGTGCTGGACGCGATCGACGCTCCGCATGCGCTCGCGCCCACGGGGGGCAACGTGATCGATCTCGTGCCGGCGTCGGGCAGCGCAGGAGGCGACGCGCTCAACGTCGTTTATCACGCCGTCGGCATCCTCCCGCGCGACGCCGTCGCGTATCGAACCATCGAGCTCGAGGATCGGGCGCCGGAGCGCGTGACGGCCATTCTTCGCGGGACGCTCGATGGCCGACACGAGATCCAGGTGGTCACGCGCTACGAGCTCCGCGCCTGCGAGCCCGGTGTGCGCGTTCGGACCGAGCTCTTCCACGGTGGACGCGATCCGGACACGTTCCTCCTCTCCGACGCGTCCTTCTGGGGAGGCCGCGAGGCGAGCCCGTTCAGCCCTTTGCGAGGCCGCGGCTTCGAACACCCCGAGCTCGATCTCGAGAAGCTCGGCGACGCGATCGCCCGCGAACCGTTCTTCGCCGCCCAGTCTGCCGCGGACGGCGATGCCGCGTACGCGATCGTCCCGTGCGACCGCACCGACGTCGAGGCGTTCCACAGCGACACCATCACCGCGAGCGGCGCGCCACGAACGGTCGTCCTGCCCGGCGACGGCATCGCCTACGAGCGGTTCTTCGCGGTTGCTCCTGGACCGGGCATGAGCGGCGCGATCGACGTGGCGCTCTCGGCGCGCGCGTCGATGTTCGGCGAGGCGACGGTTCTCGTCCACGGTCGCGTCGTCACGACGGACGGAGCGCCCGTCGACGGTGGCCAGCGCCAGGCGACGGTCCTCTTCTACGAGCCGGGCGCCGATCCCGACGCGCCAGAGGGCCGTCGCCCCTGGAACGCGGTCGTGCCTCGACCCGACGGTACGTTCGCCGTCCGCCTGCCTGCACGGCGCGTGCTTCGAGCGGAGGTCCTGGTGCTCGGCCGACCGATCCCCGAGCACGTGGCGCTCACGACGGGTGACGCGGATGCGTCGATGCCGGACCTCGTTCTTCCGCGCTCGGGCGTCATCGACGTCAGCGTGAAGGACAGCGCCGGCGTACCCGTGCTCGCCGAGCTCGTCCTCACGCCCGTCGAAGGCGTCGATCCGGAGACGCTTCGGGGTTCGCTCTTCGGCGCGGCGCTCGTCGACCATTGCGTTCCTTGGCTCGGGCCCCCTCATGGCGGCTCGCCGGCTTGCAATCGAGTGCTCGTCGAGCCCGACGGCACCGCGAGCTTCGCTGCCCCGGTGGGTTCCTTCTGGGTGTACGCGACGCGCGGTCCGTTCGCGACCCTCGCGCGCACGCGTGTCGACGTGCGTCTCGGCGAGCGCGCGCGTGTCGAGCTCGTCGTCGACGCGTTGCCGGGCCTCGTCCCCGAAGGCGCGCTGGGCGCCGACTTCCACGTCCACGGCGGCGCGAGCTTCGACAGCACCCTTCCGGATCACGATCGCGCGCGCACCTTCGTGGCCCAGGGGATCGACGTGATCGCCGCCACCGATCACGATGTCGTCAGCAGCTACGAGCAGGCGCTCCGTGAGCTCGGGATCGAGGAGCGCGTGCGCGTGATGCCAGGCGTCGAGACGACCGGGCAGATCTTGTTCTACGAGCCTCCGGGCTACGGGATCATTCCGCGCGTGGTAGGCCACTACAACTTCTGGCCGCTCACGTACGATCCCGAGCTTCCGCGGAACGGCGCTCCTTGGGACGAGCGCCTCGAGCCCGGGGCGCTGTTCGATCGCGTCGCCCAGAGCATGCCGGAGCGCGGCGTCATCCAGATGAACCATCCGTTCGCTTCGACCGCCTTCGGTCGCGACGAGGGCTTTCTGTCCGCGATCGGCCTCGATCCTCGGCATGTCATCGGCGTTTCACCCGCCGCTGATACGCCGGAGGGGCAGCTCACCAAGCGTCCGCTCGGCGGCCGCAGCGCGCTCGACTTCGACACACAAGAGGTGATGAACGGGACGAGCACACGTCAGTTCGCGCGCTACCGCGTCGCTTGGCACGCGTTCCTCTCCCAGGGCATCCTCCGCGCTGGGACGGCGAACAGCGACTCGCACACGCTCGCGGTCGAGGTGCTCGGGTATCCACGGAACATCGTCTTCGGCGGGCACACGCTCGGCGCGTTCGAGCGCCAGCGCTTCAATGCGGACGTCAGGGCCGGACGGATGGTCGGCACCAACGGACCCGTGATCCTCGCGTCGATCGACGGGAATGGTCCCGCGCTCGAGCACTTCGTGCCGTCTGTCGCCGCCGAGCTCTCCCTCGAGGTTCGTGCGGCGCCGTGGATACCGGTCGAGGAGATCCGCCTGATCGTGAACGGCCAGCTCCGGCGGACGATCGCCGGAGACGCGCTCGCACGTCCGGCGGATCCGTTCGGCAAGGGACCGCTCGTGCGCTTCAAGGGGGCCGTGCGGCTCGACGACCTGCTCGCGACGATCCCTGCCGACGAGGACGTCTGGATCGTCGTCGAGGCCGGACTGCCCCTCGTGGCGTCGCTCGATCTCGACGACGACGGGCTTCCGGACACCACCGACAACGACGGCAACGGCATCATCGACGAGCGGGACCAGAAGGGATCGGACGACGAAAGCGACTGGTACGAAGAGCCGCCACGACCGCGCGAGGACGATCCGCGCTTCCACGCATGGACCATCGCGCACGGCCACTGGAGCACGGCGTTCACCAATCCGTTCCTGATCGATCGGCGCGGCGACGGCTGGAAGGCGCCACGACGATGAACCTCGGCGGAGCACCGATCCGCGCGGCCTTCGGCGCGCTCCTTTCCGTCGCGTACCTCTGCGCCGCGGGAGCTTCGCGATCGGCTGCAGCCTGCGTGCCGCCCAGCGTTGCGCGTGCTCCGGGCCAACGTCCCGTCGCCGCGGGCGTGCCCATCCGTGTGCCGCTCGGGCCGGGCGATCTCGGCGTCCTCCCCGAGGCATGTGAGGCGACGGAGGCATCGCTCGAATCGCGCGCCGCCGTCCTCGTCGCGAACCCCGACCTCTACGGCTCGCTGCAGGCCGGCGTCGGCGTCCGCGGCCGTGCCGTCGTCGCCGAGCGTACGTGGGTGTCGCTCTGGGCGCCAACGCTCGAATATCGCTTCGTCGCCAACGCCACGGTCGAGGCCGAACGCGTGAGCCTCGGTGGCGCCGTCGCCGGTGTGCATCATCGACTCGTCGTCACCGAGCGCGCCCACGTTGCGCCGTTCGTTCGCCTGCTCTTGCCGACGGAGACCGGGTTCAACCGCGCCGCGCGGTGGGGCGCCGATCATGGTGTCGCAGGGACGATGCGCATCCACGATCGGCTCGAGGTGGTCAGCGGATTTTCGTTCTCGCTCGTGTCGGTCGTGAACGGCGGGCGTGCCCTGTCCGTGCTCGGCGAGTCGCTTTCGGCCGATCTGGTGTACCGACCATGGCGCACGTTCGCCGTCGCCGCCGGTCTCGGGGCTCGTTTCGCGCTCGCCGATGCCCGGCCCTTCGAATCGTTCGACCCGCGGCTGGCGCTCCGGTTCCATCCGCTCCGCGGGCTGTTCATCGTCCTCGGCGTTGCGGCGCCACTCTGGGGCCGCGATCGCACCGACGTGGGGATCGCCTTCTCGCTCGGCTACCGCGGCTGATCAGCCGCGCGCGCCGAAGATCGCCGTCCCGACGCGCACCATCGTCGCGCCGCAGGCCACGGCGATCTCGAGGTCGTCCGTCATCCCCATCGACAGCTCGGGGAGACGCTCGGCTCCTCCGTGGCGCTCCCGGAGCTCGGCGAGCGCTTCGAATGCGCGCCGGGTCTCGTCGAGATCGTGCGGCGGGATCGTCATCAGGCCCTGCAGGACGAGACCCGGCTGTGCCGCGACCGCGTCGAGCAGCTCTCCTACCGCGTCGGGGCTCACGCCGTGTTTCTGCGCTTCGCCGCCGACGTTCACCTCGACGAGGACACGAAGCGGCTCGCGACCGAGCTTCTCGACGCGTTTGGCGAGCTCGCGTGCGAGCGACGGCGTGTCGACGGTGTGAACGACGCGTGCGACCGGCGCGACGAGCTTGGCCTTGTTCGACTGCAGGTGCCCGATGAAGTGCCAGCGGATGTCGGCCAGGTCACCGAGCTGCTCCGCCTTCTCGGCGAGCTCCTGCGCGTAGTTCTCGCCGAAGTCGCGCTGACCGGCCGCGTACGCTTCGCGGACGGCGGCCGCGGGCTTCGTCTTCGAGACTGCGACGAGCCGAACGCTGTTCGGATCGCGCGATGCCGACTTCGCCGCGCGTTCGATGCGTGAGCGGACCTCGGCGAGCGCCTCTGCGATCGCGCTCATCTCTGCGCGCTCCGTCGCGAGCCGCCTCCACGCCGCGGGCTGACGTGCCACACCATCACGTCGGAATCCTGTACGAGGGGGCCCTTCTCGAAGTCGCCGAAGAGCTCCTTCACCTCGTAGCCGTTGTAGTGGAGCAGCGCCTCCATCTCCTGCGGATAGAACTGACGATGCGCGAGCGGCGTCATGAACGTCTCCGTGATCTGCTTCGCCTGCGGTGCCGAAGGCGCGGCCGCGCGCTTCTTCGAAGCGGCCTTCGCCTTCGTGGGCGAGGTCTTCTTCGGCGCCGGCTCGAAGAACATCGACACGAACAAGACCTGACGTACGCGGTCGTAGTCGAAGTGCTCGCGGTACGCGACGCGGCCCGCGGTGGGATGCTCGAACGGAGGGATCCGATACGGGACGTTCGGATCGCGCGCGAGGTCCGCTGGCACCGGCATCGAGATGTCGAACACGAGCTCGCCGCGCGGCTCGAGATGCTCTCGCACGCGCGCCAGCCACTGCTCGACGTCGACGCGCGTGTACAGGTGCAGCGCGGCGTTGAAGGGACAGATGACGAGCGGGAAGCGCTTGCCGAGGCGTGCCGTGCGGATGTCGCCCTGGTGCAGGTCGATGCGCTTGCGGACCTCGGGAGGCTCCGCCTTCAGGAGCTCCCGCAGGTGCGTGAGCATCTCCTCGGTGTGATCGATCCCGGTGACCTCGACGCCCGCGCGGGCGGTGGGGATCGCCACGCGACCGTTGCCGATCCCGTGCTCGAGCACACGACCACGTTGCTCGCCGAGGGCGCGGTAGTAGACCACGTCCTCGTCACGCCAGTCGTACGTGTCCGAGTAGTAGACCGGATCTTCGAAATGGGCGCGCGCACCCGCCTCGAGCTCGCGATCCGAGCTCGCAGGTGCGATCGACGCCTTGTCTTTTGTCGTGGCCCGCGCCGGACGAGTCAGTAGAGACCCGAACGGTTCATGTGCTCGATCCACTCCTCGACCGCGCTGTTGCTGGGGCGATCGAAGTGAACCTTGCCGGCCGCGATCTCGCGAAGCGCGGTCACGGAGGCCTTGTTCTTCGAGTGAACGAGCGCGCCGGAGCCCTTCATGAGCTGGCGCGTGCGCCGCGCGGCCAGGACGACCAGCGCGAAACGGTTCTCCTCACGCTCCAGGCAATCTTCGACGGTGACGCGCGCCATGTGTTCTCTTCCTTCGGGAAATCCGGCCTTCGACATCGACCCCATGGGCTCATGGGGCAGCTAGCCAGAGGACCCGGGAAACTAGTCGCACGGGTCGAACCTCGCAAGCTTTTCCAAAAAGGCCTTCGCCTGCCAGAAATCGCAAGGAAAGCCGTACATTGGACGGCGCATGGGGATCTTCATCACCTTGGCCAGGCACGGCGAGACCGCCGACAACGCCGCGGGCATCTTCCAGGGACAGGCCGGCAGCGGCCTCAACCGCCTCGGCCGCGCGCAGGCCACGCGCCTCGCCGAGCGGATGCGCCACTCGCCGCCGTCCGCGATCGTCGCCAGCGACCTCGAGCGCGCCGCGGAGACAGCCCGGTACGTGTCCGAGGCATGTGGCGTCCCGGTCGAGCTCGATCCTGGCCTTCGCGAGGTCGACGTCGGCGCGTGGACGGGGAAGAGCTACGACGAAGTGGCCGCGCTCTACCCGGAGGAGTGGGCCGCATGGGAGGCGGGCATCGACGTCCGTCGCGGCGGAGGCGAGACGTACGGAGAGCTCGCCGTCCGCGTCGGCGCGGCCATCGATCGGATCGCGGCCCGGCACGCGAGCGGGAGCGGGAGGGCGAGCGGAAGGATCCTGGTCGTCTCGCACGGCGGCGCCATCAAGAGCTGGATCGCGAAGCTCCTCGGCGTGTCGCCCGAAGGTCTCCGCGCCCTCGCCGGCGTCGCGAATGCGGCGCTCACCGTCGTGGAGCGCGATCTTCGCGGACGGCACCGACTGCATTCCTGGAACGACGCGGCCCATCTCGAAGGCCTCGTCGTCGACGAGCACTCCGACTGAGCGTCGCGTCGGGCGGCTCTCGCGTCTTCCTGCTGGCCGAGCCGCCGCCACGTCAATCGAGCTTCAGGACGCCGAAGGCCTCGGGCACGTGGAAGTTGGGCTTCGGCGTCCGCGTCGGGCTCCACGCGAGGTACTTCCGCGGGGTCTTCCCCTCCATTCGATACAAGGCGAGCGGCAGGGTCGCCCCAGGGCGGAGCGCGCTCACGACGTCGGACGCGCGGACCGCGATCTCGATCGTGACCTTCCGCGCTGCGCGGTCGATCTTCGTCGCGATCTTCGGGCGGCTCGACCAGGCGACGTCGCTCTTCTTCGTCGTCCGATCGATCGCGATGTCGAGGATGTGACCGAGCGGGCCGACCTCCAGCTCGAAGTAGCGCGTCCTCTCCGCCGGATCGGGGCCGACGAACAGCTCGACGCAGTCCTCCTCGTAGAGCTTCGCGCGCTCGACGTCGACGGGGCGGGTCGCGTCCGCGTTCACGTCCGCGCCCTCCAGTTCCCACAGTGTGTAGAGTGCATTGTTCGACCACGCGAAGCGCACGCTGGTCTCGATGCCGGTCTCAGCGCCCGACCAGTCCGTCGAGAAGGAGACGATAGGAGCGGTCTTCCAGGCGTCGTCGACCTCTCCGTCGATTTTCATCTCGGCGTCGACGTGGATCGCGCGGGCCACGCGTGGACCCGCGCCGGCGTCGGCGTCGGGCCGCGCCGCTCCCCGCGGCTGCGCAGGCGTGACCTGGGGCGGACTGTCGTCGGAGTGCAGGGCGAAGCCGGACATCGACACGAAGTGGACGGGGCGCGGTCGATCGAGGAGCTCGCGGCCGTCACCCTCGACCTTCGGCGCGGTGATGTCCAGCCCGAACCTCTTGGCAGCCGCCTCGATGAGCGGCGACGTGTGATGGCCGCCGAGCTCGCGCGCGAGGTCCGCGTTGTCCCAGAGGCCGAGGACGGCGGCCCCGACGCGATCGACGAGGACGGGGTTCGTCCCGCCGACGGCGACGTCCTCCGTGGACGGCCACCGGCGGCCGAAGCCGTCGCCGCCCATTGCCGGGGCGCCCTCGGCGAGCACGACGTCGGGCGCCGAGATCTCCAGCACGTCCACCATGCGTTCCGCGAAGAGGTGGAGCGCGTCCAGATACGCCTTCTGACCCGCGGCGCGATCGGTCTTCAACAGCTCGAGCGCGGCGGAGAGCTCCTTGTGCATCCGCCACTTCTGCTGGAACGCGGGTGAAGCCTCCGAGCTCATCACGGTCCCCTGCATGCCCTTGATGCCGATCGAGACGACGCCGAAGCGATGCGCCTTGATCTTCGGCGCGGAGATGAACATCCCGTGCTGCAGATGTTCGGCCAGGAGCTTCGGGACGAGCAGCGTCGGTACGTTGGTCGACTCGATTCCGGTCACACGCAGCGGCTTGCCTGGTTGATCTTCCTGGACGTCGAAGACGCCGTCGTCGTCCATGGCGACGAGCGGCACGTGCTCTTCTTCGGCCATCTTCTCGTAGCCGGAGACGCGCACGAGCTTCTTCCAGTCGGCGTGCCGGGCCCCCCAGCCTTCGGCGATCGTCACTCGCGTGTGGCCGCGTCCTTTCAGGCACTGGACGATCCCGCGGACGAACTCCGGATCGGTCGTCCGACCGCGGACGCCGTCGTCGCCGTCGTTCTTCGCGGGGTCCTTGAACCAATCGAAGCCGCCGATGTTCGGCTTGACGAGGATCGGCGTGTCTTTCGGCCGCGCGGGGACGACAGCCGCGCAGAGGCGTGCGCCGAGCTCGCGTGGTGTTCCACCCTGGAGAATGGTGACCGGGCTCGTGTCGGAAGAGAGGCGCGCGCGATGACGCTCACGAAGCGCCCTTCCGTCCACCTCGCCTGCGGTCGTCACCGGCGCGCCCGCGTCACGGCCCGTCCCACCCGGCGTCGCGCTCGAGACGACGTCCACGGCGACCGACGACGCACCCGCTGCGGAATGCGCCGAGCCCGCCGACGTAGTAGCGCCGGCATCGCTCGAGGCGTCGGTCGGCGCGGGCCGCTGGTCTCGACGACAACCCGTCAGACCGAGAACGGCGTCGAGAGAGACGACGAGCGCGAGGAGCGTTGCGCGGCGACGCCGACGTGACCAACGCGCCGGACATGTTTCCGGGCGGGAAGAAGAAGACGAAGACCGAGAGGGAGCGCGCGGCATGGTTGGTCGGGCGACGAGGCAGACGAGGCAGACGAGGCAGACGACACGAGACGGAGATCGGGATCGCGCGCCCATCTACGCGTCCCGTCCGGAGACGACAACGCTGGAGGTGCGATTTGATATCGCGTTAGGATCGACCATCGTGGCCGCCCCGACCAAGCCGGAGCTGGAAGTGGGGCGCGTGCTCGCGTCGAAGTACCGTCTCGAGGAGCTCCTCGGCAGCGGCGGAATGGGCCACGTCTACCGAGCGCTGAACGTCGAGATCGAACGGCCCGTCGCGATCAAGGTGCTCCGCGCCGAGCACGCCCAGAATGCGCCGATCGTCGAGCGGTTCCTTCGCGAGGCGCGCGCTGCGAACCTCGTGCGTCATCCGAACGTCGTCGACGTCGTCGACATCGGCCGCGACGGGGACGGCTCTCCTTTCATCGTCCAGGAGCTGCTGGAAGGAGAAGATCTCGCGAAATACGTCGAGGGGCGGGGAGGCAGGCTCTCGCTCGCCGAGATCACCGAGTACCTGCTCCCGGTAGTCGACGCGGTGGCGGCGGCCCACGCACGCGGCGTCGTGCATCGCGACCTGAAGCCGGAGAACGTTTTCCTCGCGCAAACGGGGCACCGTCGCATCCCGAAGCTGCTCGACTTCGGGATCTCGAAGCTGCGCTTGCCCAACATCAAGGTGACCGAGGTCGGCACGATGATGGGCACGCCGGCCTACATGGCGCCGGAGCAGGTGCAAGGATCGCGGGACGCCGATCCGCGGACCGACGTCTGGGCGCTCGGTGTGATGCTCTTCGAGCTCCTCTCGGGCACACTCCCGTTCCAAGCAGCCGACGCCCCCGCGCTCTTCGTTGCGATCGCGACGACGGATGCGCCGGCGCTCCTCGACGTCAGCCCCGAATCCGACGCCGCGGTGTCGCGCGTCGTCGACCGATGTCTGCGGCGCCTCCCCGACGAGCGGTACCCGACGGCGCTGGAGCTCGCCCGCGATCTCCGGCACGTCGTGGGGGGCGAGTCGATCGAGGATACGCAGCTCCGAGCCGTTCCTTCGCTCACCGTCTCGCGCGCGCCTACGCCGCCTCTTCTGGAGGTGCCCGAGCTCGACCTCCCGCCACGACCGGCCTCGCCGAGGAGCGTCGTGCCCGTGGCGCCCACGCTTCCCGGGCCGCCGTCGAGCTTCGCGACGAGCAAGACCGAGCTGCTCGCTCCGGTATCTGCCGCGCCTTCGTCCGTCCCCGATTTGCCGGTCCCGCCGAGGAGCACGCCACGGCTCTCCGCGCCGGCGTCATCGCTCCCGCCGGCGAGCCATTCGTCGCCGCCGAGCACACCGCAGTTTCCTGCGACCTCCGTCGCGCCGCCGTCGCGGCCAGCACCCCAGGCGCCGCCGCCGTCGCGGCCAGCACCCCACGCGCCGCCGCCGGGTCACGCCGGCCGGCTCGCGGGAGACCAGGTGTTGCCTGGCGTCATGCTCGCGGGCTCTTCGACTTCGACGCAGCGGCGGCCGACGACGAACGCGTATCTCCCGGAGCCGGCTCGACCGCCGCCGGCGCCGGACATGGGCCTCCTCGTGGCGCTCGCGGTCGTCGGGCTCACGTCGATCGGGAGCAGCGCCGTGTTGATGACGTTCGCGCATCGGCCGGAGGGCTGGCCGCTCCTTGCGCTCGTGACGAAACCCACTGCAGTGCTCGAGCTCGCGGTGCAGGGCGGCCTCGGCGTGGTTGCCTTCGTCCTCGCCGCTCGCTCGGCTGCGCAGGGCGTGAAGAAGTGGCGTGGCTTCGCCGAGGGTGGTCGCGGCGCCGCGGTGGTCAGCGCCGTGCTCGCGGGGGCGTTTTTCTTCGCCGCCCTCCAGCTCGCGCGCGCCGCGTGGTGACGCGCGCGCCGCGTCTTCAGCCCGTCGCTACTCCGAGCGCGGCGCGGGCCTCCTTCGCGAGCGGGATCGCGCGGTCGCCGAGCTCGAGCTCCTTCGCGAGGACGGCGATCATCTCGTATTCGAACTCGCTCGCGTCACTGTCGACGAGTGAGAGGCCGATGGCGACCTTGAACGCGGTCTCCCGAAGGTCCTCGGGGATCGACTTTGCGACCTCGCGCATGCGCTCGTCGACGCCGACCGAGTGCGCCGCGACGACGTAGCGCTCGAGCAGGTCATCGACGTCATCCTTCGTTGCCGAACGACCGCGGGCACACGTGACGAGCTCGCGGAAGGCCTCGAGCTCCTCGTCCGCCAGATGGCCGTCGACGGCGCTCATCAGGAACGCGAGCTCCAAGACGTTCTCGCAAGCCTCGTTCGAAGAGATGGGGCCCCCTTCGCCTGGAAGCAGCTTCGTGATCGGCGACATGGCGACGTCGTACCACGGGCACCGCGCCGCTGAGCCGGCTGAGCTCGGGGTCGCGAGAATCGCCGGGGCACCCAATGAAAATGCCGTCTCGAGCGTATAAGCTTGAAGGGTGCGTCTTCGAAGAGTCCTGTCGCGGGCCTCCGTGGGCCTGTCTTTCGCGCTCTCGCTGGCGCTGATCGCGCCGCATGCGAGCGGAGACGACTTCGATCCGCGCGGTCGTAAGAAGCCGGGCGGTCAGACGAAGCCCGGGGGAAAGCCGGGCGCAAAACCCGGCGCGACCCGACCCTCCGGAGGCGCCCCGGCCAAGCCTGCCGGCCGACCGGCCGGACAGAACCCGGACGTCGGCCAGTCGCAGAACGTCCTCATCGACCGGTACACGAAGATCGTCCTCGCGCAGCCCGGGTCGCCGTTCCCGCTGCAACGCCTCGCGCAGCTTTATCGCGACAAGGACGGCAACCTCGGCGGGCTCGTGAAGGATTTCGAGTCCCGTGCGGCGCAGAGCGGCACGGAGCAGTACGCAGCCACGGTGACGCTCGCCGGCGTCTACAAGCTCGATGGCCGCGGCGAGGACGCGATCCGCACGTACGAGAAGGCGATCTCCCTCAAGAACAACGATCCGGTCGCGATCATCGCGCTCGCGCGTCTGCTCCAGGATCGCGGCGACGTGGCGGGTGCCCGCAAGCGTTACGAGGACGCGCTTGCCCTGCAGACGGTGCCGGCGGACAAGGAGCAGACCGTCCGGACGTTGATGACCCTCGCGCTCGACGCGAAGGACTGGACCGCCGCCAAGAGCTTCCACAAGGAGCTCGTGAAGATGCAGCCGCAGAGCCTGCTCGTGAAGGCAGAGCTCGGCCGTGAGCTGTTCAACCGTGCCGAATACGACAAGGCGGAGGTGGAGCTCCAGGATGTCGTCAACGCCGCGGCGGGCGACAACCGCGCGCTTGCCCCCGCGCTCAAGGACCTCGGGCAGGCGCAGGCGAAGGCGCACAAGAACACTCAGGCGCTCGCGACCTTGAAGAAGGCGCTCCAGGCGGCCGGCCAGGAGGCTGCCGTCCGTGCGTCGATCTACGAGACGATCACCGAGATCTACCGCGCCGATCAGCAGCTCCCGGTCCTCATCAAGCAGATCGAAGACGAGCGGCCCACGGACTTCCAGCGGCTCGCGATGCTCGGCGCGCTCTACGAGGAGACGGGCGACAGCGCGAAGGCCCTCCAGACGTACACGAAGGCGCTCGCCGTCAACCCGCGCCACATCGACCTGCGTCTCAAGATGATCCGCGTCCTGCAATCGCAGGGCGAGCTCGACAAGGCGATCGCCGAGTACGAGGCCCTCATCCGGGCGGCTCCGAACAACCCGCAGTTCGTCTTCGAGCAGTGCGAAGCGCTCATGCAGCGCGGCGATCGCACGCGCGCGTTGAAGCTCCTCACCGAGCTCGAGGCGCGCGGCCAGAACGACGAGGAGGTGCTCTCGCGCCTCGCGGACTTCTACGGTCGTATCGGTGAGAACGACCGCTCGCTCAAGGTGCTCACGCGCCTGTCGAGCATCGGCACGAACGATCCCGGACACCTCGTCGATCTCGGCGACCGCTACTTCCAGGACGGCAACACGCAGCTCGCCGTGCAGACGTGGCGACGCATCCTCACCACCGTCACGCCGCGTGCGCGCGCGCTCGCCGCTCTCGGCGACGTGTACCTCGAGCACGACATGCTCCAGGACGCGCTGACGTCGTTCCGCGAGGCGGTGCAGCTCGAGCCGCAGACGCTCGCCTATAAGAAAGCGCTCGCCGGCGCGCTCGAGCGCTCGAAGAGCTACAAGGACGCGCGCCAGATCTGGCAGGAGCTGTCCGACAAGGCGAAGGCGAACGGCGACAAGATCCTCGCGCGCGAGGCGCGTTCGCGCATCGTCACGCTCTGGGGCTTCGAGCGCACCCTCGACGCGCAGATCGCGCCGCTGCAGCAGAAGTTCGGTGGCAACCCGCCGGACGTCGAGGCCGGCCGGATGCTCGCTGAGGTGCAGCTCCACCTGCGCAAGCTGGGGGAGGCCGAGGCCACGCTGCGCAGGGTCGTCACCGCTGCTCCGGGCGACGCAGACAGCTACCTCGCGCTCGAGCGTGTGCTGGTCCAGCAGAACAAGCTCCAGGACGCGATCGCCGTGCTCGAGAAGCTCGTGGCGGTCGACCCGAAGAGCGCGCGGCAGCTCTATCAGCGCATGGCGCAATACGCGTTCCAGCTTCATCGCGACGAGGACGCGATCAAGTACGCAGCGCGCGCCGTGGAGCTGAACCCCGACGACGCCGAAGGTCATCGCCGGCTCGGCGACATGTACCGGCAGAAGCAGGACTTCGACCGGGCGATCGTCGAGTACCGCGCGGCGATCGCGAAGAATGATCGCCTGTTCATCGTGTACCTCGATCTCGCCGATCTCCTCCTCACCAAGGGGCAGAGCGACGAAGCCGACCGCCTGTTCCGCCGCGTGGTGCGGGGCGCTCCGGACGAGGAGCTCGTGTCGCGCGCCGCACGCCTGTCGATGCAGATCAACCTGGGGAAGGGCACGCTCGAGTCGCTCGAGCAGGAGCTCCTTCCGCTCGCGATCGGCAACCCGCAGAAGAAGGTCTATCGGCGGCTGCTCGTCGAGATCTACGGCAACCTGACGTTCGCGCTCGTCCAGCGGGTGAAGCACGGCAGCGGAAAGGAAGCCGACGAGGCGCGTACGGCGCTCCAGCGGATCGGCGGGCGTGCCGTGAAGCCTCTGCTCGACGCGCTCGCGGACGGCGATGCGGGACAGCAGCGCGTCGCCATCGACGTGCTCGGCTACGTGGAGAACAAGAACGCGTCGGCGGCGCTCTTTGCGTTCGCGACGGGGCAGTCCGAGGCGCCGCTGCGTACGCGCGCGATGCTCGCATGCGGCGCGCTGCGCGATACGGCGCTCCTGCCGAAGTACGAAGCGCTGCTCTTCCCGAAGAGTGAAGGCGCGGGCGGCGACGCGATGGCATCCGACGCCGTCGCGCGTGCGGCCAGCTGGGCCGTCGCGAAGCTCGGTGACAAGCGAGCGATCCCGCTCCTCAAGAAGGTCGCACAGAACGGTACGCCCGACATGCGTGCGTTCGCGGTGCTCGGCCTCGGCGCCCTGAAGGATCGGTCGAGCATTCCGCTGGTCGCGCAGACCGCGAAGTCGCTCGAAGCAGGTACCCCCGCCCGAGCCGCGGCGGCGTACGCGCTCGGCGAGATCGGCGCGGAGAGCGAGACGACGTCGCTCGTCACCATCGCCGAAGGGACCGACGCGCTCCCACGCCAGATGGCGATCCTCGCGCTCGCACGGATGGGCGCGCACAAGGGGGACAAGGCCGAGCCGCCGGGCGGCAAGGCTTCTCTCAACGCGATGGCGGATGCCGTCTTCGCCGGCGAGGGCGAAGGCGCGCGCGCCCATCGCTCTTCGGAGTCGCTCCGCCAGGCCGCAACCGCTGCGCTCGTGCTGCTCGCGACGAAGGGAGCCGCCGATTCACACGGCGACGCCTTGCCTGCGCCGGACGAGGACGTCGATGCAGAGACCACGCTCGATCAGCTCGTTCCGAGGAACCTCTCTGCGAAGGACCGTGCGGTCACGCTCGTCACCTTCGCCGACGCGTTGAAGCGCTCCGCGTCGAGCGCGCTTGCGACATCGACCGAACGTGCACGTGCCGTGCTCGACGCGATGTCTCGCGACGGCGCGTTCGAGCCGTTCCTCCTGGCGTCCGACGAAGGCACGGCGACGCCAGAGACCGCCGCGGCGAGGGCGAAGGTTAAGGAGATCGCCGCTGCGCTCGAGCCGAGCGTCGTGGCGCTCTCACGGCATCCCGATCCGAACGTCCGCACGAAGGCGCTTGCGCTGCTCGCCCGCTCCAAGTCGGATGCGGCCGGCGCCGCGATCGCGCAGGCGGTCACCGATTCGAGCGAGAACGTCCAGAGGGTTGCCCTCGCGTCCATCGGCAACCACGCCGACCAGAAGACTGCGCTCGCGGTAGGGAAAGTCATGCGGAGCCACGAGAGCTGGGCGATGCGCGTGCTCGCCGCACAAGCGCTCGGGCGGCTAGGCGCCGCGGGGGCAGCGGCCGAGGCCACACGGCAGCTGAAAGAGGCCGCGACGAAGGAAGCGTACGCGCTCGTGCGTGAAGCGGCGCTGATTGCGCTCGCGAGCTACGACAGGTCCGAGGCCATCCAGCTCGCGACGCAGATGGCAGCGTCGGACGCGGAGCCGCGCGTTCGCGAGACGGCGACGAAGATCAAAGCGGGCAAATAAGGCGAGCGAGGCCAGCGAGGCCAGCGAGGTAGGCCGAAACGGCGCGTGTGCGTGCGTGCGCGTGCCTGCGTGCGGGCAGCGCGCCTACCACCACGGCCGACGCGTGGTGTTTGGATCTCTCGGAACGAGACCCTAACGAGACCGGGGAGGCCGGCGAGGCCGGCGAGGCCGGCGAGAGAGGATGAAGCGACGAACCGCTTCGCACGTCGGCACACAAGGCCGGTCGGTGTTCGTCTCCAATTGATCAATCTTGGGTGGGTGCCGTTTTCGTAAGAGACAAACCTGCTATCTCGTTAATTGGGCCCATGGGTAGCTCGCTTCCCAACTTCGGACGCATCGATCTGGAGCTCGATGGCGAGCCCGGAACGAAAGGGGGAGCGCAGCCGCCTCGTCGACCGCCGTCGTTCGGCGAGCTCGACCTCGACGCGATCTGCGCGGCGCTCGACCCCGAGCCGGAGCCATCGCGACCGCTCTCGACGAAGCCGCCGCTGAAGGAGACGCCGACTCGCCAGAGCCTCGAGGCGGTGAGGCTCGCGCAAGAGGAGACGCGCATCGCGCGCGCAGGCGTGATGGAGGTCGCGATCGCGCGCACGGCGGACCCGATCGATGCCGACAGCGAGACGCGCGTGTTCGAGGACATGCCGCCGTCGTCGCGGCGCAACGCGCCTTCGGCCTCCGGCGTCGCGTCGCGTGATGACCGCGTCGCCGCGATGCGGGAGCTCTATGCACAAGGCGAGGCGGACGCCGCGCTCGCGCTCGCCTCGGAGCTCAGCTTCGACTTCGTTCCGGTCGAGCCGGATCCGTTCGGGGGCCTCATTCCCATCGACGACGATCCGTTCGGCGGTCTGGAGGTCGTCGACGAGGGTGACGATCCGCAGGACCATACCGCCGTCGTCGAGGCGTCGGCGGACGGCTCGCACCTGGCGCGTATGACGTCGAGGCAGGTGCCTCACCTGCTCGTCGGACCCAAGGACATCGCAAAGCTGCCGATGGATCCTCGTGCAGCGTTCATTCTCGGCCACATCGACGGCATCCAGTCGATGGAGGAGATCCTCGACGTCTGCGCCATGCCGGAGGCCGAAGCGATCGAGCTCATCGAGCGGCTTCACCGCATGGGTGTCATCTCGCTCGACTGAGCCCTACGCGCTACGATGCCGCGCGTGAGCGCGCAGCTCCCTCATCGTGCCTTTGCCGGCCTCTCGATCGTGGCGATCGTCACGTGCTCGCTTGCGGTCGCGACGACGATCGCCGGATGTCGTGACACCTCGCGCTTCTCGAGCCGAGGCGACCGGTTCGAGGGCGCGATCGTGAAGGGCAACTTCGTCCGGTCCGGGCTCGGCGAGGACGTCCGCATGTGCTTGACGCTCGACACGGATCACCTCCAGGACGCTCCCGGCTCGATCACCACTTCGGACGGGCGTTTCCAGGCGGCCCCGCTTCGCCCGATCCCGCAGATCTGGCACGACCCGCTGTCGACATTGAGCTTTGGTGACGGGCGTGTTCAGAACCTCCTCTATGCAGCAGCACCGTTGGCTGGTGACGCCGGCTCGTCCGAGGGCCAGGACGTGATGGTCGTCATCTCGCTCATGCAGACCGATCACGTGGAGGTGAGGGTCGTCCGCGGAGCGCCGCAGACGGATGCCGGTCTTCCGCCGGCCGGCAGCGCGAGCGCGCTCTTCGGTGTGTTCAATCTCGATCGGCAGCCCGGGCCATGCGCGTTCTAGGGATCGAATCGTCGTGTGACGAGACCGGAGCCGCCGTGGTGGACGAAGCCGGTCGGGTGCTCTCGGACGTCGTCCAGAGTCAGGTCGACCTTCATGCTCCGTACGGCGGCGTCATCCCGGAGCTCGCCTCGCGCGATCACCTGAAGAACCTCGGGCCCGTCGTCAACGAGGCGCTCGCGCGGGCGGGCATCCGTCTGCGTGACCTCGACGGGATCGCGGTGACGAACCGCCCGGGGCTCGTCGGCGCGCTGCTCGTCGGCGTCCAGGCGGCGAAAGGTCTCGCGTGGTCGACGGGGATCCCGCTCGTCGGCGTCGATCACCTCGTGGGACATCTCCTCGCGGCCTTCCTCCGCCGCACGGAGACGTCGCCCGAGCCGCCGGAGCTGCCCTTCGTCGCGCTCCTCGCGTCGGGCGGACACACCGCGATCTATCGGGTCGACGGCCTGCGCGCGGCCGACGTTCGCGAGCTCGGCGCGACGCGAGACGACGCTGCCGGCGAGGCCTTCGACAAGGTCGCCAAGCTCCTCGGGCTCGGCTACCCGGGCGGCCCCGTCATCGATCGCCTCGCGAAGAAGGGCGATCCCACGAAGATCGCGCTCACGCTGCCGATGGCGCATGCGCGCTCCTTCGAGATGAGCTTCTCCGGAATCAAGACGCAGGTCGCTGCGCTAGTGCGCGAGCGGCCGCCGGCGAGCGAGCAAGAAGTCGCCGACCTCTGCGCGTCGTTCCAGGCTGCCGTGACGGGCGTCCTCTCGAAGAAGCTCATCGCTGCCGCGCAGCAAGAGGGCGTCCAGACGGTGGTGATCGGCGGCGGCGTCGCTGCGAACAGCGAGCTTCGGACGCGGACGACGGCGCTGGCAGCGAAGCACGGGATGCGCGCCGTCTTGCCCGAGCTCGCGAGCTGCACGGACAACGCAGCGATGATCGCCTACGCCGGCGTCGCGCGTCTCTCCGCCGGAGAGCGCGACGGCCTGGACCTCGTCGCCACGAGCACGACGTCTCTCCCGCGAACGACGCGCAAGGGCCGCGGCGCGCGCTGACCCTTCGTCATCGTTCGTCCAGCGCTCTAGCGGCAGGCCATGACGAAGCCGGCCACGAACGCGACGCCCCAGAGGGGCAGCAGAAGGCGAAGAACGTGCTCCCGATCCATGCTCGCGGGGCAGTGAAAAGCAATTTGCGGGCCGATCCAAATTGTCTGCGAATTGTCGTCAATCGTAGCTTCGCGAATACACGACCCATGGCATTTGACGTTCGAACATGACTCGAATGTCATACCCCGCCGGGAGCACGGGGCGGGACCGCCGACCATCCCGATTGGGCCTGTCCTTCGCGATCCCGCGGAGTTGGCGCTGCGTTCGCGGAGCTCTGCGCGGGCGCGGCCGGAGATCGGGTGCCCGCACGTCGCCAAAGTGTGAGTTCACGGGTGGTGTGCGGCCGGCTCGGTGAGGTGGGTCCATGTAGGCCCAAGTGATCGAACCCGTGTTCGCGTGGCGCGGAGCCGACCACTCAGCCGAGGTCCTACCGTCGGTTTGCGGGCGTGCTCCGGGCGGCCGCGTCGATCTCCGATGCGAGCAGCGCATCCGCGCGCTCGACGTTGGCCGTCTCGCGGAGCTTGCGGGCTGCCAGCACGAGGGCGCCCACGACGACGGCGAACACGATGCCGGTGCCGACGGCGCTCTTCTGTGTGCGCGCTCTCGGATCGGCGATCGTCGCAGTGAGCGCGCGATCCGCGTGGGCGTCGTCCCCGCGGACGTAGATCGGCCTCGTATCGAGCGTCGCCGGGACGCCCGTGAGGCGTCGAGCCTCTTCGCGTGCGGCCGCGCCGATCGCCCGCGGCGCCACGTAGCCGACGTGTTTCTCGAACGGTGGCGTCACGACGAGCTCGAGCCACGTCTCGCCGAGCGACGTCTCGACGATCTGGACGGCGGGCCCGGCCGCGATCGGCGCGCCGAGCACGATGGGGCTCGAGTTTGACGGCTGCACCGGCTGGAAGAAGGACGCCGAGATCGTGCGGTCGCGAAGCGCTTCGCTCGCGACGCAGAGGCCGACGCCGCCGCCGTTCTGCTCGGTCATTGCGAGCCCGTCGGTCGGTGCGAGCTCTTCACCCGCTGGAAGGGGAGCGGCGAGCGGGATGACGCCGCCGCGGAAGTCGTACGCCGTATCGAGCGCCACGATGAAGCGCGCGTCCCAGCGGAGGCCGCCCTCCACGGGCTGGGGAGTGAACACCGCGCCTGCGAGCGGGATCGTCGTCGCTTCCGCGCACGACGGGCTCGCATCGCGCTCACGTGAAGCCGACGCCTGCGCAGCTTCGGGACGGGCGAGCGACGAGGCGACGAGGATCGCGGCGCCGATGCGACGTGAGGTCACGAGGAGTCGAATGGACGGGATGTCGAGCAGCGGCATGTCTCGTCTCCTTGCCGAGCTCAATGGGCGAGGTGATCGATGCCGCCGCTGAACGGCGTGCGCTCGGGAAAGATCGGAGCGGCGATGGCCGCGAGCTGAAGGAGCGTGAGGAGCTGCATGCCCAGCGTGACGGCGACCGGGACGAGCGCCGCGAGCTTCGACGTGCCCGCAGGCAACCGGCGGATCGTTCCCCGGATGAACATCACCGTGCCGGTCGCGAGCGCGAGGAAGGCCGAGCCCATCCCGAGCACGGGGCCCGCCCACGCGCTCGAGTGGTAGTAGAGCGCGACGAGCGGCGCGAGCACGGCGAGCACCAAGGTCCCGCCGAACACGCCGCCGGAGAAGCCGAGCGCGAGATCGGTGCCGCGGATCTGCGCGCCGGACAGGCGCCAGGCAAGCAGGCCTGCCGGTGCTGCGAACGCGGACGACAGGAGGACGACCATCGGCACCTTGTAGAGGTTCGCAATCGCGGTCGCGGTCGCCTGGCTTCCGGCAGCCATTCCCCACGCGCCGGCGAAGACCAGCGAGGCGAGGAGCGCGAAGACGACAAGCTGGATCCGGCGAGACGGCCCGGACTCGTGAGCAGGGATCGGCCGGCCACATGCGATGTCGAGGAGCGTGACGAGCGTTGTCATGTCCTCGAGCGTGAGGTCTCTGGATGAACGACGCGCGTGGCTCCGGTGAAACGATGTTCCCTACGAGATGAACACGCCGTGAATCACTCGGTGCCACGCCCGGTGTGTGCCGGCAGGGTCACCCGGAACGTCGCTCCCTCGCCAGGTGTCGAGCGAGCCGAGACCTCGCCGCCGTGGGCCTCCGCTACGGCCTTCACGAGCGCCAGGCCGAGGCCGCTGCCGTCGCGCGTCCGTGATCCATCGCCGGCCGGGCGTGCGCGTGCGCGGGTCGTGAAGAACCGATCGAAGACGCGAGGCAGGTCCTCTTCCGCGATCCCCGGCCCCGTGTCCGAGACCTCGATCGCGATCACGTCGCCGTTCGGCGCCTGCGAAGCGCGCTCGCGACGCACGATCACGCGGACCTCCCCGGCCTTGCCGGCAAACGACGCTGCGTTGTCGACGAGGTTCCTCACGAGCGAATCGAGCCGGGAGGCCACGCCGACGACGATCGTGCCTGGCTCGGCAGCGACCGCCATGTGCACGTCCTGGAACGAAGGCTCGAGCGACGCGACGACCCCGGTCGCGAGCGCGCCGAGATCGACCTCGGCGCGAGCCTCCTTCGGCATGCCTGCCTCGGCACGGGCGAGCTCCAGGAACTGCGAGACGAGAGCGTCGAGCCGGCCGCTCGAGTCGGCGAGGATCTTCGCGAGCCGCACGGCGCGCTTCTCGTCGACGCGGCCGGACTCGAGCGATTCGGCGCATGCACGGATGGCGGCGACCGGGTTCTTGAACTCGTGGACGAGGTCCGCGACGAACGCCTCGTTCGCACGCCGGCGATCGTCGAGCGCGCCGAGGAGATCGTTGAACGCCTCTGCGAGATCGCGGACCTCGTCGCCGCCGCGCAGATCGATGTCTGCCCGCGGGTTTGCGCTCTTCGCTTTCTCGAGCACCCTCTCGCGGAGCCACTCGATCGGGCGCACCATCCGGCGGCCCATCCACCACGAGAAGAGGAGCGCGAGCGGCAACATCACGATCGACAGGCGCCCGAGGTGGTAGCGGAGATCGTAGAGCGCACGGACCGCGCGGCGTGACGACTCCTGGACGTAGATGACGTGGGGACGACCGTCGAGCGTCGCCGCGCTCGCCGCATGACAGACCAGCAGCTTGCCCGTGGGCGAGGTCCGGCATCCGGTCTCGACCGTGCCCGCTGGCGGAGGCGGAGCCGATGAACGGCCCTCCGTTCCGTTCTGCGCGCTCTGCTCGGGCAACACCGGTGCGGAGGTGACACCCTCGGGCTCGCTCCATCCCGTGACCCGGACCACCTCGGGTCTCCGCGGCACGGGCCCGAGGGTCTCGTCGAGCTCCCGGAGCGTCGGCGCGCCGTCCGGGCCGAAGAAGAGTGTCCCGATCTGGTGCACGAGATCGGTCCCACGATCGGCGTCGGCGTCGAACTTCGCCGTTCCGTCACGTCCGACGATGCGGATGCGGGTGGTCCACCGAGCAGCGATCTCCTCGAGCCGTTCCTCGACCGTCGCGGGATCGGCGCTGGCGATCACTTCGGCGGCTTCTTCGGCCGAGAGCTTCGCGTCCAGCTGCAGCTTCCCGCCGATGTCGCGTTCCATGAGGCTCCAGCCCACGACGATGAGCTGGGGGAGCACGAGCATCGCGAGCACCATGAGGAGCGCGTTGATGCGGAGCGACGGGCGGAGCGGAGAGGGACCTTCCGAACGCGACACGTCGGAGCGAGCCCGCGGCGCATTGCGGCGGCGCCCGCCGGAGAAGAAGGATCCGAGCTTCGCGGCCCAGCTCAGATCAGTCGTCCTTCCAGCGATATCCTGCGCCGATCACGGTCTCGATGCGATCGAAGGTGGGATCGACGGCTTCGATCTTGCGCCGCAGGCGGCGGACGTACGTGTCGATGATGCGCTCGGCCACGACCGATCCGTCACCGCGCACGATGTCGAGCAGACGCTCGCGCGACAGCACGATACCGGCGCGGCTCGCGAGCGCCTCGAGCAGTCGGAACTCGGTGACGGTGACCGTGATCGGGATGTCCGCGTATCGGACCTCGAGGCGCTCCGGATAGAGCTGGAGCGCCCCACGTGCGACGGGGCGTTCGGCTTCTTTCGAGTGACGACGCGTCTCGCGGCGGAGCAGCGCGGAGATCCGAGCGAGGAGCACCCGCGTGCTGAACGGCTTCGCGACATAGTCGTCGGCGCCGAGCTCGAGACCGAGCGCCTCGTCGATCTCGTTGTCACGCGACGTGAGGAGGACGAGCGGCACCGCATCGCCCGCCTCGCGCAGGCGACGGCAGAGCGAGAGGCCGTCGAGCATCGGCATGTTCACGTCACTGACGACGGCATCGGGGCGCTCGGCGCGGACACGCTCGAGCCCGAGCGCGCCGTCCGGCGCGGTGAGCACCTCGTGTCCGGCGTCCTCGAATGCGATCGAGAGGGCGTCGAGCAGCGAGGCGTCATCGTCGATGAGAAGGATTCGTGACAACGGGCTCGGTCTCGGGATGGAGGATAGCGCGAGCATTCCGGATCCACAGGGACCACGGCCAGGTGGAGACCCTTCGGACGGCGCATGAATTCCAAGTGAAACGGCGTCGCGTCGTTCGGAAATCGTGTGCGAGAGGGTGGGTGTGCTCCCCTCGAAGACGCGCACAAAAGCGAAGCGGGCCGAGAGCGATGGCTCCCGACCCGCTGGCGCAGCGCGCCCACGCGCCTCAGCGCTTCTTGCTCTTCTTCGAGGACTTCTTCACGCTCGCCTCGGCCTTGGCCGGGCCGCGTGGCTTGGCGAGCACCATCTCGAGCGTGTCGCCGTTCGCGCGGACGAGGTAGTTCGGCACTCCGTCCTTGAAGCTGACCGTGAGCTCGGCGCCGCTCGTCTCGTTCGAGATCTGGACACCTTCGAGGCGCGAGTCCTTCGACACGATCGACGCCGACGCATCGGCCGCCTTGCGGTTCGGCGTGACGATGGTGAAGCCCGTCGGCTGCGCCGCGCCGAGGATGCTCTCGACCGGACCGTCCATCTTGATCTTGATCACGTTCGCATGCGCCCCGACGGGCCCGTTCGTGAACGGTGAGGGCTTTCCGGGACGGCCCGAGCGCGCGCTCGTTCCGTTCATCTGCTGCGCCGCGGCGGCGAGCGGATCGAGCGGCGGAGGAACCGGTTCGTTCGCGGGGGTGGGCGTGGCGAGGTCCGCCATGGCCGCTGCGGCCTCGGTCTCTGCCGGCGGCGCAGCCGCGAGCTGCGGCGCGGGCGCCGGCTTGCGGAGCGCGATGATGGCGAGGATCGTCGCGAGCCCGATCGAAGCGCCGAGGGCGAGCTTGCGCTTGGTAAGCTTGAAGCCGCCCTTCGGCGCCCCTTCGCCTGCGCGCTCTCCTTCGAAGCGATCGTCCGGGATGCTTCCGCGCACGACCTTGCGACCCGCCGTGTGGAGACCGCCGCCGGGCGCCGGCGCCGTCGTGCGGCGGACGGGGATCTCGATGTCGTTGCCGGTGCTGGTGCCCTTTCGAGCGCGGGCAGCGAGCAGCGCTGCCGCGACCTTGGCGCGCTTCGCCAACGACAGGATCGCGGGCGTGACCTTCGCCGCGTTGCGCGCGAGCGCCACCTTCAGCTTGTTCTCTCCCTCGTCGCCGCCGCTCTCGTTTCCGATCTCGTCGTCCGCCGCGATTTTCGCCTCGGCCATGGCCGGTGCGGGCTCCTCGAGCTCGCCGTCGCAGGACGGATCGTCCTGCTCTTCTTCATGGTGTGCCGCGGCGTGATGCGTGGCGGCCATCTCCGGAGCGTGCTCCGGGTCGTGCGGCGTCTGGGCCATCGGGTCGTCGACGGGGACCTCGACGCCTGCGAGCGATGCAGCGCGCGCGTCCTCGTCGTCGTAGCGGAGCGACACGACGAGCTGCGGGATTCTCGATCCCTCGGCGACCTCGACCTCCACGCGATCGATCAACGCCGGCCGACGGGTGCCGGATGCTGCGTCCTCGAGCTCCAGGGGCTTGCCCATCTGCAAGAAGCCGAGCTCGCTGTACGCGGTGACGCCGGAGGAAAGCTTGTGCTTGATCCGTGCGCGCATCGGCGACGCGAGACCCTCGATGTGGAGGCGCACCTTGCGGCCCGGATCCGGGGACGGCGCCTGCGCATCGTCCGTCATCCCGAGGACGCGCTGCAGCGCGACGCTGCTGGCTGCGTCGAGGTTGGTGAAGCGGATGCCGAACTCGCCGCCGTCACCCATGTCTTCTTTCCAGAGGACTTCGCCGGCGGCGACGACGGTCATGCCCTGTCCGGCGTCGAAACGGCACATCACGGGCTGGCCGATCTCGGGAAGGTACGCCGTGCGGAGCGACATGCCTTGTTCGGACAGGTTGAGCGCCTGCGCCTCGAACGACGGGCCGAGGGCGCCTCCAACCTCGACCATCGCATCGAAGGGCATACGCGCCGCCCCGGGCGCTCGGCGATCATGTGTAGTGCTCATGGGATTTCCTCCGGACCTCTTTCCGATAAGGAGAAAGGTGGAGGCGGGCCAAGTTTCGGACACGATCACACATCACGCGTCACGCATCGCGCAGCGATGCCGAGAAGACGAAGCGCCGAGACGCTCGCTGCATCGAGCTCTCGGACGCGCGCCACGCATGGGCGTCTCGCTCTCGCTCTCGCTCTCGGTCTCGATCTCGAGCTGAGCGGCGCCACACCGGGAGCTCACGACGGTCCACCCACCGCCGATCCCTTCGTCGAGCGACGGATGGGCTGCGGCATTCTCTGGATCGCGCGTGATCATCGACTCGTGCTCGACTCGTGATCGACAACAGGCCGCCGCAGACGATTGCGAGGTTGTCCGCGTGATCGTTCGACCTTGCACAACCGTTGCTCGCTCGCGACGCGATCTCGCGCACTTCGGCGTCGGCACGGTACCCGCATAGGTTCCAGACAGCGCTGCGGCGAGGCTTGTCCCCCCCCGAGCCCGCCGCGGCGTTTTTTCATTTCGAGCAGGAGACGCGCGAGCTCGCCGTCCGCGCCGAGCGGCATCCGGTCCTCGGTGGTCGCCCGATGTCGATCGAGGTGCGACTTACGTCACGGCGATCGTCGGTGACGCGCGCTCGGCGCCGAGGCCCGACGAGCGCGTGCGCATCGACGCGCGTTCGGCCTTGATCTCTTCTCGTGATGATCTCGGCTCACGCCATTTCGGGCCTGACATTGCGACCCTTCGTCCGTGCACGAAGATCGCCGTGTCTGCGACGAGATTTCGCGCACTTCCGGGTGGCACGAGATCCGCATTCGTGGGAAGCAGCGCTGCGGCGAGGCTTGTCCCCCCCCGAGCCCGTCGCGGCGCTGTTCTTTGTTCGGCCCCGAACGCCGCGGCGTTGCTCGTCCCCTTCGAGCGCACTGCGGCGTTCGACTTTCTGCGGGCAACACCAGCGCACCGGCACGCGCCCATGCAACGCGCCGGCCGGTGATCGAGCAGCATCATCGGACCCACGGCACATCGCCGTGGGCCCGGAACATCCCTCAGCCGTCCTCGGCCTACCTCAGAGCGGGATGTTCGTGTGCTTCTTCGGCGGGTTCGTGTCCTTCTTGTCCTTCAGCATCTCGAGCGAGCGGTGCAGCCGCGCGCGGAGCGTCCGCGGATAGATGACCTCGTCGATGAAGCCGAGCTCGGCGGCCTTGTACGGGTTGGCGAACTTCTCGCGGTAATCGGCGATGAACTCCGCGCGCGCCTTGGCGGGATCGGCCGCCTTGGCGATCTCGTGGCGGTAGACGATGTTGACGGCGCCGTCGGGGCCCATGACCGCGATCTCGGCCGTTGGGAAGGCGAGGTTCACGTCTGCACGGATGTGCTTCGACGCCATGACGTCGTACGCGCCGCCGTAGGCCTTGCGGAGGATGACGGTGACCTTCGGGACCGTTGCCTCGGCGAACGCGAAGAGCAGCTTCGCGCCGTGCTTGATGATGCCGCCGTACTCCTGATCGGTGCCCGGGAGGAAGCCGGGGACGTCGACGAACGTGACGAGCGGGATGTTGAAGCAGTCGCAGAAGCGGACGAAGCGCGCGGCCTTCATCGACGCGTCGATGTCGAGCACGCCTGCGAGCACCGCCGGCTGGTTCGCGACGATGCCGACGGCGCGGCCGCCGATGCGCGCGAAGCCGACGACGATGTTCGCCGCGTAGGCCTCGGCGATCTCGAAGAGATGCCCGTCGTCGACGACGGCCCGGATGACGTCCTTCACGTCGTAGGGCTTGCTCGACTCGAGCGGGATCATCGTGTCGAGCTCCGGCACCTCGCGGAGCGGCGGATCCGTCGTCGGCTTGAACGGCGGGTCCTCCTGGTTGTTCGACGGCATGAACGACAAGAGCTCGCGCGCCTGCGCGATGCTCGTGCGGTCGTCGGGCGCGGTGAGGTGACACACGCCGCTCTTGCTCGCGTGCGTGTGCGCGCCCCCGAGGTCTTCTTTCGTCACTTCCTCGTGCGTCACCGCCTTGATGACGTCCGGGCCGGTGATGAACATGTAGCTCGTGCCCTCGACCATCAGAATGAAGTCCGTGATGGAGGGCGAATACACGGCGCCGCCGGCGCAGGGCCCCATGATGCAGCTGATCTGCGGGATGACGCCGCTCGCGAGCGTGTTCCTGAGGAAGATGTCCGCGTAGCCGGCGAGCGACTCGACGCCTTCCTGGATGCGGGCGCCGCCGGAGTCGTTGAGCCCGACGACGGGCGCGCCGACCTTCATCGCGAGGTCCATGACCTTGCAGATCTTCTGCGCGTATGCGCCGGAGAGCGATCCGCCGAAGACCGTGAAGTCCTGCGCGAACACGAAGGTCTTGCGGCCGTCGACGAGACCCCAGCCAGTCACGACGCCGTCGCCGAGGACCTTCTGCTCCTGCATCCCGAACTCGGTGCAGCGGTGCGTCACGAAGCGGTCGAGCTCGACGAACGAACCCGGGTCCAGCAGGAGGTCGATACGCTCCCGCGCCGTGAGCTTGCCGGCCTCGTGCTGCTTCTTGATGCGCTCGGGGCCGCCGCCGACGAGTGCTTTCGAGTTCATCGAGTCGAGGCGCTCGATGTGCGCGCCGGGCGGTCGTGACGGGAGGTTGGGGCTTCGAGGGGCTTCGGACATCGGGCCGGTTACATACTCCGCCCTCGGCGTGGGTTACAGCCCTGAACGCGGCTGAGGCACGGCTCCCAAGGGCGTGTCATCGGTCGAGGTGACGACCCAGGCCACATGGCGCCCTGGCTTCCGGGAGGCAGGCCCGTCTATCCTCACTGGACCTTAGATGACGGACGCGTTGCCCAGCCCGTACCCGGCCGCCGGAGAGGTCGTCGACGGGAAGTACAAGATCGAGAAGATCCTCGGCGAAGGCGGCATGGGGGCAGTCGCGCGCGCCACGCACGTCGTTCTCGGCGGCACCGTGGCGCTCAAGTTCATGAACCCGCAGTTCATGACGTTCCCGGGCGCCGTCGAGCGCTTCGTGAACGAAGGTCGCGCAAGCAAAGCGATCAAGAGCGATCACGTTCTGCCCGTCAACGACGTCGGCCTGCTCCCGAACGGCACGCCGTATCTCCTGATGGAGTGCCTCTACGGGCTCGATCTCGCCGATCTGCTCGCGCGGGACGGGCCTTCGGGGCTGCCGATCCAACGTGCCGTACACTTCACCGTGCAGATCCTCCGTGGGCTGCAGGCTGCGCACGCGATCGGCATCATCCACCGCGACATGAAGCCCTCGAACTGCTTCGTCGTGACTCACGACGGCGAGGAGGACTTCGTCAAGATCCTCGACTTCGGCATCAGCAAGGTGGTCCAGCCGGGCAGCTCGTCGCTCACCCAGACGAACTCGGCCCTCGGCACGCCGCTCTACATGTCACCGGAGCAGGCGCGGAGCCCGCGCGACGTCGACTCGCGGTCCGACCTCTATTCCGTCGGCGTCATCCTCTACGAGCTGCTCTCCGGTCGCACGCCGTTCTTCTCGGAGAGCGGCGAGTTCACCGAGATCCTCTTCCAGCTCTTCACCGCCGATCCGCCGCCCATCAAGCAGACGCGCCCGGACCTTCCCGACGAGCTCGCTGCCGTGGTCCACAAGGCGCTCGCGCGCGAGGTGGGCGAGCGCTACGCGACCGCGCTCGAGATGGCCGAGGCCCTCGTGCCGTTCGCGCAGGACAAGTCGCTGGCGCTCATCGAGCGCATGCGCGGGTTCAAGCCGCCGACGAAAGAGTCGATCATCCCGATGGACGGCCTGCCGACGTCGATGGCGGCCTTCTCGAAGCTGCAGCGCGGGCAGGGCAGCGGCACGGACGTGATGGCAAGCCGTCCGACCACCGACGTCCAGAAGGGACCGCCGGTCACGGAGGTCATGGCCGACGCGTCGCGAGAGCCTCTGCAGCTGAAGACGAAGCTGCTCGACCCGCAGCCGAAGGGGAACGTCGCCGCGGTTCCGGAGCTCTTCTCGATGCGCGCGCGGCCCGACGAAGCGCTGGGCCGGACGCAGCTCGACACGGATCCGAGGGCACCCTCGCTCGTGCCGCCGAAACAGGCGTCGGGTAAGCCGGCCCCCATCACGGCTGCGCAGACGGACCTCGCCGCGGCCCGTGATGCCGTTGCGGTCGACCAGTCGGCCTCGTCGACGGGGCGTTCGCCGCTGATCTACGCGTTGCCCGTCGTCGCCGTCCTCGGCCTCGCTGCGGGCGTTGGTCTCCTCGTGACCCGCAAGGACGATGCGCCGGCGCGGCCGGATCCCGTGCCGGTGGCGACGACCGAGCCGCCGCCGAGCGCCCACGTGCTCACGAGTCCACCTCCTCCGTCCGCCGTGCCGACGGCGCCGACGACCGAGACGACCGCCTCGGCGTCGGCGTCCGTGGCCGTCACTCCGCCCAGCGTGCCCAGCGCGTCCGCGGCGCCGCCGCCCACGAAGCCCCAGCCCAAGCCGCCGTCCACGCAGCAGGGGCATTCGAATCCGCCGGGCTACATCCCAGGCCTCGACACGAACATCCGGAACTGAGCTGTGCCTCGCGGGCGGCGTGTCGGCCGATGACGATGCGTCGGAGAAAGCGTCGAAGACCGTTCGTCGCGCCGTCGGCTGTGTCGATGGACGCCCACGTCCACCCGGTTTCGATTTAGCCTGGCCCGGAGATCCGAACATGCTGCGCTCGGCCCGAAGAATTGCCCTTGGCATCTCGCTCACGCTCGTCGTCCCGTCCGTTGCCGTTGCCGTCCCCAAGACGGCATGGGCGCAGCCGAAGAAGTCGATCCGCGATTCGCTTCCTCTCGAAGCGCGCGGGCACTGGGACGCCGGCGTCGCCCTCGCCCAGCGCCGGAACTGGGACGGCGCGCGCTCGAGCTTCAAGGCGGCCTACGACGTCTCGAAGAACCCGCGCGTCCTCTTCAACCTCGCGGTGAGTGAGAAGGAGCTCGGTCGGTTCGCTGCGGCGCTCGAGTACTTCAAGCGTGAGCTCGCCGAGGGCAAAGGCCAGATCTCGGCTGACGAAGAGAACGAGATCAAGGCGGCCATCGCAGGCCTCGAGAAGTTCGTTGCCCACGTCACCATCGACGTGAGCGAGAAGGACGCCGAGGTCTTCATCAACGAGGACAAGATCGACAGCTCGAAGCTGCCTGGTCCGGTCACCGTGCAGATCGGCACGCTCCGGATCCGGGCGGTCAAGCCGGGCTTCGCCGAGGCGAGCCAGTCGATCTCGCCGGCCGGCGGCGAGAAAGCGGCGGTCACGCTGAAGCTGCAGCCGCTCCTGAAGACGTCGCGGGTGAACGTCAACGTCGTCGGTCCGCAGAACGCCGTGGTGAAGATCGACGGCAAGGAGGTCGGCCCTGCGCCGTACGCGGGACAGGTGCCGGTGACGGCCGATCCGCACCAGTTCTCGGCGGAGGCTCCCGGTTACGTCACCGCGACGCAGAGCGCGATCGTGAGGGAAGGCGAGGTGCTCAACCTCACGCTGCAGCTCGCGCCGGAGCAGGAGAAGGGGAAGCTGCTCGTTTTCGCCAAGCCCGAGGGCGCGACGATCGAGATCGACGGCAGGGCGGTCGGTGCCTCGAAGTGGGAGGGCCCGGTCGAAGCTCGCACTCACCAGGTCGTCGTGAAGAAGCCGGGCTTCTACACGTGGACGCACGACGTCGATGTCCCGCGCGGGGGCGAGCGCTCCGTCAGCGCGACGCTCAACGAGGACCGCAATACGAGCTTCGTCCCGTGGCTGATCGGTACGGTCGTCGTCGGCACGGCGCTCGTCGTCGGCATCGTCCTCCTGGCGACTCCGCCGGACGAGCCGGTTGCGGACGGGACGCTCGCGCCGTTCCGCGTCGGCACGACGAGCAGGTCGCCGGGCGGCCCCGGGTTCAGCTTCTGAAGGGAAATTCCCTTCTCCGTCCGATCCCCCGACGGACCTCACGTCACCTCTTCGGCTGACTCGCTCCGGGCAAGCGCCCATGTCACGTTGAATCGTCGGATCCTCTGGAGACTTCGCATGCGTAGCTTTCTCGCTCGTTCGTTCGTTCTCGGTACCTGTCTCGCCGCGGGCGTGGTGTGGTCGGGATGCGAGCCGAAGCAGCAGACGGAATACGTCACGGGGATCTCGACGCAGGTCTCCGTCCCACGCGACCTGAAGGCCGTGCGCGTCGAGGTGACCGTCGGCGGCGTACCCCAGTTCTGCCGCGGTTACCGCGTCTACGACGGCAAGGTGCAGCTCCCGCGGAGCCTCGGAACGTTTGCGAGCAGCGACAACGCGATCACGAGCGGACCGATCACCTACACGATCAGCGGCGTCACCGACTTCGACACCGACAACGAGTGGTTCGGTGTTTGCGGGCGCCCGCAGGTCGGCGAGAACAACGTTCGGATCCTTCGCCGCAGCCGCCAGCCGTACATCCGGGACGAGATCCTCTTCCTCCCGATGCCGCTCAAGTACTCCTGCTACGACAAGGCCTGCGGCGAGGAGGAGACCTGCAAGGGCGGCAAGTGCGTGTCCGCCACCCTCAACGAGGAGCAGGCGCGCGCGACGTTCCCGAAGTACTCGCCGGACCTCGTCGACGGCAGCGGCGGCGGCTGCTTCTCGACGAAGCTGTGCCTCGGCGCTGCTGCACCCGCGCTCGTCGTCAATCCGGACACGTGCGAATACGCGGTCGCGAATACCCCGAGCGCGCCGGAGCCTGCCGATCCGCTGCTCGATCCGTTCCGGCCCGCGTGTGACACGAACGCGGAGTGCGGGAGCCAGACGTGCACCATCACGAACCCGGGCGCCGTCGCTCCCGACAAGAAGGGCCGCTGCGAGGCGCTTCCGCCGGGAACTCCGTGGGAGGGGACCAACGTCGAGGTCATCTACGACGGCGGCCTCAATCGCGAGATCCTCGACCTCGATCCCGACGAGGGCTTCGTCTTCACCGACCCGACGAAGCCGCAGCGCTTCAAGCTCGCGCCCGGCCTCTGCGAGATGGTCAAGGGTGTCGACGACCAGGGGCAGCCCACCACGCATCGGATCACCGCGGTCCGCGCGAGCGGCACCTGCCAGGCAAAGAAGCTCGCCCAGCCCTTCTGTGCTGCAGACATGATGGCGCAGATGGGCGTGAACCCGGACGGGACGGCGCCGAACCCGAGCCCGCCGAACGACTGCAGCACCGTCGAGCTCAAGCCGCCGCGCGCGGCCCTCATGGTCGTCGTCGACAACACGCAGCCGCACGCGGCGTTCTTCAACGCAGAGCAGATCCAGGCGCTCGAGCTCCCGCTCAAGGACCCTGCGTTCGCAGAGACGGACATCGGTCTCGTCTACGCGCCGGTGTCGAGCGGCGGCTGCGCGACGGACGCCGCGCCCGTCATTCCCTTGGAGCCGGCGGTCACCGTTCGCCAGAAGCTCGTCGACAACTTCCTCGGCTTCGCAGCCAACCCGGGCTCGCTCGTGCCGGGCGCTCCGAACTACGAAGGCGCCCTCGCGAGCAGCTATGCGGCGCTGAGCGCGCTGTCGAACAACACGTATTTCAAGCGAGCCGTCGTCGTCGTCGGCAATCGCGACTTCAACACCGAGGCGTGCGGCGGAATCGCCGGTGCTCCGGCGGATCTCGCGCAAGCGGCGCGCACCGCGCCGACGGATCCGAACAAGCCGATCAACACGTACGTCATCCAGCTCGCGAAGACGGACCCGACCAAGCCGCTCGATCAGGACGTGCTCGATCCGGGCCTCGGGCCGCTCGTCACCGCGGGCAGCCCCGCTCCGCCGAACCCGGACGCGCGCGGAACGAAGAAGAACGCGAAGGACTCGTTCCAGCAGGTCATCAACTCGCTCGCCACGTGCGTCTACGACGTCCCGAACGAGACGGCGCCGGGTCTGGAGGACACGGTCACCTTCAGCAATCCGCTGCTCGGAACGACCGTGAAGATCGCTCCGAACGCCGCCTGCTCGGCCGAAGGTGTCGCGGGCGCGGGCTGGGGCTACGGCACGGACGCGCCGCCCGGCACGAAGCGCATCTTCCTCTGCGCCGACTCGTGCACCGAGTACCGGAACACGCTCGCTCAGGCGTCCGACTTCGCGCTCATCTACCAGCAGCCGCCGATCGCGGTGCCGATCTTCGCGCACAAGAAGTCCTGCGAGCCGAAATGAGCGCGCTCAGTCGGGCTTGCTCGCGCTCGGCGCGAGGAGCCCGACCTCGACGAGCTTCCTGAGCCGCTCGCCCGCGAGGCTCGCGACCGTGTCGAGGATGGCGCGCTCCTGCTCGCCCTCCTCGGTCAGGATGCGGCCGTCGACGCGGAGCCGGACGACGCGCTTGCGCACGAAGTCGTGCACCCAGGCGTCGCGGCTCGAGGCCGGGGCCTCCGTGAAGACACGGATCGCGAGCGCCTCGAGGGCCGAGATCGGAAAGGCGGTCCCGGCGAGCGTCGACGCCATGACGAGGGGCACGTCGCTCGACAGACGCCGGAGCATCATCTGGTTGTAGACCGACGGAACGACGAACCGCGTCTCCGAGGACGGGAGCACTGCGCGCGATGGCGCCGACCGAGGCGCGATCCGCTCGGCGACGAGCAGGCGGACGAGGTGCTCCCGGAGCGCGTCGCGCGAGACGTTCGCGAGGTCGGGCCGTGCAGCGAGCTCGTCGACGGTCACCGTGCCTTGTTCGAGCGCGTCGAAGATCGCGTCGAACACGGGGCCTTCGAGCGAGACGGTGCGGTGAGGTAGCCGAGCGACGCGCTCGCCGGCCTTTGCGCTCGCGATCGTCCCCCACGGCGTTGCATCGAGATGCGCCGCGGTCGCCTGGCTCGTGCGAGGAACCTTCCCTTTCACGAAGAGGTCGCGCCGGAAGAACTCGTTCGTCGCGAAGGCTTTCAGGCTCTCGAACGCCACGCGGTCGTCGACAGAGCCGACCACCGGCGCGAGCGCCTCGGGCAACGCGAGCTCGCGGAGGTTCTCGTGGAGCGCGAGCGTCCCGACGAAGTGGAGATGGTGCTGCCGCATCTCCCATGCAACATGCGCGAAGTACATCGGCACCCAGTGCTCGTGCATGTACTCGTGCACGACGTATGGGAGCCCTGCTTGCGTCATCGTGCGCAGCATCTCGGAGGCAGAGGGATTGGCCGCGAAGTACTCCGCTCCGCCGCGCTCGAGCGCCTGCGCGAGCTCGACGCCGCGGCGCGCGCGATCGAGCGTGCTCTCGCCCGCCTGCGCCGATGGGTAGAGGAGCAACTGGCGCAGCGGCTCGACCGACGCCCATCCGGGCATTGCGTTGTAGCTCACATAGAGCAGCCCGCCCGGCTTCAGCTTCGCCTGCGCGAAGGCGAGCAGCGCGCGCCGTTTGTCCGGGCTCACCCAGCTCATCAGCCCGTGCGCGACGATGTAGTCGAACTCGCCGATGTCCTCGCCGAGGAGGTCTTCGAAGTCGCGCTCGAGGAAGCCGACGTTCTCGAGCGCGCCGTCGCGCGCGAGGCGCTTCGCCGAGGCGATGTGTGTCGCGTTGATGTCGATGCCGAAGAAGCGTCCTTCCGGATACGACGCCGCGAGCGCGGCGATCGTGTCGCCGTGGGCGCAACCGAGCTCGCAGTAGTCGAGCTCGCCAACCGGCGGCGGCGTCAGGCCGTTCAGCGCCGCGACGAGACGGAGCCGCGCCGGGCTCAGGTCGCCGAGGAAGTGGCGGACGTAGGGGACGTCTTCGACGTACTCCGCGCTCATCCGGGCCTCCTCCGTCTGGGACGGCTCAGGGACCGAACATCATCCCGATGACCGGGCCTACGAAGACCTGGACGTTCGAGGCGAGCTCGTACGAGGGTGTCGAGAGCGACCGGAGCCCGAGCGAGTGGTCACGCTCGGCCGTCGTCTTCGGGGTGTCGCGATCGTTCATGAAGGACGAAGGCGTCTCGAGGAACATCTGCACGCCGAGTGACACGGCGACGCCCTTCGTCACGCGGTACATGACCGAAGGCTCGATCGCGATGACCGGGCTCACGTAGGTCGGGCTGTCGCTGACGAACCCGTCGCGAAGCCCGGAGCCGTCCTTCGCCGTCGTGAGGCGCTCGACGACCATCGCACGGTAGGAGACACCCGCGCCCGCCGCGACGCCGAGTCGAACCTTCCGTGACTGCCACGTGAGGCGCACGCGCGCGAGCGCCATTCCGCCGAAGCGGCGAACGTTGAACTCCTCGAGGCGAGCCGGGTCAGGGCCGATCCCGGGGTCGGTGCTCGCAGCGTTCCAGTCGTTCTTCAGCGTCCGCTGGTCGTAGTGGCCCGCGAGGTAGAGCTCGATGCCGACGGGATCCCAGTGGTAACCGACGAAGCCGCCGAGCCCACCGCCGAGCCCGTCCGGCGCTTCGCAGGAGGCGAGCGGCGGGAACTGGGCCTTCGCTTCGCACTGCTTCTCGATCGAGCTCCCTGTTCCGCCGGGCGTGAGGAAGCCGAGGAGGCCGAAGCCGCCGTAGATCCCTTCGAGGCGCTCGGTCTCCTGAACGGGACCCGTGGAGATCGTCGACGAGAGGTTCAGCGTGATGGTGCGCGCGAGAGGTTCCTTCTCCTTGACGACGATCTCCTCTTCGAACGGATCGTAGCCTTCGCGCGTGATCTTCAGCTTGTGCGTGCCCGCGGGGAGCTCGCCGATGAAGGTGCCCTCTCCGACGAGCTTGTCGTCGACGTAGATGAGTCCCTTCGCGTCGCTCGTGCCGACCTTCACGGACGCCGTGCTCGCCGACGCCTCGAGCTCGATCTCGTGTGTCTTACCGCGCTCGACGTTCACCTTCTCGGGCATCGCCGCGAGCCCGGTCGCGTGCGCACCGATCTCGTGTTGCCCAGCCTCGACCTCGCCCGTCCACGGAGCGTCGCCCATGTCGACGCCGTCGACGGTGACGCGGATCGGCTTGCCGGTCTTCTCTTTGACGACCAGCTTGCCCTTCGTCGTGGCCGGCGCGAGGGTCGCCTGCACGGTCGTCGTCGTGCCTGCGGCGACGTTCGGCGACTGGTCGAACGCGATGAAGCCGTCCTTGGTGACGCGGACCTTGTGCGGGCCGGCCACGACACGAAGCGCGCCCGCGAGCGGAGACGTTCCGACAGGCTTGTCGTCGACGACGACCTGGGCGCCGGGCTCGTTGACCGTGATCGTCACCTCGCCGGTCTTCTCGCCGAGCTCCTTCAGGCGCGTCTCGGCGGTCTTCTTCTTCGCGGCAGGCGCCTTGGCTCCGTACTTGTCGAGCCACTCGCGGTACGCGTTGTACGACTCGGCCAGCATCCCGGCCTGGTAGCTCGCGTTCGCGAAGCCCTCGAGCGCCGCGCTGCTCGGGTCTGCCTTGTTGGCCGCATCGAACAGTCGGGCCGCGGCCGCCCAGTCCTTCGCCTTGACGGCCTTGTCCGCGTCCGCGAGCGACGCCTTCGCATCGCCCGCCTGCTGCGCGAACGACGGGGCGGTCAGGAACACGGACGAGAGGAGCAGCGCGGCGGCGAGCGCGGACCCGTGGCGTCGCGCTCGCGTGGGCAGAGAGGCCATTGCGCGCGAGGTTACATCAGTCCGGGAGCCCGCGACCACCCGCTTCCGGCGAGCTCCACGCGCCGTTGGGCCTCTCAGGTCTGCGGAGGGTCGACGTAAGCGACCTCCTCCCCACGGAACGTGCGGAGGATCGTGCGTCCGGGCTCGCGCGCGACGACGTAGTCCGGCGTGAGCGGCACCTTCCCGCGCCCGCCCGGCGTATCGCAGATCAGCTTCGGCAGCGCGATTCCCGAGAGTCGCCCCTGCAGCTTCTCCATGATCTCGATGCCTCGGCCGAGGGGGGTTCGCAGGTGGCTCGTCCCGCGGACGGGGTCGGTCTGGAGCAGGTAATACGGGCGCACGCGCGCCCGGACGAGGCCGCGGAAGAGCGTCTCGAGGACCTGGGCGTCGTCGTTGACCCCGGCGAGGAGCACCGCCTGGTTCATCACCGGGAAGCCCGCGTCCGCGAGCCGGTTGCATGCGCCGATCGACTCGGGCGTGAGCTCCTTCGGGTGATTGAAGTGCGTCATCACCCAGACCGGATGATGCTTTCGGAGCGCCTCGAGCAGCTCGTTCGTGATGCGCATCGGCAGCGTCACCGGCACACGCGTCGCGAGCCGGATCGTGTCGACGCTCGGAATGGCGCGGATGCGTGCGAGCAGGCGATCGATGCGGTCCGTCGCCATGGCGAGGGGGTCACCCCCGCTCACGATGACGTCGCGGATCTCCGGGTGCGCGGCGATCCACTCGAACGCGGGCTCGAGCCGCTCGAGCGGAGCCGGCCCACCGCCGTCGCCGACGATGCGGGAGCGCGTACAGAAGCGGCAATAGACGGCGCAGCGATCGGTCGCGACCAGCAGGACGCGATCCGGGTAGCGGCGGACGAGATGCGGCGCGACCTCGTGCTCGACCTCGCCGAGCGGGTCGGCCATGTCGCCTGGCACCTCGCGCGACTCGAGCGCGCGCGGAACGCATTGCAGGCGGATCGGGCAGCTCGGGTCGTGACGGTCGCAGAGCGAGAGGTAATACGGCGTGATCGCGATCGGCAGGCCTTCGCGCTCGGCGCGGCGCGCACCTTCCAGCTCCTCGGGCGTCAGCTCGAGGGCGTTCGCGAGGTCGTCGGCGCTCCGCGTCGAAGCACGGAGCTGCGCCTGCCACTCGTTCGGCGGCGGAGAGGCGTCGTCGCGGCTACGAACGAGGGCCTGCGGCGAGACGAGCGGCGAGTCGATGGGCGAGATGATGGGCGGAATGATGGGCGAGTCGATGGGCATGACGCGGCTCACTTTCCCGCGTCGCTCTGCGGACGGGGCGACGGCGGTGCCGGGACCGCCGAGCCGGCGCCCGGAGCAGGCGGCGCACCGAGATTCACCTTCACGGTCCCGAGGGCCGCTTCGTCGATCTCGACCTTCACGTCCTTCTTCAGCTCGGCAATGAGCTCGTCTTCCTTCGCCCGGAGCTTGTCCTGCGCGAGCTTCACGCGGATGCTCCGCTCGGCCTCCTCGTAGGTTCGCTCGTGCGGGGCGATCTTCTGCGTGAGACGGACGACGTAGAAGCGACCGCCGGACGGGACGACCTTGTCGTGGATCCCCCCGAGGTCGGCGATCTCGAAGACGGCCGCGCGCACCTCTGCCGGAACGCGTGGGTTGTCGCCGCGCGGGTCGCCTGGCGGCGAGACGATCCCGAGGTCGCCCGCGAGATCGATCGGCACGTTCGCTCGCGCTTGCGGATCGAGCGACTTCGAACGGACGATCTCGCCCCATTGCGCCGCTCCGGTCGCCTTCTTGGCGGCGGCGAGCGCGCTCTGCGCCTCGGCCTCGCTGGCGAGCGCGATCACGGAGACGCGACGTCGCTCGGGGTCTTTGTATTCTGCACGATGCGCGTCGAACCACGCGCGGACCTCGGACTCGGGGATGTCCGCTGGGGTCGGCGCTCCCTTGCGGGCCTCTGCGAGCATCGCGTCGCGGAGGATGGCGCGGAGCTCCTGCTGAGCCAGCGGCTCCTTGTCGTAGCCCTTCGCCGTGGCCTCCATGGCGAGGAGCTCGACGGTGATCATCTCCTCGAGCAGCTCCTTGCGACGCTCGGGCGACTGGTAACGAAGGCGGTCGAACTGATCCATGTGCTCGAGCGCAGCGGTGTAGTCGCCGAGGGTGATCGTCTTGTCACCGACCTTCGCGAGCACCTGGGAGGCCTGCTCCTTCGTGAGGAGCGCCGTCGGGGAGGCGCCCGCGTCCGCCGCCGTGTCGCCACCGTCGCCGCACGACTTGCAGCCCGCGAGCGCCGTGATGCCCGCGAGACCGGCCGCCGCGACCATCACGGACACGAGCGCGATCGCGCGCTTTCCGACGCACGGAGAGCTCTTTTCCCGGTGAGGGGTCGTCACGGCCGCGAACCTACCACAAGGCCCGCTCTTTGCGCTGGAGCACGGCCTGTCCGCGAGCGCGGCCACCCCTGTTCGGTTCGGCCCGGAGCGGCGCGGAGGGGGAGGCGAGGCGGAGGCGAGGCGAAGGCGAGGCGGAGGCGAGGCGGAGGCGAGGCGGAGGCGAGGGACGGCGGGCACGGTCGAGCACATCGATGGTCGGCGCGCTCTGAGCGCATGTGCAGCCGGGCCGTCGGCTGTTGCGCGCGCGCCGCGCGCCGGGTAATCACCCCCGTCGACCATGCGCGATTTGCTCCAGGGACCGCCGTCCGGCCCTCGTCTCGACACGATCTCCCCGCCGCCGCGTGATCCGCGCCTTCGCTACAAGCGAATCATCCTGAAGCTCAGCGGAGAAGCGCTGTGCGGCTCGACCGGCGGTTTCGGCATCCAGCCGGAGGTGCTCCGGGCGACGGCGCAGGAGCTGGCCGAGGTCTGGAACGCCGGCGTTCAGGTCGGCATCGTCGTCGGCGGAGGAAACATCTTCCGCGGCCTGAAGGGCGCAAGCGCCGGCATGGACCGCGCGCAGAGCGACTACATGGGCATGCTGGCGACGGTCATCAACTCGCTCGCGCTCCAGGACGCGCTGGAGCAGGCCGGTGTGCCGACGCGCGTGCAGACGGCCATCGAGATCCGCCAGATCGCGGAGCCGTACATCCGCCGCCGCGCCGTTCGGCACTTCGAGAAGGGCCGCTTCGTGATCTTCGCGGCCGGGACGGGCAACCCGTACTTCTCGACCGACACTGCGGCCGCGCTCCGCGCGATGGAGGTCCACGCGAGCGCGCTCTTCAAGGCCACGAAGGTCGAGGGCGTCTACGACAAGGACCCCGTGAAGCACCCGGACGCGAAGATGTACGACCGGATGGCGTTCGACCGCTTCATCAACGACCGCATCGGCGTCATGGATTCCACGGCGGCAACGCTTTGCCGGGACAACAACATGCCGATCCGCGTGTTCAAGCTGACGACGCCGGGCAACATCAAACGCGTCGTCTTCGGCGAGTCGATCGGTACGACGATCGAGGGCTGACGCTCGCGCTTGGGCTTGCGCTTCGGTGGTGCGGTGGATCGGTTCCTGCCTGATCCGCAGTGATGCGTACCGAAATCCAGCTCAACCCCGGATTCGTCGCCGGTCTTGGCCTCGGCCTCGCGCTGGCTGGTGTGACCGTTCTCACCGTCGGGGCCACTCGTCGCATGCGCGCCCGACGCATGGAGATGCAGGAGCACGTTCCGATCATCGACGGAGTGCACGCTCCCGAGACGCCGGCGCTCGACGCCCGACCCGCGGAAGAGGGGAACACGCTCGAGATCCCGCGTCTGGAGAGCGAAGCGCCCGACGTCGCGCCGACCAGCCAGCGCTGGTGATCCGGGCTCAGGCGATACGCGCCGGTCGGAACTGGCGCGTCGTCGGAGCGTCCCACTCGCTCGTCTCGTGCTCGTCGACGGCGTGACGGCCGGTCTGCAGACCGCGGATGTGACGGTGGTTCAGCGCGGCCTTCGCCTGGAGCAGGTCGCCCTGGAACTCGGCCGCGGACGAATAGCGGAACGAGGCGTCGCGCTCCATGGCGCGGGCGACGATGCGGTCGAGCACGACCGGGATCTCGGGTCGGACCGAGCGGAGCGGCGGGAGCGCGCGCACGAGGACGGAGACGACGACCTCGCGGGCGTCTTTGCCGGGGAACGCCCGCTGACCCGTCAGGACCTCGTACAGGATCACGCCGACCGCGTAGAGGTCGATCCGCGCGTCGAAGTCACGCTTGCCGGAGACCTGCTCGGGCGACATGTACTCGGGCGTTCCGACGACCTGACCGGCGCGAGTGAGCGTCGCGTCGTCGCGAAGCATGGGCGCTGCGCGGCGGCACATCCCGAAATCGAGCAGCTTCACGAGCGGGCCGCAGCCGCTGCGCGGGACGAGGAAGACGTTGTCCGGCTTCACGTCGCGATGAACCACGCCCACGGCATGAACCGAGTCGAGCGCGGAGAGCACCTGGAGCGCGATGTCGACGGCGTCGCTCGGCGAGAGCACGCGCAGGCGACCGAGACAGTGCGTCAACGTCTCGCCGTGGAGACGCTCCATGACGAGGTACGGCCGTCCGTCGTCGAGATAGCCGGCATCGGAGATCCCGCACACGTTGGGATGATGAATGGCCGCGCCGGCGCGAGCCTCACGCGCGAGGCGGGCGTTGGCCTGCGCGTCGCGTGCATTGGTCTTCACCAGCTTGAGGGCGACGAGCCGACCGAGCTTCAGATCCTGAGCCTCGTAGACGACGGCGCAGCCGCCACGGCCAATCTCCGCGCGCAGCGCGTACCGGCCGGCAATCACGGTCGCGCGCGAGCTGCTCGTATCTCTCAGGTGCGAAGCCACGCTCGCGATGTGTGCAACGGCCATACCGCACGGGCGGGCGGTACATCGGCGATCCAGATCGTGTGACCCGGAGGACTTTCGAGCGAAGTTTTCGTGGTGTTGCGAGCTTCGAGGGCGCCGAGCGCACGACCTACGCACGTGGGCGAAAGCGGCCTCACTGGATCTCTTCGCCGGCTCCTGATTTCGATCGCGGTCCGCCGGCGGGGACGGCCCTCAGGCTGCGGGGTCGGCTTCGAGCGCGGTCCGGATCAGGGTCGCGACCTGCACGGGGCTCGACTCGTCGACGACACCGAAGACCGCCCGGGCATCGAGGATGTTCACGGCAACCGAGCTGCACGCCTCTTCCAGTGGCTGCGCCGCACCTTCGTCCAGTCGGACGGCGATGGCCGCTCCGGCGAGCGCGATCGGCCAGAGAGGCGAATACGCAGGGACGAGCGGCAGCGCGACGACGTCGAGCTCGACGCCGTCGCCGAGCCGCAGCGTCGCGAGCGAGTGCGGGACGGGCAGGGGCGGCGTCGGATCGGTGGGAGGAACGACATCGGCCAGCGAGAGCACCGTATGCCCGAGGATGGCGAGCCGCGCGGCGGTGGCTGCGAACACGAGCCGCGCCGGGCCGGTGAACCCCGCGCTCTTCGCGCGCGCAGCCGAGGCGCGGACGATGTGGAGCTGGTCGGCTCCGCAGAGCTGGACGCGGGACGATGCGTGGCCGAGCTGCTTGATCCGCCCCTTCGCATGCAGACGAAGCGCTGCGTCGAGGACGTCGGCATCCGAGTGCGGCAGCTCGTCAAGCAGCTCGTCGAGCAGCGCCGGGACGCGCAGCCGGGTCATCACGTGCTGATCGATCGCTCTCGAAGCAGCGGGCGACTCGCTGCTGTTGCTGCTGCCGCCGCCGTCTCCTGCGATGAGCGTTCCGTTCGCGAGCGGCCCGAGGCGCGTCCGAAGCTCGTCGGCCCTTTGCGCGAGCTCGCGTGCCTCCTCGATGAGCGAGCGCGTTGGAACGTTGATCCGGCGCATGATCGCCGGCGCGCCGGGTGCGAACGTCACCGTGCCCTCTCGTTCGGAGAGCATGCGCGTCACGGCCTTGAGGCCTTCGAGACGCACGTAGACGGCGTCGGCGACCTCGCCCTCGACGAGTCGGATCTCGCCGGAGCCCTTGGACGTCGATACCGTGAGCGTCCCCGAACGCTTTTCGGTCGCGAGCACCACGAGGAGGTCGGCGAGCTGCGCGTTGTCGAGCGAGTGCGAGGACGGCGCGAGGCTGAGATCGCGCGGGCTCTCCGACGTCGCGGGCGGGCGGGCGAGCTCGTGGATGCGCGTGACGATGCGGTCGACGTCCTTGCGGACGATACGCGTATCGCTCGCGGTCGCGTTTTCTACTTCTGCGTCGGACTCGAGAAGGACGATGAGCGGCGGCACCTGCGGCAGCTCGACGGAGAGCGCGTCGATGACGCCGATGCTGCCCTCTTCGGTAGGCTCGGCCACGTCGCGCGCGGCGATGACCACGTCGTAGGCCCCCGTCTTAGCGCGCTCGCACGCCATCTGCGAGCCGTTCGCGAGCGAGACCTTGATCCCCCGCTCGCGGAGCGCGCCTGCGAGCTCGGCGAGCGCGTCGACGTCGTGATCGACGAGCAGGACTCGGCTAGCCGGCATTGGCAGTTCCGACCGCGCTCAGACGCCGTTCGATGACGTCGGCGAGCAAGGGATCTGCAGCGTGTACGCCCTGGAAACGGTCGCCGACGATGCGCCCGCAGCAGACCCACGTGTTGTGCTCCGCCTCGACGACGATCGCTTCGACGTTGCTGCATCCGGGCTCGGAGCGGACGTCGTGTACGCGCGGAGCTCCGACCTGGCGTGCAGCTGCAGCAACACCGAGCCCCGGCTGGAGCGTCGTCGTCACGTTCGACTCGCCTCCACGCTGCGCCTCCTTGCAGGCTCGAGCGGCGAGCGCGAAGAGCGCCGAGCAGGCGACGTCGATCGGATAAGAGGAGCGAGGACCCGCATCGAGCATCGGCCGCGCGAGCAGTGCGTCGACGACGTCGGCGAGCGACAAGGCGTCGAGCGAGAGCGCATGGACCGGCGAACGTGCATCGTCGGCGGCGCGCGCACGCGCAGACTTCACGAGGCGGCGCAGCGTGTTGCCGTCGTGCGGGAAGGTCGCGACGCCGATGGAGACGGGCGGACCTTTGCTCCGCGGCTCCTGCGAGCGCATGGATCCCGTGCCCTTGGGACGCGCGCGCCGGTCGCCGAGCAGCCGCGCGAGGATTCGGCGGCGGCAGGCCTGGGCGCCGAGGCCGCTCGTCTCCGGTAGGAAGAGAAGGAGGTCTCCGTCCTCGAGCCCGCACAGCGCGTCGGTCGTACGAACGATGTCGGCGATCTCGCGCGTGGCCTCCTCGCGTCGGTTCGGGCGGTCGCCGGGGATCGTGATCGCGAGGACGCCGCATCGCCGGTCGTGACGCTGCGCAAGCGTGAGCATGCGGTCGGCGACCGTTCGAAAGTGCTTCGGCGGGAAGATGCGGACGCTCTCGTCGATCGGATCCTGCCGATCGACGATCGAGAGCATCGCCGCGGCGAGGTCCGCGAGCTGCGCGATCTCCGGCTCGGCGGCAGCAGGAGCACGGTCGAGGACGAGCATGCCGATCGGGCCCGCCGCCGCGACGAGCGGGACGACGCGAGCGGCTCGAGCCTGGACGAGGCGCGAGAGATCCGCCGGCGCGCACGTGGATGGAAGGTCGAGCGCCGTCCCGAGCGACGCGAGCAGGACGCGCTCGCTCTCCTCGTCACCGAACGTCGCGTAGAGCGCCACGCCCTGTGCGGCGCTGAGCTGCGAGACCCCGTCGACGATCGCCCGGACCGCGTCGGAAGGGGCGGCCCCACGCGCGAATCGAACGAGGCGATCGTATGTCTCGAGCCGCTTTCGCTCGCGCGCAAGCTTCGCCTCGAGCGAGGTGATCTCGCGCTTGCGAACGTGCTCCGCCTTCACGTCGTTCAAGACGCGCGCGATCGCTTCACCCGTGGGCGGAACGACGAGGACTCCTCCCGCGCCGAGCGAGAGCGCCTCGGGCCCCCGATCGAGCTCGTGCGGATGCAAGATTGCCTGCACGCGAACGTTCGGCGACAGGCTCGGGAGGTGATGGCAGAGCGCGAGCGCGGCGCCGCCTTCGACCCGGAGCTCCACGAAGGCGACGTCGATGCGATTTGCCGTGGCGAGCTGAACGGCCTCCTCGACCGACGTTGCGGACAGGTACACGTCGCCTTCGTCGCGGATGACGTGCGCGAGCGCGCGCTTCACCCCGTCGTCCTCGACCACGACGAGGACACGGAGCGCGGCTGCGCGGCTCGACGTCATCGAGGGCTGCCCCCGCCCTCGTGATCGCAGCGCTTCGTCTCGACCCGCCCCGAGAACACGTGGCGGGCAGGACCTCGCATGATCGCATGCCCGTTCGGCGCCATCCGGATGTGGAGCCTGCCGCCTGGGAGCTCGACGCCGACCTCGGTGTCCGCCGGCGACCAGCCCTTCTCCACCGCGACGGCGACGGTCGCGCACGCGCCGGTCCCGCAGGCCTGCGTGATGCCGCAGCCGCGCTCCCAGACGACGAGGTCGATCTCGGTCGGCGAGCGCACGACCGCGAACTCGACGTTCGTGCCGGCGGGGAAGCGAGGATGCCGCTCGACCCGGGGTCCGATGCGCCGGATCTCGTCGAGCGTCGCCGTCCGGCGCGTGATCGCGTGTGGGTTGCCGGCGTCGCCGAGCGCGAACTCCCAGGGGTCGCCGTCGATGTCGAGCGTCACGTCCGAGGTGAAGCGGACGATGCCCATGTCGACCGTGATGAGCCCCTGCTCGTCCCGGTCGTCGATCACGCACGGCTTGGTCCCCGCGTCCGTGTCGAACGTGAGCGAGCCCTCGCGTACGCCGAGCTTTCGCGCGACGTGAAGAGCGACGCAGCGAAGGCCGTTGCCGCACATCTCCGGGATCGACCCGTCCGCGTTGATGACCACCATCCGCCCGGCGGCACCGGCCGTGTTCGGCGGCAGGACGAGCAGTACGCCGTCGGCTCCGACCCCGAGCCGCCGGTCGCAGAGCTCACGCGCCTGCTCGACCGAGACCGCGCCGGAATGGTCTGCCTCGACGACGACGAAGTCGTTCCCGAGGCCTTCATACTTCTCGAAATCGAGGCCTGTGCTCGCGTGGCTCGCCATCACCATCGCCGCGTCTGACGTTATCACGTCTGACGGATGGGCAGCGGCGGAGCGGGAGCCTAGCGCGGCTGCGGCGGCAAGAGCCGGGCGAGCAGCGCCTCGGCGTCGAGCCCCGCCGCGAGCTCCACACCCACGTCCACAGCCACGAGCTTCTTCTGCGAGGTGTCGCCGCGGAGGATCTGGACGTTCCGTCGAGGAACGTCGAGCGCCCGGGCGAGCACCCGCACCAGCTCCTCGTTCGCCGCCCCGTCCACGGGCGGCGCGGCGAGCGCGACCTCGAGGGCGCCTTCGCGTGGGCCGACGATGCGGCTCTTCTTCGCGCGAGGTTTGGCGTGCACCTCGAACCGGATCGCACCGTCTTTCTCGCTGAGCTTGATCGACACGCCCTCTTGCCCCCACATCTGGCAGAGTAGCGAGAGCATGTCACGTCTTCGCTGGCTCACCACGGGCGAATCGCACGGCCCGCGTCTCGTCGCTGTCGTGGAAGGGATTCCGGCCGGGCTCTCGCTTCTTGCCGAGCACGTCGACGAACATCTCGCGCGACGGCAGCGCGGCTACGGGCGCGGCGGTCGGATGAAGATCGAGACCGATCGCGTCGAGTTCACCGGCGGCGTCCGCAACGGCGAGACCCTCGGGTCGCCGATCGCGATGACCATTCAGAATCGCGATCACCAGAGCTGGCTCGACCGTATGGGCGCCGGCCCGCTGCCTGCGACGCCGGAGCCGCTGACCCGCCCTCGGCCCGGGCACGCGGACCTCGCGGGCGGCCTCAAGTACGACCGCCACGACCTGCGCGACATCCTCGAGCGCGCCAGCGCCCGTGAGACGGCGTCGAGGACCGCGGTCGGAGCCGTTTGCCGCCGCATGCTGGCGGAGATCGGCATCGACATCTTCGCGCACGTCGTCGCCATCGGTCCGGTCGAGGCGCAGCGGCCCGCCGTCTCTACGGCGGAGCTCGCCGAGCGCGCGCGCGCATCGGACCTCGCCTGCGCCGACCCCGAGGCCGAAGAGAAGATGAAGGAGGCGATCCGGGACGCCGCCCACGCGGGTGACACGCTCGGCGGCGTCTTCGAGGTGATCGCGACCGGAGTCCCGCCGGGCCTCGGGGCGCACGTGCAGTGGGATCGCAAGCTCGACGGTCGTCTCGCCCAGGCGCTCATGAGCATCCAGGCGATCAAGGCCGTCGAGATCGGCGACGGCTGGCTCGCGGCGCGGTCGCGAGGCTCGCAAGTGCACGACGCCATCGACTACGACGCGAGCGGCCGGCACTTCACGCGGCCGACGAATCGTGCCGGTGGGCTCGAGGGCGGCATCTCGAACGGCGAGAACGTCGTGTGCCGGGCGGCGATGAAGCCGATCGCCACGCTGAAGAAGGCGCTGCCGAGCATCGACGTCGGCACGAAAGAGTCGTTCGCTGCCGCCCACGAGCGGAGCGACATCTGCGCGGTGGCCGCGGCTTCCATCGTCGGCGAGGCGATGGTCGCCATCACCATCTGCGACGCGATCCTCGAGAAGTTCGGCGGCGACTCGATGCGCGAGCTCGTCCGCAACATCGCGGGTTACCGCGAGCAGGTCGCGGAGTTCTGATGCGCAGCGTGGTGCTCAGCGGGTTCATGGCGACCGGCAAGAGCACGGTCGGCCGTCTCGTTGCCGCCGAGCTCGGTATGCGGTTCGTCGACACGGACGCGCTCATCGCGGACGAGTCCGGCATGTCCGTGGGCGAGCTCTTCGCGAAAGAGGGCGAAGCTCGCTTCCGCGACCGCGAGAAGCGCATCATTCTTCCGCTCCTCGCTGACGGCATCGCGCGGGTCGTCTCTTTCGGCGGCGGCTCGATGACGATCCCGCGCGTCCGCCACACGGCACTGGAAGCCGCGACGGTGATCACGCTGACCGCGACGCCGGAGACGATCGCCGGGCGAGCGCAGGCGCACGGGAACACGGTGTCCGAGCGCCCGAACCTCGGGGCGGCCTCGGTCGTGGATCGGGCGCGCGATCTGCTCGCGCTGCGGAGAGAAGCCTACGGCGAATGCCACGCGTCGATCGCGACCGACGGGCAAGCTCCGGAGCAGCTTGCAGCGCGGATCGTGGAGCTCGCTCGCCGCGACGCCGTCGCGATCCCGCTCGGTACGCGCTCGTACGTCGTCGAGCTCGCGGCAGGTCAGCCGGACGTGCTCGCCCGAGCACTTCGCGAGCTCGCTCCGTCGAGCCTCGTCACCGTGACGGACGAGAACCTCGTGACGATGCGCGGCGCATTCCTCGACACGGCGCTCGAGCCGCTCGGCCTGCGCGAGACGCGGATCGTCCTCCAGCCCGGGGAGAGGCACAAGACGCTCGCGTCGATCGCGCGCGTGTGGGACGCGGCCCTCTCGGCCGGCATCGATCGCCAGGCCGTCGTCGTCGCGTTCGGCGGCGGCGTCGTCGGTGACCTCGCGGGCTTCGCGGCTTCGACCCTGCTTCGCGGCGTCCGGTGCGTGCAGGTGCCGACGACCCTCCTGTCGATGGTGGACTCGTCGGTCGGCGGCAAGACCGGCTTCGACCACGCCGCGGGAAAGAACCTCCTCGGCGCCTTCTTTCAGCCGTCGCGCGTCGTGCTCGACCTCGAGCACCTCAAGACGCTTCCGCCGCGGCAGCGTGCGGCGGGGCTCGCGGAGGTCGTGAAGATCGCGCTCGTGCGCGATCTGGCGTTGCTCGAGCTGCTCGAGTCGAACGCCGAAGCGATCGCGCGGGGCGACCGCTCCGTCCTGCGCGACGTCGTGCGCGCGTCCGTCATCGCAAAGATGCGTGTCGTTCGAGAGGACGAGCACGAGACCGGCGTGCGAGCGCTCCTCAACCTCGGCCACACCGTCGGGCACGCCCTCGAGAGCCATGGCGGCTACGCGCGATGGCTCCATGGTGAGGCCGTGGCCATCGGTACCGTGCTCGAGATCGCTGCTGCGGAGCGCCTCGGGCTCAGCCCCGCGGGCATGGTCGAGCGTGCTGCGGCGCTGCTCTCCCGCTTCGGTCTCCCCACGACTGCCGATCCCGCCGAGGTCGCGGCGGCGTGGCCGTACGTGATGAGCGACAAGAAGCGCACCCTCACGGCGGTGAAGCTGCCGGTGGTGACGGCGCCCGGTGAAGGTCGCGTCGAGCGCGTCGAGCTCGAGGCCTTGCGCGAGGCGCTCTCGAGCTGACGTAGCCGCTTCACGTTTGTTGCGCAGAAATCGCTGCTGGGATCGATCGCTTCGTCCTGATGGTTACGTTGCGCGGAGTCGTCCGCCGACATCCGGGCGACGCAAGAGATCCATGCCCTTCATTGTTTCCGATCCTGCTCGAAAGAAGGTTCCAGGCAGCGATGCTGTCCGCCGTCGACGCGCGTCCGACCGCCCGCAACGTGCCCCGCGCGCCGATGCCGGTGCGGATGCGCTCTCGCTCTACCGCGCGGACGTAGGCGAAGAGGCTCTGCTCTCGGCCGAAGAAGAGTCGAACATCGGGCGCGCGATCGCCGCGGCGGAGCGTGGCGTGATCGACGCGCTCGTGCAGAGCTCCGCAGGCCGTGTTTCGCTCGCCGCGCTCGGGCGTGAGCTCGAGTCCGGTGAGGCCGATGTTCGAACCGTGATCCTCAATCCCGACGAGCAGGGCCTCGATCTCCGAGCGCTCCGTGCGCATCTCGTCGACACGCTCCTCTCCGCTGGCACGAGCACCGACGCGGAGCGCGCCGGTATCGCCGACGCGCTGACGGAAATCCGGCTCAGCCAGTCGGCGCTCGAGCGTGTCATCGCGGACGTCCGTGGCAGCCGCGTTGCCACGGACGCCGCAGCGTTCGATGCGGTCGAGGCCTCGAGAGCGGAGCTGCAGCGTGCGAAGAGCCGCCTCGTGCTCGGCAATCTGCGGCTCGTGCTCCACTTCGCGAGGAGGTACCGCAACCAGGGCATCGCGCTGCTCGACCTCGTCCAAGAAGGCAACGTCGGGCTGATGCGCGCCGCGGACAAGTTCGACTTCCGGCGAGGCTTCCGCTTCAACACGTACGCGTCGTACTGGATCAAGCAGGCGCTCCAGCGCGCGCTGGTCCACCGCACGTTCCGCATCCCCGTGCACGTCGCGTCCGACCGCCATCGCATCGCGAGGATGCGCGCGCGGTTCGTCGCCTTGAACGAGCGCGAGCCTACCGTCCCCGAGATCGCGAAGCTGACGGGACTCTCGCACGATCGCGTCCAGTCGATCCTCGATTTTCCGAAGCAGCCCGGGAGCCTCGACGCGCCGATCGGAGAAGACGGGGAGTCCCGCCTCGGTGACTTCATCCCTTCGGACGCCGCGTCGGCGGAGGACGAGGTCGCGGCGAGCGCGCTCGGCGATCAGCTGCATGACCTCCTGTCCGAGCTGTCCGAACGTGAGCGCCGCGTCGTGCGTATGCGGTTCGGCATCGGACCCGAACGGGAGCACTCGCTCGAGGAGGTGGGCCGGGAGCTTTCGCTGACACGCGAGCGCATCCGGCAAATCGAGCGGCGTGCGTTGGAGAAGCTGCGGGTCCGTTCGAAGGATCGCGATCTGCAGAGCTACCTCCGAGACTGACGCCTTGCACGCGTCCTGCATCGCCAAGCGCGAACGGGGAGGAACGTGAGTCATGACGCAGGACGCAGAAGGCTGGGAGGAGACGTCGACGTGCGTCGAGTGCGGCGCGGAGCTGTGGCCGGAGCGCGATCGAGCGTTCGCCTGCGGCCCGGACAGCTATCTCTGCTTTGCATGCTCCGAACGGCGTGGAGGCATCTACGAGGCGAACCACGACCGCTGGTCCGTCCCGCCCGACGTCTCGGGCCTGCCCGACGAGCGCCGGCCGCACCCGTGACCCGCGGCGGCGTGCGTCTTGCGTCGCTGTGATCCATGGAGACCCGGGAGGTCATCGCGAGCGAGGTCCCGGCGCACGTGACCGCGGAGCGCGAGCGCGTCCGCGTCTTGCTCGACGACGTCATCCGGAGCGCGCTCCAGACCGGCAGCAAGGTCGGTCATCGAGCGGTGCGTGAAGAGCTCGCGCTGCTGCGCGCCGCGGCGGAACGCGCGGTCGACGTCGAGCTGCGCGAGCTCGCGCCTCTACTCCACAGCGACGAGGCGTCGGAGCTGTACGCCCACCACGCCGCGATGGCCGCCCTGAGCGCGTTCGAGCACGACGTCGACGAGCATCACGGCTGTGACCTCGTCGCGCAGGCCGAGCAGCTCGTCGAGGCGTTCGGTTTCGATCTCGACATCGCGGCGGCGCCACTCGACGGTGAGCGGCTCCCGCGCTGACGACGCCTCACCTCGAAGCTGCGGGGGAGCAGCTCGATCCGGCGCTCGAAATGAAAAACACGCTGCGGCGGGCTCGGGGGGGGACAAGCCTCACCGCAGCGCTGTCTGGTCTCTATGCGGGTACCGTGCCGACGGCGAAGTGCCTGAAATCGCGTGTTCCGGACGTTACGGCCGTGCACGGACGAAGGATCACGCCGACAACCTCGAAAGGCGGGATCCTCCAGCGAGCCGCGAGCCGCGAGCGCTTTGTCGGTGCGAACCGACGCGCCGGCTCGCGGCTACTTCTTCATCGCGGCGTAGAACGTCTGATCGCGGCGGCGGACGCGGAGGAGGAGCGCGCCGTCCTTGGCCGCTTCGGAGAGCTGGGTGGCCGTGGGCTCCGAGATGCCGTCCGCTTCGACGATGACGTCGCCGGTCTTGAGGCCTGCGCGATCGGCCGACGAGCCCGGGGCGATGCTCGTGATGACTGGAACCGGCTTTGCAAGACCGAGCTGCGCCGCCTGCTGTGGGGACAGGTCGCGCACCGAGAGGCCGAGGCCCGCCTGCGGGACGCCTTGTTGCTGGACGGGAAGCGGCGGAACGGCGGCCTCCGGGCGCGCGGTGAGGACGGCGCTCGAGCCGTAACGTTTGCCGTCGCGGATGATCTCGAGCGGTATGGTCTGCCCGACCTCGTGCGCGATCACCTCGCGAACGAGCTCGCGGCCGTCCGTCACCTTCTTGCCCGCAACGGCGGCGATGACGTCGCCGGCCTTGATGTTCGCCTTCTGGGCGGGGCCGCCGTCGGTGACCGAGTTGATGAGGACACCTGCGCGCGCATCACCGAGCTTGAGCGCGGTCGCGAGCTCCGGGGTGAGGTCCTGGATGCCGACGCCGATCCACGCGCGTTCGACCTTGCCCTTCTTGAGGATTTGCTCGGCCACGCGGCGCGCGAGGTTCGACGGAACGGCGAAGCCGATGCCGGCGCCGCGTCCGACGATCATCGTGTTGATGCCGAGGACCTGTCCGTTGAGATCGCAGAGCGGGCCGCCGGAGTTGCCCGGGTTGATGCTCGCGTCCGTCTGCAGGTAGTCCTCGATGGCGTTCATCCCGAGGCCGCCGCGGCCCTTCGCGCTGAGCACGCCGGTCGTGACCGTGTAGCCGAGACCGAACGGTGAGCCGATCGCGACGACCCACTCGCCGACACGCGCGGCGTCCGAGTCGGCGAACTTGGCGGCCGTCAGGCCCGTCGCGTCGACCTTGATGACCGCGAGATCGGTGGCGGGGTCGCGGCCGAGCAGCTTCGCCGAGAGGAGGCGCCCGTCGCGGAGGCGTACGTTGATCGTGAGCGCGTGATCGATGACGTGGTTGTTCGTCAGGATCGCGCCGTCCGACGTGAACACGACGCCCGAGCCGGTCCCACGCGCGATCGGCGAGTCCTGGTTCTTGCCGAAGAAGCGGAGGACCTGATCGGCGTTTTCGTCGCGGGCCGTCACGTCGATCTGGACGACCGCCGGGCTGACGCGATCGGCGACCGAGACGAACCCGTCGGACAGCTTCTTTGCTTCTGCCTGCGCGGCGGCGGCTTGCGGGGTGACCGGCGGCGGTTTGTCCTGCGCGAACGCCGGCGGCGCGAGCGCAGCCGCAGCGAGACCGAGCGAGAGGACGGGAGCGAAGCCGCGAATGCCGAAAGACCGCATGAAGCCTCCGAAAGGACACCGTGCGAGAAGACAGCTTGGGCCTGCTGCACCCAGCCGCAAGGGCCGACGATGCCTGGCCCGGTCACAACGTACCACGGCCGCGATCGATCCCTCCTCCCGGGACCCGGTCGGGTTCGAGCTCGGCCGTGCGGCGTCAGGCGTGACGTTCGACAATCCGCGACCACGGGCGGGCGCCCGTCGTCATGGCGCCTTCGTGCAGCGGGCTCGACGGCGGATCGAGATCCGTCAGCTCCAACGTCGCGGCACCGCGCATGAAAGCGAGCCGGCGCCCGAGCCGGACGAGCGGCGCGACGAGCGGCCGCGGATCGAGCGCAGGATCGACGGCGAAGCGCCCGAGCAGGCCTCGCCGCGCCGGGACGAACGGCGGATCGAGCGACATCACCGTGAGAGAGGCGCTCGCCCGGACGACACGTTGTTCGTCCACGACGACGAGCTCGCACTGATCGAGCGCGCCCGCGGGGCGGGCGAGATGCGCGGCGAGCGCGCCGACGAACGTGGCGTCGACCGCACGCGGGCGATCGAAGCGGATGTCTCCCTGGTTGCGTCGTCGCGCCGCGAGCGCCGGGTCGAGCATCGCGATCGCGAGCGCATCGTCGGGCGTCGCGAGGCGTGCGGTCCACGGTCCCGCCTTGAAGAGCGCGGGGTCGTCGGCGCCGTCGGTCGCGAGGCGCGCGGTCCAGGACACCGGCACGTAGCCGACCTTCGCGTAGAAGGCATGCGCGGGGTTCGGCTCGAGCACCTCGGCGGCCATGACGACGGGCGAGCCGTGGCTCATGTGGCGCGCGACCTGCGCGAGCGACTCGAGCAGCGCACGCCCGACGCCGCGCGATCGCGTGCGGGAGGAGACGATGAGCGAACGCACTTCGCACGTGTACGGCGTGGTTTCGTCGATGCCGTGGCGCTCGAACCAGCCCTCGACCTGACCGACGACGCCGAGGTCGGTGTGCGCGACGAGGTGGACATGGCGTCCGAGGACCGGCTGTCCGGCGCGGACGCGCGCGTCGTCGGAGAGGCGATGCGCGAGCTGTTCGTACACGCGCGAATCGCGGGTGCCTGCGTAGCCGCCCCAGGCCTCGTGCGCGTCCCAGAGCTCACGCCAGAGCGCGGCGACCGCGCGACCTTCGTCGACGTTCGCGGCGCGGACCACGACCGAGGGGGCTTTCGTCACGGCGGCCATCGTTCACCCGAGCCTTCCGGCATCTCGAGCTCGATGGACTGTAGCGTGAGCCCATGCGCCGGCGCAGTCTGACCAGCAAGCGCTCGGTCTTTTCCTGCCAGTGCGCGGGCGATCGTTCCCTCTTCCAGATGTCCTCGGCCGACATCGACCAGCGTGCCGACGAGGATCCGGACCATGTTGTAGAGAAAGGCATTGCCCTCGATGGTGATGCTCCATCGTCGGGGTGACGTCCGCTCGAGCTCCACGCCGTGGATCGTGCGGACCGTCTCGGCGCGCTCGTCGCCGGCCGAGCGGAACGCGGCGAAGTCGTGGGTGCCCACGATCGCCTTCGCCTCTCGTTCCATGCGCGCCATGTCCATCTCGTAGCCGATCCTCCACGTCCTCGTGCAAAGCAGCGGATCGCGCACTTTGTCGAACAGGAGGTCGTAACGGTAGCGCTTCTTCTTGCTCGCGAAGCGAGGCGAAAAGCCCGGGGGAACGATCTGGGCCGAGCGGACCGCGACATCCTCCGGCAGGTGCTGGTTCAAGGTGAGCACCCAGCCGCGCGGCGGCATGCCGACCCGGGCATCGAACGCGGCGAGCTGACCTTCGGCATGAACGCCTGCATCGGTCCGGCTCGTGCCCCTCGGGCCCTCGGCGCGCGGATCGAGGGCCAGGATCGCACCGCGCAGGGTGTCCTCGACCGTACGCGCGTCCCTCTGGGTCGCCCAGCCCGAGAAGCCCGTCCCCGCGTACGAGACCTGGACGAGAACGCCGATCATCCGTCGCCTCGCGCGTCCGAAGATGCATCGCCGGCGGTCCCCGCTCCGGCTTCGTCGGCGGTCGGGATGAGGGGCTCTTCTTCGCCCGGAGGATCGGTCGCGCCCGACACGAGCGAAGGGGCGGAGACGCAGCTCCGGGCGGCGCAATAGTTCGACAAGCAGTCCTCGTTGCGGAGGCATTCCTCGCCGATCGGACGCCGCGACTCGCCACAGGCCGCGATGACGCCGCACGCGGCAGAAGCGAGCATGCTCGCGATGAACAGCGCGCGCATTCAGCCTCCGTCGGCGGCGTCGGAGGCGTCGGAGGCGTCGTGATCGAGCCCGGCCTCCAGGTCGTCGCTGCTCGTCCCCCCATCGGGGACCAAGACGCCGCCGTCGGTTTTCGCGACCGCGCCGTCGCCTTCGCTCGGCGCGCAGGCGGCGGGGTCGGAACAATCCGGAGTCACGCCGTCGACGCAGCTTGCTCCGAGCTGAGCGGCGCCGAGGAGGGCCGCGGCGACGAAGCTGAAAAGCCCCACGGGTCTTCCGCTCGCCGCCGGGCTCACGTCACTGCCTCGGGACGAAGTTGATGGGAATGTTCGCGTCGACGCATCCGCCCTTCGGCGAAGGGAAGTTCGCGCCCCGGAAATACCCCAACACGCACTGGCCCACCTGCTGCGAGCTCATCTCGTTGCTCGCGATCCCGGTCGAGCACACCTGACCGTTCGCGCCGATGCGGACGGCTACCGTGACCTTGCCACGCAGCGTGGGGTCCTGAGCGAGCGCGTTGTCGTAGCAGCGGTGCGCCTGCCGGACGCGGAACTGAAGCGCGGTCTCGAGCTCCGATCCGGTCGAGCCCGTGCACTTCTTGGCGTCGCACTGGTTGTTCGAGCCCTGCGTGACGACGGTCTTCTTGCCGGCATCTTCTTCTTGTCCGGCGTCTTCGACCGGGGGCGGCAGCGGCACGTCATCGTCGGGGTTTCGTCCCGACGGGACCGGGGGCGGCGCCGCATCGATGTAGACGATCGGCGGCGCATCCGGCTTCTGACACGTCTTCACAGCGACCGCGGCGCCGATGCCGCCGAGGAGCAGGACCGCGATGACGACATACTTGCCGCCTCCGCTGGAAGGGACCCCGGCAGGAGTGGACGGGGGCGGTGCATTCGAGGCCATCTAGCGCTTTACCTGGAACCGAAGGAACGAAGGGGCTGGGTCAAAACAGCACGTTGGCGGAGTATACGTGGATTCCGGTGCCGGTGAAGCGCGTCATTGTGCGGGCTCCTCCGCCGGCGCGCTGTCGTCGACGGTCGAGCAGAAGAGAGAAAGGGTCGTGTCACCGTGCCGGCGCCGCCGATCGAGGGCGAGCCCGGGCGGGGGATCGGGCTCGTCGGACGATGCATGTTCGAGCACCAGGACACCGGAAGCGGCGAGGAGCCGCGCTGCCTTTGCGAGCAGCTCGGCGAACCCGCGTGCCCGGACGTCGGCGTACGGCGGGTCGAGCAGGATGATGTCGAACGGGCCTTCGAGGTCGTCGAGCGCGCGCTCGACCCTCGTGGGCAGGACGGTGACCTGGTCTTCGATCGCGAGCGCGCGTGCGTTTTCGCGGATCGCCATGACCGCGGGCTTTCCGCTCTCGACGAGCACGGCCGAGCGTGCGCCGCGCGAGATCGCCTCGAAAGCAAGCGCTCCCGAGCCTGCGTAGAGATCGAGGACGCGCGGGCCGTGCTCGTCCGAGAAGGCGCCGTGCGACGCGAGCATCGAGAAGAGCGCCTCGCGGACGCGATCCGACGTCGGTCGGGTCTCCTGACCTCGCGGAGCAGCGAGCGCTCGTGAACGGTAGACGCCGCCGGTGATGCGCATGGCCGTCCAGACTAGTCAAAATTCGCCGCTCTCATCCCGATTGGATCGACGTCGGTCCGCCCCCCCGGGGTTGGGCTTCGGTCTTTGCTCCCAGCCGTCGAATGACGATACCCTGCAGGAACGATGCTTCGCCGCTGGCTCGTGCTTGCCCTCGTCGTGCTCGCGTTCGTCCTCTTCCCGCGTCGCCAAGCGCACGCGGAGCAGTCGACGGCCCACAGCGTCTCCGTCGCCGTGCTCGCCTTCGACTCGGAAGATGCCGAAGAACAAGCCGACGCGCTGACCGGCGCGCTCCGGTCACGCATCCGCGCGTCGCAAGGGTGGTCCCTCGTGGAGACCTCGCAGTCGCTGGGCATGCTGACCGCCGCGCTCCGCTGTCCGACGAAGCCGCTCACCGCGGAGTGCGAGCAGAAGATCGCCGACCAGATCAAATCCGAGCGCTACATCTTCGGGTACGTCACGAAGGGACCGCAGGCGAATCAGGTCACCGCGGAGATCCATCTCTACCAGAAGAGCAAGCCGGACACGGTCATCCGGGAGAGCTACGCGGACAACCTCAAGGACCAGAACGACGACACGCTTCGGAAGATCGCGCAGCGCGTCCTCGATCGTCTCGGCGGGACGGCCGTGGGCACGATCGTCGTCAGGATGGGCAGCGAGAACGGCGAGGTGATCATCGACGGCGACAAGCGCGCTCCTCTCGAGAAGGGGACGGCCCGTGTCGAGCTGTCGCCCGGCGGGCACTCGGTCGAGGTCGCGGTCGCCGGGCAGGCGCCGCAGAAGCGCAACGTGCTCGTCACGGCCGGCAAGGAGACCGTGGTCGACCTCGCGCTCGCGGGGACGACTCCGTCCGAGCCGCCGAGGTCCGAGTCGTCCTTCCCGACGCGCAAGGTCGTCGGCGGCAGCCTCGCCGCGCTCGGCATCGGCGGCGGCGTCTTCGCGGGCGTCATGCTCGCGGGCTACTTCGACGCCAAGCAGAAGGGCGAGGACTACCAGAACGCGGCTGCGGTGAACCCGGAGGACCCGAAGCTGCCGCCCGGACAGAGCGCCGACCAGGCGTGCAGCTCCGGAACGCTCCCCTCGAACGCGACCATCTGCAAGACGAACGACGACGCGACCACGAAGTCGACGATCTTCTGGGTCGCGGCGCCCGCCGCGGCCGTGCTCCTCGGCGCAGGCGCCTACTTCCTGCTCACGGATGGCGGTTCGGACGAGAAGGGCACGTCGAGCGCGAAGACGAAGGCCCCGAAGCCGCGCGTCACGCCGTCGGTCGGCCACAACTCTGCCGGCCTGTTCCTGTCCGGCAGCTTCTGACGCGCGCGCACCAGGCGAACCAGCTGAACCAGGTGAATCAGGCGAGCACGTCGCCGAGCCGGTAGCGGCCCGGAGCGCGTCCGACCAGCCAGCGACCCGCGCGGAGCGCGCCACGCGCGAACAGGTCGCGGCTCGAGGCGCGATGCGTGAGCTCGATGCGCTCGCCGTCGCCGAGGAGGAAGGCGGTGTGGTCGCCGATGACGTCGCCTCCTCGCATCGCGAGGACGCCGATCTCGTCGGCCCCGCGCGCGCCGGGCTTGCCCTCGCGGCCGGTCACGAACCGCGAGTCTTTCCCCGCCGCCGCGCGCGCTGCCTTGGCGACCTCCGCGAGGCGGAGCGCCGTGCCGCTAGGAGCGTCGACCTTCATGCGGTGATGAGCCTCGACGATCTCGATGTCGTAGCCTTCGCCGAGGGCAGCAACCGCGCGGGCGATGAGCTCGGAGAGGACGTGGATGCCGACGCTCATGTTCGGCTCCCAGAGCACGGGGACACTCTTGGCCGCTTCGTCGAGGGCCGCCGTGGCCGCCGCGTCGAGCCCCGTGGTGCCGCTCGCGATGGCGACCTTGCCGGCGATGCACGGCGCGCACGCGCGTGCGAGAACGGCGGGCGCCGAGAAATCGACGAGCATTTCTGCGCCGGAGGTCGCGATCGCACCGAGGTCGGACGTGATCGGTGCACCGATCGCGCCGATGCCCGCGAGCTCGCCGGCGTCCTTGCCTTCATCGCCGGCACCGATCGCGGCGACGACCTTCATTCCACCGTCGTGCGCGAGCCGCACGACGGCGCGGCCCATGCGCCCGTTGGCGCCGAGAACGGCGACGCGCGTGCTCACCGCGCCTCGTAGGCCTTCACGGCCGCGAGGACCTTCGCCCGAGCCGGCTCCGAAATCCGCGCGAGCGGACCGCGGACGGCGTCCTTCATCCGGCCGTGGTGCGCCAGGGCTGCCTTCACCGGCGAGGGGTTCGCTTCCACGAACATCACCTCGTGCACGCCGCAGAGCGCGAGGTGCTCGCGACGGGCTTCTTCGAGCTTGCCCTCGAGCCCGAGGCGCGTCGTCTTCGCGACCTCGGCCGGGTAGAGGTTGGACGTCACGCTGATCACGCCGCGGGCGCCGACCGAGATCATCGGCAGCGTGAGCGCGTCGTCTCCGCAGAGCACGCTGATGCGCGAGCCGATCGTGCGGACGATCTCTTGCGCGCGAAGCACGTTGCCGGTCGCCTCCTTCACCGCGACGACGTTCGACGCCTGATCGCAGATGCGCGCGAGCGTGTCGGCGGCGAGGTCGATGCTCGTCCGGCCGGGCACGTTGTAGACGACGACCGGTACGTCGACCGCGGCGGCGACGTCGACGTAGTGCTGGCGGAGGCCTTCCTGCGTCGGCTTGTTGTAGTACGGGACGACGACCATCACGGCGTCGGCGCCGGCGCGGGCAGCCGCCTGCGAGGCGTTGATCGTGCTCCGGGTCGAGTTCGTGCCCGTCCCGGCGAGGACGATGCACTTGCCCTTGGCGAGCTTCACGCAGCGCTTGATCAGCTCGAGCTGCTCTTCATGGTCGAGCGTCGGGCTCTCGCCGGTCGTCCCGCACGGGACGATGCCCTCGACGCCGCCTGCGATCTGCCCTTCGACGAGCTTGTCGAAGGCATCCCAGTCGATCGAGAGGTCATCTTTGAACGGGGTGACGAGCGCGGTGAACGTGCCTTCGAAGCGGAGGGTCATGTTGATCGAGCCTTTTTCGTACGGCGTCCGTCGATACGCAAGCGAGGAGGGTGCTCCCGACGCGGAACGAGACCGTGAGCCTTCTATACACCCACACGCCGGCACACGCCTGCGCGAGCTTCGATGCGTCCGTCACGGACGCGAGCTGCGTGCGAGGCGTCCGTCACGGCCGCGAGCTGCGTGAACGTCCGAGCCGTACGGCCAGCGCCACGCAGAGCCCGGCGAGATCGGCGCGATCCGGCTCGATCTCGAGCGCGATGGTGAGCTGCGCCAGAGCGCTCCGATCGCGTCCTTCGGCGAGGTAGAGATACGCGGCCGTGATCCGGTACTCCGCCCGCGTCGAGTCGAGCTCGATCGCGCGCGTCGCCGCGCCGATGGCCGTCTCGTAGCCCGACTGGGCGCGGAGCAATGCCCGCGCGTAGCGGTGCTGGACGTAAGCCTCCGTCGGGAGCTGCTCGACGACCCGCCTCCAGATCTCGGCGGCGCCGGACCAGTCGTTCGCCGTCTCCAGCGCGTGGGCCTGACGCCGGTTCATCCGCGTCTTCAGGATGTCCCGCAGGTGGGCGTCGTAGGCGGCGCGCCTTTCAGGCTTCGTCAGCGTCGCCTCGGCGAGGGTCATCGCGTTGAAGATCGCCTCCACCTTGCCGCGAAGCGGCCCGATGTCCTTCCGGAACCAGCGGTCCGGATGGTGCTCCCTCGCGAGCGCGAAATACGCGCGCTTGATCGCCTTCGTATCGGCCGTCGCGGCGACCCCGAGCAGGTGGTAGTGGTCCACGCGATCGAGCTTCGCGTAGAGATCGGCGATTCGACGCTGCAACTCCGGCGGCATCACGCCTGGCGGGGCCGCGTGCTCCGCCGACACCGAGGGCGAGGCCGCGTGCTCCGCCGACACCGAGGCCGGAGGCGCCTGCGACGCGGGTCGCGGAGCGCCGTCCGTCTCCGTCTGCGTCTCCGTCTCGGGCTCGGCGTCTTTCGGAGGAAGGCTGTACCGCATGCGAACGAGGAAGCTGGGCCCGCCGAACGAGCGCACCGTCCTTCCTCGTGCTCCTTCTTTCCTGACTCTACCTAGCTGCTTGGCCCTGCCATGAAAAGCGGATGACGACCGTCCGTCGCGGTCGGCTCAGACCTTCATGATCGCCGCCCAGTTGTCGGCGATCTCCTGCGGGGTCCACACCGTGCTCGTCCCGTCCTTGAACTTGCCCGCGGACTCGACGACCTTGAAGGCGTACATGCGCGCGCCGGCGACCGCGAGGACGTGCCCGGTCTTGTCGCCACACAGATCACTCGCGAGGAAGAGCGCTGCCGGCGCGATGTGCTCGGGGGTCATCGTCTCCACGTTCTGGAACGTCGGCAGGTCCTCCGTCATCCGGGTCTTCGCGATCGGCGCGAGCGCGTTGACGGTGATGCGGTGCTTCTGGAGCTCGATGGCCATCGTGCGCGTGAGCCCGTAGATCCCCGCTTTCGCCGCGGCGTAGTTCGCCTGCCCGAAGTTGCCGAGCATCCCGCTCACGCTGGTCGTGTTGACGATGCGGCCCCCGCCGCCGCGGTTCACCGCGTGTTTCGCGAACGCCTGCGAGACGAGGAACGTCCCCTTGAGGTGGACGGAGATGACCGAGTCCCACATCTCCTCGTCCATCTTCATGAACGTCTTGTCGCGGAGGATGCCCGCGTTGTTCACGAGAACGTCGACCTTGCCGAACGTCTCGACGCCGAGGGCGATCATCGCCTGGGCGCCCTCGGTCGTCGCGACGGAGTCGTGGCTCGCGACGGCGCGTCCGCCGGCGGCCTCGATTTCTTTCACCACCGCCTCGGCGGCGCTGGGATCCCCCGCGCCGCTGCCGTCGCGGGCGCCGCCGATGTCGTTGACCACGACGGCGGCACCCTCCGATGCGAAGAGGAGCGCGTGCGCCCGCCCGATGCCGTTGCCAGCTCCCGTGATGATCGCGACCTTCTCGTCGAGGAGACCCATGGCAGAGCGACGTAGCGACATCGCGACGACGCGGCAAGCACGTCGGATGTGATGGCCTCTCGGCCCGGTCGCCGTGTGCTCAGAGCCCGCGGCGTCGGATCATCTCGACGAGCGTCGTCCGGTTCACGCCGAGGAGCTGCGCGGCGCGGTTACGGTTGCCGTCGGTTCGCGCCAGCGCCTGCCGGATCAGGTTGTTCTGGTACTCGTCGACAGCTGAAAAGAGCTCGACGCCGACATCGGGCAACGTCCGCGGGAAGCTCGGGTTCGAGTCGCGGCGGACGCTCCGGCGCGGCTCGGGCAAGTGGGGGAGGCCCTCGGGCACCGTCGGGTCGGCCGTCGTCTCCACCTCGGCGATCGTCGGTGCAGGGATCGGCTCGCGGTTCGAGGCCCCGTTCAGCATCGTCCGTAGCTCCGCCTCGATCGCCGCAGGCACGGACCTCTCGTGCTCGGGCGGCGTCACACGCGCGGGGGCGGGCGCCGAACGAGGCGGTGGCGCGTGCGGCGTGCGTCGCCCGAAGATGTCCTCGGGTTCGACGTAGGGGCCACGCGCGAGAAGCACTCCGCGCTCGATGGCATTCTCGAGCGCGCGGATGTTGCCCGGCCACGGGTGCGCCTTGATTGCCTCGAGTGCGCTCTCGGACAATCCGAGAACGTCGTCGCGGCCCGATCGCTCGGCGAGCACACCGCAGAAGTGAGTCGCCAGGAGCTCGACATCGTCTACCCGCTCGCGCAGCGGTGGCAGCTCGAGGTGGATGACGTCCAGGCGGTAGTAGAGGTCCTCCCGGAAGCGTCCGGCCTTCACCTCTGCCTGTAGGTCACGGTTGGTCGCCGCCACGATTCGGACGTCGCACTTCACGGCCTTCGTGTCGCCGAGCGGCGTGTACTCGCGCTGCTGCAGCAAACGGAGGAGCTTGACCTGTACCGTGAGCGGCAGCTCCCCGACCTCGTCGAGGAAAAGCGTCCCGCCTTCGGCGGCCGCGACGAGCCCACGCCGGGTGCCGCTCGCTCCCGTGAATGCGCCTTTGGCGTGGCCGAAAAGCTCGCTCTCGACGAGCTCGTTCGGAATCGCGCCGCAATTGATCGTCACGAGCTCGGCATTTCGGCGCGAGCTCGCGTCGTGCAGCGCCGCGACGATGAGCTCCTTGCCCGTCCCGCTCTCGCCCGTCACGAGCACGGTGCACGCGGAGCGAGCCACGCGGTCGATGACGGTGAGCAAGCCCTCGATGCGAGGATCCTGGCTCACGATCGGCCCGCGACTGGTCATGCGCAGGACCGCGGTTTTCGATTCCAGCTCGGTGACGGCAGAAGAACGTGACGTGCTCATCTCGCGGGGGGCTCGCCTCCCATCATACCGGTTGGGATTGCAAACAGGGGACCGTCAAAGCATGACACGTCCGATGGCCAAATCGCGGGTTTCTAGCTGCGTGTTCCCGGTGACCCTGGGTCGCCGTCGACCCACGGTGATGCCCGATGCCCCATCCTGCACCTGCGGGGTGCCTGGTTGCTCGCGCTCGCGGGCCCGTCGGCCAATGCACGAGGTAACGCCCGGCTCGACTCGTTCCGGCATCGATACTGGACGCCTGCACCCTTGTCCCGCCTCGTCCCGCCTCGTCCCGCCTCGTCCCGCCTTGTCCCGCCTCGTCCCGCCTGCCTCGGCCTCGTCTCCGAGTCACGACCGCCCGCGCACCAAACCCGCCGTCGGTCCGTCGGTCCATGGCCAGTGCATCCTGCAACCAGCCACGGGCAACGAAGAGACGCGGTCGAAACCAGCGAATTCCTGCACGTGAGGGCGTCGACGCGGCCGTGGTTGCGGGGTAAGACCAACCGTACGCGATGAAGGATGCCTTCAAGACGCGCAAGATGCAGACGATCCCGCTCCCTCAACCGTCGGAGCCGGCGCAGAGCCAACCTGCGTCGAGTCGCGCGTCGGGCATCCCGCTCGCGCCGCCGTCGTCGGACTCGAGCTGGCACACGGGCGACGCCGCTACGGAGCGAACGACCGATCCCGTCATGGCGGTGCCCAGCGCCGTTCCGGGCGGTAAAGATCGCGCGACGCTCACGATCATCAGCGGGATCAACGCCGGGCAGGTCTACGCGCTCGACGGCACCGAGCACATCATCGGCCGCGGGACGGAAGCGGACATCTGGGTCGAGGACGGAGGCGTGAGCCGGCGGCATGCGCGGATCACGTGCCGCTCGGACGGGCGGTACTTCGTGGAAGATCTCGGCTCGACCAACGGCACCTTCATCGGCGCGCAGCGCGTGCAGCTCTCGGAGGTCCGTCCCGGCGACCGCCTTCAGATCGGTCCCCACGTCACCCTCCGCTTCCAGATCACCGACGACGCCGAAGAGGAGCTTCAGCGGCGCCTCTACGAGTCGTCGACGCGCGATGCCCTCACCCGGGTCTACAACCGGAAGTACTTCACCGAGCGGCTGACCGCCGAGGTCGCGTATTCGCGACGGCATCGCGTGAAGCTGGCCGTTCTCATCCTCGACCTCGACGACTTCAAGGCGACGAACGACACCTACGGCCATCTCGCCGGCGACATGGTGCTTCGCCTCGTGTCGGCGCAGATGCAGCGGCTCATTCGGGTCGAGGATCTCCTCGCCCGGTACGGAGGCGAGGAGTTCGTCATCCTCGCCCGCACGACCGGGAAGACGGAGGCGGTGCGGCTCGCCGAGCGCATTCGCGACTCGATCAGCGAGCTCGAAATCCCCGTCTCGCCGGATCGATCGGTTCGCGGGACGGTCAGCATCGGTGTCGCCGCGCTGCCGGACGTCGCGCCGGACGGTGGACCCACCGAGCTGCTCGCCCTTGCAGACGCGCGGCTCTATCGCGCGAAGGCCGAGGGAAAGAACCGCGTCTGCGCCGAAGGTGAGCAGTGAGCATCGTTCGCGCTCGCTGTTCGTTGCTCGTCGCCGCGCTGCTCGCGTCGTGCTCGAGCGACGAGCCTGCAGCGGAAGAGCGAGGCCCCTCCGAGGTCACCTTCCCGCAGGACTTCATGTGGGGCTCGGCAAGCGCTGCGTTCCAGGTGGAGAAGGGGCTCGGGAACACCGACTGGGGCCTCTGGGTCGCCACGCCCGGCAAGATCGCGAACGGCGACGCTCCCGACGTCGGCGGTGCAGACGCGCTCGCGCACATCGCCGAAGACGTCGCTCTACTGAAGGCTGCCAACCAGAACACGTATCGCTTCTCGATCGAATGGGCGCGCATCTATCCCACGCGCGCCGCGTTCGACGCCGACGCCCCCGACGCCACCGCGGTCGCTGCCTACGATGCGCTCTTCGCAGCGCTCCGCGGCGCTGGGATCCGCCCGTTCGTGACGATGCAGCACTTCACGCTGCCTGACTACCTGTCCGATCCGCGCAAGCCGGAGGAGCCGCAGGGATGGGAGCGGCCGGACACCGTCGACGCGTTCGCGACGTGGTGCTCGCGCATCGCCGGGCGCTGGGGAGGTGAGGTGGACTGGTGGGTGACCATCAACGAGCCGATGGTCGCGCCGATCGCCGGGTACGTGCAGGGCTCGTTCCCTCCGGGGGTCGTGCTGAAGATCAGCCGCGCGCTCGAGGTGGGACGCAAAGAGGTCCTCGGTCACGCGAAGTGTTACGACGCGATCAAAGCGGCGGACACGAAGGATGCGGACGGCGACGGCAAGGCGTCGTGGGTCGGCATCGTCCAGCATCAGCGCGCCGTCGAGCCCGAGACCCCGGACGAGCCCGCCGATGTCGCCGCGGCCGATCGCGTCCGTTACCTGAACAACCTCTGGTTCATCAACGCCGTCGTCCGTGGCGACTGGGACGACGACTTCGACGGCAAGCTCGACGGACCGAACGACCGGCGCGCGGATCCGGCGCTCGCGAACCGCTCCGATTTTCTCGGCATCAACTACTACTCGGCGCTCACGGCGAGCGCGCGTGGTCTCGTCCTCCCCGTCGTGGACGCGGCGATCCGCCAGGAGCGGCTCCTCACCGAGCGCCCGAAGACGGACTTCTTCTGGGACATCTACCCGGAGGGGCTACGCGTCGTGCTCGAGGAGGTACGGCCGTACAATTTGCCGATCGTGATCACCGAGAACGGGATCGCCGACTCCGCCGACAAGAACCGCGCGCGCTTCGTCCTCGAGCACCTCTTCCAGCTCGGGCTCGCCCGCGACTCGGGGCTCGACATTCGCGGCTACATGTACTGGTCGCTGATCGACAACTTCGAGTGGGCGGCTGGGTTCTGTCCCCGCTTCGGTCTTCACACCGTCGATCGCACGACGGCCGCCCGGGTCGCTCGTCCGAGCACGTCTGCGTACGCAAACGCCGCGAGGACGGGGAAGGTCACGCGCTCGGAGATCGAAGCGCTCCCTCCTTACGGCGACCCGAGCTACTGCGAGTGACGACGCGAGTGTCGGGGGGGCCGGCGGCGGTGCGCGCCATCCCGCACTTGACGCCCGCTGTTCAGCTGCTGACATGGTGGATGAGCGGGGGTGATGGGGCGGCGGCGGTCATTCCAGAAGGTCGCGGAGCGGGCACGCGAGGCCGGGACGTTCGCGGAGCTCGGTGACGTCATCGTCGAGGCGTCGCGCGATCTGCTCGGCGTGTCGGGGGCATGCTTGATGCCCATCCCCCCGCGGTCGCCGATCGGCGACGGCGCGACGGCCTTCCACGAGCAGTTCTCGTCCGAGCACATGCGCGAGCAGACGTTGCAGTGGTTCCCCGCCACGATCCGCGACGTCGGGTCGATTCAGCAGCTCGCGCGAGGCCCCTTCTGTGCGTTCGACGTGAACGAGCGGATGAGGAGCACGCCCTTCTCGCGGTCCGAGACGTTCAACGAGTACTGGCGCCCGTGTCGGATCGAGCGTCAGCTCCTCGCGATCTGGCAAGAGGCTTCCGGCGCAACAGGGTTCCTCTGTGCATCCCGCACGTCGTCGGAGCCCGCCTTCGACGGCGAAGACATGGCGCAGTTCTCGATGCTCGGTCGGATCGCCGAGCGCGAGTCGGCCCGCATTTCCACGACGCTCATCGACCGCGTGACGGAGCTGTTCGCCGCGCTTTCGGTCGGCGTGCCGATGCCGTGTGCTCTGTTCGATTCGATCGGCCGCGTGCTCTGGAGGTCGGAGCTGGCGGTCGACGAGCTCGAGGCGCGCCACCTGGAATGGTCGGGGCTGGCGCTGAGCTGCCTCAAGAGTGGGGTGAGGACGAAGAACGCCGGCGACCTCTTCGCGCAGAGGATCGAGACGACCAGCGGTACACCGACGGCGTTCGTCGTGCGCAACTCGGTGGCCGCGAGCGCGCCTGCGCGCGTCGACGACGCGATCGTCGCCTGGCGACTCACGGCCCGGGAGAGCGACGTCCTCGAACAGCTCGCCCAGGGGCGCGCGAACAAGGAGATCGCGCAGGCGCTCGGGATCAGCACGAGGACGGTCGAGGTCCACATCACGAGCCTCCTCTCGAAGTCGGGATGTTCGTCGCGCAGCGAGCTCCTGGCACGACTCTGGAATGCGAGCTTCGCGCGTTAGCCTGCGACGGCGAGGCGCGGAGCGAGGCGCGAGCGAGGCGCGAGGACGCGGCGAGGAGGAAACGCGCCGGGCCAACGAGTCGCACGCGAAAGCGAGCCTTGACCCGTCCAAGGCGCCCTGATACCCCACTGAACCGTCATTCATTCGCGCCGCCCTGCGCGGCGTCAGGACCAACCCCGGATCGTATCGAGGAGCACGCCCATGGCCGTCGACATCAAGAAGCTGTTCAACGAAGAGCTCCCCGCTGCCCTCGCGAAGAACGCCGACGACGCGAAGACGATTGGCGCGAAGTACCAGATGAACGTCACCGGCGAAGGTGAGTGGAACATCGACGTCACGTCGACTGGCCCCTCCTGCAAGCCGGGCACCGGCGACGCCGACTGCACGATGACGATCGCGGCCGAGGACTTCCAGAAGCTCGTCGAGAACCCGCAGGCGAACGGCATGCAGCTCTTCTTCGCCGGCAAGCTCAAGGTCACGGGCAACCAGATGCTCGCGATGAAGCTGCAGAAGCTCTTCTCGTACAAGGCCTGAGCCCGCGTTGATCCCGCTCACTGGGATCAAGATCCTCGACCTGTCGCGGCTCCTGCCGGGGCCGCTTGCGTCGCTCGTCCTCGCGGACCTCGGCGCGCAGGTCGACAAGATCGAGGACGCGGCCGGTGGCGACTACCTCCGGGTGATGCCGCCGCACCTGACCGGCGACGGAGGCGCAGAGCCGACGTCGAGCGTGTTCCTCGCGCTCAACCGGAACAAGCGAAGCGCCGTCTTCGATCTGAAGAAGCCCGAGGCGAAGGACGCGTTCCTTCGCCTCGTGCGTTCTTATGACGTCGTGCTGGAGCAGTTCCGCCCGGGAGTCCTCGACCGGCTAGGGCTGTCGCATCGAGCGCTGATGGAGGCAAACCCGCGGCTCGTCGTGTGCGCGCTGACGGGTTACGGCCAGAGCGGGCCGCTCGCGCATCGCGCGGGGCACGACTTGAACTATCTCGCGCGCGCCGGCGTCCTCGGCTTCCAGGGCCCGGCCGATCGTCCGCCCGCCGTGCCCGGCTTCCAGCTCGCCGACGTGAGCGGCGGCCTCTACGCCGTGATCGGGATCATGGGCGCCCTGATGGAGCGCGCCCAGACGGGCCAGGGCCGCATCGTCGACGTCGCGATGATCGAGACCGCGATGCCGTTCGCCATCGCTGGGTTCGGCCTCGCCTTCGGCGGGCAGCCGCCGGCGCGCGGCGACGAGGCGCTCATCGGAGGGATCGCGCCCTACCAGACGTACGCGACGAAAGACGGCGGGGCGATGGCGCTCGCGTCGCTCGAGCCGAAGTTCTGGATGCAGTTCTGCGCGGGCATCGGACGTGAGGTCGACATGAGCGACCTCGTGCCGGGCCCGCATCAGGCCGCGCTGAAGGAGGAGCTCCGGAAGGTCTTTGCCCGGAAGACGCGCGAGGAGTGGGTCGCCTTCGCGAACGAGCGCGATTGCTGCCTCGAGCCTGTCCTCACGCCCGACGAGGCGCGACAGGACCCGCACCTCGCCGCCCGGAACATGTTCTTCGAGCTCGCGTCGCCGTGGGGACCGATCCCGCAGATTCGGACGCCGCTCACGTCGCTCGATCGCGTGCACGCGCCGCCGCCGAAGCAAGGCGAGCACACGGACGCGATCCTGCGCGACGCCGGCATCACGGACGAAGAGATCGCGAAGCTCCGCGCCGCCGGCGCCGTCCGCTGAGCCTTCGACTCTGCGGACCTCCCGGCGCGGACACATCGCGCGGCTCGTGCGAGCGGATCAGGTTTGGGCTTTGCGTCGTCCGCGCGGGGTCGTGGTAGGCGCCGCATCGTTCTGGGAGCCCGCACGTCCGGCTTTGATCAACGCCAGCAGTCCCAACGCGCCGAGGACGCTCGCGCCGCCGACCCGGTAGACGTTGTTGGTCAGCTCTTCGTCGTGCGCGATCTCCCACGCCGCGAAGAGCAGGAGGAGCGCGATCATGAACGCGCCGAACCGGTGAGTGGTCTTCCAGATCATCGAGTCCATGCTCGAGTTCATGCCCTGCCCTCCGAGCGACATGCGCGACGATCACCGAAGACCGGTGACGCGACAGCCGTTCCACGGAACGTGGGGATGATCGCGGCGAGCCTGTAGCGTCCTTTCGCGGCAACACTGTTCGGTACGGCGAACAGTCCGTCGGCCCAAGAGCTCGACACGCGCGTGACCTCGTTCGTGCCGACGAGGTCGAGTGCGGAGCCGCGACCTCAGGTGTCGCTCGTCTCGAGGGCGGCGACGGCGTTGCGCAACGCCGACACGGATGCCGTCCGCAGGTAGACGACAGGCGCGTCGTCGGAGACGAGGCCTTTCACCTGATCGCGGAGCGAGTGCGAGACCATTCCCACCATGACGATGACGGCGGCGACGCGTCCGAGCATGCGGCGCGTACCGTTCGGCACGCGGTTCTCGAAGTGGCGCAGCTCGAGCCCGCGCTCTTCGACGATCTCTCGGTAGCGCTCCGACATGCCACCGCTGCCGCCCACGACGACGACCGCCGCCTTCGCAGCCGCCGACTCCTTGTTCCTGGCGCTCTGGGTGAGGCCATTCTTGCTGCTGCTGCTGCTGCTCATACCAGCCGTCGGAGCAAGAACCGGCCCACGCTCCGCAGCATGGAGTTCTCCGAGGGATCGCGCTGGCGAGCCTGCTATTCCCGCAATCTTGGCAATCGACCGCGATCGATCGCCCGGCAGGGCGGACAGGCTGTCAACGAGTCCGACCGCGACTGTCCGAGGGCCGACAGCGGGGATCGCGTGCGGTCAGCTCAGATCTTCCGGAGCTCTTCGACGAACTCCCAGTCCGCGATGAGCCCTTTGCGGAGGAGAATCGAGAGGAGCGCCGCGACGACCGGCTCCCAGCGAATCTGGTCGCCGAGGATCTCGCGGGCGTCGGCACCGTGCGCCGTCGCACGAAGGGCGCTCACGAAGTCACGCGCGGTGAGACCCTCTGCCGGCGAGCTCTTCTCGTCCTTCTTCTTGGCCGGGAGCGTGATGGTCGTCCCGTCGAGCAACGTGAGGTTCACCATCCGCGGCCGTCGTCTTCCGGGATCGGAGGCCCGCCCGGGATCGGAGGCCCGCCCGGGATCGGAGGTCCGCCCGGGATCGGAGGTCCGCCCGGGATCCGATTCGTCGGTGCGCGACGGTGCAGGCTTGTGCGGCGCTTCGGCGGCCGCGGCGACGCCGGCCGGCGGATACGAACGCGCGGTCGGCGGTGGCGCCTCGTCCGCGTTGCTCGCCGGAGGCGGCGGCGGAACGCTCGTCGTGCGACGTGCGGCCGGCGGAGGATACGAGCGTGGCGGATCCGGCTGCGTCGGCACCGCCGGCGTCATCGGGGCGGCCTCGCTGCGTGCGTGCGAGGTCGGCGGGTCCACGCGCGTCGGCGGGGGCGGGACGTCGAGCATCGACATCCCCGGCGTCGACTCGCCGTAATACACACGGATCGCGCTGCGGATGTCCGAGGCGGACGCGATCATCGGGCGAGCAGGGAGTCCCGCGAGCCGCGCGACCTCGAGAAGCGCCGACTCGTTGGTCGGGTCGTCCATCGCGACGTAGAGCGTCTCGCCCTGACCCTTCACGTGGCGAACGAAGATGGGAATGAGACAGTACTTCTCCGCCACCTCACGCGAGACCCGGTTCAGGAGCTGGCGTGAAAAGTCGATGTGGTAGAGCGAGACCCAGGGCACGCTGAGCTGGAGGCTCAACGTCTGCGTGAGTTGAGCCTCGGTGATCCATCCTCGTTCGAGGAGGACCTGGCCCAGCTTCTGGCCTGCTTCACGCGGGGATCCGAGGACCTCCCCGAGCTGCTCGGCAGTGATGACCTTGCTCTCCACGAGGAGCTCGCCGAGCAGCACGCGACGAATGCTCGTCGCCTCGCCCTGCGCGCCCGTTGGGGATGACGGCCTGCTCGGATCGCCGACCACGGACCCATGCTAGCGGGACGTGCCCCTGGAAGGGCAACAAGAGGGGTGATTTCGCGAAGGAAGCTCTTCTGGATGAGGTCAAATCGCCGCGCCCTGCGGCGCGGCCCCCGCCGTCCCGCGGCGCGGCCCCCGCCGTCCCGCGGCGTCGGCCCGTGTCGCCTGGGGTGGACAGCTCTCGCGCCGGACGGGGGCTCCAGGACCGGGGTTCCCAAGTTCTTACCGTTTCCGGGGGGTTGAGCGCATGATAGCTTCGCTCATCCGGGGCGAGTGGTATGCGGCAATGTCCTCAGTGCCAGAGCGAGTGCGAAGAGACGCACAAGTTCTGTCCGACGTGCGGTTTCCCGGTAGGGAAGGTCGCCGTCCAACCCGACGATCCGCTCGTCGGGCGCACGCTTCCCGGTGGCTACGTCATCCTCGATCTCGTCGGGATCGGCGGGATGGGCCGCGTGTACCGCGCCGAGCAGACGAACCTCGGGCGCACGGTCGCCGTCAAGATCATCCACCCGCATCTCGTCGGCGAAGAGAACGCCGCCGCGCGCTTCATCACCGAAGCGCGCGCTGCGAGCCGCCTCAATCACCCGAACTCCGTCGCCGTCATCGACTTCGGCAAGACCGAGGACGGGCAGCTCTACCTCGTCATGGAGTTCTTGCGGGGCAAGGACCTCGCGCGCATCCAGTACGAGGAGGGCCCGCTCTCGTTCCGGCGCATCGTCAGCATCCTGCGGCAGACGCTCGCAGCGCTCTCGGAAGCGCACCACCTCGGGATCATCCATCGCGATCTGAAGCCCGAGAACATCATCCTCGAGCAGATCCGCACCGGCGGCGACTTCGTGAAGGTCGTCGACTTCGGGCTCGCGAAGATGCGCATCGAGGCGGTGCAGACGAACATCACGAGCCCGGGCATCGTCTGCGGCACGCCCGAGTACATGAGCCCGGAGCAGGGCCGCGGCGATCCGCTCGACGCCCGCTCCGACCTCTACGCGGTCGGCGTCATCTTCTACCAGCTGCTGACCGGACGCCTGCCGTTCGAAGCCGAGAGCCCGACGCAGGTCGTGCTCATGCACATCACGGAGCAGCCGGACGATCCGCGCGCGGTCGTGCCGGAGCGGAACATCCCTTCGCTCCTCGCCGACGTGTGCCTGATGGCGCTCGCGAAGGATCCGTCGCACCGCTTCGGCAACGCCGACGAGTTCTCGGAGGCGCTCGGCGACGCGATCACGCAGATCGAGTCGAGCGTGCCGAAGGCTCCGGTCGCAGCCACGGTGAAGTGCGCGGCGTGTGGTGCGCAGAACCCGGGCGGCCAGAAGTTCTGCGGCGAGTGCGGCTCGTCGCTGACGAACGCGATCCCGGCAGCGCCCCGCAACAACAACGGGGCGCTCGCGACGGCCGCCACCATGAGCCCGCCGAGCGGCGACCCAGCGCCGGTCGCGATCCCCGTCGAGCCGGGGACCGGCAAGCGCCCGGTCCTCGTCGACGGCAGCCGCGCCAACTTCCCGCTGGAGTTCGTCGGCCGCGACGAAGATCTCCTCTGGCTGCAGGATCGTCTCGCCGACGCGAAGAGCTCGCTCGTCGGGGCACGCGTCGTCGGCGACATCGGCATGGGCAAGTCGCGCTTGCTCGGCGAGTTCCTCGACACGGTGAAGTCGCAGAAGAACCTCGTCATCGAGGTCGGTCCGGACCCCGCATGGGCGGAGGTCGGCTATTACGCCGTCCGCAGCGCGATCGTGAAGCTCGCCAACCTGCCGACCGACGGCGGGTCGACGAAGGACTGGGCCGCGGCGAGCGCCGAAGCCCGTCGCGGGCTCGCTGACATCTTCGAGCACGGCGGCCGCGGCCAGCTCTCGTCGGACGAGCTGCGCTTCGCGGTGGCGGAGGCGCTGCGCTGGGCGATCGTGCGCGCGAGCGAGCGCGCAGGTGGCAAGAAGGTCATCGTCGCCGTCGACGATCTGCACGCCATCGACGGCGCAAGCCGCACCGCGTTCGCCGATGCGGTCGGGGAGCCGCCGCTCGTCCCGTCGCTCCTCATCGTCAGCTATCCGCCGGGCCACGATCCGGGCTGGCCGGCGAGCACCGCTTCCGCACGCGTCCTCATGGGCCTTCCGCCGGCGCTCGTGTCGAAGCTGCTGCAAGGCACCAACAAGCCGAGCTCGCAGATCGGCGGGCGCGGCGTCGCTCCGTTGTACGTCGAGCAGCTGCTGCGCTTCTCGCGCGAGCAGGGCGGCCGCGCGCCGACACGGCTCGCCGATCTCATCGCGCTTCGCGTCGAGCGCCTCCCGCCGGACGCTCGCCGCGTCCTCCAGGCCATCGCGGTCTACGGCGACAACGCCGACAACGAGACCGTCCGCAAGATGGTCCCCGAAGGCACGAACCTCGACGAGGCGACGACCGCGCTCGAGGCCGCGGGCATGATCGAGGCGCTCGATGCCGGTGGTACACGCCATCGCAGCGCGCATCCGCTCGTCCGCGATGTCGTCCTCGCGACGATCCCTGCCGCCGTTCGACGCGGCCTGCACGCGACGTGCGCCGAGATCGGCGAGGACCGCGGCATGCCGCTCGAGGCGCGTGCGCTCCACGAGTACAACGCGCAGCGCACCTTCCAGGCGCTCATCCTGCTGGAGCAGGTGGCGACCCGCGCCGGGCACCGCGGCGATCTCGGCGGTTCGATCTCGTCGTTGCGCCGCGGGCTCGATCTCGCGCGTCGCGAGCTGTTCCGCGGCGAGCTCGACGATCCGATGCGCGCGGTGCTCATCTTCGCGCGGAAGCTCGGAGAGTCGCTCACGGCGGCCGGTCAATTCACGGACGCGGAGGGCGTCTTGCGCGAGGCGCTCGACATGGCCGGACCGAGCGGCTCGGACCGCGCGCGTGTGCTCGGCGCGCTCGCGCAGGTCTCCGCGATCCGGGACCGTAACGACGAGGCGCATCGTTACCTCCTCGAGGCCCTGGAGCTCGCGTTCGCGTCGGGCGCGCACGAGCTCTTGCACTCGCTCGAGGACCTGAAGAAGTCGATCGCGGTCTGACGCTCAGCGTGCGCCCGCCACGCGTGCGCTCGCCGAGGACGGGATCCGGTCGAGGCGCACCGAGATCGGCTCCGACACGGCGCCCGAGAGCTTCTTCATCGTCGACAGCTCGACGACGTCGTGCGCGCAGAAGACCTTCACCTCGGAGCCGTGCCCGCGAACGAGCTGCCGCAGGCGGCGCTGGTTGAGCAGCCGCCGTCGACGATCGACCTCCATGAGGCGCTGGTACAGACGCAGCCCCGGCGTGCAGCGGTGCCTCCGCGGGTCCATCTCACCGCGATAGAAGTACGCGTCCCCGCAGTGGAGCAGCCACTGTTTGCCGTCGTGGACCGCCACCCCGGCGTGGCCCTGGGTGTGACCGACGAGCGGTACGAGCAGGATCTCCGGCGGCAGGCCGTGCAAGCCGCGCGCAGCTTCGAAGCCGAACCACCTCTCGCCGTCGGGGTCGTACGCATGCCACCGGTCGCTGCTGCTCCATTGCTGCGGACGGAAGCGCTGGCGATCGAGGAACGTCTTGCGTGCCCGCGCGGCATCACGCTCGGCTTCCAGCAGGTGGACGCGCGCGCGCGGGAAGTCGTCGAGCCCGCCGGCATGATCGAAGTCGAGGTGCGTCAGGACGATGTCCGTGACGTCTTCGGCGCGGTATCCGAGCTGCTCGACCTGTCGGAGGGCCGTGTCCGCCTCGCGAAGCTGTGGCCGGCAGAGGACGTCGAGGAACAGGGAGGAGAGGCGGCGCCTCGGATAACGCACGTCGAGCAGCCCTAGGCCCGTGTCGACGAGCACCAGTCGATCGCGGAGCTCGACGAGCAAGCAGTGACAGCACATCTCCGCGCGGCCATGTGCACCCTGCCGACCGTCCATGAAGCGGCGGCCGGGCGGGCACATCGTGACGCAGTCGAGATGAAGGATGCGAGTCATCGAGCCTCCTCCTGGAATCGCAAGCGCGTGGGAGCGCCCGCGCGGCCATGCAAACAACGGAGCAGCCGACGACGGCACGCGGAGCCGCGACGTGGAGGCGCGCTCCGCCGCGTCGTGCGTCGGTCAGGCGCAGCTCTTCGGGGCGTGCCAGAGGCCGGGGATCTCGAGGGCGCAGCTCGGGCAGCGCGACGGATCCGGCGTCTCGAGCAGGCTCTCGTAGCCACGACGGCGGATGGTCGTCTCGTGGCAACGCGGACATCGCGTATGCGAAAGCTCACCGAGCTCGTGATCGACGTTGCCGACGTACACGTAGCGGAGCCCCTTCGCGTAGGCGCTTCCTGCCGCGGAGACGAGCAGCCCGGCGCTCATCGGCGGACGATCCCGCATGCGATAGCGAGGCTGGAACGCGTTCAGGTGCCATGGGATGTCCTGATCGACCTTCGCGATCGCCATCGCGAGCGAGCGCAGGCCCGGCAGCTCGTCGTTGAAATGCGGGACCACGAGGGTGACGATCTCGATCCAGTAACCGAGCCTCTTCGCGCGAGCGATCGACTCGAGCACGGGCGCGAGCCTCCCGCCGAGGCTCCGATATTGTTCTTCGCTGTACCCTTTGAGGTCGACCCGGTAGACGTCGGTGACCGGCCGCATGAACTCGAGCAGCTCGGGGGTCGAGTTGCCGTCCGTGATCATCCCGGTGACGAGGCCGCGCTCCTTCGCGCGTCGGAAGACCTCGTGCACCCACTCCGCCGAGATGGACGGCTCGTTGTAAGCCGCGCAGATGACGCGGCAACCTTCCGAGACGGCCCGGTTCACGAGCTGCTCTGCGCTGATGTCGCTCGGGGCCTCGCGCTCGTCGCGCTCGCGCAGCGCCTGCGAGACGTACCAGTTCTGGCAATAGCCGCAGCGGAGGTCGCAGCCGTACATCCCGAACGTGAGCGCACGAGCGCCGGGAAGCACGTGATAGATGGTGTTCGTCTCGACGAAGCGGACGTTCGCGCGCGCGACGTATCCGAAGGGGACGCGCAGGCTGCCCTCGCGCTCGAAGCGGACACCACATGCTCCGCGTCGGCCGCTGCCGATCACGCAGCGATGCGCGCACGCCGTGCAGCGGAGCGTTCCCTCGGCGGGACCGGGCTCGACGAGGGCGCCACGCGCGGTGCGGCGACTGAGCGCATCGGTCAGCGCCGTCGTCCTCGAGCTCGCAATGGGAAGGACGCGTCGATCAAGCATGGGTGCGCGTGGGCACGGGGCATACCGGGCGTAGCGACCCGACGACCCCCGATGCAACTAGCCGTAGCGCCAGATCGCTGTGAACGCACGTCGAACGATCGGGACTGTGGCAAGACAGCGATCTCCGCCGGAATAGCGGTTCACGTGGCTACCCACCGACAACTCGGTGTTCGCACCGATCGCGCGCCGCACTCCCGCGCTTCTAGCGATGAATGCAGAGTGCATGAACGTCGCACTCCGGCAGCGTCGCGAGCCCATCGACACGCTTGTCGCAGCTCGCGAGTCGGATCGCCGAGAGGCACGTCGTGACCGCGCCCGGATCGTGACCGTCCGGACACTCCATCGCGGAGAGGTCCTGGCGGACGACCACCCGGACGGAGCTCGTACAGGTCGCCACCGACGGCCAGGCCTTGGAGGCACCAACACGTCCGCAGCTCGTCTCCCGATCGCACAGCGCCTGGGTCAGTCGCCCCGTGACCTGTTCGCTCGGCGGGCCCGCCGTCGTGTTTCGGCCCGTCTCCGGCGGACGCGGCCGCTCACCCGACTCGACCGTGCTGGTCTTCGGCTCGATGGGGAGAGGGAAGCCGCTGCCTGGGGTGCCGGTCACGCGCTCCGATCCCGTCTCCGTCGCACGCATTCCGCTCAGCTCGGAGCGCGACGTCTCGCTGCTCGTCCGGCCGCCGTTGTCCACGAAGCCGGCCGCATCGACGGTCCGCGGATGTGAATTGCGATTCGGTCCCTGATCCTCCGGCGCGGTCGCGCTCGTCGTCGTCACGGCAGTGGGACCGCGCGGCCCCGCACGGTCGCATCCTGCGGCAGCGGCAAGAGCGGCCAACACGAAAAAGACCTGCATTTTTCGACGACGAGCGGCCATGTTCGAGAGCTCTGCACCCGTTGTGCCGCGTCTCGAACGCGTGAACGCCGCGGACATGTCACAACCTGGACCAGTGCGCTCGGCCTCTAGTAGAGAGGGGCTGTGCGGGCGCGAAGAACGACGACGACGCTGGCGACCGTCTCCGGCGCGCTCGTGCTCCTCGCGGCGTGCGGAGCGCAAGAGCCGCCGCCGAAGCCGCCTCCGGCGGCGCCGCCCCCACGCGATCCGCCCGCCCTCGCGACGATCGCCGCCGCGTGCGCGCGGGTCGCGTCGTGCACGCGGGCGCACGACGCCGAACGGTTTCGCGATCCAAGCGCTTGCGTCGAATGGTGGCTCGGCGAATCCGACGCTCCGGGCAAGGCCCCAGAGCCGCTCCGCAAGTGCCTCGCTGAGGCGACCTCTTGCGAGAACGTCTCCGCCTGCATGCACGGCGGCGGAGATGCGCGCGCGGCTGCGTTCTGCTCGCAGAGGCCGGGGGTCGTCTCCGGATGTGACGGCGACAGGCTCGTGAGCTGCGGAGAAGACGACGCTCACGAGAGCAGCGTGACCGACTGCGCAGCGATGGGAGCGTCGTGCCGCGAGGTGAAGGCCGCCGGCGGCCTCGTCGTCCGCGCGTGCTGGTCGCCGCAGAAGTGCCCCGCCGGAGCACCGGATGCACGGTGCGACGGCCCGGGAGCCGTCATCTCCTGCCGCGACGGCGCTTACGAGCGCGTCGTCTGCCGTCCGGGCACCACGTGTGAGGAGCACAAAGACGAGGCGGGCGAGACCGTCGCCGCGTGCGAGCTGCCCGGGCGGCGACGTTGTGACATGCGCGGCGCGCGTCATTGCGAAGACGATCGGCTCGTCGAGTGCGACCGCAGCGGGCACTACAGCAAGGTGCGCGTGACCGACTGCGTCGGCTTTGGCCTCCGCTGCGCCGGCGTCGGCGTGCGTGCTGGCTGTTACGTCCCGACGAACGTCGAATGCGACAAGGAGATGCTTCCGAAATGTGACGGGAGCTCGGTCGTGTTCTGCGCTGCCGGACGGCTCATGAAGATCCCGTGCAGCTCGATCGGGCTCGGAGCGTGTGACCCGTCGGCGAAAGGGCCGATGGCGGCGTGTGTTCCTGGCTCGGGCGCTTCGCCGTCGCCAGGATCGATCCCGTCCGCCGCGACGAAGTAGTATGGTCCGGCCCATGCCGGACGGTACGCCGGAGCCTTCGACACCGAGCTCGCGGACGCCTCGCGAGGGGCGGGTGCGGTGCATCTTCGATCCCCGCGACCGCGACCGTAGGCTCGCCATCCAGCTCGGCCTTGCCGAGCTGGATGGCGAGGCGTCGCAGCGGCCGCGGTCGAAGAAGCGTCTCCTCGAGAAGAAGGACTGACCGGGAGGGATCGAGTCGTGCGGCCGCCTCACATCTCGCGCTGGGATCTCGACAAGACGTACCTTCGTACGGAGTTCGACACGATGCGCGATCTCGTGCGGACCGCGTTCGAGCGCGCCGACGAGAAGCGTACGAACCCCGGCGCCGCGACGCTGCTGCGCGAGCTGTCCGAGGCGAACGTGTCGATCCACATCCTCTCGGGCTCACCGGAGCAGATGCGCCGACGCCTCGAGGAGAAGCTCAAGCTCGACGGCATCCGCTGGGACAACTTCACGCTGAAGCCGAACCTGCAGAACATGCTGCGTCTCCGGTTTCGGGCGCTGCGCGACCAGCTCGGCTACAAGCTGCCCGCGCTGCTCCTGTCACGCACCGGGGCCGGCGACAAGCTCGACGGCGTCCGCGAGACCTTGTTCGGCGACGACGCGGAGGCGGACGCGTTCGTCTACTCGCTCTACGCGGACATCATGGCGGGACGCGCCGGCGAGGAGCTCGTCGCGCAGATCCTGGAGCGCGGTCGGGTCTACGAGGACGTCCTCGAAGCGACCGTCCGGTGCGTCCGCGTGGTGAACGCCGCGCCGGTCGTCGAGCGGATCTTCATTCATCTCGAGCAACAGACACATCCGCGCGACTTCCAGATCTTCGGGCACCTCGTGGTCCCGTTCTACAATTACTTGCAGGCTGCATACGTCATCCACGAGGACGGACGGCTGCCAGCGGCCAGCCTCCTCCGGGTCGCGGCCGAAATGGTGACGAAGCACCGCTTCGACGGCGACGCCCTCGCGAGGAGCTACGCCGACGTCGCGAAGCGCGGCCATCTCGCGGGCACGAAGCTCGAGGACGTCGTCGCGGCGCTGCCCGCGTTCGAGGAGCACGCCGTCAGCCCGGCGAAGGACGAAGTCCGCCGGATGGTGGAGCTGCTTCCTCCCCACGCGGAGCTCGCGCGAGCGAAGTGGAAGCCGCCCGAAGAGGAGCCAATGCCGGACTACCTCGGCCTCGTCGGGCGCCACAACCCGCGCCATCGACGGAAGAAGACCTGAGAAGAAGGCCCGAGAAGAAGGCCTGAGAAGCGGGGCTACGGTGAGCTCGATCAGAGGCGCTGATCGGGCTGGGTCGTCCCCGCGGGCTCGGTCTCGAGGTCACGACGGATGGCGCGCGCGAGCACGTCGAGGTCGAAGTAAGCGCGCAGGTATCGGATCAGGCCGCGCGGATCGAACTCGAGGAGCGTGACGCCCTCGTAGTCGATCCCGTTTCGTCCTCGACCTCGGGCGTGTGTCGTCCAGAAGAGGCCTGCCGCGTCGCCGCCGATCGTGACGTGCGAGAAGCGCGACTCCGCGTCACCGAGCACGTCGTGGTACGTGTTCCAGAACCTTCGGATAGCGTCACGGCCGACCCGCTCCTCACCCGCCATCTCGAGCGTCGGGTTCGTGAGGTGCGCGTCCTCCGCGAAGAGCTGAACGAGCTCGTCGACGGCCCCGAGCCCATCACGTTCCACCCGTGACAGCGCCTCGATGAATCGCTCCGCCGCTGCGCGTACCTGCTGCTCCGGTTGCATCGGCGCCTCCTCGCCGCGTGGCCGACGCAAGCGGCGTTCCTCCGCGTGGACGCCGAGCTCCGGCAGCGCGCTTCGGCGAACGCCGCCTCAGCGTGCAGCGTAGCTCTGCGGCTCAGACCCAGGCGTTGTTCAGGATCTCGCCGACGCCGCCGGCGCCCGGCACGATGTACTGATGCTCGTCGAGGCCGCGCTCCTCGTCCCAGTGCGTACCGGGCACGGTCGAGAGCACCTTCGCGGGTGACAAGCCGCGATCGAGGCGGAGCGCATAGATCCGCGTCTCGGGGTGCTCGGCGAGGACGTTGCGGATGAACTCCGGCGTGACGACGAGGTGCATCGTGATGCACAGCTTCGGCGTCCCCTCGAGCCGCGTTTTGTAGTGCGTCAGCGCGCTGTTGATCGACGAGCCCGTCGCGCCCATCGGGTCGGGGACGAGGAGGAGGCGCCCGTCGACGTCGCGTCCGATCTTCGCGTCGTGCCACGTGGCGCCGATGACCTTGCCGTCGGCGTCCGTCGCGCGGGACATGAAGAGGTGATCCTGGCGGACGCCGGCGGGATCGATGACCTCGTTCATGAGGTCGTAGACGATCTGCGAAGGCATCGTGCCCGCGCGTGCGATGCCGACGGTCACACACTTGGTCGACCGGTCGAGCGCGACGCCGCGATACACCGCCTCGGGCGCCTGGATCACCATCCGCGTCGGGACGGCCACCCGCTCCCGCGGGAACTCCTGCGCAAGGACCACCTGCGCCAGGCGCTGGTAGAGGACGCGGACGAGCTGCCCGACCTCGGGCTGGATGGTCTCACGGGCGCAGAGCCGAGCAAGCTGCGTCCAGCAGACCGGATCGTCGAGCAGATGAACGTTCGGACCGTACTTGTGCTCGATCTCAGGCGCCTTGTAGCGGCTCTGGGCGTACGCGCTCTCGACCATGAGGTTGGGCTATACAGGCTCCGGGCTCCAGGCTCCAGGCTCCAGTGCGGCACCGGAGGCGCACGGGGGCCGTCCGAAGCCGGCGCGCGTCGAGAACGTGCCGATCGGTCGATGGAGCGCCGCGCTCACGTCGCGTACGACGTCGTTACGAGCGCTCGCGCGCCGGCTTGGAAGCGAAGCCTCGAAGCCGAGCTGGAGTCAGGTCCAGTGGCCGGCGCGGAGGGCAGCCGCGTCGATCACCTTGACCTTCGGTCCGAGCGCCTCGCGGAAGCTGTCCTCGTCCTCGTCGTCCATGATCGCGTCGCCGAAGCCGGCGGCGATCTCCATGGCGGTCGAGAGGATGCGGAGGAACTGCGCGAAGCTCGAGGCCGCGAGCGTGGGCTGCCAGCGCTCTTGACCGCTCATCGCGGTGTAGACCGGGCAGTCGCCCTCGGGGTCGAGCTTCGAGACATCGAGGAAGTACGGGTCGCCGAGGAGCGAGCTCTCGGCGATCACGACCCACGACGCCTTCCAGTCGAGCGGAACCGAGCCTCCGTCCTGCGGAGTTTTCACGGCGTCCTGCGCCTTCTCGAGCTCACTCGCGGGGAGGAGACGAACGCGCTCGACCGGCGTGACGGTCTCGACCTTCACGGGGTCGGCCGCCGTGAGGAATGCGCGGTACCTCGCAGGGATCCGCAGCTTCTTGCGGAGGTCTTCCACGAGCGCCTTGTCGGACTTGCCGAACGCGTGCTCGATCTTCCGCTTCTGAAAGACGGCCTTCAGGCTCTCGACCGCATCTGCCAGATCACTGTCCACAGCAACCCTCGTCCGGATACTCGAAGTCGTCGCGGCCAGCCTTCCGGCTGCGCGGCGAAGGGCGCGTACGTTACCACCTACGGGGCCTCTTCGGATACCGCTCTTATCCTCGGATGCAGGATCTTCGTCCGGGGGGCCTCCCAAGCCCGCATTTTCAGCGAAATCGACGCCTGGGCTTGTCCTCGCTCTCGTCCTTCTCGTTTTCTCGGCTTCTTCTTGTTCGCCTTGTTCGCCTTGTTCGCCTTGTTCGCCTCGTTCGCCCTCGTCTTCTCGTTGTCCTCGTCTTGTCCCGCTCTGGGGGGGCGTTGGCCTCTGCGGGCATTGGACTCTGCCGTGCGGCCACGAGCCCTGCCGTGAGCATGGCCTGGCAGCGTGATCGCGCGACGACGTTCCGCCGTATCGACGAGCCGTTCGCTGCGCTAAGGTCCGCCGCCCGATGATCCGTCGTCTGGTGCACGGGACGCCTGATTTTGCCGCTGCTCTGACCGCCCTCCACGACCGCGGCGAGACCGACTTCGCCAAGGTCGAGCCCGCGGTCCGCGAGATCCTCGAGTCCGTACGGAAGGACGGCGACGCCGCCGTGCTCCGCTACGTCGAGCGCTTCGAACGCCGCACGCCGAAGGCGCTCTGTGTCCGGGAGCTCGATGGGAAGGCCGCGCTCGAGCGGCTTGCGCCCGAAGCGCGCAAGGCCCTGCAGAACGCAGCCGACCGGATCACCGAGTTTCATCGGCGCGAGCGCGAGGCGATGTTTGCGGGCGGAGGCTTCCGCTTCGAGGACGAAGGCCGCACGCTTGGCCTCCGTGTCCGCGCGCTCGGCCGCGTCGGCGTGTATGCGCCCGGTGGCAAGGCTCGGTATCCGTCGAGCGTCCTCATGAGCGCGATCCCCGCGAAGGTGGCGGGCGTCGAGGACGTCGTCCTCGCGACGCCGCTCAGCGGGAAGGCAGAAGAAGACGACGGCGTCCTCGCTGCAGCGTACCTCGCCGGCGTGTCCGCGATCGTGGATGCCGGCGGAGCTCAGGCCATCGCTGCGCTCGCGTTCGGCACCGAGAGCATCCCCCGCGTCGACAAGATCGTCGGCCCCGGCAATGCCTATGTCGCGTGTGCGAAGCGGCTCGTCTACGGCGCTGTTTCCATCGACTCGATCGCGGGCCCGAGCGAGATCCTCGTCCTCGCCGACAAGTCGGCCGATCCGGCACACGTCGCCGCCGATCTCCTCTCGCAGGCCGAGCACGACGAGGACGCGTACGCGCTGCTCGCCACGACGGAGCCCGCGCTCGCCGAAGCCGTCGAGCAAGAGCTCGCTCGCCAGCTTGCGGATCTGCCGCGGGCGGCCATCGCCACCGAGTCGCTCCGGCGTCACGGGCAAGTCTTCGTCGTCGCCGATCGCGCGGCGCTTGCCGAGGTCGCGAACACGATCGCCCCCGAGCACCTCAGCTTGCAGGTCGACGATCCCGAAGGCCTCCTCGAGGGCATCGGCAACGTCGGAGCCGCGTTCGTGGGCCGGCTCACGCCGGAGGCCGCCGGCGACTACCTCGCTGGCCCATCGCACGTGCTCCCGACCGGAGGCGCGGTGCGTTTCGGGTCGCCGCTCGGTGTCCACGACTTCGTCGCGCGCACGTCGATCATCCGCTACAGCGCCGATGCCTTGCGCACGGACGAAGCGAACATCGTGACGTTCGCTCGTCTCGAGGGCCTCGAGGCCCATGCCCGTGCCGTGCTCGTACGCACGCAGGGCAAGACGTCGTAACGCGAAGAGCACCGCCAACGCGGGGCCGGTCGTCTGCGCGACGCCGACCGGCCCCTTCGCACGGCGCGACCGTCGAGAGCGCGAGTTGCTCCTATCGCGGTCGCTTCGGCGCGCGGCCGAGATCCGTCAGGAAGACTGGATGGTCTCCATCACCTCGTCGACCTCGTCGAGCATCTTGTCGAAGTCGGGCCGCAGAGACGACGACTTCGGCAGTAGCTTGTCGAGCTCGCCCATCCTCTCGACGACGTCCCAGGCGTTGTCGATTTGACCGTTGTCGTTGTCGTCGAGGAGAGCGGCAACTTCCTTCTCGATCGCGCTGGGCTTGGCCTTGCCCTTCGCCTTCGCAGGCGCCTTCGTCTTGGTCTTCGCGGGCGCCTTGGCCTTCGCAGGCGCCTTGGCCTTGGCCTTCGCAGGCGCCTTGGCCTTGGTCTTCGCGGGTGCCTTGGCCTTGGCCTTCGCAGGCGCCGTGGCCTTGGCCTTCGCAGGCGCCTTGGCCTTGGCCTTCGCAGGCGCCTTGGCCTTGGTCTTCGCGGGTGCCTTGGCCTTCGTCTTTGCCTTTGCCTTTGCCTTTGCCATCTCGTGCTTCCTCTTCGTGTCGACGGAGTGCTCCCCGTCCGGGACGGTGTCTCAGTATCACGAAGCTGATCCGGAAAGGTGCACGCGCACGTCGCTGCGTCGCCAGGTGGCGACGCGCACGGGAGCTCTTCCGCAGGTACCGCCACGTGCGCCGACGCGGCACATTCGATCGAGCGGAGGATGCGCGCGTCTCGCAAGCCACGATGCTGCGCGCGGACGCCGATCCTCGGCGCCAGCGACGACGCGCTTCGGCGCCGAGACAAATGGCGGCGTGTTCACGCGCCTCGAAGGTCGAGAGAGCACCACGCGTGTGCTCGTGAGCACGAATCGCTCGACGGCGCGATGCGCGACATCGTGCGTGACGGCACTGTTCGATGGAGCGTGCCTCGCTGTCGATCGCGATCGAATGTGGTCCTCGCCCTGACGCAGATGTCGAATCCCATCCGGATACGACGCGTCGCGCACCGACTCGCGCCTGACGGGAGCGCAAGTTGCAATCGCGCGCGGCCGTAACTTGGCGCGCGCTCGGGCTCGATCTGCAGCGCGACGGAGGAGGAGGTCGGGATGTCTTCGATGTGGTTCGCCAGATTGGCTGCGACGGCGCTCGTCATGGGCGTGGTTGCGAGCTCCGCAGGTGCGGTGGGTTGTGCTGCGGAGCGCGATCCGATCAATCGCGTTCAAGCGAACGCGATCCCGAAGAGCTTCTTCGTGGGCCAGAAGCTCAATGACGCGAGCGACGATCCCGAGTTTTACGCGCGCTCGATGGTGATCGACGTGCCGTACGGCGAGTCGGGCTCCGACTTCCTGATGTTCACGAACACCATCAACTCGACGTCGAAGATCAAGTGGTCGATCGAGGAGAACAACCTCATCGGACGCGTGAGCTTCGAGCGCATCGACGGCACCGACGGCAAAGGACTGCCACCCGGCAAAGACGCCGAGCGCGATCCGAACAGACCGCTGGCCCAGAACGACGGCGTGGTCGTCTACAACTTCCGGATCCTCAGCCAGTTCGACATCCGGCGTCAGTACAACGCGCAGACGGGTGAAGAGGCGAACGTCATCGAGGAGAACACGACCGACCGCCGCTGGCAGGATCGCGAGTACATCCGCGTCGACTTCTCGCAGAACCTCGTCACGACCGCCTACGACTTCGACACGCTCTCGCTCCTCGGCGTGCTCAACGGCATCAAGTATTCGCCGATGCAGTTCGACGTTCGCAATCCGAACGACGAGAACGCGCCCGTCTACGACGTGAAGAACGGGTACTTCGACGTCACGAACAAGCTCTTCGCAGAGCCGCAGATGATCAATCTCGGCTCGGTGCAGATCCCGGGCTGTCTCCTGCCAAACCTGATCCGGGGCGGCACCGAGCCCACCGGCAACTGCAATCCAAACGAGATCACGGTGCGACACGCCTTCAAGCGCGTGACGAACACCGACTACGAGCCGATGAACTGGGACGGCCAGCGGTTCGAGACCTACGGCGCGTTCACGACGGAGCGCAACGGGTACGCGCGCGACTACGGCCTCGCGGACGCGAACTGGAAGCGCCACATCAGCCGCTACAACATCTGGGAGCGCAGCCACGTCTACGAGAACCCGGAGAAGATGGAAGGCGCGACGGCGTGCGATCACGACGTCCAGTGCGTCACCGTCGGCGGCATCGACGGCATCTCGCGATGCGACACGTTCAATCGTAAGTGCACGCTTCCGTATCAGTCACGCAAGGAGAAGCCGGTCGTCTGGCACTATGCAGACGGGAGCAACCCCGAGTTCTTCGAGGCGACGCGTGAGGCTGCCGAGGAGTGGGACGTCGCCATGCGGTCCGCAGTGCAGACCGCGAAGTACGCGGAGTGCATGCGCTGGGGGAACCTCTCCCAGGACGGGAAGAGCTGCCCCGAGCAGTTCCCCGGCGTGATCGACGGCAACTTCGCGGACGAGGAAGACGCGATCTACCTCGTGAAGGAGGTACAGGCGTGCCGCCGCGAGGCGCTCGTAGCCGGCAAGAAGGATCCCGTCCTCGAGTGCAGCGCGCTCGCCGATCAGCTCGCTGATCAACGCGGCTACGCGCCGTCCGTACGCTCGCTCGCGAAGATGCCGGAGATGGTCATCCTCTGCCACAGCCCGGTCGGCAAAGAAGACCCGGCGGTTTGCGGCAAGCCCGGCACCGTCGCGCGGCTCGGCGACCTTCGCTTTCATCTCGTGACGGCGGTTGCCAGTCCGCAGACGAGCTCGCCGTGGGGCATCATGACGGACTCGAACGATCCGCTCACGGGCGAGCACGTCGCGGCGAGCATGAACGTCTGGACGCACGTGAACGACATGTTCGCGCGCGGGCTCATCGATACGTTCCGCTACATCGGCGGGGAGCTCACGACCGAAGAGATCACGGACGGGACCTACATCAACAAGTGGGTCGAGGCCGCGCGTAGCTCCAACGGCCTCGGTCTGGCGCCCGTCATCGGGAAGGACGAGATCGACAAGCGCGTCGCCTCCGTCGCGGGGACGACGGTGGAGAAGCTCCGCGCGCTCGAGGCCAAGCAAGAGAAGCGACGGCCGATGAAGGGCAAGCTCTCGGTCCAGCGCTCGCCGCTCGAGAACGCGCTCATCGCGGATCTGCAGCGCGTCGCTCACACGAAGGCGTCGTTCGACGCGCCTTCGACGTGGGCGCCCGTCTACGAGGCGCGCATGAACCAGCTCCGCGGCACGCCGGGTGAGGCGGCACTCGTCACGCCCGCGATGCAGGAGCTCGCGAAGTCGGCGCTCGGCCAGCTCGGTGCGAGCGGCGCGATGGTCGGCGCGAACCCGCAGAACGCGCTGACCGCGGCGGCGTCCCCGCTGCAAGGCCTCAATCCCAAGCTGCAGCAGACGCTCGAGCACCGGCTCGAGAACGCTCTCGCGGCGCGAGGCGCCTGCATCATGAGCTACGAGGCGCTTGCGCCGCTCGGATACGCCGCGCTCGCCGAGGAGCTACAGGTGAAGTTCGGGCGGTTCAACCCGAACGACCCCGACGCGGTGCAACTCCAGCGCGCCGATCGGATGAAGAGCTGGCTTGCGCGGCGGGCCCACTACTCGATCGTCGCGCACGAGATGGGACACTCCTTCGCGCTCCGGCACAACTTCGTCGGCTCGTCGGACTCGTGGAACTACCGCCCGCAGTACTGGGCGCTCCGCACGAACGGCAAGACGGTCAAGTCGGAGTGTCCGGAGGACGCCACGGGCGCCGTCGACGGTTCGACCTGCGTGGGGCCGCGCTGGCTCGACAAGGTCACCGCGAACGAGCAGCGGAACCTCATCGCGATGTGGGCGCAGTCGTCGTCGATGGAGTACGCCGGTGAACCTGCGCAGGATCTACTCGGCATCGGCGCGTACGACTTCGGCGCGGCGCGCATGTTCTATGGCGACAGCGTCGCGGTCTACCAAGACGCACGCTTCCAGAAGGGCAAAGACGCCGGCAACTACGCCGCCGATCACCAGAACGACTTCGGCGGCCTGCTCGGCTTCCGCTACGGGAGCTTCTCGAACCCGTTCCACTACTCGCAGCTCGACAACAAGGTCGGCCTGATCGAGCGGTGCGACGCCGTCGATCCGCAGGCGTTCCGTCCCGCGGCCTGGGATGAGGCGCGCGACGGCCTCTGGAGCCCGCTACTCGACGGTCACATCGTTACGAACGAGTCCGGGCGCGCGATCAAGTGCACGCAGCCCAGGGTCGACTTCGTCCAGTGGGACTCGATGAAGTCCACGGAGGACAAGACGCACACGGTCGATCGCGCGAACCGCGTCCGCGTCCCGCATGCCTTCGCCTCGGACAACTGGGCGGACCTCGGCAACGTCGCGGTCTACCGCCACGACAACGGCGCCGACCTCTACGAGACGATGCACTTCTGGCAGGCGCAGCAGGAGATGAACCACATCTTCACATCGTACCGGCGCGGGCGCCGCGACTTCAGCATCTGGGGGTCCTTCCAGCGAACGCTCTCGCGCTACCACGAGAAGATGCGCGACGGCGCGAAGGCCATCGGTCTCTTCGTCAACCTCGCGCGCGACACCGTCGCCCACTACAACAGCGGCGGCGACGATCCCGAGGCGTTCGTCGGCGACATCCTGAAGCAGGTCGCCGTCGAGAGCACCATCGCGAGCTCGATCGCGTTCGATCAGTTCACCCACGTCTTCGCGCGCCCGCAGCCCGGCAAACACGGCAAGGTCGGCAACGAAGACGTGCCCGAGGGCACGACGATCGCGCGCTCGTGGGACGGCACCGGCTTCGCCGACAAGGGCCAGCTGCCGCTCCTCAACGTCGCCAACGGCGTCACCGGCGGCTTCGGGACGATCTCGCTCGGCGGTCTCCCCGTCGAGAACGCGCTCGATCGCAGCCAGGGCCGTGACTACAACCAGGCGTACACGCTCAACGTCGGCTCGTACTACGAGAAGGCGTACACGGCGTACCTGATGACG
>JAFAER010000151.1 GCA_023423895.1 Pseudomonadota bacterium
CACCTTTTCCCCCCGCACCGCCGGGGGGAAAAGGTGTGGAGAAACGAGCGTGCGCTACGGCTTCTCTTCCGCAGCGGGAGTTGTTACACGCGGCAACGTGCCCGCGCTCAGAGGCTCCCTCACCTACGCTCGTTTCTTCGTCGAGGGCGAACTCCCCGACGACTTCCGCGAACGCTTCATGAAATCGATCCGGCTCCGATCGATGAAGCCCCTCGAGCCGGATGAAGAGGAGCTCGAGCGTAGCGGCTGGGCGAAGATCGGCGAGCCCTTCGTCGTCGACCTTTCGTACGACGACGTCTTCTTCAACGAGTACGTCAACCTCGGCTTCCGCACCGATCGCTGGGTCATCCCTGGCCCGACGCTCAAGAAGCGCGTGCAGGAGGCGGAGGCTGCGTACCTCGAGAAGAAAGGACGCGAACGTCTGTCGAAGAAGGAGAAGGCCGAGCTCAAGCTCATGATCTCGAAGAAGCTCCGCCGGCAGATGGAGCCCGCGACGCGCTCGGTCGATCTCTCCTGGTCGATCGGCGAAGGCGTGGTCCGCTTCTTCTCGCACGCGAACAAGCCCGCGGGCCTGATGATGGAGCTGTTCAAGAAGACGTTCGGCCTCGAGCTGATCCCCGAGTCGCCGTACACCGCGGCGGCGCGCATCGGGCTCGACAAGGAACAGGAGAAGGCCTGGAACGATCTCGAGATGACGTACCTCGGCACCGAGACGCGCCCCCTCGACATGTTCGAGGAGGAAGCCCCCCGAGCGCCCAAGGAGAAGGGAAGCCGTTCCGCTGCGCTTCGCGGCGTCGGCGATGAAGCCGCGGAGGAAGAAGAATGAGCGCCGCACCGATCAACATGGCCGATCGCATCGAGCTCCGGCGCTTCGTCGGTCGCGAGCTGCTCCTCTGGCTGTGGCTCGAGACCGAGCTCTTCGAAGGGACGCTCTCGACGAAGGAGCACGGACAGTTCGGCCTCTGGCTCGAAGGGCGCCTCGTCCTCAACGAAGGGCAGGAGTCGACGATCATCAAGGGCAGCACGCCTGGGAACAACCGGGAGGCGAAAGAATCGCTCCTCCGGGGGAAGCTGCCCGAGCGCGCCGGCCTTCATCTCTCGTTCGGCGACCACGAGTGCACGCTCACGCTGCGTGGCGAGACGCTCGCATTCGCGGGTCTCGTGCCGCCGAAGAAGCCGAAGGAGGACGACGCGCCCGCGCTCGATGCGCCACCGCCGCCGCCTCGCCGGAAGAAGAGCAACCGTGACGAGAAGGCTCCCGGCGATCTCGCGTACGAGGCGTTCTACGACCGCATGCACTTCGCACGCGATGTCGAAGCGCTCACGACGGCGCTCTACCGCGAGTTCCTCGCCGTGCGCCTCTCACCGGTCTGGAAATCCCACGTCATGCCGGCGCTCGAGGCATGGGTCGCAGGCGAAGACGTCGACGTAGAGCGCTACCGCGCCGCCCGCGACAAGGTCGTCGCCAAGAAGCAGCGCAACTGAAGGCCGCCGGTCATGCCGAAGCCGCCGGCGACAGCTTCGGACGCCGCCTCGGCAACAGCCGCAGCTTGAGCAGCCCCGCGACCGTCTTCAGCTTCAGACGCAGCGTCGGCTGGTGTCCCCAGACGCGGTCGTCGCTGCTCTCGACTGCTTGCCACGCCCCGGGATCGATGGGCTCGCCGCCGCTGCCGATCTCGAAATCGAACCCCGAGGGCGTTTCAGCGTAGAACGAGAAGGTCCCGTCGGAGTGCTCGCCGAGACCGAGGCTCAGGGGGATTCCGAGGCGGTTTGCTCGTTCGAACGCGCGCCCGACCGCGCTGTGCCTGAGCGTCTCCAACATGAAGTGGTGCATGCGTTTCTCGAGCGGAAGGTCGAGGACCGCGATCGTGTGATGCCGACGGTTGCAGTGGAAGAAGACCCCGCCGAACGCGAGCGGTCCGGACGTGCTCGCCATGCGCTCACTCACGCCGTGTCCGAGCACGTCGACATAGAAGCGCTCCATCGCATCGAGATCGTGATGCAGGAGGGCGACATGTCCGATCCCGAGCTCCGTGTCGAACCCTCCGGGGAAGTGCTCGGACGCGAACTCCTCGTCGGCAGGCGTCATGCCGACGAACGCTTCGACCCAGTTCCCGGCCGGATCGCGGAAGCGCACGAGGCTGCGCACCTGGCGCGCGCGCTGGAGGGAGTCATCGCATCTCTCGACGGTGACACCTGCGGCTGCCACCCGCCGCACGAGAGCGGACAGCCCCTCCTCGGTCGCCAGCTCGAGGCCGACCGCCGCGAGATCGTCCGCCTCTCCGGGCGTCACGACGAGGCGCTGCACCGCGCCGTCCAGCCTGTAGCCCTCGCTCCCGTCGGTGTTCGTGACGGGAGCTGGCAGGCCGAGCATCGTCGAGCAGAAAGTGCGCCACTTCTCCGGGGCGCGTGCCTCGAACACCAGGTATCCAAGCTTCATCTCGTGAATCATGTGCCGTTCCTCGCCGTCCTTTCCGTTCACGCACGAGGAAGTGCCGCGAGCCCAGCGACCGTTACACGGGGGCAACGATTTTTCTTCGGGGTTGCTAGGATCGGCGCCAGATGATCCCTGCGGAGGCATCGGTCGAGAGCGGAGCCGACCTCGTCGTTCGTGCCCAACATGGCGACCGCGCGGCCGAGGCCTTGCTTTGCGGCCGTCTCGCGCCGGCGATCCGCGCGTTCGCGCGCCGTCGACTGCACGGAGCCGACGCGATCCGCGACTTCCAGCAGGACGTCTTGATGCTCTTCGTGGAGGCGGTCCGCAGGGGAGCCGTCGAAGATCCGTCCCGAGTGGGCGGCTTCGTGCTCGGGATCTGCAAGAATGTCGCTCGCGATCGCGCTCGCCGACGCGAGCGTCGCGACGAGCTCTGGGACATGTTCTCGGCCGACGTCACACCGTTCGACGCTGGGCCGCCGGACCATGCCACTCTCGACGTGATCCGCCTCGAGGCTTGCTTGACGCAGCTCTCGCAGCGCGCCCGCGACGTGGTCCGGCTCTCCTACGGTGAGCAGAAGAGCCACGCAGAGATCGCCGCCCTTCTCGCGATCAGCGAGGCGAACGCGCGGGTGCTTCGGCATCGGACGTTGCACGTGCTCCGCGAGTGCATGGAGACCGCGGGGAAGGAGGTCGCGGCATGAGCGCCAGGCGAGACTGGATCCGCGACGTCGACGACTACACGACGAGCGCGAAGCCCTCGGACGTCGACGGGGCTGTCGAAGCGGACATCGATGCGCTCGAGGCTGCGCTCTTCGACGCAGCTGCAGACGGCGACGTTCCGGAGCTCGCGTTCCTCGACACGCTCGCGACGATCGCGCCTTGGTTCAACGCACGCAGTGGGTTCTCCGGCGGCCTGACGCGCGAGCAGATGGCCGCCGTGCGCGCACAGCCGCGCGTCCACTACATCGAGATCGCGGGAAGCGGTGTTACCGAGATCCCGCCGTGGCCGGACGATACGGAGATCGTCGCGTATCGGGTGGGCATCGACATGCGCGGCTATCGCGACATCGTCGTGACGCTGACGACGCTGACTGGCGAGCACTTCTGGACGTTCCGCGACGGCCAGTACGATCCTACGGACGGAAACCTCTACGCAATGTGCGACGAGCCGCTGGCTCGGACGACCTTCCGCCACAAGCATCTCGTCGCACGCGTCGAGGCTGCGCGCGACGGGAAGGTCCGGACGGTGACGTCGTTCGAGCTCCTGCCGGTCGGCTGACGATCAGCGACCGTCGGCGCGCGCGAGCTGTCGCTTCGCTTCCGCGACGCGCCGCTCACTCTCGTCCGCCGTGCGGGCGAGCTCCTTCGCGCGCTCGATCGCCTTGCGTGCTTCCTCTTCGGCCTTCAGCGCTTCCTTCCGGCGCTTCTCCGCTTCGCGCTCGGCCGCACGTAGCGCTGCGACAGCCTTCTTCTCGGCGCGCTTGGCGGCCTCCCGGTCAGCGCGCTCCTTCGCAAGAGCGCGCTTCTGCGCGAGGGCTTGCGCCTGGCGCTCGGCGCGTTCGCGTGCCTCCTCACGTTTCCGCGCCGCCATCTCCGCGCGCCGGCTCGGTCGCGGCCGCTCGGCTCGCGCGCCACCCTTGCGCGGCCGACGTGCTGGCGGCTGTACCGAGGCGGAGCGGCCCTGTGTGCTCCCGGAAATCGTGCCAGACGGACCAGCGAAGCCGGCGGCAGCCTCCGGCGGCTTCTCGAGGCGTCCTTCTTCGAGCTGCGCCCCCACCGACGGGTCGACCAGGGCTGCCTGGAGGGCGGCCGCGATCTCGTCGAGGTGTCCGCTCGGATCGACGCCGAGGTCCTTCATCAGATCGGCGGTCCGGCGCGTGACGCCTCCAATGACCTTCCGTTGCCGCTCGATCGACTCGCGAAACGAAGCGCCGGCCTCGCCCCGCAGCGCCTTCCGTTGCTCTCGCGCCAGCTCTCGCCCGACGTCGACGAGCTCCGCGACGTCGTCCGGGTACCGGCGCGCGAGCTGGTTGAGCACCCAGGCGATCTGCGTCGGCTTGCGGCGCGCGCGCACGGTCGAGGCGGCTTCGTCGTCTCCTTGCGCCTTCAGTTCCTTCGCGATGGCGTCCCGCTTCTTCGTGAAGGTGCTCGGATCGCTGCCGTACAGCTCTTCGAGCGCCTTCTCCACACTTGCGCTTCCGCCACGCATGAGTCCGGTCCGTGCAACGCACGTTCCGGAGCTCGCCCCTCAGCTCGCGTCGCGAGCCATCCGGAACAGATCGGCTTCACCGTCGCGCCCCGCCGCACGAGCTTCTTGCTCGAGCCGCTCGAGGACGGCTCGGTGTCGCGGCAAGAGCTCTTCGCGCCGTTCCGCCGGCGCATCTTCGAGGCGTGCCGAGAGCAACGCGAGGAGCTCCATGCTCCGTCCGAGCCGCGTGAGCAGTGTCGTCAGCTCGTCGACCACCGCGTCGTTCGTGGGATCGCCCTGCAGGGTACGCGTGAGCGCCTCGACCCGCACTTCGTCTTCTTCCGGCGTGGTCGGCGACGGAAGCACCTCGTCCGCAGAAGGAAAGACCGCGCTCTCGATGATCGGCGCCTCCGCGGGCGCCTGGAGCGTGTCGCGGCGGCGGGCGTCGTCGTGGTCGACGGGGGCCTGCATCGTGACGCGTCCGTGCACGTCCGTGCGCTCCGGCGGCGCCGCGATCGTCGTCCGATCGCGGACGTCGTTCGCCGGAGGCATCATCGCGATGTGAACGTCACGATGCGCGGCGTGCGGGATCGCGCGCACGCCAGCGACGCGTGCGATCTGGCCCGAGACGGCGCGGTAGCGGGCGTCGATCTCCTGGTTCGAGGGCAGGATCGCCAGCGCTGCCGCGAGATGTGCCTGCGCGAGATGAAGCTCGCCACGCTCCTCCTCGAACCGTGCAGCCTCGTCGAGCCACACGACGGCTCCGATCTCACGTCCGGCCCGCTCGCGCATGCGCGCGAACGCGAGCGACGCCCCTGCGACGTCCCCGAGCGCTGCGCGATAGCGTCCTTCGAGCCCACGCGCATCGACGGCTTCTGGTGCGTCGTCGGGGATGGCTCGAAGCCGCGCGACCGCCGCGGGCCGATCGCCGAGTCGATCGCCGAGGACGCGCGCGAGCTCGAGCTCCATCCACGCGGTGCTCGAAGCAGGAACGCGCGCGCCGGCGAGCTCGATCGCGCGAGCGAGGAGCGTGGCGCCCCGCGCGGCGCGCCCCTCGGCCGCGATCGCGGCGCCGAGCCCGGCGACGGCATCGGGATCGTCGGGGCGATAGAGAAGCGCACGCTCGTAGAGCATGCTCGCGTCGCTGCCGAGCCCTTGCACGCGGTAGATGTCCGCGGCGCGGCGAAGCACGTCGTACCGCTCTCGTGCACCGGAAGCGATCGCCTCTAGCTCCTGGAAGTCCGCGCGTGCATCGGCGAGGCGGCCCTGGACCAACCTTCGCGCGGCGCGCTCCCAGCGGAGCTCCGCGAGGGAAGGGGCACGAGCGATCGCCGCGTCGAGCCAGACGAGCGCATCGGCCGGGTTCGTCGCCAACTGCGCGGCGCGTGCGTAACAAAGGGCCGCCACGGGGCCGGACGGATCGCGTTCGCCCTCACGAAGGAGCGCCGCGGTCGCGCCGGGGATGTCACCGGCCTCGACGAGGAGGTCGCCGAGGAGCTGCCCGAGGTAACTCATCCGATCCGACGATCGAAGCGTCGCGACCGCAGCTTCGGCACGCCCGCCGACGTGGGCGTCGACCTCGGCAATGCGCCGGCTGATCTCGCCGTGGCGCGGGGCGCGCTCGAGCGCGGCGAGGTCGTGATGCCGTGCGCGCTCCAGATCGTTCGAGAACCGTGCATCGTCGCCGGCGCGTGAGAGGAGCGCCGCCTCGTTGGCGAGCGTCGCGATCTGCGGGATCGGCGGAGCGGTCGGACCGCGCGCGAACGCGACGAAGAGCACCCCGTCGCTCTCGCCCGATCCTGCGAGGACGACATCGTCGCCGCCTGGAGCGCGGACTCCGGCATCGGGGAGCAGCGCGCGGGCGAGGCGGGATGCGGCGCGCGGGACGATGAACCGAGCTCCCTGACGCTTCGCAGCGTCGCCGAGCAAGACCGACATGGCGCGGACGGCGAGGAGCGTCGCCGGAGCGGGCAGGTTGGTGCCGCGAGCCGTGTGCACGACGATCGTGAGCTCGGGCGTCGCGACCACGGCGACCTCGAATGCGAGTGCCCGCGGCGGTGCCGGTGCCCTCTCCCCTGCGAACCTCGCGTCGGTCGAGAGAAGCGTGATGGTGGCGCCGAACGCGCGCGGGCTGACCGTGACCGCGCAAGGCCCCGCGCCGAGGAGCCCGCGGAGGAGCGGCTCGGCCCACCGCGCAGCGCGGCGAGCGTCGAGCTCGAGCGCCATACGGTCGAGCTCGCCTCGACGATGGCGGAACTTCGCGATGCCGCCGGTCACGTCGAACGGAAAGCGCACGTTCGGCAGGCGCACCACGAGCTCGACCACGTCGAGGCATCCGAACGTCGCCGGGCGTGCAAGCTCGATCCCGAGCCCATCCTTGCCGATGGCCAGCCGCAACGCGACGGCGCTCCCCGGCTCACGTTCGACGGGCGGAAGCCCCGCCTCCGGGGCCGCTTTTCTCGGTTCCGGAGCACGCGCTTCGCCAGCAGGACGACCGGGCGATCGGTTGCGGCTCACGAGCGTGATCGTACGCCGAACGAGCCGCGAGGAGAAAGTCCGTGAGAAAGTCCGTCGATCGAGGGCAAGCGCTCGACGCTCGGTTCTCCGTTGGGTAGAGCACCACGGATGATGGGCCGCCGCCCGCCCGACGCCGAGGAGCCCTGGGACGACTTCCCGGAGCCGGAGATCGTGGGCGACGATTTGCTCGACGAGGTGCTCGCCGAGGAGCGCGCCGAGGAAGCGGGTGTCCGCCGGCTCCCGCTCCTCGAGGAGCAAGGGCTCGCCGCCGACGAGCCCGTGGAGCACCGAGCCCCCGCAACGGAGGGACGGTCGATCGACGCCGTCCTCGGCCCGGGCTCGCCCCTCGCGGCGCGGCTCCCGGGCTACGAGCAGCGCGAGGGGCAGCTCGAGATGGCGCGCGCGGTGCACCGGGCGCTCGATCGCGACCAGCACCTCTTCGTCGAGGCCGGAACCGGGACGGGCAAGACGTTCGCCTATCTGGTCCCCGCGGTCCTGTCCGGCCGCAAGGTCGTCATCTCGACCGCGACCCACGCCCTGCAGGAGCAGATCTTCGAGAAAGATCTCCCGTTCGTCCGGGAGATCCTGGCCGAGCACGGCGTCGAGCTCCGCGCGGCGCTCATGAAGGGCCTATCGAACTACCTCTGCAAGCGGCGCTTTTCGGAGCGGATGCGGAGCGGCGAGCCGGTCAACGCCGACCTCGTCGGGATCGAACGCTGGGCGCTCGAGACGAGGACGGGCGACCGTGCGGAGCTGGCGGACCTCGGGGAGAACGCCGCGGCGTGGCGCGACGTCCAGTCGGGTGCGGACACGCGGATCGGTGCAGGCTGCAAGTACTACGACGAGTGCTTCGTCACGCAGATGAAGCGCGAGGCCGAGAACGCGCAGATCATCGTCGTGAACCATCATCTCTTCTTCGCCGATCTGGCGTTGAAGACCGGCAAGACGGGCGGCTACGGCGGCGCGATCCCGCCGTACGACGCGGTCGTCTTCGACGAAGCGCACCAGATCGAGGGCGTCGCCACGGACTTCTTCGGCGTGCGTGTGTCCACGGCGCGTCTCGATCGGCTCGTCCGCGATGCGCGCCGCGCGGTGCTCGGCGCGAAGATCCTCGACTCCGCGTCGATGCGCATCCTCGACGATGTCGAGGCCGCCGGGCACGCGTTCTTCAAGGCGTGGCAGTCGGCAGGGCGCGCGGCCCGCGAAGAGACGCGGCGAATGCTCTCTCCCGAGGAGTGGACCCCCGCGCGGCGCGACGCAACCGGCCGATTCGATGTGGCGCTCCAGGCGCTCACGGCGATGGCGCTCGCGTTCGACGAGGACGATGCGATGGCGATGATCGCGCGTCGAGCGGGGGAGCTCCGGACGGATCTCGCGCGTGTGCGTGCGAGCGCGGAGGAGAAGAAGAAAGAGAGGGAGCGCCACTGGTCTCCCGACGACGAGTACGGAGAGGAGGCGCCCGAGCAGGATCGTCCGAGCCCCCGCGCGCCGGCGTCGTGGCAACACCCGCAGAGAGATCTCCTCTTGCGGCGTGCGGTCGATGGGTTCGAGGGAGGTATCGCGTGGGTCGACTCGCGCGAGCGCGCCGTGTCCCTGGGCGCGAGCCCCGTCGACCTCGCGCCGCTTCTCCGCGAACGGCTGTTCGACCGTGTCCCGAGCGTCGTCTGCACGAGCGCTACGCTCGCCACATCGACGCATGCCGGGCGGAGCTTCCACTTCGCGAAGAGCCGCCTCGGCGCGCTCCCCGAGACCGAGGAGCTCGTCGTTCCTTCACCGTTCGACTTCGCGTCTCGGGCCGCGCTCTACGTCGCGGAGGACCTGCCCGAACCGAATGCACCCGGGTTCGACGAGGCCTGTGCCGTGCGCGCGCGCGAGCTCGCGGAGATCACCGGCGGCGGCGCGTTCATCCTCTGCACCTCGAACCGTGCGATGCGCGCCATCCACGCGGCGCTCGCGCGAGACGACACGAGCCGGCGCGGCCCGCTCATGGTGCAAGGTGAGTCGCCGAAACACGTCCTTCTCGATCGCTTTCGCGCCGCCGGAGATGCCGTTCTCGTGGCGACGATGAGCTTCTGGGAGGGCGTCGACGTTCCGGGCCGTGCGCTTCGCCTCGTCATCATCGACAAGATCCCGTTCGCGGTCCCCACCGAGCCCATCGTGGCCGCACGGTCGGCGAAGATCGAGGCCGAGGGCGGCAACCCGTTCACGCAATACTCGGTCCCGGCTGCGGCGATAACGCTCAAGCAGGGCTTCGGCCGGCTGATCCGTACGAAGAAAGACGCGGGGATCGTTGCGCTTCTGGATCGCCGTGCGGCGAAGCGCGGCTACGGACGAGCGCTGCTCGAGAGCTTGCCGCCTGCACGAAGGGTCCGGACCGTCGACGCGGTCCGCGACTTCTGGCAATCGATCGACTAGAAGCTGGCCACGATTCTCCCATTCTCCCCCCGAACCGTGGGGAACTTGTCGAAGGAGCCGAGCCCGTCATGAGCGAGATCACCGCAGTCATCGCGCGCGAAATCCTGGACTCGCGAGGGAACCCGACCGTCGAGGTCGAGGTCCAGACCGCGAGCGGTCACGGCCGAGCCGCCGTTCCGAGCGGTGCATCGACCGGTGAGCACGAGGCGATCGAGCTGCGCGACGGTGACAAGAAGCGCTTCGGCGGCAAGGGCGTCCTCAAGGCGGTCGAGAACGTCAACCAGACGCTCGGGCCGAGCATCATCGGCATCGACGCCCTCGATCAGGCCGAGGTGGACAACGTCCTTCGCGACGCGGACGGCACGGCCAACAAGTCGAAGCTGGGCGCCAACGCGATCCTCGGCGTGTCGATGGCCGTCGCTCGTGCGGCCGCCGACGCCGTCGGGCTTCCGCTCTGGCGCTACCTCGGTGGTGCGAACGCGCGCGTCCTTCCGACGCCGCTCATGAACGTCCTGAACGGTGGCACGCACGCCGACAACGGACTCGAGATCCAGGAGTTCATGATCGTGCCGGACGGGCTTCCGGACTTCCCGAACGCCCTGCGTGCCGGCGCCGAGGTCTTCGCTGCGCTGAAGAAGAACCTGAAGGACAAGGGCATGGTCACGGCCGTCGGTGACGAGGGTGGATTTGCTCCGCGCCTCGAGTCGAACGAGGCGGCTATCCAGGCACTCGTCGCCGCGATCGAGAGCGCCGGCTACAAGCCCGGTCAGGACTTCCACCTCGCCCTCGACTGCGCAGCGAGCGAGTTCTTCGACAAGGGCTCGAAGAAGTACACGTTCGACAAGAAGCAGGTCACCGGCCCCGAGCTCGTCGGCATCTACGAGCAGCTCGCTGCGAAGTACCCGCTCATCTCGATCGAAGACGGCTGCGCCGAGGACGACTGGGATACGTGGAAGCTCCTCACCGACCGCATCGGCAAGAAGGTGCAGCTCGTCGGCGACGATCTCTTCGTCACGAACGTCGAGCGCCTCCAGCGCGGCATCGAAGGCGGCTTCGCCAACGCGATCCTCGTGAAGCTGAATCAGATCGGCTCGCTCACCGAGACGTTCGACACGATCCGGATGGCGCAGGAAGCCGGCTACCGGAGCATCATCAGCCACCGCTCGGGTGAGACCGAGGACAGCTTCATCGCCGACCTTGCCGTCGCGACGAACGCCGGCCAGATCAAGACCGGCAGCCTCTCCCGCTCGGACCGGGTGGCGAAGTACAACCAGCTCCTCCGCATCGGCTTCGAGCTCGGTGTGGGTGCGGTGTACGCGGGCAAGCGCCCGTTCCAGCGCCGCTGAAGCGCTCGCCGGGCGGCCGGCGCCGCCCCGTCGGTGTCCTGAGTGAGAACCCGATCAGGACCAGACAAGCATGCCGGGGCGGGGGACGCGCCCGCCCCGCCGCTCTCCCTGGTCTTCTTCCTGGTGCTCCCTCGTGCGCCGCTGCACGGCGCGAACCGAGCCGCCCCCGCTCAGCCCTGGGGCAGGAATGGCGCGCGCCGTTCGACGTCATCGTGAAAATGCCACCTGCGGGGCAGACTCATGTAGTCTGGAACGTGGCGTTGCCAGGCGATGAAAACGATCGAGGAGCTTCTCAGAAACCTCGCGCGTCCCGAGGTGCTGGAGTTCGGGCTCGTCACCAACCGGCTGCCGAGCGTGAACATCGGCGGGAAGTTCGAGCCGGTGGACGACGAGGCGCCGAGCACCGAGCGTCTCATGCAGATGCTCGTGACGATGGGCGGAAGCCGTTACGTCGACTCGCTGAGCGACAAGCCCGTGCAGTGGACGACGCGTCTCGAGGGCGTCGGCGTGATCGCCGTCGCCGCGATCCTGCGCAAGGACATCGTGCAGGCGCGCTTCACGGTCGCGAAGCGCGAAGGCGCGGCCGCTCGGCCTTCGGCTCAGCAGCCGGCAGCGTCAACTTCACGCTCGTCCGAGAAGCTCTCTGCGCAGCCTCCGTCCACTGCCGCGGCCGCCGCGAGGTCTTCCGGTCAGGAGTCGGTGCGTCCGATCCCGGCCGCCGCTCCGTCGCCTCAGCCGATGGGGACCCGGTCGCCGCCGTCGAGCGGTGGGCAGCTCGCCTCGACGCAGCCCGCGTCGGCGCAGACGCGCGCGCAGCCCGCGGCCGCCGCGGGGCCGTCGTCGTCGTCGTCGTCGTCGATCGCGGCCGCGAGGGCGACGCCGATCCAGCCGCAGGTCATCAAGAGCGTGGGCCCGTCGGCGCAGCCCGTGCGTGTCCATCCCTCGCCCCAGGCTCCGCCCGTCCAGCCGGTGCCGCCGCCGCCGCCGTCCTCCGAGGAGGAATGGGACGACGACGACGAGCCCACGCTCCAGACGTTGTCGCCGCCCGTCTCCGGATCTCCGGGCGCCGTCGCGGGCGATGCTCGACCCAAGCCTGCACGCCGAGCCGAGCAGGGCACGCGCGATACGGACCCGCAGCGCGCTTCGCAGGAGAAGGCCGCTCAGGAAAAGGCGCTCGCCGAACAAGCGGCGCAAGAGAAGGCCGCTCAGCACAAAGCCGCGCAGGAGAAGGCCGCGCAAGAGAAGGCGGCACAAGAGAAGGCCGCGCAAGAGAAGGCAGCACAAGAGAAGGCAGCGCAAGAGAAGGCAGCTCAAGAGAAGGCCGCGCAGGAGAAGGCAGCGCAGGCCGAGAAAGCCGCTGCGGAGCGCGCGGCGGCCGAGAAAGCCGCTGCGGAGCGCGCCGCGCAGGAAAAGGCGGCGCAAGAAAAGGCCGCCGCGGAACGTGCCGCGCAGGAGCGGTTGGCGCGCGAGCGTGCTGCGCGTGAACGGACCGAGGCCCAGCAAGCGAAGTCCGTTCCTCCGGCGTCGCTCATGGGACCGCGGAGGCTCTCGACGCCGACCTCGGTCGACGCGGTCGATGTCGAGATCACGACTTCGGACGCGGGAGGCGCGAAGCGCCCGCTCAAGCTCGACGGCGATCTCGATTCCGAGGGCGCTGCGAGCGGTGTCGTCGCCACGAAAGACGGTCCGGTCGCGCCGGTCGCGCCGGTGCCTATCTCCGTCGCCGAGAAAGATCGTCCCCGCGTCGACGCTTCGGCCACGGTGGACTCGTTCCTCGCGATGGCCGTGGCGGCACGCGCGAGCGATCTGTACATCGTGGCCGGTCGACCCATCCTGCTCCGTGTCGCGACGGACCTGCTGCCACGAACGCAGGCGATCTCTGCAGAGCACGTCGAGCGGATCACCCGAGAGATCGTGCCCGGACGTCTTCGGGACACCCTCGAGAGGGACGGCTCGTGCGATTTCGCAGTCGAACATCCCTCCCACGGACGCTTCCGCGTGAACGTCTCGAAGCAGCGGACGGGCTACGAGCTCGTGCTGCGGGTGATCCCGCGCGAGCTTCCGTCCATTGCCGGCCTCGGGTTGCCAGAGGCGATCCTCGGAGGGCTTCGTCATCAGCGCGGGCTCGTCCTCGTCACCGGCCCGGCCTCGCAGGGCAAGTCGACGACGCTCGCGGCGCTCGTCGATCACCTGAACCGCGAGACGGCGCGTCACATCATGACGATCGAAGACCCGATCGAGCATGTGCATCCGCGCAAGAAGGGCTTCGTGAGCCAGCGCGACGTCGGGCTCCATTCCCGCACGCGAACGCGCACGCTCCAGACTTCGTTGCGGGAGGACCCAGACGTCATCGTGCTCGGCGAAATCCGCGATGCCGAGTCCGTGCGCCATGCCCTCGTCGCATGCGAGAGCGGCCGTCTCGTGCTCGGTACGATGAACGCGCCGAGCGCCGCGCGAGCGCTCGACCGCATCGTCGACTTGTTCCCCGCGCCCGAGGTGTCGTGGGCACGTACGAGCCTGGCGTCATCGCTGCGTCTCGTCATCGGGCAGCGTCTCGTCCCCAGCAGCGATCGCACGCGGGTCCACGTCGCGGTCGAGCTGCTGCCTTGGTCGGTGGCTCTCTACACGCTCGTTCGCGACGGGCGCACCCACGAGATCGCCGATCTCCAGAGGCGAGGAAAGGCCGCAGGCATCGTCCGACTCGACGAGGCGCTCGTCGAGCTGGTTCGGGCTCAGAAGGTAACCTCGGACGTGGCGAAGCAGTTCGCCGAGTCGCCCGGGGAGATCGATGCGAGCACGACGCGTACGTCGGTCGTACCGGCGGCGCAGGCGAGGAAGGTCTGACCGTGCCGGCGATCGACGCGATCCTCGAGGAGCTCGTGAAGCGTGGTGGCAGTGACTTGCACCTCGCCGTCAACCAGCCCCCGCTCGCGCGCGTCCGCGGCGAGATCGTCGCCCTCCGTGAGGTCGCTCTCACTGCGAAGGAGCTCGAGGACATGCTGCTCGAGCTCGTCACGCCAGCGCAGCGTGCGCGCCTCGCGAGCGAGCTCGATCTCGACCTCTCCGTCTCCTTCAAGGACGTGGCCCGGTTCCGCGCCAGCTACTACGTGAAGCACTCGGGCATCGCCGCTGCGTTCCGGCTCGTTCCCGCGCGTGTGCCGACGCTCGCCGAGCTCGGATGTCCGGATGTGCTCTGGCGGCTCGCAGAGCGTCGCTCCGGCCTCGTGCTCGTGGCTGGGCCAGCTGCGAACGGGAAGACGACCACGAGCGCGGCGATGATCGACCACATCAACAAGACGCGGGCCTGCCACGTCTTGACGATCGAGTGTCCGATCGAGTTCGTCCACGAGTCGCACCGCGCGCAGATCACGCAGCGCGAGATCGGCACGCATGCGCCCACGCTCGGCGTCGCGCTCAAGTCGGCGGGGCGGGAGAATCCGGACGTCGTCTTCGTCTCGGAGCTCACGTCGCCCGAAGAGATCGAGCTCGCGATCCGCCTCGCGAGCGACGGAATCCTCGTCATCTCGACGTTCCAGGCGAGCGGCGCGGCCGCGACGCTCGAGCGGCTCGTCACGGCGTTTCCGCCGGAAGCGCACGGGCGGATACGGGGGCTCCTCGCCGATTGCCTCGCAGGGGTCGTCGTGCAGCACCTCGTCCGCGCGGCGGACGGCAAAGGTCGCGTGGCCGTGCATGAGCTGCTCGTGTCGTCTTCCACGATCGCGGCGCTCGTCCGCGAGGGGAAGTCGGACGGCGTAGCGGACGCGATGAGGAGCGGCGGCCCGCTCGGGATGCAGACACTCGATGCCGCGCTGGAACGGCTCCTCCTTGCCGGGAAGATCACGCCGGAAGCAGCGCTCGAGCGATCGATCGACAAGGAGTCGTTCGCGCGCGTCGTCGCCCGGGTCAAGCCTGAGGTCGTCGACGCCGCGTTCTGAGCGGCGCTGACGAGAGCGGACTCTCCCGACCGAGCGGCGCGATCCGATCCTCCCCGCGGTAACCGGCGATCCATCGGGGCGGTACGCGCACATGCGGTCCGCGTGCGATGACATCGGCCGAAGCCCGTCGCGTTCCGCGGAAGCTTGCGTCGCGCAGGGAAGGAGGGCGTCGGGAGAGTCCTTGCGCGTTGCGGGCTCGGGCCCGCAATCGACCGACGCGCACGTCCCAGCGCGGGGGAACGGCCATTGCTTCGGCGTACGGCATGACGGCTTCCCTCGATTGGGTCTCGCTGCCGACGACGCGCTTCGCTGGGGCCGCCGACCAGCCACGCTCGCCCGCGCCGACGATGGTGTCGTGGCCGCCGCCGCCTGCGAGGGACTCAGCGCCGCCGCCGCTCGACGACGCGGGCGAGGCGGGCGAGGCGGGGGACGCGGGGGACGCGGGGAAGGCGAGGCACGAGGAGGACGCCGCGAGCGAGGAGCCCTGACCGGCTCACGCGCGAGGCTTGCGCGCGAGCTCGGCGCCGAGGCGCGCGCGGAGCTCGGCGGGTGAGGGCACCGTGAGGCGGTCTCCTTCGACATCGAGGACGAGACCGTATCGGGCGAGCGCGCCGAAGAGCGCGAGCGGTGGCAGTCCGAGCTGGGCCTCGAGCTCCGGTGCGAGCTCCGTCCACTTCATGAAAAGCCCGCCGTTCTCGTCGGTCTGGCCCCAGGTCGTGAGGTTCATGAGGAGCTGATTCGCGATTCGCGGCGGAGAAGGCGTCGCGGCGTAGGTCGCGCGCGTCTGGGTGTCGATGTCGCGGAAGCGCGTCGCGAGCGACTTGAGGAGCGTCGCCATCCAGGGCTTCAGCGCCGCCATCTCCTGCTCGAGGACGTGGGACGTGACGACGAGCACGGTCGTCGGCTCGGTCGCGACGACCGTCGCCGTCCGCGGGCCTTCGGTGAGGATGGCCATCTCGCCGAAGACATCTCCCGGCCCGATCGAGTGCAGTGTCTGCGACCCGTTCGGCGTCTCCTTGTGGATCTCGCAGCGGCCGTCGACGATGACGTAGGCCGCGTCGCCAGGCTCGCCCTCGCACACGATCGCTTCTCCGGCTGCGAACGTCCTCCGGGGGAACTCGGCGCCGCCGCGCATGAAGCGCACGACGTCCTCCTTCAGCGCGAGGACGGTCGGGTACCGATCGTCGGGCGACGTCGCCATCGCGCGCATGACGATACGTTCGAGCTCGAGCGGCACCGCGGCGTCGCCGGCGACCTTGCGCGGGCTCGGAAAGACGCCGGACGCGGCGAGGGCGAGCGTCTCGCAGCGATCGGTGCCCGCGTAAGGCGGGCGGTGCGTCAGCAGCTCGTAGAGCATGGCGCCGAGCAAGAAGACGTCCGAGCGGACATCGAGCTTCTTCCGGTCGCCGCGCGCCTGCTCCGGTGACATGTAGCCGGGCGTGCCGATGATCGAGTTGTCCGTCGCGGAGGCCGAGCGCGACTTCCGGCTCGCCGTCGTCGGGGGCAACGTCGTCGGGCTCGAAGGGGGCGCACCTTCGGTGACGAGCAGCCGGGCGATCCCCCAGTCCATGAGGAACACCTGGCCGAACTCGCCGACCATGACGTTCGACGGCTTCACATCGCAGTGCAACACACCGCGGCTGTGGGCGAACGCGAGCGCGTCGCAGACCTTCGTGAAGACGTCGAGCAGCGTGTAGAGCGTCGTGGTGTCCGGGGCGCCGCCCGGCAATGCGCGGACGAGCGCCGCGAGCGTCTGCCCCTCGACGAGCTTCATCGCGAAGAAGAGCTGCCCGCCGTCGCGCTCGCCGAGATCGTAGACAGGGACGATGTGAGGATGATCGAGCAGACCGGTCAAACGCGCTTCGCGCAGGAACATCCGCACGCTCTGATCGTCGGAGCGGAGGTGCGGGTGCAGCGTCTTCAGGGCGATGCGCCGGTCGAGCGCGCGGTCGACGGCGATGTCGATCGCGCCCATTCCGCCGGCCTCGATCCGCGCTTCGACCTCGAGACGGTCCGCGGAGGGCTTCCGTACGTGCTCGAGGATCGAGCCGACGGTCGCCGCCGATGGGACGATGACCTCGCGGTTCGATGCCGACGTCGAAACCGTGGCCGTGTACGGAGGCTGGTACGAGTCGAGCGGAAGCGGCGCGACACTGTCGATCGCCGTCGTGCTCGCGAAGGAGCTCGGGCCTGCACTCGTCGGCGGCCCGGGCAAAGCGATCGTCGCGTCGCGAGGGGCCTTCGCGCGCTCCGGTACCGCCTGGGGAACGTCCTTCATCCGCTCGCTCATGGGAAAACGGCCACAGACTACGCTGCCTTCAAGCCGACGGGGGCCCGAGATGGCGTCCGACGCGCGTGGCGGGAGCAAGCGGAGCAAGCGGAGCACGCGGAGCAAGCGAGGCGGGGCCGCGTGGCGCGAGGCGTGATACTCATCGAGCTGCCGTGGCGCGTTCCCGCCTGAAGCTCGACGAGTTCGTACCGTACCGGCTCTCGCTCGCCTCGAACGTGGTGAGCCAGGCCATCGCGCAAGCGTACGAGAAGCTCTTTGCCCTCAAGATGCACGAGTGGCGCGTGATCACGATCCTCGCCGAAGGCGGGGAGCTCACGCAGCAGGAGATCGTCGTCCGGACGCAGATGGACAAGGTGACGGTCAGCCGCGCCGCGCAGGTGCTCGAGCGCCGAAAGCTCCTCCGTCGCGTGCCGAATGCGGAGGACGCGCGCTCCCTCCGCCTCTCGCTGACTCCTACCGGGCTCGACCTGTATCGCCGTGTCGTCCCGGCGGCGCTCGAGCTCGAAGAGGAGGTGCTGAAGGGCCTCAGCACCAAGGAAATCGAAGAGCTCAAAGCCGTCCTGCGCCGGCTCGAAGCGTCCGCGGCCCGCATCCTCGAGCGCGGCTGACGCTTCGACGCGTTGCGGCGTGATCCACGGCCGCCCGAGGCGCCGCGGAGCTCTTGCGCCTGATGGTTGCAATTGTTACTAACGGTCGTAACATTTGTTACTACCTCGCCAGGCAAGGAGCAGCGCATCATGAACGACGTCACGGACAACCCGCTTGGTCTCAACGGCTTCGAGTTCGTCGAGCTCACCTCGCCCGAGCCGTCGAAGATGATCGCGACCATCGAACGCCTCGGCTTCACCGCGGTCGCGACGCATCCGCAGCGCGATGTCGTCCGGTACAAGCAGGGCGGAATCAACCTGCTCGTCAACCGCGAGGCGGCCGGTCAGGCGGCCGAGTTCCGCAAGGGCCACGGTCCCTCGGCGTGCGGCATGGCCTTCCGGGTCGCCGATCCGAAGCGCGCGTTCGCGATGGCGCTCGAGCGCGGTGCACGCGCGGCCGACCCCGAGAAGGGCGCGCTCGGGCCGGAGAGCTACGTGCTCGAGGGCATCGGCGGCAGCCTCCTCTATCTCGTCCCCGAGGACGGATCGATCTTCGCGGGCTGGACCGCGATCCCGGGCGCCGAAGAAGCCGAGAAGAAGAACAGCGTCGGTCTCGACGTGCTCGATCACCTGACGCACAACGTTCGCCGCGGCGAGATGCGGACCTGGTCGGGCTTCTACAACCGCATCTTCGGCTTCGTCGAGCAGAAGTACTTCGACATCAAGGGCCAGGCCACGGGGCTCTTCTCGCAGGCGATGATCGCGCCCGACCGTGCGATCCGCATCCCGCTCAACGAGAGCCAGGACGAGAACTCGCAGATCGAGGAGTTCATCCGCCAGTACAACGGCGAAGGCATCCAGCACCTCGCGCTCACGACGGACGACATCTTCGCGACGATCGAGAAGCTGCGCGCCAACGGCGTGATCTTCCAGGACACGCCCGAGACGTACTACGAGCTCGTCGACAAGCGCGTCGGCAAGCACGGCGAGGACCTCGAGCGACTCAAGAAGAACCGTATCCTCATCGACGGCAGCGAGCAGGAAGGGTTCCTCCTCCAGATCTTCACGGAGAACCTGTTCGGCCCGATCTTCTTCGAGGTCATCCAGCGCAAGGGCAACGAGGGCTTCGGCAACGGCAACTTCCAGGCGCTCTTCGAGTCGATCGAGCTCGATCAGATCCGCCGCGGCGTCGTGAAGGTCGCCGCTGGCGATACCGCAGCTTCCTCCAACGCCTGACCACCGAGGAGCCGTGGACTACCTCACCGGCTTCGGGAACGAGTTCGCGACGGAGGCCGTTCCGGGCGCGTTGCCAAGCGGCCAGAATTCGCCGCAGCGCGCGCCCTTCGGGCTCTACGCAGAGCAGCTCTCCGGCACGGCGTTCACTGCGCCGCGCCGGGAGAACCGTCGCTCGTGGCTCTACCGCATGCGGCCGAGCGCGAGCCATCCGCCGTACCAGCCGTATCCGCAGCGCCTCGTCCGCAGTGGCCCCTTCGACGAGGTCCCTGCCTCGCCGAATCGCCTTCGATGGAGCCCGCCGGAGATGCCGTCGGAGCCGACGGACTTCGTCGACGGGCTCGTGACGTACGCCGGCAACGGCGATGCGTCGCAGGGCGCCGGCATCGCGATCCACATGTACGCCGCGAATCGGTCGATGACCGATCGGGTGATGTACTGCGCCGATGGCGAGCTCATGTTCGTGCCGCAGGCCGGTCGCGTTCGCCTCTTCACCGAGATGGGCGTGCTCGAGATCGCGCCCGGCGAGATCGGCGTCGTTCCGCGCGGCGTGCGCTTCCGAGCCGAGCTGCCCGAAGGCCGCGCGATCGGGTACGTCTGCGAGAACTACGGCGCGCTCTTCCGTCTCCCGGAGCTCGGTCCCATCGGATCGAACGGCCTCGCCAACGCACGCGACTTCCTCACACCGGTCGCCGCCTTCGAGGACGTCGATCGCCCGACGGAGGTCGTCCAGAAGTTCCAGGGTCGCCTCTGGACGACGACGCTCGATCACTCGCCGCTCGACGTCGTCGCGTGGCACGGCAACCTCGCGCCGTACAAGTACGACCTCGCTCGCTTCAACACGATCGGGACGGTGAGCTTCGACCACCCGGACCCGTCGATCTTCACGGTGCTCACGTCGCCGAGCGACACCCCCGGCACCGCGAACTGTGACTTCGTGATCTTCCCGCCTCGCTGGATGGTCGCCGAGAACACGTTCCGGCCGCCGTGGTTCCACCGCAACGTGATGAGCGAGTTCATGGGGCTCGTGCACGGGATCTACGACGCGAAGGAAGGTGGCGGCTTCGCCCCCGGCGGCGCGTCGCTCCACAACTGCATGAGCGGCCACGGCCCCGACCGGACGAGCTACGAGCGCGCGGTCGCTGCCGAGCTCCGGCCGCACAAGATCGACGACACGCTCGCATTCATGTTCGAGAGCCGCTGGGTCATCCGCCCGACGCGTCAGGCGATGGAGACGCCGGCGCTGCAGAAGGACTACGACGCGTGCTGGGGCGCCTTCGAGAAGGCGAAGCTCCCGAACGCGCCGAAGGACTGAAGATCGCCGAGCCCCGGGCCGTTCCTTCCTGCCGCAGCACCACGAGGCGCGCCGCAGGAAGCGGCGCACCCGTCGCGAGGCGCGCCGCAGGAAGCGACGCACCGACCACGAGGCGCGCTGCTTCCTGCGGCGCGTCATCGTTTCCTCGCGAAACGATCGCGCCGCCAGGGTCATCGGACCTTGGTAGCGCGGCCGTGCCGCGCGTCGAAAGAGGGCAGACCGGCATGAGTTTCTCGATGGCCCACCTCCTCATCCACAGCGAGCACGTCCCGTCGGAGGCGCGCGACGCGCTCAAGGCGGCGCGCTCCGCTCCACCCGAGCGCCGCGGTGCGATGCTCGCCTCTGCAGCACGCATTCTCCATCGCGGCACCGGGCTCGAATGCCGTGATGCCCTCGAGCTCGTGGGCCTCACCGAAGGCGCTTGCGCCTGAGACCAAGCGCGGTCCCAGGAGCGCGGATTCCGCGCTTATGAAGCGGGGGAGGTTGGGTTAGTGTCAGGGCCGATGGTCGCCCGCGTCACTCGATCCGCCGCGCTTCTCCTCGTCCTTCTCGGTTGCGCCGGAAGCCCTGCGCCCGCACCCGCGCCGGCTTCGACGGTACCGTCTGCAGCGACGGCGCAGACGGCGGCGCCGAGTGCCGACGCGTCTGTCTCGAACGACGCCGGCACGAAGACCGCCGTCTGGCCCTACCGGACGCCCGTCGTCGTTCGCGGCGAGAAGGGCATGGTCGTGACCGACAACGCGGTCGCGTCGCGGGTTGGAAGCGAGGTCCTCGCGTCGGGCGGCAACGCAGCCGACGCCGCGGTCGCAACGGCGTTTGCGCTCGCGGTCGCGTACCCGACGGCCGGCAACATCGGCGGCGGCGGCTTCGCGGTCACGCGCATCCGCGGAGAGGTCCGCGCCCTCGACTTCCGCGAGACGGCGCCGGCCGCCGCGACGCGCGACATGTACCTGAGCCCGGACGGCAAGCCGAAGCCCGAGGCGCGCGAGGGCATCAAGTCGGCAGGCGTTCCGGGCAGCGTCGCGGGTCTATGGGAGCTGCATCGCACGCTCGGCTCGAAGAAGAAGACGTGGAAAGAGCTGCTCGCTCCCGCGATCAAGCTCGCGCGTGAAGGCTTCGAGGTCGATGACGCGTTCCTATCGACGCTCGAGGTGGGCGCGAAGCGCCTCGAGAAACATCCGGTCTCCGCCGCGCTCTTCCTTCCGGGCGGCAAGCCGCCGGCGAAGGGGACCATGTTCAAGAACCCGGAGCTCGCGACGGTGCTCGAGCGGATCGAAAAAGGTCCGTCAGGCTTCTACGAGGGGCCGACGGCAGCCGCGATCGTCGCGCAGATGAAGGAAGAAGGCGGCCTCATCACGCTCGCGGACCTGAAGAAGTATCAGGCCAAGTGGCGGAAGCCGGTCGAGTTCACCTATCGCGGTCACAAGATCACGTCGATGCCGCCGCCGTCGTCGGGCGGCGTGACGCTCGCGATGATTGCGCACATCCTCGAGGGCTACGAGCTCGGGAAGCTAGAGCACCAGTCGCCCGAGCACCTGCACTTCGTCTTCGAGGCGATGCGCCGCGCGTACGCCGCGCGCAACGCGAAGCTCGGCGATCCGGATTTCGTGAAGATGCCGCTCGACGAGCTGCTCTCGGACAAGTGGGCGCAAGGCCAGCGCGCGACGATCCTTCCCGATCGCGCGACGCCGTCGTCCGAGATCCTCGCCGCGCCGGCGAGCGCGAGCGGTCCGCACACCACGCACTTCTCCGTCGTGGACGCGAGCGGTGACGCCGTCGCGCTGACGACCACGATCAACTGGTGGTACGGCTCCGGCGTCACGGTGAAGGGCGCGGGGTTCGTCTTGAACAACGAGATGGACGACTTCGCCGCCGTGCCGGGCACCGCGAACGGGTTCGGGCTCGTTCAGGGCGAAGCGAACGCGATCGCGCCCGGCAAGCGCATGCTCTCGTCGATGGCGCCGACGATCGTCACCGGTCCAGACGGCAAAGTGCTGCTCGTCGCCGGCGGCGCGGGAGGCCCGACGATCATCACGGCGGTCTTCCAGGAGCTGTCGAACATGATCGACTTCGGGCTCGACGTGGGCGCCGCCGTGAGCAAGCCGCGCTTCCACATGCAGCATCTGCCCGATGAGGTCATCTTCGAGAAGGACGGCCTTCCGGACGCGACCGCGAAGCGTCTCGAGGCGATGGGCTACAAGCTCAAGGAGCGCGGCCATCTCGCGGACGCCCCGGCGATCGGCCGGTCGGGCAGCGAGTGGATGGGCGCTGCCGAGCCGCGACGCATCGGCAGCCTCGCCGCGGCCCCCTGAGGCGCTTGCCGCGTGTGTTTTAGGCGCGGCTCGCGTAGCGGTGCCAATCGTCCGCGATCCCGCGGGCGAGCATCATCGCCACGGTCATGATCGGAAGCTGTGAATTCACTCCGATGCTCGTCGGCAGCACGCTGCCGTCGCAGACGAAGAGGTTGTCGACCGCCCAGGTCTCCCCGGTCGGCTTCACGACGCCCGCGTCGGGGGTCGTCGCCATCTTCGCTGATCCAAGCGGGTGGAACGCCATGCACTCGACCTTGCTCGCTGGGATCTTGTCCTCGAGCAGGTAGTCGAGGTCCTGCTCCTTCTTCACCGTCGGCATTCCGAAGACGGGCGTGAGGACCTCGCGGGCGCCGGCCGCGAACGCCATGCGGCCGAGGATGTGGATCGTCTTCAGCAGGCGTGCCTTGTCGCGCTTCACCATCTTGTACGTGACGAGCGGCTCGCGCGACAGCCAGCGACGCACCTGACCGCCGCCGTCGTCGTGCACCATCCCCCCGAAGAACGCGAGGTTCGGCATGCGCTTCACGAGCCGGCGGTGCTCGCGGCCGACGCCGGGGAACGCCGCGGCGAGGACGTTGACCGCGCTGTAGACACCATTCAGCCAGATCCCTTCGCCGAGGAAGTGATCCGTGTAGACGCTCTGGAGTGCGCCGTCCCAGCCCTCGACCTCTTCGTCGAACAGCGCGCCGATGCGCACGGCCGGATGGAGCGTGAGATGGCGCCCGATGTGCACCGAATCGAGGCCGCTCTTCCGCAGCAAGATCGGCGTGTGCATGGATCCACATGCGACCACGACGAGCTTCGCGCGCACGTCGAAGCGGACACGCGGCTCGCCGGTCACGCCGTCGAGGAAGCGACCGCGCACGCCGCGCGCCCTGCCGCCGGTGATGTCGATGCGTTCGACGAGCGCGTCGGACACGATGCTCGCGCCGTGCGCCACCGCGCTCGGCAAGAACGAGACGTCGACGCTCATCTTGGCGCCGTGCGGGCAGCCGAAGTTGCACCGCGCTGCGCCACGGCATCCGTTGGTGTTGCGCCGCATCGTCTTCATCGGGATGCCGAGCTTGTCGGCGCCTTCGACGAAGAGCTCGGTCGCGCGCGACCGCATGTGCGCGGGCACGTCTTCCACGTGGCAGATGCGCTCGACCTCGGAGAAGAACGGATCGAGCGCTTCCGGGGTCATCCGCTCGAGACCGAGCTCGCCGCTCCACGTGTGGAGGACCTCTTCGGGGATGCGGAAGCACACGGCGCCGGTGAGCACGCTGGAACCACCGACGCACTTTCCCGCGAGCAGCGAGATGAGCGGCGTGTCGCCGATGCCGAGAGCGACGGACATTCCGGATTCGCGCGACAGGCGACGGAACGAGTTCGACGGCGTCATGGCGCCGTATTCGGCCGGCGCGTAGTGGCCTCCCTCCTCGAGGACGAGGACGCTTCGGCCTTCACGCGCGAGCTCGCGCGCGAGGACGGCGCCGCCCGCTCCGGAGCCGACGATCACGACGTCGACGCTCGCCGAGAACGGTGCGGCCTGCTCGCGTCCGCGAAGCACCGGAAGCCGTCCGTGGTCGTGCGGTCGCTCGTGGTCGTGACCGTGATCGCGATCATGATCGCGAACGTGCTCGTGCTCGCGCGCATGCGGAGGCTCGCGATGCGTGCGACCTCGCGCGCCGTTCGAGGGTGTGATGGCCGTCATGACGCCACCTCGCCTTGCGCGCGGGCGCTCGCCGGCAGCGGGCCTACTTGGACGACGGGCAGCCTCGGGCCGTTCTTCCAGCGCCGCCGTTCGTGACCAGGATAGCCGATCGCCTGCTGCTCCTGCTCGTCCTCGTAGAAGATCATCGTCAGGACCGTCTTGTATGCGACCACGAGCAACGGCAGCTGCTTCACCTTCGAGTGCTCGAGCCGCTCGAGGTGAACCACGCGTTCGTCGACCGAGAGCTCGTCGAACGTCTTGAATCGGAAGAAGAGGAGGGGCGACCACTGGATCGCGAACAGCATCAGCAGCAGGCCGAAGCGCAGCGTCTTGCTCGCCGGGCTGATGAAGCCGTCCACGTCCTCGACGAACGCATCGAGCCGCTCGGGCTCGACCTCGCCGTCAGGAGAGAACATCGCCTCCGCGAGAGCGCGAAGCACGGGGCGATGATGGGCTTTCAGCGTCGTGCGCGCGAAGTCCTTGGTGACGAGCGCGACGCGGGTGCCCCGCGCATGAACCGGAGGGGAGGTGACGGACTCAGCCACGAGGGCTGCGAGTATATACCCGTCTCCTCCGCGTTCCCCTGCGGTCGTCGCGCGTTCGCGACGATCGACGAGGCTGTCGCGGCGTCACCGGAGCGCGTGACGCGTGGACGCGGGGCGCGTGGCGCGCTCAGTAAAATGCGCCCGCCGGGTCGACCGGGAGCGCGGTCCCCGCCGGCCAGATCAGGTACGTCGTCCCGAGCGAACGCTGCCACACCGTCGTCAGCTCCGCGCGGTCGTACGTCACCTCGACGGCGGCATCGCTGCCGAAGGCGGGATCGTTGCACACGACGTCGCCGTCGGCCGTGAAGCCGCGCACGACGATCAGGTGACCCGCGGTGCTCGAGATCGGCGCCCGCGTCAGCTCGCCCTTCGAGAAGCGGATGCTGATCGCGACGGGGATCCCTGCGCCGACCAGCCGCTCGACCTGGGCGAACGAGGCGAGGCGCGTCACCGCGCCGTGCAGGCGGCCGCCGTCCAGCGCCGCGGCGTGCGCGGTGTTGAACGGCCAGTTGCCAGTGCCTCGATACACGTGGTCGTGGCAGAGCCCGGCGGCCTGGGGCGGCGTCTCGCGAAGGCCGTCCGCTCCGAGCGAGTCCGCCCAGTAGCCGAGGAGCATCGACGTCGACGTCGGAGAGCACCAGGCTTCGCCGCCGTCGGGGTAGATCATCTGCGAGCGCTTCGGAACGGCGAGCACCTTGCCGAGCGCCGACGCGGCGCCGTCGACGTCGGCCGGAGCGACTGGACCCGTCCGCATCGTCGCGATCGCGGACACGGCGCGCAGGGTCGGCGTCGCGGTGCCTTCGGAGAAGAGGACGGCGGTCATGCGGAGCGCGTCGGCGGGTTTCGTCAGCTCGAGCGTGTCCGTGGCGACGTCGCCGCTCTCGTCTGCCTGCCCCTCGACACTGTGTCGGCGGACGTTACCGTCTCGCTCGGCCCAGACTCCGAGGGAGTAGTCCTTGGTCCACGTGCCGTCGATCCGAGCCGAGAGCTTCACCTCGATCCACGTGCCCGGCGGCGTCGACGCCTCGAACGACGGGGTGACCGTGTCGAACGGAGCGGCCGACTTCCACTCGGGCGAAGCGGCGGTGGCGTAGCGGAAAGAGCCGCCGTTGTAGAAGCTCCCGCCGTGGTAGCCCGACGGCTGCGGGTCGGTCCCCGCGTGACCGCTGCCGTCCGCGATGTGGATCGCGCCGTCGGTGCCGAGCACGGCCTCGTCGAGCGCGAAGGTCGCGAGCTCGCCGCGGTCCGCCGCAGCGCGGAAGAACGGACCGGACGGCGCCGCCGCGGGCGCTCGAGGCCGCGACCCGTCCGCGTCGTCGCGCGAGTCGCTCGCGGGCTGGCGCGAGCCGTCTTCTACGGCGGGAGCACCGGCGCCCGATCGGTCCGGCAGCGGCGCATCGGCCCCGCTGCAAGCCGTGGAGAATACGAGCATCGCCGCCGCGAACGTGCGCAGGCAGGCAGGCAACGAACGAAACATCGCCATGGCCCGAAGCAACCTTGACGCCAGGCTCGCGGGACGTGGCAACCGGCCTTGTCATGAGTCGGGCACCTACACGACGAACAAGCACATCTCCGACGCGTCTCTTTGCTAGGTTGGCCCCTCGATGTCCATCACCCGGAGTCTCGCGCTCGCCGGGGGAGCAGCGCTGACGGTCTTGGCTTGCAGCTCGAAGCCGCATGTTGGAGCCGCGCACGGAAGCAGCTTCGCGGGCGTCGACTGCGACGCCGTCAAGGCGCCGGTCGAGCCCGACCTCATCGCATGGGACGCGTCCTCGCGAGCGCAGCTCGACAAGATGCGCCGGGAGGGCGTCGTCGCCGTCCGCTACGAAGCACACGGCTGCGAGGTCTCGCTGGAGCTCTTGCCGAGATGCGTCGGACCGAAGAACCGGTACGTCTATTCGCCCTACGACGCGACGGATACGAAGATCGCGCGTGACGCGTCCGAGCTCTTCGCCAAGCTGCCGCTCGGCGCGGCGAACGTCGCCGGCCTCCTGAAGCAGCACGGCGCGCTGCGGGCCGATGCGAAGCTGGTCGGGACGGTCGGCCTGCCGGCCGGAAGCACGATCACGGAGTACGACCTCGTCGGGCCGGAGTGCAAGCGTGCTACGCACGTCATCCGGTCCGTGTACGTCGGCGGCTTCGCCATGGCGGCGGGGGATGCGCGGCGCATCGACTCGACGAACCTCCTCGCATCACCGCCGACCGACGGAATGATCCGAGAAGGGCAGGCGCAGATCTGCGAGCGCGCCGTCGCAGAAGGCATCGAGCTGCCTGGTTGCTCTGTTCCGGTTCGTGTCGCCCTCATGCCACTCGGTGGCGCAACGCCCGATCTGGCATCGAAAGACGGGCGCCGAGTCGCGCCCACGCTCGCGCCCGCGGCCGCGTCCGACGTCGACCCGTCGGCGAGCTCCGAGCCGCGCGTTTTTGACCAGAACGCCGTCGAGCGCGTCGTCCGTGCGAAGCAGAGCGCGGTGAAGCGAAAGTGCTGGGAGACCGCCTCCGACAGCGTCCGCCGGGTGAACGTCGCCGTCACGACGACGATCGGGCTGAGCGGGCGCGTCACCAAGGCCGATGCTCAGCTCGTCGACTCGGAAGGTTCGGCCGACGTTGCGCTCGCGGTCGCGCGATGCATCTCGGGAGAGATCCAGACCTGGCAGTTCCCCGAGCCCGAGAAACCGCAAGTCCTGACGCTGCCGTTCCACCTCCTGCGCCAGCAGTGAGGAGGACGCGACGCTTACGCGAACGCGAACGGTCGCGTTCGAGCTCCGCCGCGCGCCCGCGCATGGTTCGTCGCGGCGCCATTCCATCGATCCTCGGGCCGCTCCGTCTGTATGCTGTGGCCGTGAAGCTCGTCCGCTCGGGATTGATCCTCGGCGTCCTCGCCCTCGTCCTCGTCGGGACGAATGGGTGCGCCAAGAAGCCGACGATGAAGGTCAGTCACGCGGAGATGCAGGGCATCCAGTTCGGGTTCCCGCCCAGCGTCGCCGTGCAGATGACCGTCGTCATGGATGTGTACAATCCGAACAGCTACGACGTCGCCATCCGCGCGGTGCGCGGGACGGTGACGTTCCATGACCGGTACTCGATGCCGATCGACTTCCGCCCGGGTGGGGAAGGTGTGTGGCTCGGCTCGGACCGCACGACGCAGGTGCGTGTCCCGACGGCCGTGCCGGTCGATCTCGCGCTGCGCATCACGCGCGAGGCGATGACCGGTGTCGTCCCATACCGCGTCGTCGGCAAGGCCGACGTCACCGCGACGCGCAGCCTGAAAATCGAGAGCGACGACTACTCGGTCGATGAACGCGGCCAGATCTCGCGCCAGGTGATCGAAGCGTCGATGGCCTCGATGGGCATCCCGATCCTGCGCTGACGAGGACCGTCGCGACGCAGCAGGAGCTCGCGGGCGCGTCGAGGGATGCCGAGGCGAGCCCGCAGGCGTGCTCGTCCACCCAGGACGAGTGCGCGTCGGCGTGAAGCCGCTCGGAGTCCATCCGTCGGCGCTCACAAAACGCTTCGGCGCGCGATGAGCTGGCCATCGTGCGCCGAAATCGTTCGAGGCGAAGCTGCCTGCTACTTCCGCGTGAAGTCGCGGCCCTCGCGCTCGAGGAACTCGTCGTACGTGCCGCCGAAGTCCACGACCTCCGCGCCCTTGTTGGGGCCGGCCGGACGCAGCTCGACGATGCGGTTGGCGAGCTCCGAGACCACGTGCCGGTCGTGGCTGACGAAGACGATCGTGCCCTTGAAGCTCTTGAGCCCGTCGAGGAGACCCTCGATCGACTCGATATCGAGGTGGTTCGTCGGCTCGTCGAGGACGAGGACGTTGTGCTTGAGGACGAGCAGCTTCGCGAGCAAGAGGCGCGCGCACTCGCCTCCGGACATCGTCGCCGCCTGCTTCAGGCCGGCCTCGCCGGAGAAGAGGAGACGACCGAGGATCGCTCGGATGTGCTCCTGCGGAGCCATCTTGTCCCACTGGTAGAGCCACTGGAACGCGTTCATCCCGGCGGCGGTGCGGTTCAACGCTTCGTGCGTGTCCTGCGCGAAGTAGCCGACCGACGCGTCGTGGCCCCAGCGAACCTCGCCGGTGTCCGGCTTCACGCCGTCGTGTTTCGTGTCCTCGTCGAGACCGGCGAACCCGCTGATCATCAGCTTGAGGAGCGTCGTCTTGCCGATGCCGTTCGGGCCCGTGATCGCGATCTTGTCGCCGCGGTTCACGTGGAAGCTCATCTTGTCGTAGACGACGATCTCTTTGCCCTTCTCGTCGACGAACGTCTTGCTCACGTCGTCCATGCGGACGACGTCGCGGCCCGACGGCTTGTCGAACTCGAAGCGGATGAAGGGGCGGACGAGGCTCGAGCGCTTCGGGCCCTTCGCCTCGATCTCCTCCTTCAGCTTGTCGATCTGCTTCACGCGCGACTGCGCCTGCTTGCTCTTGCTGGCGTGCGAGCCGAAGCGCTGCACGAACTCCTGGAGCTCGGCGACCTTCTTCTTCGCCGTCGCTGCCTGCGAGGCCGCGCGCTGGTTGTTCTCGTACTTCGCGTCGACGAAGTCGGCGTAGTTGCCGGCGTAGACCGTGATGGTCTGGTAGTCGACGTCCGCGATGTGCGTCGCGACTTCGTTCAAGAAGTGGCGGTCGTGGCTGACGACGACGAGCGTTCCTTTGAAGTCGTTGATGAGGAACGACTCCAACCAGCGGATCGACTCGAGATCGAGGTGGTTCGTCGGCTCGTCGAGGAGCAGAACGTCCGGCTTGCCGAAGAGCACCTGCGCGATGAGGACGCGCAGCTTGTAGCCGCCGGCGAGCGAGTTCATCTTCGACTCGTGCTTGTCGGACGGGATGCCGAGACCGACGAGAAGCTCAGCCGCTTCGCTCTCGGCCATGTAGCCGTTCTCTTCGGCGATGGTGCCCTCGAGCTCGCCGAGACGAATACCGACCTCGTCCGTGACTTCGCCGGCGAGGAGGCGCTCCTTCTCCTGCATCGCGTCCCATAGGGCCTTGTTGCCCATGATGACGGTGTCGAGGATGCGCTCCTGCTCGTACTCGAAGTGGTTCTGCCGGAGGACGCCGAGGCGGAGGTTGCCCGGGATCGTGATCGATCCCTGATCGGTGTCCTCGTTGCCTTCGAGCATCTTGAGGAGCGTGGACTTGCCTGCACCGTTCGCACCGGTCAGGCCGTAGCGCTTGCCCGGGTCGAACTGCATCGAGACGTTCTCGAACAGGATCTTGGGGCCGAAACGCTTGGTAACTTTATCGAGGACAATCACAGCGCGCCTCTCCTAGCACGTTCTTCGAGGCGCGGGAGCACAGCTGTAGTCATCCGCGCCGCGCCGATACGGAAGCTTTCTTTTGCCATGGCGCCGAAGCCGGTACGATCCGGCGTCAAAGCGTTTTGAGAGACCAATCCTTCTACGTGTCGAGCCTCCTCGAGCTGGCGGACGCGAGCGCTGCGGACAGGCGGATGCTCTGGCGTCAGGCGATGGCGGCTCTTTCGCGCGCGAACCTCGATGGCGGCCCCGGCCCGCTCGAAGGCCTGCATCCGGACGTCCTCGTGAAAGGCGTCAGCGCGGCGCTCCACGCCGGTCTCGCAGACGATCTCGACTGGCTGTCGCCGTCGGCGGCGGGCGTGGCGCTCTACACGCTGGCCGCGGCGTTGCCGGTCGGGACCGAGCAGCGCGAGCTCGGCCGCCGCGTGCTCGCACGTATGCTCGCGGGCAACGCCGAGACGTTCACCGCCATCGCCACGAGCATGGCGCAGTCGGCGGGGAAGGGGCTCTCGAGCCCCAACGTCCGCGCTCGAATCGCGCTCGTCACCGAGCTGCCTCTCACGCACGCCATCGCCGACGGTCCGCTCGCGCTTGCGCTCGTGAGCCGACGCGAGTTCCAGCGCGACTGGGTCTCCGTGCCGTCGACGCGCTCGCTTCCGGCGCGCCGGCTCGTTGCCAAGATCCTCGAGCGCGCTGCGCGCGAGGCCGCACGACGCGCGCAGATGGGCGACACGCATTCGCTCCGCGTGTTCCTCGGCGAGACCGTGCGGGCGGCTTACAACCGACTGCTCGCCGATCGCGAGTCGCTCGTCTGGCGCTACGTTGCGGTCGCTCGCGGCCTGTGCGCCGGGTGGATTCCCGAGCTGAAGCAGCAGATCCAGGAGAGCCTGCGCGAGGGGCTGAGCCCGACCGAGTGGCGCCGGGCGGCCGCGTCGCTCGCCGCCTTCGGCGCGGTGCGGCCGGACGATGCGCTCAAGATCACGTCCGCCGTCGTGAAGCGCGGTCTCTTCACGTGGGAGGATCCGCCGAGCGCCGCGGCGTTCGTCTGGGGCATTCCGCGCACGATCGAGGCCGAGCCCGACGTGGCGACGAAGCTCCTCGATCTCGTGCTCCCCGTCGCCTCACCGGAGGTGGCGGAGGCGGTCGCCGAGCTGCCCTACGAATACGGACCGTCGAAGGTCGTCGATCGCGCGCTCCGGCAAGGATACGAGCTGCTCAAGGCGACGCGCGGGACACGCGGGACGCCGAAAGGTGAGGACGACGGCGCGGACGCGCTCTATCACGAGATCGCGCGCGATCTCGAGCCGGGGCCCCGCGACGATCAGCCCGTCCGTGGCCAGGTCGCTGCCGCGCTCGACGCGTTCGTCAGCGAAGGGGCGCTCGCCGCGTACCAGCGCGCGCGCGAGGTGCTCGTCGCCGCGCAGGGTGGGATGGACGCGCTCGAGGCCGTCGCGAAGGACGACGACGACGAAGGGCGCACCGGCTCGCTCGCGCGACGGACGTCGATGGCCGTCATGCGCGATCTCGACACGAGCCTGCTCGAGCGCCAGGTCGTCTTCGATCTCGTCAAGCTCGGAGGCTCCTCCGAGGCGCGGAGCGCGGAGGACGGCCTCGACGCGATCCGCGAGCGGTTCGCCGAGTGGATCGTCGCGTGCGAGACCCCGGACGAGGTCTCCGCGAACGAAGACGGCGCAGCGCTTCGTCATCCGACGCTGCGCCTTCGCCGTCTACGAGCGCTGCTTCACCTCGTCGACGGCGATCTCGGCGAGGGGCTGGAGGCCGCCGCGCCGAGCAGCAAGACCGCGCAGGAAGCGCCGGACGTGCACCGCGCGCGGCGCCTCCGGGCGCTCTGGCTGCGAACGGTGAAGTCGCTGCTCGAGCACTTCCGGAAAGACCCGGCACCGGCCCTGAAGCGAACGTTGCTCGCCGCGCTGGCTCGCGCGCTCGATGCGCTCGTTCGACTCGGCGTGTGCGACGTCGCCGATGCGCTGCTCGTCCTCGCGCTCCAGATCCGGGCCCGGCGTGATTTCGAGACCCTCGCCGAGGCGTCCATGGACCCGGACCTGCGGCACGTGCTCGCGCGTTATGCGCGCTTCCTCCGCGAGTCCGAGCCGATGCTCGAGGTCTCGCCTTCGGATTCGGCGCGCCCGCCGGCCAAGAAAGCGGCCGCCGACGAACGGCTCAAGGCGCTGGAGACCCTCGCCGACGAGCTCGCGCCCGAGGGATCGGCGCGGAGCGAAGCGCTTCGCACGGTGCTCGTGCGGATCCACGGCGCGCTCGTCGCAACCGCGAAGGTCGGCGCGCTGAGCGCGCTTTCGACCTCGAACACGTCCGATGCCGACGTCGTTGCGGCCGTCGAGACGTGGGTCGGCGCGCTCGCTCAGATGTGCCTCGGCGCATCGAGCCGCCTCGATCCGGTCGCGCCCGTGGTCGCCGCAACGCCGTCACAGCCGGCCGTCAGCATCCTCGTGTCACGGGTGCTCGCCGAGGCGGAGCCGTCGCTCGACCCGCAGGAGCTCGGCACCGCGGTGAGCGAGCTCGTCGCCGGCATACCGCACGGCATCAGCCGGCTCGTCTCGGGCTTCCTCTGGGGCCTCGCCGACCTTCCCGTGGAGCGCCCATCGGCGGAGGCGGGCGTCCTCAGCGTCGCCGACCAGCTCCCGCCGTGGCTGCCGGCGCGGAGGACGATCGGCGGCTTCTACGTGCAACGTGCGCTCGGCGTTGGCGGCACCGCCACGGTGTTCATGGTCACGCGGGCAGAAGACAAGCACGAGCCGAACGCAGAGCGGTTCGCGCTCAAGGTGCCCGAATACAACGCGACCGCCGCGCGCAGCCTCTCGCAGGAGGAGTTCTTCAAGATGTTCCGCGAGGAGGCGTCGGCGCTCATCATGTTGCCGAACCACGTCAACCTCGCGCGGTTCGTGACGTTCGACATGGGGACGAAGCCGCTCCCGATCCTCGTGATGGAGCTCGTCGAAGGCGTCACGCTCGAGCGCGTGATCCAGTCGCGCACCTTCGACATGAAGAAGTGCCTCAAGGTGCTCGACGACGTGCTCGCCGGGCTCGAGGCGATGCACTCCGTCGGCCTGGGGCATCTCGACATCAAACCTTCGAACGTGCTCCTCCGGAAAGGGGAGCAGGGCGTCCTCGTCGACTTCGGGCTCGCCGGCCGCAAGCTCCGACAGGGCTGCGGAACCGGCCCGTACGGCGCCCCGGAGGTGTGGGGCGTGCTGCCGGAGGGCTTCGTCCCGTCGCCCGCGGCCGCCGACATCTATTCGTTCGGGTGCGTCGCGTTCGAGATGCTCACCGGCAAGGTCCTCTTCAACGCGCCGAACGAGGTCGCGCAGATCTCGCTCCACGTCTCGCACGACGGTTTCCCCACGTTGATGAAGGAGCTCATCGCGAACCCCGAAGTCGCGCCGCTCGCGGAGGTGCTCGTCCCGACGCTGCGACGCGATCCGCGGCTCCGCCCGACGGCGGAGGAGCTACGGACCGACCTTCGCTCGGTGGCGGCCCTCGTCGAAGGCGCGAGGTGGCCGGCATCGCTGGCTTCGTGAGCTGAGCTTACGAAGCCAGCGATGGCTCGTTCGGCGAGTCAGGACTTCGTCGGACGCTTCACGAGGTCGAGGCGCCCGAGCACCGCCGCGAGGACATGGACGTTCACCGGTTTCGGCACGAGATGCCTGACCCGGGCGTGACCGAGCTCCTGCGTCGCCCTCGGGAGGTCGCGGCTCACGACGACGACCTCCGCGCTCTCTCGGCTCTTGCGGACTAGCGACACGAGCTCGGTGAGGCGCCCCGCGGCCGACTCCTCGTCCACGACGAGGAGCGCATAACTTCCGCCGCTGATGCGACCGACGGCCTCCGCCGCCGACTCGGCCGTGTCGCACGTCACGTCGTGGCCGTGACCGCGCAGCGTGTTCGTCGAGCTCCGGACGAGCGAGCGAAGCAGCCCACGGTCGCTGGCGAGGACGAGCGCGCGCGGACCGGCGGCCTTGGAGGTCCCGATCTGCGCGAATCCCGCCTGGAGAGCCGTGACGAGCTCGCTGGCCGAGCTCTGGCGCTCGTGCGGATCTTTCGAGAGCGCGCGCAGGAGGACGTCGTCGATGGGAGCGAGCTCGGGCCTCAACGACGAGATGCGGCGCGGCTCGTGGGACAGGTGGGCGACGAGGATGGTGTAGATGTCCTCGCCTTCGAACACGGGGCGCCCGGTCAGGAGCTCGAAGGCAGTGCAGGCGAGGGCGTAGATGTCCGTTCGCGCAGTCACGCGCGTGCCGTCCGGATCTTTGGCCTGCTCCGGCGCCATGTACATCGGCGTCCCGCCGGCGATCGACATCTTCGGGCTGGAGACCGAACGCCGGCGCGCGAGACCGAAGTCGATGAGCACGGGGCGATCGGTGCCCTTCTCGATGATGATGTTGGCCGGCTTCACGTCGCGATGGACGAGGCGGCGCGCATGAACCGCGTCGAGGCCGTCGGCGAGGGAGCGCAGGAAGGCAACGACACGCGGCAGGGCGATGGTCGCTCCGTTGCGAGCATGTGCGTCGATGATGCTCTCGAGCGACTCGCCGACGACGAGCTCCATCGCGAGGTACGCCGTCTGCTGGAACGGCCCGAACGCGTACACCTGGACGATGTTCTCGTGGCGAAGCTGGGCGAGCGCCTGCGCTTCTTTCATGAAGCGCTGGAGGACGGTCGGATCCGCGGACGGCGCTACGACTTTGATCGCGACGGGGCGGTCGAGAAAGATGTCGTCGCCGCGAAGAACGACGCCCATCGATCCGGCGCCGAGACGCCCGAGGATGCGGTAGCGACTGTCGATGATGTCCGGCAGTGAAAGCGCGCGGACCGACGAGGGAGCCTCGGCGGTCTCGAAGGTGGCCCCCCTCTTCGTGTTGGGCACCTTGGGGTCGCTCATCGTGCTCCGGTAGATGGAGTGACCATTCGATTCGACCGTAGCATCCGGCGGCGCGGTGTCGCACCCTATCGTTGTCACCCGATAACGATCCATCTTCGGATGCTCTCGCCCACTATCCCGTCGCGATTAGTGCGGCAAATGGGTCACGGCCACGCTTGCTCACGCGATTCCATCGGGATATCGGGACCGCGTGTCTCTCTCTCCCGTCACCGGCGCGCCCGATCCCGACGGCGCCGACTGCGTCGCTTGTGGTCGCTGCTGCCATCACGGACCACAGACCGTTCACTTGCTCGAGGAAGACGAGGTGCGGATGGGCGAGAGGCTGCTTCCCATCTACACCGAGCTCCAGGATCGACCGCCTCACTTCCGGTTCATCAAGAACGGCGGAGAGCGGTGTGGTGGCCTCGATGTGTCGGTGCCGGGCCAGTATCCGTGCGCGATCTACGCCGTTCGGCCGGACGACTGTCGCATCGTCGAACCGGGATCGCCGGCCTGCCTCGAAGCGCGCCGTCTCGGACATCTTGGTACGAGCGTCGAGTTCAAGCGTCCGCGCTGACGAGGTTCGGCGCTTGCTAGCGCCTCTGCCGTAGCGCGAGCCGCGCCGGCGGATGATCCTCTCGAGCCCTCACCGCTATCTGCAGATCGCGCGATGGTCGCTGCCGCGCGCCTTTCCGATCCTGCTGCTCTCGATCGCGATCGTCGCGCTGAATCAGAAGCTTCATCTGCATCTCGCGGCCACGACGTTGCCGATCAGCATCCTCGGCACCGCGGTCGCCTTCTACGTCGGGTTCAAGAACAACCAGGCCTACGATCGCTTCTGGGAGGCGCGCACGGCCTGGGGCTCGATCGTCAACAGCAGCCGCGCGTTCGCCGTCGCCGTGCTCGATCACGTCCGCCCGGGCGCCGACGTCGTCACGCCCGCCGAGACGATCGGCGGAGTCCGGCAAGAGCTCATCTTGCGACACGTCGCCTGGGTGAACGCGCTTCGCTGCGCGCTCCGCCGCGAGGCGGACTGGCACCTGCTCGGCAAGTTGATCCCGCCGGGAGAGCTCGAGCGCGCCAGGCGCCAGCCGAACCTCCCGGCGTTCTTGCTCCGCGTGCAATCCGAACGCATCGAGGCTCTCGTCGAAAGCGGGCTCGTTCGGGGCGAGGCGCGTCACTTCGACTTCCGGACGCTCATCCTCCGGCTCTACGACCACCAAGGCGTCTGCGAGCGCATCAAGAACACGCCGCTCGTGCCTCACTACACCGCCGCGGCGACGATGCTCGTGTGGCTCTACATCGTGCTCATCCCGTTCTCGCTCCTGAACGTGCTCGAAGGCGACACGACGATATGGGCCGTCGTCCCGATCTCGACGCTCATCGGATGGCTCTACGACACGATGGACCGCATCGGCCGCTTCACCGAGAACCCCTTCGAAGGCCTGTCGACGGACGTCCCGATGACGGCGCTATGCCGCTCCATCGAGATCGAGCTGCGGGCGATGCTCGGCGAGACGGAGCTGCCTCCGCCGGTCACGCCGGAGAAAATGGTGCTCTTCTGACGTGCGGACTGCGGTCGAATGCCCGCCCGTGGACTCGCGCTCGAGCTTGCGCGGCGTCGCTTCCGCTCCGCGCGCGCGACTCCTGCAGTGGCGTCTTCGGTGAATGACGCAGGCACGACTCCATCCCGGTTCGCGACGCCTGTCGCCCTCGGACGCTCCCGTCCGCCTGCTCGGCGAGCAGGCGTTCAGCCGCGTCGCCGGCGCGCCCCTCGTCGCAGGTAACGCGGTCGAGCTCCTCATCGACGCCCGTGCGAACTTCGACGCGTGGATCGCCGCCATCCGGACGGCGCGCTCGTCGGTCTTCGTCGAGAACTACCTCTTCGGCGACGACGAGGTCGCCCGCGAGCTGCGCGATGCGCTCGTCGAGCGCGCCGCCGCGGGCGTCGGCGTCTTCGTGATCCGCGATTGGCTCGGCTGCATCGGCGAATCGCGGGATAGCTTCTGGGACCCGCTGCGCGCAGCGGGCGGCGAGGTCCGGACCTACAATCCGGTCAGTCTCTCGAGCCCGCTCGGGTGGCTCTCGCGGGACCATCGGAAGCTCGTCGTCGTCGACTCCGAGATCGGGTTCGTCTCCGGCGTCTGCGTCAGCGCGCGCTGGCTCGGTGATCCGTCGCGCGGCATCGCCCCTTGGCGCGACACCGGCATCTCCGTGCGCGGACCGGCGGTGCACGATCTCGCCGCCTCGTTTGCAGAGGGCTGGGCGCGCCTGGGGACGCCGCTTCCGCCGACCCTGCCCGCGCTCGAGCGTACGCCGCCAGCAGTGGGGTCGGTCGCATTGCGTGTCATCGCGACGCAGCCCTCGACGGCGGGCGTCTATCGTCTCGATCAACTCATCGCATCGATCGCGCAGCGGTCGCTCTGGTTGACGGACGCCTACTTCGTCGGGCTCGCTCCGTACGTCCAGGCGCTGATCGCCGCTGCGCAGGACGGCGTCGACGTTCGCCTTCTCGTGCCCGGCACGAGCGACGTGCCGATCGTCAGCTCACTGACGCGCGCCGGCTACCGCGCGCTGCTCGAGGGCGGCGTGAGGATCTACGAATGGAACGGCATGCTCCATGCGAAGTGCGCGGTGATCGACGGGCGCTGGGCGCGCGTCGGGTCGAGCAATCTGAACATCGCGAGCTGGATGGGGAACTGCGAGCTCGACGTCGCGCTCGAAGACGAGGCGTTCGCGCAGAGGATGCACGAGCAATACGAACGAGATCTCACCAACGCGACCGAGATCGTCCTCCATGCCGGACGCACGAGGCGAACGGCGCAGCTTCCGGCGGGCGTCCACACGAGCGGCGGCATGGCGAGCAAGCGCTCGGGACGTGCAACGGCCGGGGCGCTCCGGCTGGCGAACACCGTCGGCGCGGCCATCACGAACCGGCGCGTCCTCGGCGCCGCGGAGAACAGCGTCCTCCTCGGCGGGGCGCTTGCTCTGCTCGGCTGCGCTGCGGTCGCGATCTTGTGGCCGCGGCTCCTTGCGTGGCCGCTCGCGCTCATCGCGCTCTGGCTGGGGATCGGCCTCCTCCTGCGCTGGATCGGAAGCCGGCGCAATGCTTCCAAGGGAGCCGCGCCGCATTCGACGGCCGGCGTCACCGCAGAGCCGCCCGACTCGCGGGGCGTGGTGCGGGGTTAGGGCGCGCGCCCGAGGCGATCGGCACGCCGCGCCAGCATCCTCGCGCATGCTTCGCCGATGACGCGCTCCGCCTCCCGCGCGGCTTCGCGGAGCTCGTCGGCAAACGGCGGCTCGAAACGCAGCGCGCGGGGGCGTGGGTCGATACCGAGCGGCGCGAGTGAGACCAGCACGCGCGGTCCCGCCGTCTTCACGGACATCGAGCGGATCTGCACGCCGGGCTCGCGCGCGTCGAGCCACGCGATGACCGGCCGGGCCACCTCGATCGCCGCGACCGCGTCGGCTCCGCGGAGATCGACGCCCGGTCCGACGAACGGCGCGCCGGCGAGGTCGCACGCGGGTACGGCGCGCACGTGGACGTCGGCGAAGCGGATCTTGTACGAGGCGAGCGGGATGGCGTGGCCGCCGGACGGCGTCACTTGCCGGCGAGCGCCTTCGCGAGGCGACCCGACACGTCCCAGTCCACGAGCTCGTTGTAGCCGCCGACCGGAGCGCTCGCGACGAACACGATGGGCAGATCGTCGTCCTTGCACTTGGCCTCGCGGAGGACGAAGTCCTTCGTCGTGGCGTCGCCGGCGACGTCGAGGAGCGTGTACGCGATCTTCTTCGCGTCGAGCATCTCCTGGATGCGCCCGAGCATCCGCGCGTTGCGGTCCTTCTCGAAGTAGACCATCACCGGCGCCTGCAACGTCGGCGCGTCGGCGGCGGACGGCGCGTCGGAACGACCGCCGGTCTTCTTCAGCTCTTCGAGCTTGGCGCGCCCGGCGCGGCGCCGCTCGAGCTCCTCTCGCGAGCAGATCGGCTCGCCGAGCATCACGTTGAAGCGACGCGCGAGGTCCTTCGGGACGCGAACGGGGAAGAACCCGTCGCCGATGGGAGTGGTGATCGCGCGGTGGAGCGAGGTGCGGACGAGGTCGATCATGACGGCGGCGGCATGATGGCCCCGCTGTCTCCACGGTCAAGAGCCGAGTGGTCTCTGGCGCGCCGTCGTCAGATGGCGTCGGAAAGAGCGAGCTTGTTCTTCGCCATCTTCGCGACCTTTGCGCGTCCGCCTTTCTTGACGACCTCCTCGAGCAGCTCCTCGCCGAGGGGATGCCCCTCCTCGGTGAAGTGGAAGCCGACGTAGTAGAGGTGATCGAGCTCGAGGACGCGGTCCTTCTTCAGCGCCTTCGCGACGTCGAAGCCGTGGCGAAGGAGATTGCCGAGGATGCGCAGCGACTCGGCTCCCGCGCGCGAGGCCGGGCGGGTGTCGCGGCGCGAGCGCGCGAGCTCGAGCGATGCGAGCGTGTAGCGATCTTCGTCCGTCGCGCGATCGGATTTGCAGAGGATCGAGAGCACGACGCGAGCCTTGTTCTCGTCCTTCTTGCGGAGCCGAGCTGCGAGGCCGCGCAGCGCCTCGGCGACGCCGTCGGGATCGGCGTCGCGCGCGCCGTCGAGGTGGGCCTCGGAGTTGCGTTCACCCTTGCCGAGTCGGTTTGTCGCCTCTTCGAGGATCTGCTTGCGAAGGGCCGGCGAAATCTTCTTCGCCGTCGGGCGGAGCACGTTGCGCAAGACCC
>JAFAER010000032.1 GCA_023423895.1 Pseudomonadota bacterium
ACGGCCCGAGGCCGAAGTACGACGCGAACGGGAGGACGAGCGGGACCGCGACGAGGATCGCGCTGAAGCCGTCCATGATCATCCCGAGGACGAGCAAGAAGACGTTCATCACGATGAGGAACTGCCAGGTCTTGTCGAAGCCGAGGTTCAGCATCGCGTCGAGCACCTTGTTCGGCAGGTGCTCGTCGCCGATGTAGCTGACGAGGGCGTTCGCCATCGCGAGGATGAGGATGACCGCTCCGGCGAGCGCCATCGAGCCGCGGGCGATCCGGACGAGGTCCTTCTTGAACGTGAGGTCCTTGTAGATCCAGACCTCGATGGCGAGCGTGTACGCGGCGATGAGGCCCGCGGCCTCGTCGATGCCGGCGAGCTGCGTCTTGATGCTGATGATGAGCAGGATGAAGACGCCCATCTCCCACTTGAAGGACCACGTCGCGGCGAGCGCCTCTTTGACGTCGAACTTCTGGCGCGGGATGTTCTCTTTGACGCCGATGTACACGCAGTACGCGGCGAGAACCGCGAGGACGAAGCCGCCCGGCAGGAGCACGGCCTTGTTCACGAGCTGGAAGTCGAGGCCCGTGATCATCGCGTAGACGAGCAGCGGCAGCGCCCACGGCAACAGCAGGCCGAGCGAGCCGCCCGTGGTCACGAGGCCGAGCGAGAACTTCTCGGAGTAGCCGCTCTTCCGCAGCGCGGGGAGGAGCAGTCCGCCGACCGCGATGATCGTGACGCCGCTGCCGCCGGTGAAGAGGGTGAAGATCGCGCTCGCGATGACGCACACGATCGCGAGCCCGCCCGGCATCCACCCGAGCCAGGCCGTCGCCGCGCGCACGAGGCGCTCCGGCGTCTTCGACTCGGCCATCACGTAGCCGACGAAGGTGAAGAGCGGGATCGTCGTGATGATCGGCGAGCCGGCGAAGTAGGGACCGAACACGTCCGACGCGAGGCGCCGGAGCACCTGCTGCTCGGGATCGTGGTGGGTCATCCACGCGAGCTCGGCTGCGCCGCCCATGATGGCGAACAGCGGGGCTCCGAGCAGGGCGAGCGCACCGACGAGCGCCGTGAGCGCGCCGCCGACGGCACCGAGGAGCGCGACGATGCCGCCGATCGCGCCGAACGCGGTTCGTGCCGCCTTCGGATTGACGACGTCTTCGTTGTTCGACGCGGCGCTCACGTGTGCGTCTCCTTGATCTTGGCTTCGATCAGATCGGCGTTGGCCGAGTGGTCGTGCGCGTGGGCGAGCTCATCGTCGCCATGCGCCGCCGCGGGGTCGACCTTCACCCAACCAGAAATCGCGAGCAGCGAGCGGAGGATGAAGCGGATGCCGATGACGAGCAGGCCGAACGAGAACACGAGGTTCATGAGCGGCACGAGGAGCTTCGGTATCGCCTCGGTACCGCCCGGAATCGCCGTCACGGACGGGTTGCGGAACTCGATCGAGCCGTCCTCGGGGAGCTCGAACGCCTTCACGTCCTCGGCGGCAAAGTGGCTCTCCCAGTTGCCGCCGCGGAGCCACTCGTTCCACTCGTTCGGCTTCAGCCACGCATTGTAGGGAGTGCCCGTGATGACCTTCGGGAGGGAGCGCACGTCGAGCGAGAGCTGGCGGCCGGCGAGGAAGAAATTGCGGCCTGCCGAGGACGTGACCTTGTCGATCTTCGACATCGGCGGCGCCGGGCACCGCTTCGTCTCGTCTCCCGGGCACGCGATCGTCGGCGGCGCGCGCATCTCCTCGACCGCGACGTAATCGAAGAAGCCCCACGACGCGAAGATCGAGACGATCGCCGCCGCAAGCCATCCCAGCACCGCGACCGGGACACGCGCGCGCGGCGAGAGGAAGCGCATCACCACATCGACGTTGATGTGCTTGCCTTGCGCGGTCGCGAGCGATGCGCCGAGGAGCGCGAGCCACAGCGTGAAGCGCTTTGCGAGATCGCTGACGCCACCGAAGAAGACGAGGATCGACGCGTTCTGCAGCCAGGCGAACAGGTTCGAGAAGTACGCCGTCCCTGCGTCGCCCCACTGGGTGCCGAGGACGAAGCCGCTCAGCACGGCAGCGGTCGTGATGATCTCGTGCTTCTCGTGTTTCTTCGAGAATCGATGCGCGACCATGCCGAGGACGAGGCCCGTCAACAGCGCTCGGAAGACCATGCCCGGACCGCCGCGGCCCGTCGCCGACAGTGCGCGAATGCCAATCCAGAACACGAGCGTCGCGATCTCCGCGACGAGCACGCCCGCGGCGAGCCGCGACTCGAGCGTCGTCCACGCACGATCGAGCTTCGCGAGCGGCGCGCCCCACGCGGCCTTCCCGCTGTCCTCCGGCTTCGGCGACGATGCGGCCGAGGACGAAGACGAAGACGAACCGACGGGCGGCGGCTTCTCGCTCTTCTGCGCGCTCGGCCAAGGCGACGACGGACGCTTCTTCTCCGCGCTCACAGCCTTCGGGCTGTCCGAGTCGTCGTCGGAGCTCGCGGACGCCTCCGCCTGCTCTGACGCTCCGGAGGGTCTGCTCGCCGGAGCGGCGTCGCCGACCTTCGACTCGGGCTTCTCGCCGCTGTCGTCAGGCTTTTCCTCGTCTGCCATGTTTTCGCGAGGGTACACGAGCTTTTCTGGGCACATGGAGAAACCCGAGCTCGGAGACGCTTCCGATCGGTTGTGACTCCGCTCTTCCGGACCTCCGGAGCTCTGCCTGTCGCCGCGCCGCGTCGCGCCGTGGACCGTCGAAGCGCGCTGCTTCGACAGCAACCGAGCCGGAAGGCTTCGACCACGACGAGGCAGAAAAAGGGCCCCGGAGATCGCTCTCCGAGGCCTTCGTGCTCACGACCGTATTTCGGTCAGTCAGGTCACTGCGCCGCGGCGACGACCTCGTCGAAGACGTCCGCGCGGAACTTACCCTCGGCCTTGAGCGCGTTGCGGACCTTGGTGAAGGTCGCTGCCCAGGCCGCCTTCTCGGCGTCGTTCAGGTCGACGACGGTCTTGCTGCCCTTCAGACGGTTGAACGCGGCCTCGTCGATCGCGCGAATGCGGTCGGTGAGGAGCTTGCCCGTGTTCTTGCCGGTGCGCTCGAGGACGGCCTTCGCGTCAGCCGGAAGGCCGTCGTAGGTCTCCTTCGACATCACCAGCGCGCCGATACCGATGCCGGTGACCTGATTGTTGATGTGCGTCATGTGCGGGGCCCAGCCGAGCTGCTCGGCGGCAATCGACGGCGAGTTGATCACGTCGATCGAGCCTTCGCTGCGCGACGACACCGCCGGCAAGATCGCCGGAACGGTGAGCGCCTTCGGTGACGGAACGCCGACGGTCTCGAGGAACTTCTGACCGATAGGATCACCCGCGATGTAGAACGGATGCGCCTTCTTCAGATCGTCCGGCGTGCGGATCGCGACGCCACGCGACATGAGGTGCGCCATGCCGACGTCGCCCTTGCCGAGGATGACGAAGCCCTGCGAAGCGAACTCCTTGTCGATCTTCGGCGAGACCTTCTCGCGCGCTGCGTCGAGCTTGGCCCACGTCGGGAAGAGTCCCGGCATCTGGAGCGCGCCGATGTGCGGCCAGATCTGCGCGAGGCCCGTGGCGGTGATCGCCGCCGCATCGAGCTCCTTGCTGCGCATCTTGCCGACCATGGCGATCTCGTCGCCTTTGCTGCCGTTGTAAAACCACGTGAGCTTGACGGCGCCTTTGCTCTCCTCGTCGACCGCCTTGCTCCACGCGCCGAAGACCTTGCCCCAGGCGGAGTCCTTCGGTGCGAGGGTCCCTAGCTTGATCTCCTTCGCGTCCGCACGGGCGGTACGCGAGAAGCCAAGCATGGCGACCATGACAGCCACCACCATCATCAACCTTCGAAGCATGGAAGACTCTCCTTCCCCTTCCAGTGACAAGCGTTAGCGGCGTGCCGCTTCTTTCGACCCTACGCTCGGACGGGAAAGCCGCAAGTCTCTTCTTGATGGGGCTTCGCCCCATACCCCACCCCGCGCCGCGGGGGATTGCTTCGCAACCCCCGCGCATCCGCTTCGCGGGCGCGGGGGCCCCAGGGTTCCCCTCGCTGCGGCTACCCCACCCCGCGCCGCGGGGGCCCCAGGGTTCGCCTCGCTGCGGCTACCCCACCCCGCGCCGCGGGGGATTGCGTTGCAACCCCCGCGCATCCGCTTCGCGGGCGCGGGGGCCCCAGGGTTCGCCTCGCTGCGGCTACCCCACCCCGCGCCGCGGGGGATTGCGTTGCAGCCTACTTCGTGGCGGGGGCAGCAGGGGCCGGGGTTGCGGCGAACGGCGCTGCGGGGGTGGCTTCGGAGGCCGCTGGCTTCGGCGGCTCGGACGGCGAAAAGCCGCAGTCCTCCATCGCGGCTTTGCTGAGGGCTCGCTTGGCGCGACGCTTCGCGATGGCGTTCTGGAGGCGCAGGTTCGGGTCCGGGTCTTCGGCGGCAAGGACTTCGTTCAGCACCTTCTCGTAGAGCGCCTGGTCGCTCTTCACGCACGCGTACTTCGCGTAGTTGACGAGAATGCCGAGCGACTTGCGCTGCGTCTTCTCGAGGGCGAGGTCGAGCAGCTTCTTCGACTCGTCGAGCTCGGCCATCGCCGTCCGCGCGTGATACGCGGCGAGCGTCGAGGTCGCACCCCACGCCATCAGCTCCGGATGCAACTCCCGGCTCCGCTCGAGGACCTCGACGCCGACGTACAGCTCGGCGACGTACTCCGGCTCGTCCTTGAGGAGGTTCACCCGCGCGAGCCACGCGGATCCGAGCCAGAAGAGCGTCTCGGCGTCTTCCTTGTCGTCGAAGTGCTTCTTGAGCCACGCCTTGAGCGCGTCGGCGTTCTTCTTCGCGTTGGAGAAGCCCTCGTCCTCCTTCGCGAGAAGCTCGAGTCCGTAGGCGATGGAGCGATCGAAAGCGAGCTTCGCTCGGCCTTTGTGATACTCGGCGGCCGCTTCATCGCCGGCGAGCATCGCCGCCTCGTAGTCGTCCGATGCAAACGCGTAGCCCCAGCCCGCCCAGCCGCGGAGCAGCATGAAGAGCGCGTCCTCGTTGTCGGGCGCGAGCCGGTGCATGCCCTCGAACTGCAGGACGCCGCCGGCAGCCGCACCGCGTGCGATCTCGTAGTCGCCAATCGTGTCGGCTGCGCCTGCGCCGATGCGCGTCGAGTGGATCTGCCCGTTGAGCAGCATCTTCTTGACGCAACCGGTGGAACCGAGAGCGAGCGTTGCCGCAAAAGCCAGGCCGAGCACGTTGTTTCGCATCGCGCTCGATTCGTACAGGCTCCTCTTCGGACGTGTCAACGACCGCGGGGCGGTGTCGCGGCTCGGAGACGTGCCCAGCTCAGCGTCGGGACGCCACCATCATCGTGCACGCGGCGCGCGTTCGCACGCTCGGATCCGGATCGGCGAGGAGTGGCGCTGCACGCGCCGGCCGTCCCAGCGCGGCGAGCGCCGACGCTGCCGACGTCTTGCGAATCGGCTCCGGCGCGGCGAGGTCCTGTTCGATCCACGCCTGCACGCGCAGCTCCCCCGCTGCGGCGAGCTCGTGGCGAGCACGAGCCGCGTGCTCGAGCCCGCGCGGGTCGTCCGCCCTGCCGCCGCCCTTCACGCCGTAACCGGCGATGGCATAGAGCTCTTTCTTTGCAGCTTCGCGGTCGGGCTTCGAGTCGAGCAGCCTCGCGAGCGCGGGGACCTTGATCTCGCGGTCGTCGTCCTGCGCCGCCTTTCGAATCGCTTCCAGCATCAGCCCCTCGGGCCTCGCGACGGCGAGCGCGTGGAGCCGATCGCGTCGCGAGCCGTCGATGATCGTGCGCGCGAGAAGCGCACTCCCCGAGGTCACGAGCTCGGTGTCCTTTCCCGCGTTGCGCACGACGACGCCAGCGGCCGCGATGGCCCCCGGACCGTTCGTGCTCGCGAGGGCGACGCGGAGCGCCTCGCGGCCGCCGTTCTCGAAGACGGGAGAAAGCCCCCACGCGACCGCCACGTCTTCCTTGATGGCGTCGTCACCGGAGGTCCAGACGTCCCGCAGGTCCACGGCGATCCGAGCGGCCCGCGGGCGCGCCTTGTCATCGAGCGCGCGGAGGATCGCGCTCATCGATCGGACCGCCTCGTTGCGCAGCAGGAGCTCGGGGTCGAGACGAGCCGTCTCGAAGAGCAGGTCGAGGTCGGTCGGGTCCTTCGCCTCTGCCGCCGCTCGGATGGCGCTCCTCCGGACGCGTGGGCTCGGATCGAGGATGGCCGCCTGGCGCCGCTTCCGATCCTCGTCACGATGCAGGGTTCGCGTGGCGACGGCGCGCCAGCGATCATCGGCGTCATCGAGCCACGCGCGCGCATCTCCTTTGCTCAGCTTGCCGTCCTCGAGACGTGAGAGCGCGGCCTCGGCGCCGGCGGCGTCGCGCGTCTTCATTCGAGACTCGAGCGCGTCGTCGAGCTCCGATGCGCAGGCACGCGTCTCGCGCAGGCGAGCAAGGGCAGTGGCTTCGTCCTTCGCAGTCGTGATCTCGCGCTCGGCGACCGCACGCGCGAGGTCAGCGGCCTCGCTGTTGGAGAGCTTTCCCTTGTCGTGCTTCTGCGCGATCTCCGCGCGGAGCTTCGTGCTGTCGCCCTGCTCCGCCGCCCGCAACGCCGGGCTCCCGCAGGCAGCGACGGCGACAAGCACGAGCGCTGGGCGAACCGCCAGCCGCGAGAAGGTACGAACGAAACACCTCATGGTGTAAGAGCTATCTCCTCTTCGCGACGAGGAGCAAGGAGGGTTAGCGTCTGCACGCGCATGTCGTCGTGAATCGTCGCGCACGTCTCCTGCGCGAGCGTGGCCCGCTCCTCGATGAGCTTCGACGACCGCGCGCCGGGATCGAGCTGCACGAGACGCGCTCGCTCGCAGACCTGGACGCCATCGCGCAGGCGGTGCTCGGAAGCGCGCGCGACAAGCGCGCCGCAGTGGTCTTCGCCGGGGGAGACGGCTCGTACATGGCAGGCGTGAGCGCGCTCGCACGAGCGGCGCACGGCAGGGCACTGCCACCCGTCGCGTTCGCGCCCGGGGGAACGGTCTGCACGGTGGCGCGGAACTGGGGGCTCTCCGGCAACGGCGTCCGCTGGCTCGCGCGTCTGCTCGACGCGATCGCCGACGGCTCCGTCCGCTCCACACGCCGGCCGTCGCTGCGGGTGCAGGACGATCGCGGGGGCGACCGCGTCGGCTTCATCTTCGGCGCCGGCCTCGTCGCCCGCTTCTTCGAGCTGTACGACGCGCGCGGCGCGGGCGGCAACGTCGCGGCGGCGCGGATCGCGGCGCGTGTCTTTGCGGGTAGCTTCGTGGGCTCGCGGTTTGCACGCCGGGTCCTCGACCCGAGCCCGTGCGCGATCACGATCGACGGCGTCGAGGCCGGCGCGCCTTTCGACCGCGTGAGCCTCCTCTGCGCGAGCGTCGTCCGCGACCTCGGCCTCGCGCTGCGCCTGACGTATCGCGCCGGAGAAGAGCTCGACCGCTTTCACACGGTCGGGACGCCGCTCGGCGCGCGCGCCCTCGGCCCGCAGATGCCGCTCGTCCTCGCGGCACGGCCGCTGCTCGGCCCGCGCATCGATCGTCTCGTCCAGCGGCTCGAGGTGCGTTTTCCGCCGAGCGAACAGGGCGCCTACGTGCTCGACGGAGACCTCCGGCGCGCCGACGCGGTCACGGTCACCGCTGGGCCGGCACTGGAGGTTCTCGGCTGACTGACGCGGTCGGCGCAGGCGTCTCCTCCTGCAGTCCCGACGGAACGGTCGCCGCATCGAGCCGGACGATCACGTCCGCGATCGCGAGCGGCTCCGGGCGATGCGTGACGATGATGACCGTACGCTTCCCGCGCAATCGCGCGAGGCCTTCGAGGAGGCGCGTCTGCGAAGCCGCATCGAGCGCGCTCGTGGGCTCGTCGAGCAAGAGCACCGGCAGACCGGTCGCGAGCGCACGCGCCACGGCGACCCATTGACGCTCGCCGCCCGAGAGCGGCCTCACCGTACCGAGCACCTGATCACCGAGCGACGTCGCGAGCTCGTCGTTCCCGAGCTGCGCGAGCACGGGCCGCGGGTCGGGGATTGCGGCGTCGTCGTCCGCACGCCCGAGACCGACGTTGATCGCCAGCGTGTCGCCGACGATCGGCGCGTCCTGCGGGACCCACGCGAACGGCCTCTCGCCTGGGCCGACGCCCGCCGCATCGAGGTCGAGCGTGCCATACCAGATCTCGCCCGATGTCAGGCCCTCGAGCCCGAGGAGCGCGCGCAGGAGCGACGTCTTGCCGATCCCGGTCGGTCCGACGACCGCTGCGATCGAACCGGGCGCGACCTCGAGCGAGAGCGGCGCGTGCGAACCGTGCCGTGCACGAACCGCGGTGAGGACGAGGGGATCGAGCGTCCACGTCGTAAGCAGAGGCAACGCCGGCGCTCGCTTCGCGTCGGCATCGGGGCGCTCGCCGCGTTCGCCCACGTTGCCGAGCGCGGCGTCGAGGGCGGCCTCTCCGCGCGCGCGAAGGAGCCTGGCATCGACGAGCTCTCGAAGCGGACGGTAGGCCATGAAGAAGGCGATCGCGAACGGGACCACCGTGCCGTGATCGACGCCGAGCGCACCGCGCGAAGCGAGGAGCAGCGCGAGGACGAGCGCGATCGCTCCGAGGACCTCGCTCGTCGACGAGAGGAGCGACGCTCGAACACGAATGCGCGCGGCCTCCCGCGCGATCGCGCGCCCCACGGAGGCGACGTGTGAGCGGATGCGCCGCTTCGCGCCGTACGTCGCCCAGAGCTCGGCATGGCGCACAGCTTCGTCCGCGGCTTCGACGAGCGCCCCCGCCGACGCTGCGGCCCTGGCGTGCGCGCGCTTGAACGCGCGACGGAGCGCGAAGGCGAGCAGGCCGAACCCGCCGAGCGCCACGACCGCGCTCCCGGCCAGCTTCGGAGCGAGGAGGACGAGCAGCACCCCGAGGGGCACGAGCTGCATCAACGCCCGGAGCTCGGCGAGCACGCCCTGCGCCACACCGCGCTCGACGTCCGCGACATGGCTCGTCAGCGCAGCCAGACGATCGGCGTGCCCGCCGGACGACGCAGCTTCGTCGTTCACATCCGACGCATCGCCGGTCGCGGCCGGCGCGGAGCGTGCGTTCCTTGCGCCAGGTGAGGCCGATCCATGACGGTCGTGTCGTGCTGTACGCCTGTCTTCGAGAGAGAGGACGTCGTCGAGGACCGTCAGCCGGACGTTTGCGCCGACATCACCCGCGACCCTGGCCTCCGCCCACGATGCGAGCGCGGCGCCAACCAACTTGACGATCGCCGCGAACACGCCGAAGAGCGCGAGCGTCAGGAGCGCATTTTCCGCGGTCGCCGCGACGCCGACGACCTCCTCGAAGAACGCCGTGGATCCCGCGTCCATCGGGGCGCTCCCCCGCGCCAATGACCGGGCCAGCACCCCGGCGGCGGCGGCGAGGAACGCATGGCCGGCCGCGTGCATCAAGGACCCGAGGACGATGGCGACGCCAACCCCTCGCGACCGACGCACCGAGACCGCGGCCCACGCGGCCAGACTGCGGGCGTACACGGCTCGACGTCGACTTTCTAACGGCCCGCGCGGCACGCAGAGTCACATACATCCGAGGCTGGGTCGGCACCAGCGCTCGAGGCCCTGTCCCTTCCTCGCGCGCCGGCCCGGTTTCGCGAGCAGAGCCGTACCCCTGGACAGGTGCCCCAGGTGAGAATGCTCCTTGCACGATTTTTCGGGCGCACACCCTTGCTGGGATCTCGTTACGATGACGAATCCGACGGGCGTGCGCCCATGCGTCTTGGCCGCATCCCCGCTCTTCGCCAGAAGCTTTTTTCGCCGCCCCAGCGGTCGCCACGGTCTGACTCCGAAACGGCCATTCGTCAAAAGCCACAAGCGACTTGTCATCGATGCCCCGAAGGTCCTCGTCCACCAAACCCACTCGAGCGACGGAGCCTCGCCGGTCCGTCAAAAACGAGGCTGCGATGAGCAAGAAGAGCAACGCCGCCCTCGCTGAACCCCAAGACGTCATCACGCCGCCGGACGACGAGTCCGAGGAGGATGTCGCCGTATCGACGGCGAGCCCCGCTGCGGAAGGCGAGCTCGTCGTCCTCGAAGAGGAGTTCGACTTCGAAGACGCGGTCGAGGCCGAAGCGGCGGAAGCCGACGAGCCGCGCCCGCCGACGAAGACGAAAGCCGACGAAGGCGGCGGCGACTCGATGCTCGCCCGCTACTTCCGCGAGATGGCGACCCACGCCGTCATGGGTCAGGAAGAGGAGCTCGACACTGCGATCGACGTCGAGAAGGCGGAGGTCGAGCACTGGTGCGCGATCCTGAGCTTCCTCCCTGCGACGGAGCACGCGCTCGACGCGCTCGAAACGGATCTCCCCAAGGACGAAGACGCGATCGACGTGCCGCAGATCGCGGAGCTGCGAAAGTACGTCCGCACGTACAAGAAGCAGCGCAACAAGCTGACGAAGGATCAGGAGAAGAAGTACCGCGCGCTCTGCGAGAGCCTCGCGCGTGCGATCCGCCTGGCCGACTCCGATCGCCTCTGGATCGCGCATGCGGAGGAGGCCGTGCGCAACCTCGGCGCGCCGCCGCCGGTCGAAGACGTCGAGGAAGAGGGCATCGCGGTCGCTTCGACCCCGACTCCTCAGGTCGAGGCGCCGTCGCTCGCGAACGCGCCCGGGTACAAGAAGTACCTGCAGGGCATCTCGGACGCTTCACGCCACAGCAAGCGCGTGAAGAACAAGTTCGTGAAAGCGAACCTCCGTCTCGTCGTCTCGATCGCGCGCCGATACAACCGTGGCCGGCTTCCGCTCATCGACCTGATCCAGGAGGGCAACATCGGCCTGATGAAGGCCGTCGAGCGCTTCGATCACACGCGCGGGTACCGCTTCTCGACGTACGCGTCGTGGTGGATCCGACATGCGATCAGCCGCGCGCTGGCCGACAAAGGCCGCGCGGTCCGCATCCCCGTCCACATGCTCGATACGCATAACCGTGTTCAGCGTGCGACCCAGGCGGTCATCGCACGCACCGGCCGCGATCCGACGCTCGACGAGCTCGAGAAGGAGACCGGCATCCCGCAGGAGAAGCTCGACAAGGTGAAGGGCGCCTGGGCGGAGACGCCGTTCTCGCTCGATCGTCCCGTCGGCGACGAGGACGGACGGAAGTTCATCGACTTCCTGCAGGACGAGAACATGCAGTCGCCCTACGAGAGCCTCATCTCGCAGAAGTGGGGCGAAGAGGTGCGGCGCCTGCTCGGGCATCTGACGCCGATCGAGTCGCGCATCATCCGCTGGCGCTTCGGCCTCGACGACGAAGACGAGCTCACGCTGAAGGAGATCGGGGACAAGTACAACTTGTCACGCGAGCGCATCCGGCAGCTGCAGGAGCAGGCTCTCGGGAAGATCCGGAAGCATATGAGGGATTGAGCCGGGGCTCGGGCTTTGGGGCTTTGATTTGGGCCTCAAGCTTCAGGCCTCACAGGGACGCTCCTCAGGCTCCAGGCTGCAGGGGCGAGACGAGACGAGACGAGACAGGGCCGCGCCCACGCTTGCTGCGGGTGCGGCTCTTTCGTTCGTTCGCGCTCGGTCGCTGGCGCGCGCGTCGCTCGAGTGCGCTGGCGTCAGTCGACGAGGGCGGCCCACTCGGGAGGTAGGATGTTCTTGTCGAGCGCCAGGACCGCGAAGATCTCGCGCATCCGCTGCTTCTCGCGATCGGAGACGACACCGTCCGCGATCGTGATCTTCCACGTCGTCTGGACGAAGTCTTCGAAGACGGCCTTGATCTCCGGCATCGTCAGCGCGTTCGACGAGAGATACGCCCGCAGCTCCTCACGCTCGGCGGGCTCGGCGACCGCGTCCGAGAAGATGCGAGCGAGCATGCCTTTCAGCTTTCGCTTGGGATCCATCGCTCGGCCGAACGTACACCCAAGCTCGCGAGGCGTCTCTGGACGACCGAGCTCGGAAGCGCTGAAGGAAGATCTCACCTGCACCGACGTACAAGCTCACCATCCAAGAACGATCCAAGTCACGACCCAAGTCACGATTGGCGCGCCGCCCTCTCTCGCGGCGCGAGCGGCATCTTCGCTTCTCCATATTCTTCAATCCATTCCGTAGCTTGTTTGCTTACGTCGGTGACCGCCACGGAAACGTACATTCGCGTTGCGTGTGCGCAACTGTGTGTTAGACCAACTTCGTCTCGACGAGAGCGCGACCTCCTCCTCCTCCCCTCCCCACCGTGTTTCGGCTCCCTCCCTGACCGAAACGACGCGCGCTCCGGGCGAGACGCCTACTCCCGCCGCCCGCCACACGACGCCGCTCGAAAGCGAGCGCGTGTGCGGGTGAGCTCCATCTTCATTTCGTCTTCATCCTCGTCGCGAACCTGGAGACCTTCATGCGATTCGATCTCGCTCGCCGCTCGTGGCTTGCAGCTGCCCTCTTCACGGTTGGATCGATCTTCACCGCCGGATGTTCGTTCGCGGGTGATGCCGACGCCGAGGAGGACGAGCTCGCCGCCAGCGAAGACGCGATCGTCGACATCGACAACTCGCGCGTGAAGCGCCAGTCGATCGGCAACTGCTGGCTGTACGCGACAGCGAGCTGGGCGGAGTCGCTCGCGAAACAGGTGCCCGGCGCGTCCGAGCTCAACATGAGCGAGTCGTACTGGACCTACTGGCACTGGTTCGATCAGATCGCGAACGGCGCAACGTCCGACGAGATCTCGACGGGTGGATGGTACGTGACCGCAGCGGAGATCATCGCGCGGTACGGCATCATGTACGAAGGCTCGTTCATCCCGTCCGAGGCGAACGCGGAGATGTCGCTCCGCCAGAAGACCGCGCTCGACAAGATGAACGCATCGCTGAAGAGCGGCGCTCTCTCGACGCCGGAGGCCCGACGCGACCGCGCGCTCGTGCGCAAGGAGCTCGACAAGGCGTTCGAGCTCGCGCCGAACATCGTCACGCAGCTCAACAGGGTGTTCGGCGCCAGCGTGACGCGCACGCTCGATCGGAGCACCGTCAGCACGCGCTTCACCTCGATCCGCCGCGCCAGCGACATCAAGGTCCGCCTGCGCGATCCGGTCACGAAGGAGCCCCTCACCGGCACGCTCCAGGACGCGATCGGCACGCGCTCGCCGTATTCGACGTGGACGCGCACCGGGAAGTACGCCTGGCAGATGGCCAGCTACCCGAGCAGCTCGTGGTCCACCACCGCACGACGATCGATGCTCGTGCGCGTCCAGAAGGCGATGCACGACAAGCAGCCGGTGATCATGTCGTGGTACGTCGACTTCAACGCGCTCGACGCGCAGGGACGTTTCGCTGCGCCGCCCGCCACGCCGGGCAGCCAGGGCGGCCACATGGTGGTGGTCGAGGACTACCAGATCAACGACGTGCCGGGCTTCGGGACGCTACGCGCCGGTGTCGCGGAGACCCGCCCCGAGGCGCTCGAGGCCGCGCTCTCCCCCAGCGCCAACATCGAGTTCGTCCGAGTGAAGAACTCGTGGGGAACGTACCGTCCGGATCGCGAGTTCGTCCTTCCGGGCTTCCACGACCTCTACATGAAGTACCTCGATGGTCCGATCAAGCACTGCACGCAGAAGGACGACGGCACCGGTAGCACCGACGACTGCCGGGACGACACCCCGCTGAACGACTTCGTGCTGCCGCCGGGCTACTGACGCCGGCGCGACGAACGCGACGAGCGGATGCGATGCGCCCTCGTCCCTTCTTCGGAGAGGGCGCGCGCAGCGAACTTTCACGCTCGCGGTTACCGAGATCCCGCTGGCCAGCGAGATCTCGGTGAAGCCGATGCCGCATTTTCCCGCGTCGGCCAGATCGTCCCCCCCGATCGGCTGCAAAGGTCAGTCCACTGCGACAACCCACGCTGAGACGGACCCACGCCGCGTGGATGCGCATGCAAATCGTCGAGGAACGCCGAGCTACCCCGGAGTCGGCGAGCCCCATCGACGCGGACAGACGGCCGGTCGGTCGAGGGGGTAGCCACCCACGCGGTGAGGGGATCCTCCCCGGCGCGCGCTCCGCTCACTTCCACTGGCGCTCGTAGATCAGCTCGACGAGCTTGTCCGCCGCCATCCGCGCAGACGCCGCGTGGCCGGAGACCTTGTTGAAGAGGATGGAGAACGCGATCGTGTTCTTGCCGCTGGGGCCGAGCACGTAGCCCGAGAGCGCGATCGCATCATCGAGCGTTCCGGTCTTCGCGCGGACCGCGCGATGCGCTCGCGTGCTCCGGAATCGCTTGTGCAGCGTGCCGTCGACGCCGCCGACGGCGAGCTGCGCGACGAACTCGTTCTTCACCGACGTGTCCTGCCAGCAGTGACGAAGAAGCTTGGCGACGCTGAACGCAGTGGTGCGGTTCGAATCGAACAGGCCCGAGCCGTTCTTCACGACGACACCCCCATCACCGAGATCGTTCTTCATGAGCCACGCCGTGATCGCGTCGGCGGACTCCTGGCTCTTTGCCGGGCGCGTCTTCGTCTCGGCGGCGATCGACTTGAAGATCATCTCGGCGTAGAAGTTGTCGCTGTTCTTCCCGAGCGCGTAGAGGAGCGTCGAGAGCGGCTCCGACTCGTGGCGGGCGAGCACGGTGCCCTTCTCCCCGCTCCCGAGCTTGACGTCGCCGCCCACCTTCAGGCCCTGCTCCTCGAGGATCGCCTTCAGCGCGTAGCCGGCGAGAAGCCGCGGATCGTCGACCCGGCGGGTATAACGAACGAGCTTCGCGTCGGCGCCGACGCTGCCGGCGAGCTTGGCGGAGAGACGCTTGCCGTTCGGTGACAGCGCGAGGATGACCGTGTCGGCGCCGTCTTCGCCTGTCTTCACGCTCCCGTCGATGTCGACGAAGCCCGGCGGATCGAACCAGGCGTTCGCCGGCTTCCCTTCCCCGGTCGGGCGGATGGCGAGCGTGACCGTGTTCCCGTTCAGAGCGACCGCGCTCACCGGAGCGCGGAAGGCCGCCCACTCGTTCGGCTGCTGCTCGAAGGCGGGAGGCGTGGTCTGCTCGTCGAAGAACTTCTGCTCGACGAAGATGTCACCGTCGATGCGGCGGACGCCGTGCGCCTTCAGCTCCAGGACCATCTGCCAGAGATCACGCGAGCGGAGCGACGGATCACCGTGACCGCGAAGAGTGAGCCCGGAGACGCCGCCCTCTTTGAGCGTGCCGCTCAGGGTCGTCTGGTACTTGTGCGAGGCCTTCAACATCGCGAGCGCGGCGGCCGCGGTGTAGAGCTTGGCATTCGACGCGGGATTGAGCACAGTGTGCTCGCCGGACTGCGCGAGGATGTTGCCGTTCTCGGCATCCATCACGACGACGCCGATCTGGGCGTCCTTCAGCGCACGGTCGCGGACTAGGGCGCGCACCGCCGCTTCGATCTCCGGTGCACGCCCCTGCGTGCTTCCGCTCGAGGGCGGCGTCTGCGAGCGCGCGTCTCCGCCGGTGCCCGAGAGAACGAAAGCGGCCGTGGCGAGCCCGAGGACCAGATGACGTACTGCGCGCATCGCTTCGCTTTTACTCTGCCCTGAGCGAGGACGACAACCCCGAGGGCCCTCGGCGAGTGTCCACATGGCACGATCGAACGCTCCGGCGCGTGCTTTCGATCGTCGGAGGAGCTCGCCTTTGCTAAAGCGTGTACGTGTTTCTTCGAGCACATCGAGCAGCAGCGGCTGTGCTCGTCCTTGCCGCTTCGGTCGTGCAAGGCTGCTCGCACCGACGTACGGACAGCGCGCGCGAGCGTCCGATCGAGTTGCTCGTGCCGACGGACGCCGAGACGCTCGACCCGCGCTACGCAACCGACGCGGTCGCCGTGCGAGCCACCCGACTCCTCCACGCCGGGCTCGTGCGCCTCGACCCGAGCACGCTCGAGCCGCAGCCGTACCTCGCGCGATCGTGGCGGTGGATCGACGAACGGACCCTCGCGGTCGAGCTCCGTGACGACGTACGCTTCCATTCCGGCGCTCCGTTCCGCCCCGACGACGTCGTCGCGACCGTCCGTGCGTTCCAGTCGCCGGAGGTCGGTTCGCGACACGCGCGCGTCGTCGATGCCATCGGCAACGTCGCGCCGAGCGGGGCGCATGCGGTCGTGTTCGAGCTCCGACGCGCACACGCAACCCTGCTGACGGATCTCGAGCTGCCGATCTTGCGCGCGGACGAGGCGGCTTCACCTCCGCGTCCGGAGGGCAGCCTCGACGGGCTCGGGCCGTTCGTCGTCTCCGCGCGAGAGACGGGCTCGTCGATCACGCTCGATCCGGCGAAACACGGCGCAATGCCGGCGCCTGCCCACGCGGTGACGATCCGGACCGTCCACGACGAGAACGCTCGCGCGCTTCGCATGCATGCCGGTCGCGCCGACCTCGTGGTGAACGGCTTCTCGCCGACGCTCCTGCCTGCGCTGTCGGACGCACCCGGGATCTCGGTGAGCGCGCGGCCCGGCGCGAACCTCACGTACATGCTCGCCCGCGCCGATCGCGGCCCGCTCGGCGACCTGCGCGTCCGCCGTGCGCTCGCGCTCGCCGTCGACCGGGAGAGGATCGCGCGGACGCTCCTCGCGGGGCGCGCTTCGGCCGCGAGCACGCTGCTGCCACCGGCACACTGGGCGCATTCCGATGCGGATCCGCTGCCGTTCGACCCCGAAGCCGCCCGCCGGATGCTCGTCGAGGCTGGCGTCCTTCCGCTCCGGCTGACGCTGCTCACGTCGACCGATCGCCTCCGCGGGACGATCGCCCGACAGATCGCGCAGGACCTCGCCGGCATCGGCGTGACCCTCGAGGTCGTGCCCCTCGAGCTCGGAACGATGATCGCGCGCCTCGGCGCAGGCGACTTCGAGCTGGCGACGCTGCAGATGCCCGAGCTCACCGAGCCGAACGTGCTGCGTGTGTTCCTTCATTCGTCGTCGGTGCCGCCGGCCGGGGCGAACCGTGGGCGCGTACGGGACGCCGATCTCGACGCGCTGCTCGACGCGGGGGCCGAGGAGCGTGATCCCGCCGCCCGACGCGCGATCTACGGATCGCTCGAGAGGCTCGTGCGTGAGCGAGCGCTCCTCGTTCCGCTCTGGCACGAGGACCAGGTCGCCGTCGCGAGCACGCGCGCCGCCGCGTTCCGTCCGAGCGCGGAAGGGCGCTGGCTCGACCTCGCGACGCTGCGTTGAGCAGCGCTCTCCTTCGAGCTCACAGGCCGATCGGCGGCGTGCTCGGGGCTTCGAGCTCCGGAAGGCAGGCGTCGCCGAGCGCCTCCTGCACGGCCGCGAAGCGCTCGAACACCGCCGCGGTCGAGACCGCATTCGATCGGCTCTCGGACCCGCCCTTCGTGCCTGCGGCGAACGTCGCCTTGTGGTTCTCGTCGGGGCCGACCGCGTTGAACGGACCGAGCACCTCGTCGATCGCTTTGCTTGCCGTCGACGGCGAGATCCAACCGCTCTTCGTGGCGCGCATGGGGCCGTCGCCGACGTCGGTGATGAACTCGCACATGTACTGACCGTTCGTCGACATCCGGGCTTCGAACACGCCACGCGCCGGCGTGCCGGCGAAGAGCACGTGCGCCGGGCCCATCACGTGGAGCATCTGCCAGCCGTCCGCCGACGCCGGTCCGGGAGAGACCTGCTCCGCGGACGCGAGCTCGGCGACCAGCGCGTTGACCTCCGCCGCGAGCTTGGCGATGTCGTCGGGCTTCGCGACGCGCAACGTCCGCCCCGACTCCGTCAGCAGCTTCGCGGCCGGCAGCTTGAGGTCGTCGTCGTCGTCTTCGTCCCGGATGGGTTCGAGCGAGAGGCTCGCGGTGACGCGATCGGCGCCGTCGAACCACGCCTTCATCCGGTCGGCTTTCGGACAACGAACGCGGAGCTCGTCATGCGCTCCGGCCTGCCCCTCGGACGTTTTCACCGTCGCGACACAGCCATCTCGCGCGACCATGGAAATCGAGCCCCGATCGGCAACGACGAGGCGCTCGACGCGCGGAGCTACCATTGCGGCAGTGGTCGTCGTCTTGCTGTGTGGCGATGACGCGCGGCGGGTGGTGCCGCCACACGCCGACAGCAGGGCAACGAGCGCGATGCAGCACGACGTCGCGACGGGACGAGCGCGATTCCAGGAGTGATCTTCGGAAGGGCGAGACATCGTGCACACCCCCCGGTGCAAGCGGTGAACCCGCCGGGCGCGGTCGATGCGACGAATCGTCTCATGCAGAGACCCACGCGCGACGACGCGCGATCGCAAACCTGCGCCGCGCGTCGCGTTTCGATCGCGGCGTCGTCTGCGACGCTTACGGACCCTCGACGTCCGGATGCTTCGCCTTGATCGCTTCCACGCAGGCCTTGTCGCGCAGGATCAGGCACGCCTCCATGAGGACCGAAGCCTCCTCGTGGTTGGCTTTCCCTGCCTTCACCTTCTTCTCCAGCAGCGCACGAACCTTCTTGTGATCACCTGCGTCCAGAAGCGCACGCGCCTTGACGAGATCGGCGCTCGCCGACGCGATCGGCGGAGGCGCGGGCGTAGGCGCGGGACCGCCCGTATCGGGCGGAGCCCAGACCGGCGGCGCCGTCGCCGTCGCCGTCGCGACCGGCGTTGCTGCGCTCGTCGACGGAGGCGGCAGCGTCTGCGGCTCCGCCGACGCGAGCGGCTCAGCGGTGGGGCCTTTGCCGAGACGTTTCGCGCAGGCCTCCGGCAGCGTCGGAGCAAACGCGATCAAAGCAGCAAGAAGTGCAGCGCGAGCCATCAGTCTGCGAGAGCTCCCCGACGACGCGGACCGGGCGCGTCGTCCCTTCGTGAAGGACGTCAGCTTACGCGGTCATGCTCCTCGCGTCGATCCGGACGCGTGCAGCGCTCAGAGCACCGCGCTGGGCGGCGCATCCGTGCGGCGCTCGCGCGCCAGACGGCTCTGCGGACCGAGCACTGGATCGAGCCGCGCGAGCGCGGAGGTCATCGTCGATGCCATGTCCGCATCCGGCATACGCGCGACGACGACCCCGAGCAGGTCGAACCAGTGGAAGCCCTCGAAGCCATGCTCCTCCGCGATTTGCTCGAGCGTCGCCGCGGGGCCCGTGATGTCAGGCAGAGCCCCGCGCGCTGCGTCGAACAAGATGCCCAGGATCTCGACGAGCACGTAGACGTCGGCGTTCTGCCGATCGGCATCGCGCACGCGAGCCTCGGCTTCCGTGAGGGCGTCCTCCGCGCCTTCGCGATCCGATGCCGAGAGCGACGCGAGCGCGCGCGCCACCCAGCCGAACGCGGCGGTCCGGCCGTGCGTCGACGCGAGTCGCGCGTCGCCGAGAATTGCCGCGGCTGCGTACGCGGCGCCGAGATCGCCCGCCGCGAGCTGCGCGAGGACCTCGAGGCTCGCCGAGAGGACTTCGCGATCGCCGGCGCGCTCTGCGTGCGCCGCTTCGCGTGCCACGCGCAGATGGACCGCCGCGTCCGCCCAGTGCCCGAGCGCGAGCAGCACGGCGCCGCGATGTTGCTCGGCCTCGTGCTCGAGGCTCGGCGCGTCGCCGTGGGCGAGGAGCGTTCCGGCTCGTTCCAGCACGAGGAGCGCACGCTCGTCCCGCATGGACTGCGACGCGAGCAACGTCCCGAGGGCGGTCGCCGCCGCGGCATCGAGCAGAGTGGTCCCCGTCTCTGCGGCGATGCGTTCGGCGCGCTCGAGCTCGATGCGCGAGCGCGCCTCGTCGTTCGACAGCGCGGCCACGCAGAGCGCGCGAACCACGGCGTGGAACGGCGCCTCGAAGCGCCCTTCGCTGCTGCTGCCGAGAAGCGGCTCGACGAGATCGAGCGCGACGCTCCGGTCGAGCTCTCCCTTGCGCACCCGCGCGGCGACGTGCGCGATGCGCAGCGTGGTGCGGGTCGCATCCGCGTGGAGCGGCAGTCCTTCTTTCGCGGACAACGCGTCGATCCGCGCGAGCGCCCGCGCGCAACGGTCGCTGTCAGGCCCCGAATCGTCGGCGCTCGCCAGCGACGACGCGAGCGCGACCAGCATGGCTCCGAGCTCGGCGTCGATCGTCTCGACCCAGCGGTCCTCGCGATCGGAGTCGACGCGCGCGCGCGTCACACGTCGAGCACGCGGCGCGAGCACCGCGGTGCCGATGGCACGAGCGACGTCACTCTGCATGGCGAGCGGCTCGAGGATGAGCGCAGCGGCGTCGAGCTCGAGCCGGAGCGCCAGCGCGACGGCACGGGCGACGCGGCCCGTCGCATTGCCGCGTTCACGCCGCGCGAGCGCATCGAGCATCGGAAGATCCAGATGCCGGAGCGTCTCGCGCAGCGCGACGACACCGTCGGTGGGCAAGCCGGTGAGCCGCGCGATGGGCGGAGCCGACGGCGATCGTGGGCGGGACTCCGACGCGGGTCGCATCGAGCCGGGCGGGGTCGTGGAGCGCGAGATCGGCACGACGCTCGAACGCGCGGCGGCCGGGGACGACGGCGGCCTCGAAAAGGGGAACGCGCTCGAACGCACGCTCGGCGGCATGCTGCCCTCGGCCATGATGGAGACGGGCGCCGTGTCGAGATCGACGACCGCCTCGTGAGCCGCTCGCGCATCCGTCCAGCGTGCGGCCGGGTCGCGGGCGAGCATGCGCTGGAGCACGTCGGCCAGCGGCTCCGGCACGCGGTCGGCGAGGATCGGATCGCTCGCGATGCGCGCGCGCAGCTGAGCACGCCCTTCGGCGTCGGGAAACAGCGGCCCGTCGTCGAGCAGCTCGAAGAGCACGAGGCCTGCCGAATAGAGGTCGGAACGCGCTGTAGGCTCCGCGCCGGCGAGCACCTCGGGTGCCATGTAACGTGCAGTGCCGAGGACCGATCCTTCGGGCGCCGTCGCTGCGCCTATCGATGCCGCAATCTCGGAACGAAGCGCGACGCGCGCGAGCCCGAAGTCGACGAGCTTCGGAACGTCGAGCGCGGTGTCTCCGAACGGGACGAGGACGTTCGACGGCTTCACGTCGCCGTGGAGGATGCCGGCAGCATGAACCGCAGCGAGCCCTTCGAGCAGGCCACGTGCCACCCGGAGCACCTCGTGCGGAAGAAGCGGGCGACCGAGGTTCGCGACGGTGAGCGACGCGCCCTCGATGAGCTCCATCACCAGCCAGGCGCCGCTCTCGTCCTCTCCGGTGTCGAACACACGCGCCACATGGCGCGACGCGACTCGACGCAAGAGCTCACCTTCGCGTCGCAGCCGCTCGGCCGCGAGCTCGAAGCCGAGCCCGCGCAAGACGAGCTTCAGGGCGACCTCGGCGCCAGTCCGGCGTTCCCACGCTCGAAAGACGGTCCCGAAGCCTCCCGAACCGATCGCCGGCCCGAGCTCGTACCGTCCCCCGACGACGGGATGTGCCACAGCCGGAACGTATCAACGCGCGCCACGGCCGAATAGCTCGAGCACGCTGACCGTGCGTCTCCACGAGGTCACCAAACCGCTGCGACGGCTCTGGCGCACGGCATGCACCACCCGACCTCGTGCGTGCACGGGTCGGGATCTTCGGGTTTGCAGCGATCGCGATCGCGGCCACCGAAGCGACCGCCCTGGCCGACGAACCCGACGCTTCGCCCGTCGGCGCGGACGAGCCCGCGTTCCGGTACACGCGGCCGTATTCGAAGAACTATGTGCGCACGGCGGTCGAGGAAGTGGTCATCCTCGGTGCCGGATTCGCCCAGTACTCGCTCGACAAGTCGAACGAGGCAGACTGGGACCTTGCGCCGAAATGGTCGAGCATCGAGAGCAAGCTGTCACTCGACTCGGTCACGTACGACAACAACCGATTCGACACGAACTGGCTGACGCATCCCGTCGCCGGCTGGGCGTACTACTCGGCGGCGCGCTCGAATCGACTCTCGCTCCCGGCCTCGTTCTTGATCGCGGTCGGTGCGTCGACCGCGTGGGAGATGGTCGGCGAGCTTCGTGAGCACGCGGCCATCAACGACCTGATCGCCACGCCGGTGACGGGACTCGCCATCGGTGAGCCCATGCTCCAGCTCGGGGCGCTCGCGCAGCGAAGCCCGTCACCGATCACCCGCGCGTTCAGCTGGGTGGTGTCGCCGTTCAAGGCGGCGCACGACGCCATCGACGGGCTCGAGATGCAACGTGCGACGCGCGTCGACGGCTTCGGGCTACCGACTGACGTCTGGCACCGCATCACGCTCGGCAGCAGCGTGGGCGTCACGCATCAAGAGCGCGGCGTCACGCAAGGCGACGCGCGCATCTTCGCGCAGTCCCGGATCGTGAGCCTCCCGGGATACGGGTTCGAAGGCCGGCGCGAGGGCTGGTTCGACGGCGGAGAGGTGACCGACCTTCGCATCCAGGCAGCGGGCTCCGAGGGCGGCCTCGTCGATCTGAACATCGCAGGCCACGTCCTACCGCTCGGCTACGCCTACCAGGACGTCCGCCGTGACGAGTCGGGTCGCCTCGACGGTCATGGATTCTTCGGCGGTCTCCACGTCGGCGCCGAATACGGACATCACGAGTACAACCGCGACGGCGTGAGGCCGCGCGACCGCATCGCCCTCGTCTCCGGAGGCGCGACGCTCGAAGAGCGCATCCACGTCGGGCACCTCGTGATCCGCGGACGGTTGGACGGTCTCGCCAACTTCGCGGGCGTCCAGGCGTATGCGAAGAAGGAGGAGAAGGCGCGCAACAGCGACATCCACCTGACGTCCGTGCTGCGCCAACAAGGGTACTACCACGCGCTCGGCGCGACGGTCCGGCCGCGGGTCGAGGCCGAGCTCTTGCCGGTCGATGCAGGCACGGAGCTCCGCGTCGACTGGTTCGATCAGATCACGGCTCGCGACGTCGAGCCGGTAGCGACGAACGAGAGCTTCCACGCGAGCGATCGTCGGATCCAGTACCGAGCGTGGGTCGGCTACCGGCCGACACGCCACCTGCGCGTCTCGGTGCTCGCGGAGACGGCGGAGCGCTCCGGCCGAGTGAACGCGTCGCGCGCATCGCGATCGGAGCTTGGGCTGCACGGCGGCGTCGAGATCATCTTCTGACCGATCACATCGTGCCGCCCACGCCGAGGGTCGCGCCGCCCGGCACGGGCCGCAACGAAGGCTGGAGCGTCACCGGAGACGTCGAGCGAGCCTGTGTCGTCGGCGGTGGACTCTCGCGAGGCATCCCCGACGTCACGAGCCATCCCGTGGCGAGCCCGGCCAGCGCCCCCGATGCGGCGAGTCCTTCCGCGAGGCGCGGGTCTGCGTCGGACGAGAGCGAGAGATAGACGCCGGTCGTCGTGAGCGCCCCGGCGATCCCGAGCAGGTCGACCAGGCGGACCCGCGCGACGGACGGCGAGACGTCACCGGCGAGGAGCAGTCCCGCCGCGATGCCCGCATTGAGGCCGATGCCGCCGGCGAGGTACGCCCGTTCGCTCCGGCGCTCGTCGTCCGGATGGATCGCACCGGTGCCGAGCCCCACGATCGCGCCCGACCAGAGCGCCGTCGAAGCCGTGAACGAGACGCGGCCAGGGGTGGTGACGAGCGAGCTGCCGAGCGCTCCACCGAGGACGGCCCCCGTCGTTGCGCCGGCCCAGAGGACCGTGGCGGTCGTCTCGGGAGACCAACGCAGGTCGGATGCGGGATCGCTCTCCGCCTTCACGCGTTCGGCGCGTGCGTGCTGGAACGCCGAGAGCCACGCGCCCTGCGCGAGGCCGAGATAGAGGCCGGACGAGATCGAGTGAGGAACACCGCGCGGGAGCTTGGAGTAGCCGTCGACGGTCGCGAGCGCGATCACCGGCGCCGCCGTGAGCGCGGCGAAGGGCAAGGTCGCGGTGACCGCAGAGTCGGGCTCGATCTGGAGGAGGAACCACGTGCCTGTCCCGACGCCGTAGAGGAACGACGACGCGTAGAGGAGCGTCAGCTCGTCGGACGTGCGGATGTCGCGCCTCGGACCGCGAGGCGCTCCGACGCCTGCCTCGGCGCGCTCGGCATATTCGGCCGCGAGGCGCGCCATCTCGCGAGCGAGCGCGCGGTCACTCGCGGTCTCTGCTTCGACGGCGAGGGCGCGCAGCGCGACCTCGGCGCGACGGAAGCGGCCGTCCACCAGGTCGTCGCGCGCGGCGTCGTAGCGCTTGCGCCAGGCCGTCCGCGATGTGTGCGATGCGGGCGCCGCCGCGCGCGGCTCCTCGGCATGAGCAGGCGCGACGGAAGACAGGAGCGCGAGCACAGCGAACGCGCCGCAGAGCACCGTCCGGCGCGCACGTCCCAGCTTCGAGCACGAGAGACGAAGCGATTGGTTCATCAGAATCGAGCCCCCACGGTGGCAGCGAGCGACGTCTCGTCGCGAGACGCGTGCACCGAGCCGATCTGTCCGGCCCGCGTCCCCATCTCACCGGCGAACGCGAGGCGGAGCGGCGCGAACCTCGGCTCCCAGGCCACCGCGGCTCGCCCGAAGGCGCGACGGTCGGCGATGTCGATGTTGCGGTCGACGATGGCGTTCGCCTCGTCGAGGCCTTCGATCGCGCGGAACGTATCGGCTCGCATCCTTCCCTCGAGACGGAGCGTCCTCCACTGCAGCTCGAGAAACGGCGACGCTCCGACGCCGATCGAGTGGTAGTAGCCGTTGTTCCTCACGGCCGTCGGCAAGCCCGCCGTGTCGCCGCGAGCGGCGCGCCAGTCACCGAGCGCATACGGCGCGACGCCCGAGATGGCGCCGTACACGTCGATGCCGGTCGTGATGCGAACCGGCCCTGCGTCGACGGTGTGCTCTGCCGCGATGCCGAGCGGGCTCACGACCGAGACGAGATCGCGCGGGCGTTGACCGTCGCGATCGAACTCGTGGACGCCGTATTCGAACGACATCCGGAGCCCGACGAGCGCGCCGTGCCCGCGCACGTGACCCGCACGGTCGATCCGCGCGTCGCGGAAGTAGAACCCGATCGGAACGATACGCGTGCCGACCAGGAAGTCGACGACACGTCCGTCAGAAACCGCGCCACGCGCGAAGAGGCTCGAGACGTTGCCGTCGTCGAAGAGGCGTGCGTGCCGCCCGGCGCTGCGGTAGCCCGGAAGGTTCGCGACCGCGAGCTCGAGCCCGAAGCGCACGTCGGTGTACGTGGCCCGCGGCGTGATGCCGTTCGGTCCGCGCGTCTTTCCCTGGGTCGTCGCCGCCACACCACCGTGGACGTCGAAGCGATGCCACGGCTCCGTCGGGAAGCCGAGCGCGTCGGTCACCGGATCACGCCGGGGGACCGAGCCGTCCGCAACGTCGTTGACGAACTTCACCGGCGCGAAGAGGAACGACAGCACCCGGTTCGGCACGTTCCTCCGCCCGCGATCGAAGAAACCGGCGAGCTGCATCATCGACTCGCCGATCGCCGTCCCCGCGGCCGGAGTGACGATCATGTCGTTGACGCTCACGCGCTCGCGGATCTCGCCGAAGTACTCCCAGAGCGACGACCCGAGTACGGAGAACAGATACGACTCACCGAACGTGAGGTGGTTCGAGCGCGCCACCTGGTAGTAGACCGAGCCGGCGACGGGGTGCGCGACGTAGTTCGTCCCGAAGCGATTCGCATCGAGCTCGTACGCATTGCCAACGAACTTGCCGCGGAGCTTCGACCAGTCGTAGCGGAGCGCCCACTTCTCGTCGCCGGCCTGCACGAGCCCGCCGCGCGCTCCCGTGTTCAGGAGGTAGTCGACATACCCGACGATCACGACCGCACCGACCTCGAGGCCTGCGCGCACCCAGTGCTTGTCGTGCGGGACGAGCAGCGGGAAGGCGGCGAACTCGTCGTGCGGATCGTCGTCGTCCGTGACCGGATGGAGATCGTCTTGCGGGTCGCGGCTCGCGCCATTCGTCGGCTCCGCCGCGTCCGCGCGGTCTTCGAGGATGCTGGTGACGAGCGCGACGATCGCAACGGCGCTCGCGAGCTGACGGAGGCCCCTCATCGGATCGCTTCGTCTAGCCGGCCGCCTTCACTTCCTCGCCTGATCGAGCATCCGCTCGAGCTCGTCGAGCCGCGCTTCGATCGCGTCTTGCTCCGCAGCCGTCGGCGACGTGGTCGACAGCCGCGACACGTCGCGCTCGAGCGCAGCGCGCTCGTCCTCCGCACGGCGAAGGAGCTCACGCTCCGCCCGCACGCTCTCGGGCCGCTGCCGCGTCAGGCCACGCTGGAGGACGCCGATCTCGCGCGCCGCGACCACGAGGCGACGCTCCGCGCGAGCAAGGGCGACATCGCGGTCGACGCCTTCACCACCGCCAAGGCTCGCGGACGTGATCGTCGTCGTGGACCGCGTCGGCGCCGGAGGCGTGGAGCCGACACACCCGACAAGCGCGATCGCCGCAACTGCGAGGAGCCCCCGCCCGCTCATGACGCACCTCGTCGGTTCCAGTAGCGGAGGGGTGAGAAGACGGGTGGCAGAAGCCCTTCCCGACCCCGTCCCTGTCGCCGTCGCGAAATGTCCCATCGTGCGACGACCGGCACCCATTTCGCCACCGTCCCGGCGAGCGCGAGGCCGGCAATGACGTCGATCATGTAGTGCCAGCGTAGAAACATCGTCGAGATCACGATCTGGAGGGCGACGAATGTCGTCGGAATCCACGTCCAGCGGAAAACGTGCCGACGTCGGTGGCGGAACGAGTGCAGCGCGCAGAACGTCGGCGCCGCGGTGTGCAGGCTCGGGAAGACGTCGGCCTGCGCGCCGGCGGTGTCGACCATCTCCCGGACGAGCGGCCACCAGAGATCTCCAGTGAGCTCGTGCTGGAACCCCTTCCAGTAGAGGTGCGGGCCCACTGCAGGAACCGCCGCGTAAAGGAGATGGGCGACGCAGAAGACCGTGATGATGCCGAGCGCGTACTCGACGAGGGCGTGCTCGTCCCGTTCGAGGAAGGCGATCGGGAAGATGTGCGCGCCCAGCAGATAGAAGTACGAGTAGTAGAAGAACGCGAACCACTCGGTCGTCGCCGGCGTCACGAACGCATCCCAGGCGAGCGCGGGCTCCACGCCGAACGCGCTGAGGTCGAAGGCGAGCAGCTCCGCGTCGAGCCGCCGCGTCGTGACGACGGGCAGAATCCACCGAAGCTGCATGTACGAGGCGACGATGAGCCCGACGAGCGTCAGCCGGTAGAACGCCTCTTGGAGTCGCCCGCGCCAGTCGAGGACCCGGGCGAGCGTCACCGCCACCGCGAGCCACGCGAGGTCGCCGATCAACATCCACGCGGACAGCGAGCGATGTTCGCCCGAGCCCGCCGCGACGAGAGCGACGAAGACGAACAGGTAGACGACGAGCACGAAGTCGTGGACCGCGAACGACGCCACCACGGCGCGCAGCGAGGAGCGTCCACGTACCTCGCGTGTCGCTGCGACCGCGGGATGCACGTCTTGCACGGGCGCGCCACGATGCACCGGATGTGCCCGGTCGGCGGGTGCTCGCTCCGGAGGCGCCGAAGACCGAGGCGAGTCGAGATGCTGCGACGACACGACTCAGACGCCCGTGCGTTGCGTCAGGCCGCTTCGGGCGCAGGACGCCCGGCAGCGGCGCCGTCCCCGCTCTGACCGGGTCGGCCGTCGACCTCTTCGAAGGCGGGGATGCGCGCGCCCACGACGAGCGCAAGGACGTCGACGTGCTCGCGCGGGCGAACGAGCCGGCCTGGAGCGCCGCACTCCGGTCCGCGAAGCTGGATGTCGATCGCCGGCGTCTCGCCCACGGCGCGCACGACGTGGAGCGTCGCGAGCCCATCGGCCTCCACGAGCTCCTCGTGCGCGAGCACGTTGCGCGAGACGAGCTCGACGCAGCACGCGTTCTTGCTCGCATGCGGAGCGTCCTCGACCTCGCGGAAGCGGAGCTCCTCGAGCCGACCTTCGATGGCCTTGCCGAACATCCGGTGAGGGTGAGCGTGGATGGGCGTCACCGAGCCCGCCTCCCGCACGACGGCGACGAGCGCCCAGCCCGACTTGCCTTCCCAGTACGTGAGCCAGCGGCAACCTTCACCGTGACCGAGCGGGCTCGTGCGCGCGGGGATCAGCTCGCCGATCGACGGACTGAGGAGATCGAGGAGTCGCCGCAAGAAGGCATCGTCGAGGGCGCCGGACTGCTCGCGGACGTCGAGAAGCACCGTCGCCTCTTCGAGCGTCAGCAGATCGCCGGCATCGAAGCGTTGCTGGATGCCACGTACGCGCGCGGCCTTGCCTGCGAACGTGCGATGGAGGACGAACGTCGTCGCGAACGCCAGTGCGCCGACGGCGATCGCGATCGTGGTCGCGCCGCGTGAGATGAACGTGATCATCGCGACGGTGAGCCCGGCCATCCACACCGATGCGCCCGCCCCGACCGCGAGCGCGCGGGCGCTCGAGCCGATGATCGTGCGCAGCGAGAGGTGAAGACCGATGCCGGCAGCGACGGCCGACATGAGCACGTCGAGCAGGAAGCGGTTCGCGTCGATCAGCTTCTTCCACGCGGCCACGTCGGCGAGGACGCGGTCCCCCGTCGCGCGCACCAGCGCGAGCGCCACGTAGCCGACGATGAACCCGGGCAGCGCGTCGACGATGCTCTTGGTGAGCTGGCTCGAGCGCGCCCCGGCGGGACGTGCCTCGCGGCGAGCGAGCGCGATCGCGACGAGCACCGGAGCGAGCAGGAGGATGCGCGCCGACTTCGAAGCGGCCGCCATGACGCCGCCGCTCTCGCCCATCTGCGCGCCGACGGCGACGGCGCTCGAGAGGTCGTTGACGGCGAGGCCGCTCCAGAGACCGGCGAACGACGGGTCGAGCCCGAGCGCCAGCGCGATCGTCCGGAACGAGAGCATCGCGGTGACGCTGAAGAGGAACGTGACGCCGATCGCGACGCCCTGCTCCTCGCGGTGCGCGCCGCAAGCGGGGGCGATCGCGTTCACCGCCGATGCGCCGCAGATCATCGTGCCACCCGCGACGAGATCGACGAGCGGACGCCGCACGCGCAAGAAGACGCCGAGGAGATGCGAGACGAAGAACGTGCTCGGCACCGACGCGGCCGCGACGATGAAGATGGTCGCGATTTCCGTTTTGCCGAAGAAGGACGTCTGGACCTTCAGGCCCATGAGCACGATCGAGAGGCGGAGGACCCACTTGCCGGTGAAACGGAGCCCGGCGGCATAACGATCCGGCTCGCGCTCCTTGCCGACGGCCCCGAGCCCGACGACGCGAGCGAGCGGCGTGTTCAGGACGAGCGCGCCGAGGAGCAGCGCCACGAGGACGTCCGATAGCAGCGGCGACGGCGGCAGCACCTTCACCAGCGCAACGGCGATGCCGCCGATCGCGAGCGCGAGGCCGATGCCGGGCACGTCGGAACGGGTGGGGAGCCATTGGGGACGTTTCATCGCTCTTCTTTGTCGCTCCCTTTGTCGCTCCCGAGCCGATGCCGGCCCATCGCATTTGCGGGCCGCCTCATAGCACGGGCCGGCGCATCGACCTTGACCCCTGGTCGCGATCGCCCTTTTGATGCGCCGCATGATCGGGCGCCGCCGCCTGCTCCAGGCCACCGGGCTCCTGCTTGCGCTCTCCCCTTCGCGGGCGGCTCTCGCCGAGCTCCTTCGCCAGGGAGGGGCTCCACAGAACCTCGCTACGCCGACGCACCTGTTCGACCGGCTCATCACGCCGGTGCCGGACTTCTTCGTGCGCAGCCACTTCGGGCCTCCTGCGCTCCACCGCGATCGGCCGCTCGACGTCGAGGGGCTCGTCGCGACGAAGCTCACGCTGACTGCGGCTGAGCTCGAGAAGTCGTTCAAGCCCGTGACGGTCACCGCCGTCCTCCAGTGCGCAGGAAACGGACGAGCCTTGCACACGCCGCGCGTCCCTGGGATCCAGTGGGTCCACGGCGCCATGGGGCAAGCGACCTTCACCGGCGTTCGCCTCCGCGAGCTGCTGGAGAAGGCCGGCCTCGCCGCCGAGCACCTGAAAGGCACACACGTGCATCTCCGCGGCGCGGACGCTCCGCCGAAGCCGCAGACCCCGGCGTTCGTCCGGAGCATCCCGATCGAACGTGCGCTCGATCCGAACACGCTCGTGGCGTACCGGATGAACGGCGAGCCGCTCACGCTCGCGCATGGGGCGCCGCTCCGTCTCGTGGTGCCCGGATGGGCCGGCGATCACTGGGTCAAGTGGCTCACGAAGATCGCCGTGCAGAAGGAAGAGGCCAAGGGCTTCTTCATGGAGACCGCGTACCGGATGCCGACCGAGAAGGTCGAGCCAGGCGCGCCGGTGCCGCCCGAGAAGATGCGCCCCGCATCGACGTTCCCGGTGAAGTCGATCATCGGCGCGCCCACCTACGGTACGCGCACGTCGATCGGCCGCCAGAAGATCACCGGCGTGGCGTTCTCGGGCGAGGCGCCGATCGCAAAGGTCGAGGTCTCGCTCGACGACGGCAAGACCTGGAAAGCGGCGAAGCTCGAAGGTGAGCCCGGCGTCGGCCGCTGGGTCGTCTTCACGCTCGAGGTCGATCGCAAAGAGCCCGGCCGCATGCGCGCGCTCGCTCGCGCCACCGACCGCAAAGGCAACACGCAGCCGGAGCACCCGGACTGGAATCCGAGCGGCTACTTCTGGAACGGCTGGCACTCCGTGGCGTGGGAGGTTGCGTGATGCGCGCTCTCCACCTCGTTGCGAGCGTGGCGCTCGCCCTCGTCGCCACGACGGCCGCGTGCTCGAAGGACAAACCTGAGGGAGCCGCGCCCGACGCGGCGACGTCGGCGCAAACGCAGACGCACCCGACGGCGACAGCAACGCCCGGCGTCCTCTCCGCCGATGAAGGCCGGGCCCTCGTCAAAGGCGCCTGCCTCTCGTGTCACTCCCAGGAAATGCTGGCGCAGCAGCGGCTGACGCGCGCTCAGTGGACGAAGACCGTCACGAAGATGGTCGGCTGGGGCGCCAACCTCGAGCAGGCAGACACCGAGCCGCTCATCACATGGCTCTCCGCGACGTACGGTCCGGACGCCGGCACGTTCGTGCCCGTGCTGATCGACGCGGATGCCGCCGCGGCAGAGCTCGAGCCGCAGCCGGACGGTCCGTTCGCGAACGGCGACGCCGAACGTGGACGCGCGCTCTACACGGATCGCTGCTCGGGATGCCACGGGCCGGAAGCCCGCGGTCACATCGGCGTCATCCTCGTCGATCGGCCGCTGCTCTACCGTGCGCAGGACTTTGCCGACGTCACGCGCCGCGGCCGGGGAAAGATGCCGCCGATGGTCACGACCGACGCGGAGCTGGCGGACATCCTCGCGCACCTCCGGCGCCTGCGCTGAGCGGCAGACGGCTCAGCCTGCCCTGCCCGGAGGGTTCTCGATGAACCACTTTGCGATCGAAGGCACGTGCTCCTCGAATCCGCCGGGGGCGGACACGTTGAGGATCCCGGCGCGTGCGTCCGTCCGGTTCTCGAAATCGTGGGGCATGCCACCCGGGATGACGATGAACGCGCCCTTCCGAGCGTCGACCCAGCGACCGTCGACGAGGACGCTCATCGTCCCCTCGAGGACATAGAAGACGTCGTCTTCCTCGTGGGAGTGTTCGCCGGGGCCCTTCGTGTGCGGCTCGAGCCACCACTCCGAGATCGAGTAACGCGACTCGGTCTCGTCCCCATCCGCCTTGAACACGGCCGAGATGCGGCCGCCCATCGGGTAGGCACGACCACCCCCGGGCTGAAGAACGATCGGTGCCCGCTGCTTCTTCGCCATCTCAGCCTCCTCGTCACGTCCGCAATTCGTTAACGGATGAGTGAACTATCTCGGCCGACGTGTCAACTCGACCTTGCGACGTAGCCGTCGAATGGCAGAGCCTGCGCTCTCGTCTCGTGGCCTCGCGGTCCGCGAAGCCGTCCGTTCTGAAACCGGTCGACCAGGCGGAAAAATTCTTTTCGTCGGCGGTGAGCGCGAGCGCGAAACGCCGCGCGAAAAAGGCGCTCTCACGCGACGTCGCCATCGAGTCTTGGGCTCGCCGCGGCATTGTGCTACTCGCGCCGTCCGAAGATGGAGGTAGAGGTTCCCGAGCACCACCCGAGCCACGCACGGGTACGTGTAAGGGAGGGCCTTTTCCACGTGATTCGGAGGCACCATCGATGAGCCGCAAGCCCACCAAGTTCGTGTTCGTGACCGGCGGAGTCGTCTCTTCGATCGGCAAGGGATTGGCGAGCGCCTCGGTGGGAGCGCTGCTCGAAGCTCGTGGCCTACGGGTCACGATCATGAAGCTCGACCCGTACATCAACGTCGACCCCGGCACGATGAGCCCGTACCAGCACGGCGAAGTCTTCGTGACGGATGACGGCGCCGAGACGGACCTCGACCTCGGGCACTACGAGCGCTTCACCACCGCGCGGATGACCCGCGCCAACAACTTCACCACGGGCCGCATCTACGAGTCGGTCATCTCGAAGGAGCGCCGTGGCGAGTACCTGGGCGCGACGGTCCAGGTCATTCCGCACATCACCGACGAGATCAAGGCGCGCGTCCGCGACGCGGTCGACTCGTCGCCGAACCGGCCGGACGTCGCGATCATCGAGATCGGCGGCACGGTCGGTGACATCGAGTCGCTTCCCTTCCTCGAGGCGATCCGTCAGCTGAAAATCGAGGCCGGACCGCAGAACGCGCTCAGCCTCCACGTCACGCTCGTGCCGTACATCGAGACGGCGGGCGAGCTGAAGACGAAGCCGACGCAGCACGCCGTGAAGGCGATGCGCGAGATCGGTATCCAGCCGGACATCCTGCTCTGCCGCACGAAGACGCCGCTGACGAAGTCCACGAAGGACAAGATCGCGCTCTTCTCGAACGTCCACGTCGACGCGGTCATCTCGGCGATCGACGTCAGCTGCATCTACGAGCTGCCGCTGTTCCTTCACTCGGAAGGTCTCGACGACCTCATCGCCGACCGCCTCAACATCTGGAGCCGCAGCCCGGATCTCTCGGCGTGGCAGCGCATCGTCCAGAACTTCAAGAAGCCCGCGAAGGGCTCCGTGAAGATCGGCGTCGTCGGTAAGTACGTCCATCTCAAGGACTCGTACAAGTCGCTCCACGAGTCGCTCGTCCACGGCGGCCTCGCGAACGAGGTCCGCGTCGATCTCGAGTACATCGACTCGGAGGAGATCGAGCGCGAAGGCGCCGAGAAGTTCCTCTCGAACGTCGACGCGGTGCTCGTGCCCGGCGGCTTCGGCGACCGCGGCACCGAGGGCAAGATCCAGGCGATCGGCTACGCGCGCACGAACAAGATCCCGTTCTTCGGGATCTGCCTCGGCATGCAGCTCGCGGTCGTCGAATACGCGCGCAGCGTCGCCGGCCTCGAAGGCGCGAACTCCGCCGAGTTCGAGCGCGACACTGCGCACGCCGTCATCGACCTCATGCCCGAGCAGCGCAACGTCCGCAGCAAGGGCGCGTCGATGCGCCTCGGCGGCTTCCCCTGCACGCTCCTCCCCGGCTCGATCGCGGCCGAGGCCTACGGCACGACGGACATCACGGAGCGTCACCGCCACCGCTACGAGTTCGCGAACGACTACCGCGAGCAGCTCGAGAACGCGGGACTCATCCTGTCAGGGACGTCGCCCGACCGGAAGCTCGTCGAGATGGTGGAGCTGAAGGACCATCCGTACTTCGTCGGCTGCCAGTTCCATCCCGAGTTCAAGAGCCGCCCGACGGCGCCGCATCCGCTCTTCGCCCGCTTCGTCCGCGCGGCCGCCGAACGCCAGCAGGTTCGTGGCGCGCAGACGCGCAAGAGCACGCCCGAGATCACGCAGCCTCAGGCGAACTGAAGCTCTCTCGCCAGGGGGGCGCCCCGAAGCCGACCGGCCTGCTCGACGACGTACACGCGTCCGCCGAGCAGACCGGTTCAGCGCCGGATGCCGGGCAGGCTCGGCACGAGCTCGACGACGTGTCCGTTCGACTCGTCGGAGACGAAGATCGTGCCGCCGGGCCCGACGCGGATGTCGCGAATGCGCCCCTTGTCCTCGAGCAAGCGCTCCTCGCCGATCACGTGCTCGCCTTCGAGCGTCAACCGCACGAGGTGCTTGCCCGCGAGCGCGCCGACGAAGAGGCTCCCCTTCCATGCCGGGAAAAGATCGCCGTCGTAGAACGCGGCCCCGCACGGCGCGGTCGACGGATCCCAGTAGTAGAGCGGCTGCTCCATGCCCGCCTGCGCGGTGAGACCCTCGCCGATCGGGCCGCCGCCGTAGTCGATGCCGTACGTGATCGTCGGCCAGCCGTAGTTCTTGCCGGGACGCGCGATGTTCACCTCGTCTCCGCCGCGCGCGCCGTGATCGATCACCCAGAGCTCGCCAGTCTGCGGATGGATCGCCGCACCCTGCACGTTGCGATGGCCGAACGACCAGACCTCCGGCAACGCGCCCTGCGTTCCCGCAAACGGGTTGTCCTGCGGGATCGTTCCGTCAGGACGAATTCGAACCACCTTCCCGAGCGCGGTCCCGAGCTCCTGGGACTTCTGCGGGCTCGTTCCTGACGCGCGCTCCCCGAGCGTGATGAACAGATTCCCGTTCGGAGCGAAGACGAGACGCGATCCGAAGTGATTCGTGGAGTCCATCGTCGGCATCTGCCGCCAGATGACCTGCACGTTCTCGAGCCGAGGAGCTCCCGTTCGCACGAGGCGCCCCCGCGCGACCGCGGTCCCGTTTCCGCCCTCTCGCGGCTCCGAGTAGCTGAAGTAGACGAGGTCGTTCTGCGCGAACGCGGGGTCGAGCGTGACGTCGAGGAGCCCTCCCTGCCCGCGCGCGTCGACGCTCGGAAGACCACCGAGCGGCTCCGAGAGCGTCCCGTCGGCGCTGATGATGCGCATCCGACCGGGACGTTCGGTGACGAGCTTCGCCCCGTCCGGCAAGAACGCCACCGCCCACGGGTTCACGAGGCCGCTTGCGACGATGCGCACGTCGAACGCGACGTTCGTCGGGTGCGACGGTGCGCGCGTCTGCCCCGGGAACGCAGGGTGCTGGTTCACTCCGTTGGGCGGGCGCTTCTCGACGGGCGGTCCCGAAGGTCGAGGATCCGGCTGCGGAGAAGGATCGCCGGACGACGTGGACGTGCCCGATGTCGAAGGCGCATCGGGCGCTGCCGGATCGCCGGGAAGCCCCGGCAGCGGCACGGCTTCGGCGTTGGTCGAAGACGGCGATTTCTCGCATCCACCCGTCGCGGACGCGAGCCCGACCGGAACGACGAGGACGAGGAGCGTGCTCAGCCGGATCGCTTCGCGCATGCCGCTCGCGTTGCACGTCCGAGGCCACGGAGACCAGCGTTCGGCTGCGCTCGCTTTCGGAATGAAGGAGACGCGGGCCTGGCACGAAGCCGCTTTCGTCGCGCTCAGAAAACGCCCGACACGGAGAGCACGCCTCCGCCGTCCATCGTGGGCACGAACGACGGAGTGAAGCGCTCGAGCGTCGCTCGGAGCTTCGTGCGCTCCCCCGTGACGAGCTTGCCGTTGCGGAAGTGCAGCAGCTTGGGCATCACGTAGCCGTAGAACCAACCGATGCCTGCGCCTGCGATCACGTCGGTCGCGTAGTGCGCGTCGTTGACGATGCGCGCGACGCCCGTGAGCGTCGCGACGCCGAGCGCCCACGTGCACGCCCACGCCTCGATGGGGCCGCCTCCGAAGAGCGGCAGGTGCTGATGGTGCACGCAAACGAGGCCGGCGCTCGTGAAGGCTCCCGCCGCGTGTCCGCTGTAGAAGCTCTTGAAGTCGTTGCTCGTCCCACAGGTCCTCGTGAGCGTGTTGCCGTCGACGCAGTCCTGCACGTACGGCCGCTCACGAGCGATGGCGCGCGAGAGCAAGAGCTGAGTGGCTCCGGACAGCGTCAGCGCCTGGATGTCGATCAGGAACAGCTGCGCAGCAACCTCCGGATTGCGATGGACCACGAGCGCCGCGATCGCGTCGTCGACGACGTACGGGAAGAACGCCATCATCCGGAAGCCGATGTCGCTGTAGCGCCCGAAGCCCTGCTGGATGTTCGCCGTGCGACCACGGAGCAAGAAGCGAGCGCCCGTGTCGAGCAGCGGCACCTCGAACGAGACGCGCGCACGGTCAGGATCAGGGAACCTGCGCTCCGCGATGTAGACGCCGACCGTGCCGGCGACCGTGGCTGCGCCTTCCCACGCCGTGAAACGCGGCCAGTCGTCGTGCCACTCGACCTTGCTCGAGCGGGAGGCGGCGATGGGCGGCTCGCTCGCGTCCGCGTCCTTCGAGAGAGCGCTGATGACGAGCAGAGCAGCGATGAAGGCAACGCTCGCGCGCCCGCTCATGGCGTTCCCCCAGCACGCCCGACATGGCCGATCACGGAGACACGGAGGCCCACGAACCCGGCAGCCGCGGGCGAGAGGGGATCGCCCAGGTTCGTCACGATGGCTGCACCGACGTCGGCGTCACGGAACGAGACGCGCAGCGCTGGTCCGATCGTCAGCGCCGTGCGTCGCTCGTCGGAGATGCGGTAGCGTTCTGCAAACGCGCGCTCGGCGCTCGGCGCTCCGTCGTTCTTGTCATCGGACGCGAAGAAGTAGATCTGCGTCGCCTCTAGGGAGATCTCGAGATCGGGCCGGGCGAGGTAGCCCACGTGCCCGAGCAGCCTCCCCGCGACCTTCGCGCGATCGATGCCTTCGTCGTCGATGAGGATGTCGATCCCGTGACGGCCCTGGAGGACGAACGGCCCCCGCAAGATGCGGAGATCTCCTGCCGGTCGGAGCGCGACGCGGTCGGGCAGGAAGTGGACGTAGTTGGTCGGGTCGAGCGACGAGACCGCGTCGACCGCCGATCGGTTCGGGCGATAGCCACGGTCGAAGCCCGACGTCGGAGCGACGATGCCGAGCGTGAGACCGATCTCGAGCCACGTCGGGAGCGGGAAGACGGCGCGCACGTGGGTCTCGATGTTGCCCGCAATCGTCCTCGCGCCCGCGGGCCGACCGACCTCGCCTGGAGCAAGCCCTCCGTCGGGAGGGAGACCGATCGCCAGCGGATAGGTCACACCGACGAAGATTCGTCTCGGCACGAACACCGGCGCCTCGAGCGAGGGCCGCAGGATGCCGGCGACGGCGGTGGGACGGGCAGCGTCCTCGGGTGCGAGAGCACCGAGAAACCAGTCCATCCCGATGTCGAACCGCGGATGGGCGAGCTCCGGGAGCACGAACGGGGGCGGCAATCGCGGCGCGGGCAGTCCGGCCTCGAGCCGCGGCGGATCCATCGGCGCATCGGCGCGCGCGCGACGCGCGGCGGCCATCACGAGGGCGCAAGCGGCAGTCGCGAATGCAACCGCCCTGGCCCGTCGTGGCACGAAGTTGAGCACCGGACCGACCTAGAGCCCAGCCCTCTCGCGATCGCAAGCCCGATGCGGCTGCACCGGGGCGTCGTCTGCCGGGTGCAGGCCTCGACCTGCTGCTGCGAGGCGGCATCGACGCGATGCAACCGACCCCGCAATCCGCGGAATTTTGCACTGAATCTGCCCGGAGACTGGATCCCGAGGGGGACGAGAGCGCGATCCAGGAAGCGTCGTGCGCGCACGACACGAACGCGGTCGGGTTGAGGTTCTTCCCCGGATCGCCTCCGGCACGCGCCGTGCTTCGACGCTGGCGGCGTCCCGGTCAGCCAGGGCTCCGCAGAGAGGTGCACGAATGCGCGTCGGAAGCGTCCTCGTCGTCGGTAGCTCCATCCTCGCGGTGATCGCGGCAGTCGCGTGCGCGCCGAAGACCCAGACGCGATACGTCGACGACGACGACCAGTCCGATCCGAGCGACACCGAGAACACGGACACGCCGGAGAAGACCAGCACGCCGGCTCCGGGGAAGACGGACGACACGTGCCTCGGCAAGGCGAGCCTCGCGTTCGACGATACGGAATGCAACGCCTGCATGAGCGACAACGCGGGCTGCTGCCAGGCGACGATCACCTGCTTCAAGGACGATCCCGAGTGCGCGACCCTCCACGCCTGCGTCCTCGCATGCGGCGGCGGTGGCGGCGGTGGCGGCGGGAGCCCGACGGCGATCTTCAACGGCGAGGTGTATCCGAAGGTCGATCCGGCATGCGGTAGCTGCCACCGTGCAGGCACGGGCGGCGCCCCGATCTTCTTCGGCGCCGATGCTCCCGCCACGTACACGCAGTTCAAGCAGCGGAACTACCACCTCGCCAACAGCCTCTTCGTCACGAAGGGCCTCCACAATGGTCCCGCGCTGACGACCGAGCAGCGCGCGGCCGTCGACAAGTGGGTGGCCGCGGAAGCGAATCCCGGCGGTGGCGGCGGAGGTGGTGGCGGCGGAGGTGGTGGTGGCGGCGGAGGTGGTGGTGGTGGCAACGGGATGGGCGACGGCGGTGGCGCCGATGCGGGTGATCCGACGGCGTGCAAGGATGCCTGCAAGGCTCAGCACCCGAACGCGCTGACGAACTGGCAGGCGTACAACACGTGCGCGGCGGTGACGTGCAAAGCCGACTGTCTTTGATCCGCCAGGGAACACGTCGCACGCCGTCGTGATCGCGACGGCTCGGCGCGATCGTTCGATGTCGCCCCTCATGACGGCGATCGCTCGTCGCGGCTGGGCGCCGCGCGCTGCCTGAGGCTCTCCGCCGACCTGGCGATGGGAACGACGGCTCCTACGTTGTCGAGGCCGCGCAGGCCCCGCAGCGTGAATGGAGCAGCGATGAAGGCAACTACGGTCCGATCGTCGAGCGCATCGACCACGTTCGTTTCGCCTTCGGCCGCCTCTGCTCGGACGAACGAGCCGTCCGCCCTCGCCCGCACGCTCATCGGCGTGCAGGCCGCGGCGCGCACCGGCTTCTACGCAGGCGTGGCCGCCATCGCCGCACGCCTGGCCAAGCCGCTCGGCGAGGTCGAGCGCGAGTACGGACGGTTCGCGCTGCGCGATGCGTACGAGCTGCATCGACGCGTCCTCGAACGGCCCGGGATGCGCGACGTCATGCGCCGCGCGGAGCGCGAAGACCTCGCGACGCTGCCCTTCTTCCTCGCGAGCGCGCCGTTCGACGTACTCCGGTTCGTCGCACGTTCCCGGCGAGGCATCGCTCGCGGAGAGGTGACGCCGCGCGACGATTTTCCGTACCCGGACTACTACCTGAACGACTTCCACCATCAGGCGAACGGCAATCTCTCGTTCCGCGCCGCGCTCACGTACGAATGGCAGATTCGCTTTCTGTTCATGGGCACCAATCGGCTGATGCGCCAGGCGCTCATCGACGAGATCCCGATCGGCGATCACCTCGACATCCTCGACGTCGGATGCGGGACCGCCGCCTGGTTGACGCAGGCGCGCCTGCAGGGGCGCAATCATCCGGTGACCGGGATCGATCTCTCGCCCCACTACCTCGCCATCGCACGCGTGTTCCGCGCTCGGGACGGCAACTTCCTCCAGATGAACGCCGAGGCGATGGCGCGCGAGTGGACGCGCCGCTTCGATGCCGTGACCTGCATCTGGATGTTCCACGAGCTCCCGCCAGCGGCGGTCGAGTCGGCAACACGGGAGATCGCGCGCGTGCTGAAGCCGGGCGGACGCCTCTACTTCATGGATGCAGCGCAGCCCGAAGACGCTCCGCCGGAAGGCCGCCAGACGGTGGAGGGTATCAGCGACGTGTTCCGCGACTACGTCAACGAGCCCTACTTCCGGCAGTACCAGGCGATCGATCTCCGAGCGCTCTTCGCGCGCCACGGGCTCGCGATGGAGAAGAGCGCGCGCTTCTACACGTCCAAGGTCGCCGTCGCCTCGAAGACCGCCGACCGCTGAGCTTTTCCACTTTGGCAACAGCGCGTTGCCAGCACGCTGGCTGGTGCGGTGCCCGTGTCCATGGCACGACCATCTCGGGACGGGTCGGCGATCCCATCGTCGACGTGTGGAGAGGCGGGGCATGGAAGCGAAAGAGCTCATCGAGCTGCCGGGCGGGCTCCCGACGGCGGGGCACGGCGTGGTTCGGTTGACGTCTTCGGTCGACGCGACATTGCCTCTTCCGGTGAGCCAGAAGTGGGTCGCGTACGCCTGCCGGATGGCAGGTATCGCCAAGCCGCGGTGGAGCCGCCACACGTCCACCTGGACGACGAGCGCGCGACGCGCCAACGACGACCTCGAGACGGTCGTCATCCGGCACGGCGACTCGCCGAGGAACATCACGATCGACGTGTCGTGGGATGCCAGCGACGAGACATCGACGCACACGGCAACCGCACGAAGGCTCGTGACGTCGCTGTTCACCGGGATGCAGTGGGCGCTCCGGCACGAGAAGCTCACGCGGACTGCGGTCCGGTGAGCGCGAGCATTCGTCGTCGCCGTCGTCCCGCTCACGCCCCACGTGAGGCGTGCCGCATCGTCGCGCTAACGCGTCAATCTTCGCAACTCACCGAAATCTCGTGGCGGCACGGTGCCTGCTGTCAGCGCAGTGCGTCGGGAACGTAGCCCGGCGACTCAACCACGAACCCACACGAGAGAAGACGAACCATGAAGCTCGAACGACTCGCCCTCGTCACCGCGCTCGCGCTCGGCGCAGCTGCCTGCGCTGCCGACCGGAACAAGGAGGTCAGGAGCGCGGAAGCGAACCTCACGAGCGAGCAGCAACAGGCCCGGAACGAGCAAACGCGCCTCGACCAGAAGCACGCGCAGGAGCAGGCGGAGGCCCAGCAGCGGCCGATGAGCACGGAAGACCGCGCGGAGCTCCAGACCAAGCAGATCGAGGAGCGCGCCGAAGCGTCCGCCGAGGGCGAGAAGAACATCGCCGAGGCCGACAAGGACGTCACCTCCGCGCACACCGGCATGCAGACCGAGCGCACCAAGGTCGCCGCCGACGCGAAGGAGCGCCTGACGAAGGCGAATGCCAAGGCGATCGAGGCGCAGAACAAGAGCGCGAAGGTCCCCGCCAACAAGCGCGCGAAGTTCAACTCCGAGCTCACCAAGTTCAACACGAAGAAGACCGAGGTTCAGAGCGCCATCTCGAACCTCGATCGCTCGACGAACGAGGAGTGGAAGTCCGCGAAGGCGAAGCTCGACAAGAGCCTCGACGATCTCGAGAACCTCGCCGACAAGCTCGACGACGACATGTGATCGCGATCGCGCCTTCCGCGCGTCGACGCCGGGCCGTGAGCGCTCCTCGAGAGCCGCTCACGGCCCGCGCCGCGTTTTGTGGCTCGACGTGCTTCGCGCCGCCGAAGCAGCGCGAGATGGCCCATGCCGTTCTGGTACGATGCGAGGGATGGAAGCGATCGACTACCGAAAGATGAGTCTCGACGACTACATCACGTTCGATCGCGCCAGCGACGATCGCTGGGAGTACGTCGACGGCGAAGCGTTCATCGTGAAGGCCGCCAGCCCCGAGCACAACATCGTCAAGCGCAACCTCCTCGTCGCGCTGACGTCCGCTCTCCGAGAGCGCCCGTGTCTCGCGATGCCGGACGGCCAGAAGGTCTCGACCAGGCGCACGCGTGGGTATCACTACCCGGACGCGCTCGTCGTCTGCGATGCACCTCGATACGATCCCGACGACCGCTACGCGATCGAGAATCCGACCTTGCTCGCGGAGGTGCTGTCACCGTCCACGGCCGACTACGACCGCGGAGGGAAGTTCGTCCACTATCGCTCTCTCGAGTCGCTCCACGAGTACCTGATCGTTTCGCTCCAGCCCAGACTCGTCGAGGTTCATCGGAGGCTCGACCAAGGCAGGTGGTTGATGATCGAGATGGATGCGGGCGCGATCGAGCTGACGTCGATCGGGGTGCAGCTCGCGTGGGACGATCTGTGGCGGGATCTCGACCGACTCTGAGCCGACGACGAGACGCAGCATCTGTTTCCCAGCGTTCGACGACAGCCGACGCGTAAGCATCGGACCGGGAACGCCGCTTCCCGATGAGGACGGCCGCGACCGGTTCTCGACGATCATCGTGGAGAGCGCCCCGCAAAGATGATATCTGCTCAAATCGTCTTTTTCGATTGAGCTCGCGAAGGAATGGCATGACGAGGCTCGGGTCGCTGGACATTGGGCGCCCTTCGCGCGGCCTCACGCGAGCGGGGCTCGTCCTTCGAGCGTTCGCGCTCGGGCTGTTGCTCGGCGCGTGCACCTCCGACGCGACCTCCCCCGTCTCGGACGATCCCAGCACCGACGGCGGAGGCGGGTCCGAAGCCTGCGGTCACGGCGCCTGGAATCACGACGACAGCGACGCAACCGCGTGCGTGCCGTGGACCACGTGCGAGGGCGGCACCTACGTCACGACCGCGCCCTCGGCGACCGCCGACAGGAAGTGCGCCGCATGTGCCAGCGGCACGTTCAGCGACGCGACCAACGCCGCGAGCTGCACCACCTGGCGCTCGTGCGCTCCGGGAACTTACGTCAGCGAGGCCGGGAGCTCCGTCGTCGATCGTCAGTGCGCTGCGTGCCCCGAGGGTACCTATTCGTCGTGGTCCAACCAGGCCAGCTGCGTGCCCGTCGGCGCATGCGCCGCGGGTACCGAACAAACGAAACCTGGCACCGCCACTTCGGCCCCCGAGTGCACGGCCTGCACGGAAGAGGGGACGTACTGCGCCGGCGCCGACACCCCCAAGGTGACCTGCGCGACCGGCACGTGGGACCACGACAAGGATCCGGCGACGCCGTGTATTGCGTGGACCGACTGCATTGCGGGACAGCACGTCGCCACCGACGGCAGCGCCACGACGGACCAAACGTGCACCGCGTGTGAGAACGGGCAGTTCAGCACCGCGACCAACGCCGCGAGCTGCTCGCCCTGGACCACCTGCCAGCCGGGGACCTACGCGAGCTCCCCCGGCAGCGAGGTCGTCGATCGCGAGTGCACTGACTGCGCCGCTCCGTGGCAGACCAGCACGACCGCGAACGCGACGTCGTGCATCGCCGTCATCGCCGACATCACCGTTGGAGGCGATCACAACTGCGCACGACTGGTCGACGGCTCGGTCCGATGCTGGGGAGACAATCCGTACGGCCAGCTCGGCAACGGAACACGGGACTTCAAACTTTCGCCGACGACCGTCCCCGGACTAGCCGGCGTCGAAGAGCTTGCCGCGAGTCCAAAGCAAACCTGCGCGCGGCTTACGGACAGCTCCGCCCGATGCTGGGGAAGCAACGAGCTCGGCCAGCTCGGCGACGGAACGACGATCGACAAGACATCGCCCACGACCGTTCCCGGACTCTCCGGCGTCCTCGGGCTTGCCGCGGGCTGGAACCATACCTGCGCGCGGCTCACCGACGGCTCGGTCCGATGCTGGGGAGGAAACCACGTGGGCCAGCTCGGCGACGGAACGCAAGAAGACAGGCTTTCGCCCACGACCGTCCCCGGACTCTCCGGCGTCCTCGGGCTTGCCGCGGGTCACAGCCACACGTGCGCGCGTCTCGACGACGGCACCGTCCAATGCTGGGGCTCCAATGTCTTCGGCCAGCTCGGCAACGGAACAATCGAACCCGTGCTATCGCCCACGCTCGTTCCCGGACTCTTCGGCGTCGTCGCGCTCGCCGCAGGCGCCGAGCACACCTGCGCTGTGCTCACCGGCGGCTCCGTCCAATGTTGGGGAGACAATCGGTACGGCCAGCTCGGCGACCAACCGGGAGAAGCGAGGCTCTCGCCCGCGATCGTCCCCGGTCTCTCCGACGCCGTCGAGGTCGCCACGGGCATGTACCACACGTGCGCGCGGCTCATCGACGGCTCCCTCCGCTGCTGGGGCGTCAATATCGAAGGCGAGATCGGCGACGGGACATCCAGCTTCAGCCGTCCGCCCACGACCGTACCTGGGCTCTCCGGCGTCGTCGCATTCGGCCTGGGCATCGCTCACACCTGCGCGCTCGTCAGCGACGGCTCCCTGCGCTGCTGGGGAGGGAACCGCGACGGCCAGATCGGCGACGGGACGACGATCGGCAAGAGCTCCCCGACGCTGGTCTCCTGGTAGGCCGACGCGGCAAGACTCACGGCCCGCACCGCGTCCATGCTTCGGCGAGAGCTGGCGCAGGTCGCGCGGCGCTTCCTCTTCATCCCGCCGCTCTCGTCCCGCTCGTACCGCCGAACGGGAGCCTGAGCTCGACGGTGGTGCCTTGGTCGGGCGCAGGACCGACGCGGCTCGCGAGCGAGAGCGTTCCGCCGTGCGCCTCGAGCACGCGGCGGGAGAACGCGAGCCCAAGGCCCGTTCCCTCTGGCTTCGTCGTGAAGAAGTCATCGAGCGCTTGCTCGAGCACGCGCGCGGGCATCCCGGGGCCACGATCGACGACTCGGATGACGTGCGTGCCGTCCTGCGCGACCAATGTCTCGATGCGAACGAGCGAAGCACTACCTGTCGCTTCGATCGCATTGCGCACGACGTTCTCGAGCGCGCTCTCCATCAGGTCGAAGTCGGCTTCGCATTGCGCTCCGGAGCTGCCGCGCACGACCTGCGCGTCTCCGAGCCCGTGCAGACGACCTACCTTCATCGCGACGTCGTCGATCCGAACGAGCGACGTCCTCGGCTCCACGCGCGCGATGCGGTCGTAGCGATCCACGACGACGGCGACACGCCTTGCTTGCGTCGATACGATGTCCAATAGCTCCTTCCTCGTCGCGTCATCCACGCCTTCGAGCGCACCAGCCGCGCCGAGCAACGCCGTGAGCGGACTCTTGATGTCGTGCGCCATCTGCGCCGAGAAGCGGCCGAGAACGTACAGACGCTGGTTTCGCGCACGCGACTCCGCGGTGGTCACCGCGAGCTCACGAGCAACGGCGGCCACCACGATGCTGATGCCGGAGGCGCCGAAAACCTGCACGATGGGCTTACCAGAAAAGACGTACACGACGATGAGGTACGCGACCACGACGGCGACGACCATGCCGGCGACGTAGACCATCGTTTGAAGTGGGATGTCGCGTTCGAGGAGGCGCGACCGCAGAACGAGCGTCGCAAGCAGAGCTGCCGCCACGACCGTGCCCGCTGCTCCGAGGTACGGCAGCGGAGCACCGGCGCCCCGCACGACGTCACTCATCGAAAACGTGCTCCCGATCGCAAGCGCGGCGAGGACCATCCGGGCACGCGACTTCTCTCCGACGCTCGTCGTGCTCCGCAGATATCCAATCAATACGACGACCTCGAATACGAACAAGGGCGCATACGCGACCAGAAAAGTCTGCGCCCAAGCCGCACCATCGGTCCACGCGGCGAATACATCGGACACGACGGCGCCGAGTGAGACGAGCGCGAGGCCCCCGAAGAGCGCCCACGCGCCGACGCGTACGAACAGGTACCGACGCGACGCACCGACGAACGTGAGGACGACCTCTAGGACGAGCGCCGGCGACAGCGCGGTGAAAAACGAATCGAGAACACTGAAGACGTCCTTGTGGCTCCCTCCCGCCGCGCGGTGGAGATGATGCGCGAGCGTGGAGAAGTTCCATCCGAAGAGGACGAAACACAGCGCCGCCAGGCGCTTGCCGAGCGGGCTCCGGCGCCCGCCGACGAACGTGACTACGGCGAGCGACAGCGTGAACACGGCAGCGAAGAGCGAGAGCCATTGGCGGATCTCGTGGAGTCCTGCACTCACGCTCGTCCTCGCCTCACCCTGTGTACGCGGACACGGTAACATCGTTCCGATGCAGCCGTCGCCTGACGAAGTACACACGGATAGCGTACTCGTCATCGAAGACGACGAAGCGATCGCCAAAGTCGTTTCCCTGCTCCTTCGCCAGCGTGGTCTCGACGTCGTCTGGGTAACTTCGGGAGAAGACGGTGTCGCCGCGCTCGGGGAGCGACCGTTCGACATCGTGGTCGCCGACATCCGACTGCCCGGGATGGACGGTCTCGCCGTTCTCGATCATGTGCGCGCGCGGCGACAGGAGCTCCCGGTGGTCCTCGTCACGGCCCATGGCTCGGTGGCGCTCGCGGTCGATGCCATGAAGCGAGGCGCGACGGACTTCCTGCAGAAGCCGTTCGACAAAGAGGAGCTCGTCTTCGTCGTCGAGAAGGCGCTCGCCGGATCGCGGCGAGAGCGCATCGCGGTTCCGCCGCCGGAGCTCGAGCCACCGGCTTCGACGAACGGGATGGTCGGAAGCTCGGCGGCGCTCGCGGACGTGTTCGCGACCATTCGTAAGGTGGCGCCCACGACGGCCACGGTGCTCGTGCGGGGCGAGACCGGGACCGGCAAGGAGCTCGTCGCGCGCGCGCTCCACGAGGGCAGTCCGCGCAAGAGCGAGCCGTTCGTGCGCGTGCACTGCGCCGCGCTTCCGGAGACGCTCCTCGAGAGCGAGCTGTTCGGGTACGAGAAGGGCGCGTTCACCGGAGCAAGTCAGCGCAAGCCGGGAAGGATCGAGCTCGCGCACAAGGGCACCCTCTTTCTCGACGAGATCGGTGACATCTCGCCGGCCGTCCAGGTGAAGTTGCTGCGAGTCCTCCAGGAGCGCGAGTTCGAGCGCGTCGGCGGAACGCAGACCGTGCGCGTCGATGTTCGTTTCATCGCGGCGACGCATCGCGATCTCGACGCGATGGTCGCCGAAGGCGCTTTTCGCGAGGACTTGTTCTATCGGCTCGCGGTCGTTCCGGTCTTCGTCCCGCCGCTTCGTGAGCGCGGGGAAGACGTCGCGCGCCTCACGCAGCATTTCGTGTCAGCGTTCGCGGCAAGCTCGGAGGTGAATCGGGCAATCGCCATGGAGGACGCTGCCGTCGACCTCGTGGCAGCGCAGCCCTGGCCGGGCAACGTCCGCCAGCTCCAGAACTTCGTGGAGCGGCTCGTCGTCCTCGCAGAGAGCAGTGTCATCCGACGCGCGGACGTCGAGCGCGAGCTCTCGCGGGGAACGCCGAGCGGCCGCCCGCCGGCCATCGCACGAGCCAGCGCGGGTGCGGACATGTCGCTCGATGCCCAGCGGCGCGAGATCGAGAAAGAAGCTCTCGTACGCGCGTTGAAGCAGGCCGGGAACAACCGTACGCGTGCGGCCCGCCTCCTCGAAGTCAGTCGACGGACGCTCTACAACAAGCTCCGCGAACACGGCCTCGAAGGCTGATCCAAACCGGCGGGGCGACCTCCCAGGTCGAGCGCAACGGACTTCACGACTGTGCAGCCCGCTGCACAGGTCGTCGTTCACGTCTGCGGGAAACCCCAGTCAATTCGCGTGGGGCGAGCATGGTACGACCGGTGCTGAGAGCGCGCCCATGCGCCTTCGTTCGCTGCTTCTCCTTTGTCTTCTTGCACAGTCCTCCCTGCTTCGTCCGAGCCGTGCCCATGCATCGCCCCAGGAGGTCGTCGTCACCGAGGCTCCGACTCCCCCCGCACCGGCACCAGGGTGGAAGGCCGACCCGCTCTTTCCGGGCAAGCGGCACGGATCGATCGGTCTCGGGTCGGGTGTTCCCTTCGTCGCGATGGGCGAGATCGCGTATGCGCCGAGCGACAACTTCGCGATCGGGGGCATCGTCGGCGCGACGCCGTTCGTCCTCGGGCTCGGAGTGCGGCCGCGCCTGGGGATACCGCTGAACGAGCGAACGCGCCTGTCCCTCGTCAGCACGATTCTCTACTACCCGACCGGCGAAGGGCTCATCGGCGATGGACCGCCGTGGTTCCTCGGGCAACCCTCCGTTCGTGTAGAACGCCGACTCGGCGAGCACGGCTACGTGCACGCGGGTGTCGGGCTGGTAGCGGCCCTCGGCGTCCCCTCCAAGAACGAGAACGGTGAGATGGTCGTCACGTATGGCCAGAAGCGCTTCGTCTCGCACGAGCTTCCTTGGGGCGTCTGGAACACCGTCGGTGCCGGCGGAGCGCTTTCGCTCACGGACAAGACCCTGCTCTTTGCCGATGCCATGCTCGTCATGAAAGGCGTGACCGTGCCGTCCGAGTGGATCGGCGGACCTCCGGTGGCCTGCCTGCTCGGCGTTGCGAGGTCGCTGTGATCGCGCGTCGATGGGGCGCCGGCGTCGCTGTCGGCATTGCGCTTGCGGCGTGTGGTCCGATCACCGAAGAGCAGTCCGCGCCTTCACGTGCGGAGTGTTCTTCCGCGTCTGCCTTCCACGCGAGCGATGTCGATCCGTTGAAGGAGCTCCTCATCGTCGACGACCGCGTCATGAGCGACGACGCCGCCACGAACGCGCTCGCGGGCCCGCTCAGCTTCCGCCATGCCATCGAAGCGATCCTCCCCGAGGGCGACGATCCAGCCGCCGCCGCGCTCGAGTGGCTCGATGGGTGGGCCCCCGCAGCGCTTCGCTGCGACTGGCTTCGCGCCCGACCGGAGAACGCATGCGATGCGTCGTGCGGAACGTGCGCCGATCGAGAGGTGGACCTTGCGCATGCGCCATTCCGCCTGATCGCCGTCGCCAACCGGCTGGACCTCGGCGAGTCCGGCGAGCAGAACGCGGAGGGGAGACTGCTCTTCGGCGCGACCGACGGCCCCGGCGACGATCCGCGCTCACCGTCGCTACCCGTCACGGTGATCTTCGAGTTCCGCCTCGCTGGCGCGCCTCACGAGTGGGCTGCGCGATGGCACGCACTCGGTGGCCCGGGCGAGGTCGACGGCGCCTGGGTGCTCTCTCTCACCGAAGTGACGAAGCAGTTCGTGCGCAGCGAAGACTTCGGCCAGGTTCGTGTCCATGATGCTTCGGGCACGCGCGGCGTCATGTACGAATTCCACCTCGACGCGAACGCAAAACGTCTCGTTCGCGCCGGGCTGCGCCGGACACCGGCTCACTCGATGAACGACAGCGCGGTACTCCACGACTTCGCTCGATCGAACGACGAGGCCATCCTCTCGGATCGCTACGAGCTCCCCGGCTGGATGTTGACGGATCGAATCGAGCTCGGCGAAACGTGGACGCTCCCAGGCATCGACGAGCCGCTTCGTCGAGCCTTTGCGCAGGGCACGTGTGACGGGTGCCACGGACGGGAGCACCCGACGACGGACGGCGGGTTCCACGTCTCGCCGCGTCGCCGCGGGGCCGAAAAGCTCTCTCGATTCCTCTTCGATCCCGAGCATCGCGAGGAGGACGAGCTCTCGAGGCGTGCCGCCGTCCTGGCGCGCGTCGACGGTCTCCGTTGCTCGCAAGAGCTGGTGCCCGCATCGGCGCGCAGTTCTCGGGCCGAGTAGCGGCGCGCCGAGCCCGTCGCCGCAGCTGCGGACGACATCGAGGTCGGCGCAACGGCTGAGCCTTGACGAACTTAGTTACTAAGTTAGGTTGTTGTTCGTGGCCTTCACGACCGACGCCTCCCGGCCTGCCGACCTACCTCTTCGCCGCGGTCATCTGGCCGACGGCGTCTTTGCCGTTCTCGCAGGCGAGATCTTGCGCGGCGCGATCGCGCCCGGCGAGCCGCTTCCCTCCGAGCGCCTCCTCAGTGAACGCTTCGGCGTCTCGAAGCTCCTCGTCCGGCAGGCCGTCCATCGCCTCGCCGAGACCGGCCTCGTCGACGTCCGGCAGGGCGGAGCCACACGCGTCCGCGACCCCGACGACGCCGCGGATCTCCGCGTCCTGGAGCTCTACTACCGGCTCGCGCCGGACAGCGCGCAGGCGAAAGCCCTCGCGCGGGACGTGCTGGAGAAGCAGTTCACGCAGGGCCTCTCGCTGGTCGAGGTGTTCGCGAGACGTGCGACGACCGCGGCGCGCGAGGCGCTCGTCGAGCGCGTGGAGGGCGCGCGTCCGGATCGATCGGACGACGCGAAGATGCGCGCTCTCGAGGAGCGCTTCTGGCGCGACGTCGGCGACACATGCGGGAACCGGATCCTCCGTGCGGAGGTCCGCTGGTGGTACACGGCGCTCGCCGCTCGGCCCGATCTGCCCAAGCCTCCGGCGCCCGACGCGCGCTGGGCCTTCTACGCCGAGCTCGCGCGGCGGCTTCGGGACAACGACGGCGCGCTCACGTATTACGTCGCGGCGCTCACCCCGGGCATCGCGGCGCTCTTCGACGCGCCCCGGGCCGCGACGCGGAAGGCCCCGAGCAACAAGCGAGGTGCGCGATGACGTCTCCCAGGCGCGTCCTTCGCCGGGGGCTCGCCCCGGTCGCTGCGGTCGCGTTCGCCGGCGCGGCCGCGTGCACGCCCACGATGTCGAACCCCGTCGAATATGCCGAGCGGCAGATCTCGGTGGAGGCCGGAGAGGAGTACTTCCTCCGCACCGGCGGCGGCGATCCGTACGCGGCGGGCATGGCCTACCCGGTCTTCCTCGCGCTGATGGAGGACTTCCCGAAGGAGCTCGGCAAAGACTGGGCGGAGTTCTCCGAGAAGTTCGGGACCATCCCCGATCCCGAAGCGAAGGGCGACCCGCATGCGCCCCCGATCGGCTTTCACCTCACGACCGATCCCAACTCCAAGGTGCCGTGGGTCGTCGGCACCTGCACGCTGTGCCACACGGAGCGACTCCGACTCGCGTCGGGCGATCTCGTCGTCCCAGGCCTCGGCAACAAGGCCGTCCGCCCGCACGCGTACATCAGCGCGCTGATGCGAATCGGCAACGATCCGCGCCTCGACGAAGATCGCGTCCTCGCGATCGCGACGCGGCGCGCGCGCGAGTGGCGCGTGCCGTGGCCGGAGCCGATGCGCAAGCCGATCGTCAAGGCGACGCTCTCGGCGTTCAAGGAAGGGACGAAGAGGCGCGGCCCCGCGACGAAGCGCTTCGAGAGCGCCCTGCCCGGCCGGATGGCCACGATCGAGAGCTTCGCGCTCGGACTCGAGGCCGCGCTGAAGCGGCCGATTCCGATGCCGGAGACGATCGGCTGGGCGAAGGTCCCCGACGTCCGCAGCTTCCAGTTCCGCGACACCTTCTCGTACGACGGCTCGGGCTACGGCTCGCCTCAGGCGCTCGTCCTCGAGGCCGACTTCCTCTTCGGCGCGCGACCGGAGTGGTACCTCTCCCATCCGCACATCTCCACGAGCGTCTACCTCTACCTCCGCAACTTCAAGCGGAAGCTCCCGTACCCGAAGCCGCTCGACGAGACGCTCGTCAGCCGCGGCAAGGTCGTGTTCGAAGACACCTGCTCGCAGTGCCACGGGTACTACGTCGATCACGGCGACGAGATGCGTGTCAGCTACAAGGAGCGCGTCGTCCCGATCGACATGGTCGGCACCGACCGCGCCCGCATCGATGCGGTGACGCCGGCGTTCGTGAAGGCGGCCAACGATTTCGTCCCGACCAAGGGCTACACCGCGGTGAAGAACACCGGCGGCTACGTGCCTCCAGTTCTCCTCGACGTATGGGCACGCGGCGTCCTCGGGCACGCCGGCCAGTGGCCGAGCATCGAAGCACTCGGAACGCCGCCCGCAGAGCGTCCGCGGAAGTTCATCGTCGACACGAACGGGCTCTACGACCTCGATCGCATAGGCGTGCGGTACGAAGTGGTCACCGGCGAGCCGCGCGCGCTGAAGCCGGGGGAATATCTCTACGACGGAGACAAGCCCGGCTTCGGAACGCAGGGGCACCCGTTCTTGTCCGGGCTCGACGCGAACGATCGACGCGCCGTCGTCGAGTACCTGAAGAAGCTCTGACCGGAGCGCAGCGCAGCCGTCGAACGCGGCGGCGTTCTCCTCGCCACGCGGTCGTGTTCCTCGACGGCTGGCCGCTTCCGCGGGCATCAATTCTCCGCTCTAACGGTCGGCATCCGCGGCATCGGACGAACCGTCGCGCTCACCTGCATCGTCCGGGGCTGCATCTTCTCGTGGTGCGTCGACGTCCTTCTGTGCATCACCGCTCGCGTCAGGCGAGGACGCACCCGAGTCCTCCCAGGGAACCGGTGGTGCGCCGTAGATCGGCATCTCGCTCGCGGTGCTGCAGGCACCGATTGCCATCGTCGCGCCTGCGCCGAGCGCGACGAGCGCAGCCCGACTGAGACGGACAGGCTGCGCCGCCGCAGATCGGGCTGCGGTGGTCTCGGGCAGCGCCTTCCCGCAGTGTGGACAGTCTCGTTCGTGAGCACGCACGTGTCGATTGCAGGACGGACAAGGAAGCAAGTGCTCGGTCATCAGGATCTCCTACCGCTGTCGATGTGGGCTACGGCTCAGAATCCGCGTCTCCCGCATCGATCGATGCTTCACCATCACCGGCATCCGCGGGCGCGCCATCCTCGCGAGATGCATCCGACGGATCCTGTTCACCAGTCTCGTCGCTGGCGTCCATGGAAAAAGCCGGAGGTGATGCTCCGGAGTCCTCCAACGGGACCGCGGGCGCGCCATAAAATGGGGTGTCCACCGCACCGCATGCCGCGGCCGCCATCGCGGTTCCCGCGCCGAACGCCACGAGCGCCGAACGACTGAGACGCCCAGGAAGGCGGCGGGCGGGAGCCGGAGCGATCGTCTCGGGCAGCGCGCCCGCGCAGTGAGGGCACGCTCGTTCGTGCGCACGGACGTGCCGATTGCAAAACGGGCAAGGAACCAAACGTCCGTCACTCATGCGCATCATGCCCTTCGTTCTCGATGTCCTCGAGCACGATTTCGAACCGTCCATGATCGAACGGCGCACCAGGCGCTGCTTCGACCCGTACGATACGTTCTCGTCTTCCGACGCGCTGCATCTCCAGCGCGCGGTGGTGGCAGTAGGGGTTGTTTCCCGGCTTCCCGAACGCGACGAAGCTCGTCCAGGTGCATCCGCTCATGCACTCGTCGGCGTAGTAACACGTCTGGCAAAAGCCCCAGAGATCGCGCGTGGTGCGATCGCGCGTGTACCGGAGAGCCTCGGCACGCTCCCAGATGTCGACGAGCCGCGCGTCGCGAATGTTGCCGCCGGTCCACGCGTCGGAGGGAAGCGAGGGGCAGCCCTTGATCGCCCCGTTCGCCTCGATCCCGATCGTTGCACGTCCGGCCCCGCAGGATTCTGAATGCCCGCGGCCGACGGAACCTCGGAGCACCGACTCGAACGGTCCGAAATAGCCGATGTTGTTTCCCGGCCACATCCGCACGCGGAGCTCGTCGCATCGCTTCTTCAGCTGCGCGAGGAGCGGAAACAACGACAGCAGGTCGTGGGGCTGGAGGAGCACGTCCGGCTCGTCCGCAGCACGTCCCATCGGAACGGTCAGCGCGAGTTGCCAGGCGTGGACGCCGAGCTCTGCGATCGTCGCAAGGATACCCTCGAGGCACGGGGTCGACAGCCGGTTGATCTGCGTATTACACGCGACGCGCATCTTCCGCGCCTGCAGGCTCCGCATCGCCTCGATCGCGCTCCGGTATGCGCCCCTGACACCGCGCAGACGATCGTGCGTCTCCTCGTCGCCGTCGATCGAGACGCTCACGCCCATGAGACCAGCGTCGTGGGCGCGCGCGATGACGGCATCGGTGAGGCCGCGACCGCCGGACGTCATGGTCACCTCCATCCCCCGGCGACGGATCGCCCGGACAATGTCGAGCCAGTCGGCGCGCAAGTACGCCTCGCCGCCGATCAGCGTCACTTCCTTCGTGCCCAGGTCGGCGAGCTGGTCCACGAGAGCGAGCGCCTCGACAGTAGAGAGCTCGTCGGGTCGCGCGCGCCCTGCCCGCGACCCGCAGTGCCGGCAGGCGAGATCGCACGCAAGCGTGATCTCCCAGACGGCGTAGATCGGCCGCTGCTGCCGGTCCACGTCGCGCACTTGCTCGGCGAGCGGAAGCCGCCGACGTCCCGGCGCGGCGACCGGCGCGAACGGGAGGCTACGCTTCGGACGCGGCCTCGCGAGCTCGGAGAGACGGGCCTCGGCCGAGAGCGGATCGAACGCGGTCACGGGGACCCGTTGCAGCAACAGCTGAGCCAACGCAGGAATGCGCGCGTTTGGAGAGCGTGGTCGCGACCATGTATGATCTCCTTGTCGCGAGCGCGCTGGATGCCTCGATCGTTCATGCCAGAAGTGCTCGCGCCAGAGCGCCGTGCGACCGCGTCGATCCCGATGTGCGAGCTCGTCGTCAGTGCTTCATTCCCCGAACGCCCATTGACGACAGCGCTCGTGCATGCGTTGCGCTGGGAGAGAGCGGACAGCATCAAACATCCTCATTTCGTCCGCGGTGACGGTCTCGGTCAAGCTCGACGCGTGGACGGCTCGAACGTCGGTCCAAACGATGGCATGCCAGAGCCCTTGCCGAAGAACGTCATCGTAGTCGAGACCGCACTACGCGATGATCGCGTCATTGGACAATCCGCCGGGTCGCGGGTCAGTTTCGTCATCGACAAGGCACGATGTCCGAGCGTTCGCGCCTGCATCGCTTTGGCACCCGTGGCGTCTCGTGTCACTACAGGGGCAGATGGCGCCCCTTCGCTCCGGTCGCTCCCACGAACGAGGTGACGGTCTCTCCATTGCCGGTGCGGCCTCCGAGCGGCCCGATGGAGCCGCCATCGTCACCGACGGCAAGGCGTACACGTTCTCCGAGGTCTGGGCGCGCACGCGTGCGATGATCGACGCACTCGCTCGCGAGCCCGGATCCGGCCCGGTAGCCGTCGTTGCCGCGCTCCGCGTCGAGACACTCCTGGCCTTCTACGCACTGCTGGAGCTGGGGTGGCCGATCGTCCCGGTGCATCCAAGACTGACCGAGAACGAGCGGACGACGCTCCTCGCGAGTATCGGGGTGAAGGTGCTCCTCGACGAACGATGGCTCTCGCGCCCGTGGGAGGCCGTCGACGCGCCGGCCCCGACCGGGAAGCCGCCCGTCGATCCGGAGTCGCCGCTCGCGATCCTCTTCACATCCGGATCGAGTGGCTCACCGAAGGGAGTGGAGCTCAGTCGGCGTGCGTTCCTCGAGGCCGCTGCGGCAAGCGCCGACAACCTCGGGTGGCAGCCGTCCGATCGCTGGCTGCTCTGCATGCCGCTCGGGCACGTCGGCGGGCTGTCGATCGTCGTGCGATGTCTCCTTGCCCGGGTCCCGGTCGTCCTCTCGCCTTGGACCGGCTCCGTGCGCGACCTCCTCGACGCCGTCGCGAGGTTCGAGGTGACACTTCTCTCGTTCGTGCCGACGATGCTTTCACGCATCTTGGACGAAGGAGCGGCGGACACGTCCACGCCGCTGTTTCCTCGCTGCGTCCGTGCGGTGCTGCTCGGCGGCGACAGCACCGGTAGCGCGCTGCTCGAGGCCGCCGTTGCGCGTCACATCCCGGTGCTCACGACGTACGGGATGACGGAGGCCTGCTCGCAGATCGCGACGCTCTCGCCGGCGGAGCCACCGAGCCCGGCGGCAGGCGTCGGTCGTCCGCTGAACGGAACGGAGGTCCGCATCGTGGACGGTGAGGTGCAGATCCGCGGACGGAGCCTGTTCACCCGGTACCTGCCAGCGAACGGCTTCCCGGCGCCCTTCCTCGAGGGCGGATGGTTCCGCACGGGGGACCTCGGTCACCTGGATGATGCCGGACGGCTGCACGTCACGGGGCGGCGCTCCGATACGATCATCACCGGCGGCGAGAACGTGGATCCTCGGGAGGTCGAGATCGCGCTGACGATGTTGCCCGGCATCCGCGAGGCCTGCGTGTTCGGGATCCCCGATGCACGCTGGGGGCAGATCGTCGGAGCTGCCGTCGTGCTCGATGCGAACACGCCAGCGACGCTCGCCTCGATCCGACATCACGTGCAGACGACGCTCGCTGCTCACAAACGGCCGAGGCGTATCGCCTTCTGCGCTGCGTTCGTCGTCAACGGATCGTCCAAGCTGGATCGACGTGCCACGCTCGCGCAGATCGAGCAGGTCCTCGCGCCGCTCTGACCGAACGCCGTCCACATTCTCGCTTTTCCGTAGGGCAGCCGTCGAAGTCGTCGGATTCGACCTCCGTCGGGCTGATACGGAGCCGACGCTTGTTGGGCATCCCAGGTCCAAGTTGCGCAATGGCCGAGCAGGTGTGCACCGGCGTACACCTTGCTTCGTCGGCGGCGTGGCTCACATGGTGGGGAAGTATAAGCTGGTCGCGGAGCTTGGGCACGGCGGCATGGCCGACGTCTTCCTCGCTCTCGTCGAGGGGCCAGCCGGCTCCGGGTTCTCGAAGCTCGCGGTGGTGAAACGGCTGCGAGCAAACCTGGCGGAGGATCCGGAGTTCGTCGCGATGCTCATCGACGAGGCCCGCATCACCGCGCGTCTCAACCACCCGAACGTCGTCCAGATGCTCGAGGTGGGGCTCGACAACGACGAGTACTTTCTCGCGATGGAGTATCTCGACGGCCAGCCGTTCCACCGCATCGAGCGGCGTGCCGAACGGCTTGCGCGAAAGATCTCTCGTACGGCGAGGGCGGCCGTGATCCTCGACGTGCTCGCAGGCCTGCACCACGCGCACGAGCTCGCTGACTACGACGGGACCCCGCTCGAGATCGTTCA
>JAFAER010000207.1 GCA_023423895.1 Pseudomonadota bacterium
CCGCGCCCCCCCCCCCCCCCCCCCCCGACGAGCTCGACCGTGCAGCGCGCAACATGGATGGCGGTTCGTGCATCCCAGCATCTACGCCATGGTGCCCCTCTCCGTCCTCGACCTGTACCCCGTGACGCGTGGCGCTTCGCCGACGTCCGCCATCCACGACTCGACCGATCTGGCGAAGCGCGTCGACGCGCTCGGGTTCACCCGCTACTGGATCGCCGAGCATCACAACATGCCGAACATCGCGAGCGCCGCGCCCGAGGTGCTCATCGATCACATCGCGCACGTCACGAAGCGGATCCGCGTCGGCGCCGGCGGGATCATGCTGCCGAACCATACGCCGCTTCGCGTCCTCGAGATCTTCCGGACCCTCGAGGCGCTGCACCCAGGCCGCATCGATCTCGGTCTCGGGCGCGCGCCGGGCACCGATCCCGTCACCTCTGCCGCGCTCCGCCGAACACGCGAGAACGACGTGAACGAACGGCTCGCAGAGCTGATCGCGTTCGCGACGAAGACGTTCCCGCCGGGGCACCCGTTCGCCGATGTGGAGGCGATGCCCAGCGACGCGCCCATCCCGCCGATCTGGATGCTCGGCTCGACCAGCGCCGGGGCGAACATCGCGGCGCAGCTCGGCGTCGGCTTCGCGTTCGCGGGGCACTTCAGCATGAGCGAGGCCGCGCACGCGGTCGAGGTGTACCGCGACCGCTTCGAGCCTTCGCCGACGATGCCGCGCCCGTACCTCATCATGGCCGTGAGCGTCATCTGCGGAGAGACCGACGAGCAGGCCGAAGATCTATCGCTCGCACATCGCGTCGCCATCGGCCGTATGGCAACGGGCGAGAAGGGCCCGTTCCCGTCCATCGAGGAGGCGCGCGCGCACCGGTTCACCCGCGAGGAGCTCGCGATCATCGACCGCTTCATGAAGGGAGCGATCGTCGGCGGCCCGGAGCGGGTGAAGGCGGGCCTCGAGCAGGTCGCGAAGGAGATGGGCGCCGACGAGCTGATGATCTCGACGCTCACCCCGCAGCATCGGGACCGCGTCGCTTCGTACGAGCGTGTGGCCAAGCTGGGGGGCCTCACTCCTGGCGAGAGTGGCGAGAGTGGCGAGAGTGGCGAGAGTGGCGAGCGTCGGGAGCAAGGTGCGCCCGCATGACGGAGCGCATGTGGCTCCTGGTGCACACGAAGGGCGTCCTTCTTCGTCGTGACGGTGAGCGCGCGCTTCTGCTCGACGACGGTGAGGCTACGAGGCTCGGCGTCGACCCAGGCGCTGGACACCGTGTCGGCGCTCTGCGCGGCGTCGACGTGATGGCGGCTCCGATCGAACGCCTCCCGGAGGGGCCGCCCTACGAGGCGTTCGGCCTTCGCGCGCTCGCGACCGTGCTCGACGGCGAGACGTTTGGTCTGGCCGGCCGTGCGATGCACGTGATCGACTGGGCTACGACGAGCCGATACTGCGGTCGATGCGGGACAGCGACGGTTCTCTCCGCGAAGGAGCGGTCCATGATCTGCCCCTCGTGTGGCCTCGCAGCGTATCCGCGCATCGCGCCGGCGATCATCGTGCTCGTGCGGCGTGGTGACCGCGCGCTGCTCGCGCGGAACGCGAAGTATCCGGTGCCGATCTACAGCACGCTTGCCGGATTCGTGGACATCGGCGAGTCGCTGGAGGAAACGCTCGCGCGCGAGGTGCGGGAAGAGGTCGGCATCGAGGTCACGAACATTCGTTACTTCGGAAGCCAGCCATGGCCGCTTCCCCACTCGCTGATGATCGGCTTCACGGCCGAATGGGCGGGGGGAGAGATCCGCGTCGACGGGGAGGAGATCACGGACGCGCAGTGGTTCGCCGCGGACGACCTTCCGTCGCTTCTTCCGTCTCACATCAGTATCGCGCGTCGCCTGATCGACGCGTGGACGGAAGAGATCGCAGGTAGAAGCGAGCGCGGCTATAGCCGTGATCGGTTGACCTGAGTCTCCGATTCGCGCCGCCCGTTGGGCGAGCGGCGCGAATCTCCAGCCGGTAGCTCGAGATCCGATCAGGGCTCGTGTCTGTGCAGGATCGGCGGAACTGGGTTCCGCCTTGGTCGCGGCCAGGGAAGCCCTGGCTGAAGCAACCCGTCGGACGTAGACGACATCGGACGGCCACGGAGGCACTCATGCGATTCAACATTCTAGGCAACACGGGACTTTACGTGTCGGAGCTGTGCCTCGGCACGATGACGTTCGGCGGCAAGGGCTTCTGGGAGGTCGTCGGGAAGCTCGGCGACAAGGAGGTCGAGAACATCGTCGGCACCGCGCTCGACGGCGGCGTGAACTTCATCGACACCGCGGACGTCTACTCGGAGGGCGAGTCCGAGAAGCTCCTTGGTGGCGCGCTCCGTTCGCTCGGCCGTCCGCGCGAGCAGATCGTCGTCGCCACCAAGGTGCGCGGCCGTACGGGACCCGGACCGAACCAGGTCGGTCTCTCGCGGGCGCACATCCTCGCGAGCATCGACGGCAGCCTGAAGCGACTCGGGCTCGATCACGTCGACCTCTACCAGATCCACGGCGTCGACCCGTCCACGCCGATCGAAGAGACCGTGCGCGCGCTCGACGACGTCGTCCGCTCGGGCAAGGCACGGTACGTCGGGTTCAGCAACCTGCCGGCCTGGCTCGCCATGAAGGCGATCGCGTTTGCAGACGCAAACGGCCTCGCCCGCTTCCAGAGCGCGCAGATGTACTACTCGATCGCCGGTCGCGACATCGAACGGGAGATCGTTCCGCTCGCGCAGGACCAACGCATCGCGATCCTGCCGTGGAGCCCGCTCGCAGGCGGATTGCTCTCGGGCAAGTTCGATCCGACGAAGAAGGGACCAGAGGGCGCGCGACGCAGCTCGTTCGACTTCCCGCCCGTCGATCGCGATCGGCTCCCGCGCGTCCTCGAGGCGCTCCGGAGCGTGTCCGGTGCCACCGGGATCTCGGTGGCGCGTGTCGCGCTCGCGTGGCAGCTGACGAAGCCGTTCGTTACGAGCATCATCATCGGCGCGAAGACGCGCGAGCAGCTCACCGACAACCTCGCGGCCGCCGAGGTGAAGCTCTCTGCCGAGCACGTGAAGCTCCTCGACGATGCAAGCGCTCTCCCGCCCGAATACCCGGGCTGGATGGTCGAGTGGCAGAACCGTGATCCGCGCGTGCCGCAGACGAGCCGCTGAGCGGAACCGCGCCTTTCAACGCTCGAGCCACCAGATGTCGCGTGGGCCTCGGCGGACGCCGAGGCCGCGCTCCGCCGCGAACGCGTCGACGGCGGCGCACAGACCCGCGTGCCTTGGCGAATAATCGTGCCCCGCCAGGATGCCCTCGGGTCGGAGCACGCGGCTCCACGCGACGAGGTCTTCGGCGACGCTCGCTCCGTCGTGGCTCGCGTCGAGAAAGACGCGGTCCACGCTTGCGGAGGCAAAGCGGCCTGCAGCGACGAGCGAAGGCTCGGCTAGGATCTCCACCGAGATCCCGAGCTCCTGCATGTTCGCGCGGAACGTCTGCTCGACGTCTTCCACGGCGAGCGCTGCGGCGTAGCGGGCAGCGAGGACGTCGCGCGAGCCGTTCCAGTGGTCGACGCAGACGAGCCGGGTGCCGTTCGAATTGCAGATGCGGCCGATGAACGACGTGCTCCGGCCCTTCCACGACCCGACCTCGACGAACACGCCCCCGCGAAGTCCGCGCGCGAATCGGGCGTACCAGCGTCCTTCGTCCTCGGAGAACCAGCCGTCGATGCCTCTCATTCGGATCCTCGTGTCGTTCTCGCCGCACGCTAGTCGCGTGCCGGCGCCGGCGCGAGGCTCTACGGTCCGAACGGCGCAGTCATGTGCGTCGCGCGGAACGCCTGCCCGAAGGAGAAGAAGAAGGACATCGGCGTCACGCCGGCCGGGAGGTCTCCGGCGACGACCGGAAAGCCGAAGTCGCCACGGATGACCGAGCGATCGAGCTGCGGCAGCACGATGCGGAACCCGGCTCCAACGGAGTGAACGGGGCGGATCTCCTCGAACGAGCCATTGAACGCGCGCCCGGAGTCGAAGAAGAACGCACCGCCGAGCTGCATCGCCGAGAGCTCGATCGGACGGGTGCGGAGCTCGACGTTCAAGGCGGCGATGTTCTTGCCGACGAAGTGACGCGTCGGCCAACCCCGCAGACGGTCCTCTCCGCCGAGGAACGACAGACGGTTGAGGTAGTTGCGCCAGCGGTTCGTGGCGGCCGCGTCGAAGATGAGCCGGCCGAGCGGCGTCCGCGGGCTCACGATCCGCAGCTCGCCGTTGATCGATGCATCCGCGATGCGCTCGGCTTCGGCTTCGGTCGTCGTGTCCAGGAGGGCGCGGAGGAAGCCGTCGCCGAGCGCGACCGTGTAAACGGCGCCGGCGCGGACGCCGACGAGGTCACGCGTCGAGCCGAATGCGCGCGTAATGGGATATCCGCGGAGCACGACGTCGTAGCCCAGGCGATAGTCTTCTTGGAGCGCGAGCGTCTCGAAGTCGACGATGCGGAGGAAGTCGTTCGCGTACGTGCGCCACTGGACGAACGGCACCGTCCGGGCCTCTCCGACGGGCACTGCCTCGCGCGTGAAACGATGCACGAGGTCTGGGTCGAGCCCGGGCTGCTCCGGGACGCGATATTCGTCGCGCGAGACGGTCGTGCCGATCGTGAAGTCGTTCTTCCGGGCCCAACCGAACGATCGCGTCGCCGCGGCGGTGTAGTGGATCTGACGCGCGCGATACACCCAGGGTACGCCGCCTTCGAACTGCGCGACGGCAGCGTTGCTGTAGCGGCGGTAGACCTCGTCGCGCCAGAAGATGCCCGTCATCCAGCTCCAGTTCGTGCGCGTGGAGAAGAGCGGACGCTCGATGCGCGCGTCGCCGAAGCTGCCTTCCGGCTCGCCGCTCCGGCGATTGATGATGACGTTGCTCTCGGCGTGCATCGAGAGCCAGCGGCCGGCGAAGCGCGGCGCGATGTAGGCCGCGCCGACGGCAACGCTCTCCGGCTGCAAGATCGAATGGGCGGACAGCTCCATCTGCCGTCCGAAGAGGTTCGTCTCCTCGATCTCGAGCATCATGTGCTCGATACCGCCGGAGGAGACCTTGAAGTCGACGTCGGCGATGAGGCTCCAGACATCCTTGGTGATGACCACCGCCCGGACGCGGTCCGGTGCGCTTCCCCGCATGGGGACGACGGCGACGATCGACACCCGCATGAATCGCCGGATGTTGCGCGCGCTCTCGTCCGCGGTGACCTTCCGGTACCGATCGCCGACGCGGAACAACATCTCGTGGAGGATCACGTCCTCCTTGGTCGTGACGTGAACCGCGTTCAGTGCGAGAGGCGCGGGGTCCTTCTTCTCGATCGGATCGAGGCGGACGGTCTCGATGCTCTCGACGATCTTTCCTTCTGCATGGGCGTCGATCTCGCTGCCGAGCGCGCGCTCGGCGTCGTGGATGGCGGCGAGCTCGTACCGCGAATACGCGATCGTGACGGACTCGGGCGCGGCCTCCTCCGCGGCGGCGGGGGCCGGTCGGAGCGCGACGAGCGCTCCGGCAAGGCATGCCAGTCCTGTTCGTGTGGATCGCACCGAAGACCAGTCCAAGAGACGCGCCGAGCGGGCGCGCGGGGGCCGAGACTACCGAAAATCACGCGAGCGTTCAGGATGGTCGCGGTCAGAGGCGGGGCCGATTGCGCCCGAGCGTCTCGCCGACGGAGGCCCGAGAATTGCGCCGCGTTTTGCTACGCGAGCCACCGCGCAAGCGCGGAGAGCGTCTCGCCCGTGGCTGCATCGACCTTGGCCGTCGCACGCTCTTCGCCGCGGACGGGACCGCGGTTCACGATGGCGATCGGCAGCCCACGGTCCGCGGCACGAAGGAGGAAGCGGTAGCCGGAGAACACCGCGAGGGACGTGCCCGCGACGAGAAGCGCTTCGGCCTCGTCGACCTTGGCGAAGGCTGCCTCGACGACCGGCTTGGCGACGTTGTGCCCGAAGAAGACGACGTTCGGCTTGAGGACTCCGTCGCACTGGATGCACGCCGGGGGTACGAACCCGTCGACGACCTCGTCGGGAAGATCGGCGTCTCCGTCGGGCGCCATCGGGCTCGGACCGTCGAGCCACGCGGGGTTGAGTGTCCGCATGCGTGTTTGCAGCGAATCGCGCTTCTCGATGCAGCCGCACTCGAGGCAGACCGTCTCGGCGAGCGCGCCGTGCAGCTCGATCACGTCGCGGCTTCCCGCGGCGTGGTGGAGCCGGTCGACGTTCTGCGTGATGAGGCCGGTCACGACGCGGGCGGCTTCGAGGCGCGCGAGCGCGAAGTGGGCAGGCCCGGGCTGAGCCTCGCTGAACCGGGGCCAGCCGACCATGGACCGCGCCCAGTATCTCCGCCGGAGCATCGCGCTCCGGACGAACTCGGGACCGTGGATCGGCTTGCGGACGCGCTTCTGAGCTTCAGGGCTGCGGTAGTCGGGGATGCCGGACTCCGTGCTGACCCCAGCGCCCGTCAGGACGGCAACGCGCCTTCCGCGAAGGCAATCGACGAGCTTCTCGAAGCTGGAGGACAAGTCTCGCACCGGCAGCGGCAGTGTAGCGCCTCGATCGCCTGCGGGCGACGCTCGCGGGTCGCGATTCCCTCCGCGGCGGGGCGCATGCGACGGCGATCGGGACCTCGCGAATGACAGCCGCTTCGACATTGCTCGAGGGACGTTGCGCGGTGAGCTCGGCCAGTATCGGAACGCGGCATGCAACGTCTCGAGCATGGAGATCCGCCTCTACCCCCGTGCCACGCGCCCGACGACAGCTGAAGAACATGCCGTCGACGCGCTTCGAACGCGACTCGAACCGTACGCGAAGCACCTCCGCCAGGTGAGCATCCGCTTCGACGACGTCATTCGGCCGAGCGGGAAGGTCGACCGCTCCTGCCGTGTCGACGTCACCCTTGCGCAGGTCTTCGACTCACCGAAGCTCTCCGTAGAGGGACGCGCTCCGAACGAGAGACACGCCGCCGACGCCGCCGCCGACGGCGTGGAGGGGGCCGTCCGACGCGAGGTCGAAGAGGTCGAACGCCGGCGCAGCAGGGGCAGCAAGCGGAAGGCGAAGGCGAAGAGCGCTGGTGGCGAACGCGTCGTCGAGGTCCGTCGTGAGGAGACGGAGGCGACCGAGGGCCTCAGTGAATACGACATCCTCGAGGAACAAGCTCGACAAGGCAGGCACGCCACTCCCCGTGCGGTCAAGACTGCCAACCCGATGCGTGGACGCCACATCCACAAGACGCAGCGCCAGTCGCGAGCCACGGCGGCGAAAGAGATTTCTGCGACACGCCCGTCGCGGAAGTCGACCCGGCGAAGCGCGAATCGGGTCAAGCGCGACTCGAACCTCGCGCGGCAGACGAAGCGTGCGGTGCGGTCGCCGAAGCAGCGCGCTTCCGCCGCGCAGGCGCGCGGAACGCACGCGTAGACCGCGTGTCCCGGCGCGTGACGGCATGTCGTTCGGCGTCGCCGTCGCGCGCGGGCGCGCTCACGCCTGACGCGGTTCTGCCGGCGCGTGCACGCGAGCCTCGTTACCTGCTTCGACTGCATCCGCGCCGGCACGACCACGTCAGTCGACGAGGACCGCCGTCGTGCGTTCGGTCGCGATCCGCAGCCTCTCGTGCAAGAGCGAAAGCCGCGTGTCGAGCCGTAGCAGGTCGCTCACGGCCGCATCGACGACGTCGCTCTCGCCGTCGCCGTCCGCGTTGCTCGCCTGCGCGAGCGCGTCGGTGATCCGAGCGAGCTCCCGATCGAGCTCGTCCACCTCCGCCTGCGCGCGTGCACGCCCGCCTGGATCCGGCAGCTCGTTCGTCATCGCCTGGCTCCGGGCAACGAGATCTCGTTGTTCGGCGACGATGCGCCGAACCACTCTGGGCCCGAGCGACTCCGCGCCCGGAGGAGCGTCGGAGCTCGGAGCAGGGGAATCGGCCGGGGCGCTTCCGCGTTCGGTCCGCTCCTCGACGACCGCGCTCGGCGGGCGGGCAAGAGGAGGCCTCCGCGAGGAGCAGCCCGCGACGAGCGCGACGGTCGCGGCCAGCGGGGCCAGCGCGACCAGATGAACGACGAGGGAGCGGACCGGTGCGAGCATGGCTGCCCGTCAACGCGGCAGCGCGCTCCGGCCTTACAGCGGCTCAGAAGGCGTAGCCCGCTTGAGCGAGCAGGCGTGGCTTGAGGCCTGACGACGCGATCGTGCTGGGGCCCGTCGCGAGGTCGCCGAAGTTCTCGCTGACCGACAGGTACTGGATGCCTGCGCCCGCGCCGAGGGCGAGGTGATCCCAGAATACCTGCTGGACACCGATGTCCGCGGCCACACCGATGTTGGTGAACGCCGTGTTCCCTTGGATGAGGTCCGCGTTGTAAACGCCGCCGATGATCGACGGCCCGATGAAGATGCCGTTCATGCCGCGGCTGCCCGTGTAGTAGCGGTAGCCGAGCTCGCCGCCGACGCCCGTGAAGCGGTTCGTTCGCATGACGTCCGGGCCGACGCTGACCTCTTGGCTCGGATTCGCGAAGTGCGGGCTCGCGATGATGACGTGGTGGGTGACCGGAGCGTATTCGATGTTGAAGCTGACGCGTCCGGCGGCGACGGCGCCGAGCGGGTTCCAGGTCACGGCGACGGGGTTGTACTTGCCTGGCTGATCGAGGGCGCGCGTCACGTCTTGTCCGGCCTCGATGACGCTGGTCGCCGCGGTCGTCGTGGCGCGTCCGACTGCGCCGCCGGCCTTTTCGGCCTTCTGCTTGTCACGGGCCTCGCGCGCCTTCATCTCTTCCGCTTCGCGTGCCTTGCGCTCGTTCTCGGCTTGCTGCTTCTTGCCGACGATGTCCTCCTGCATCTTCCGCGTCGCTTCTTCCTCTTCTTTCACGCCCTTCTTCACCTGGCCGGCCACCGACTCGTCTGCGTCTTTGGCCTTTTGACCTGCCTTCTGCGCCTCTGCCTTCGGCGTCTTGGCCTTCTTCTTGACCGTGGTCGTCGTTCTCGTCGTCGTCTTCTTGACGGTCTTGTCCGCCGCTCGGGCGTCGTCCGCCGCTTGCTGTTGCACCGGCTCTGGCTGCTGTTGCGCCGACGCTACCGAGCTGAAGGCGAAGATTGTCGCCGCGATCGCGACGTTCGTGAGCTTGTTCCTCATCACCATTGCTCCTGCGAGTGTCCGCGTCGCGATGTGCAAGCGCCTGGCCGGAGCGAGGCGTGCCGTAACGCAGGAAGGCCTCCGCGGCGCGCCGACGCCGGCGTTCGTCCGACCGTCGAGTCCGCTCGTTCACGGCCCCGCGCAGGACCTCGATGTGTCGGATCCGCAGTCGTGACGCTGCCGAGAGCCGAGCACCGCGCTGAGCTCGATGCGCACGGCGATCAGGTCAGCCGCGAGGGGCGCGGCCGGTGCTGCCGCCATGCTTCTGCCGTGCGCGGGGCGATCTCGCCCGGTTCTCGGCTGGAGCGCACGGTCCCGACGGCCGGAGACGCGAGCGGGAGCGCGCACTCGACGCCGGCTGTATCGCGAGTATGGTGGGCTCGATGGCCGAGAACCTCTTGCCCAAGCACGCGCGCGTTGTCGTCATCGGTGGCGGAATCATCGGATGCTCCGTCGCCTATCACCTCGCGCACATGGGGTGGAAAGACGTGGTGCTGCTCGAGCGCGATCGGCTCACGTCCGGAACCACTTGGCATGCCGCCGGTCTCATCGTGACGTTCGGGTCGACCTCGGAGACGTCGACGGAGATGCGCAAGTACACACGCGATCTCTATGGCCGTCTCGAGGCGGAGACGGGGCTCGAGTCGGGCTTCAAGCCCGTCGGCTTCATCGAGGTCGCCGCCGATCGAGGTCGCCTCGAGGAGTACCGCCGCGTGTCGGCGTTCAACCGTCACTGCGGGGTCGACGTCCACGAGATCTCGGCCGGGCAGGTAAAGGAGCTGTTCCCGCTGGCGAACGTCGACGACATCCTCGCGGGCTTCTACGTGAAGGAGGACGGCGTCGCGAATCCCGTCGACGTGACGATGCAGCTCGCGAAGGGCGCGCGGATGAAGGGCGCGACCATCCTCGAAGGCGTCGCCGCGACGAACGTGACCTGGAAGGGGACCGGCGCGCTTCGACGCGTCACCGGCGTCGACACGACGCACGGTCATATCGAGGCCGAATACGTCGTCAACTGCGCCGGGATGTGGGCCCGCCAGCTCGGCGCGAAGTCGGGCGTGAACATCCCGCTGCAGTCGGCCGAGCACTACTACCTCATCACGGATCGCATCCCCGGCATCGGCGAATGGCCGGTGCTCGAGGACCCGGGATCGTACGGATACATCCGGCGTGAGGTCGACGGGCTCATGGTCGGTCTCTTCGAGCCTCTCTGCGCGCCATGGAAGGTCGAGGGGGTTCCGGAGGACTTCTCGTTCGGCGAGATCACACCGGACTGGGAGCGCATGGGACCCTACGTCGAGAAGGCGATGTCACGCGTGCCGGCGACGCTCGAGGTCGGCGTTCGGAAGTTCTTCTGCGGGCCGGAGAGCTTCACTCCGGACCTGCAACCCTGCGTCGGCGAGGCGCCAGAGATGAAGAACTACTTCGTCGCTGCGGGCCTCAACTCGATCGGGATCCTCACCGGCGGCGGCCTCGGGCGCGTCCTCGCGCACTGGATCGTCAACGGGCGCGCCGATGTCGACATCACCGGCTTCAACATCGATCGCCTGCATCCGTATCAGTCGAACCCGGAGTACCGCCGCACGCGCACGGTGGAGTCGCTCGGCATGGTGTACCAGTGCCACTACCCGTTCCGTTCGATGACGACGGCGCGTGGCGCGAAGAAGTCGGCAATCCACGACCGGCTCGCGGCCCGAGGCGCGTTCTTCCGCGACGTCAGCGGCTGGGAGGGCGCCGACTGGTACGCCGGCGAGGGCGCGCTTGCCGAGCCCGGGCCGCTCTCGTTCGGCAAGCCGAGCTGGGAGGCGCACTGGGCCGAAGAGCACGAGGCCGCGCGGAGCGGCGTCATCCTGATGGACATGTCCTTCATGGCGAAGTTCCACGTGCAGGGGCGCGACGCCGGACGTTGGCTCGACTGGATCTCGGGCGGCAGCGTCAATGGCGAGAAGGGGCGTGTCACGTACACGCAATGGCTGAACGAGGACAGCAAGCTCGAGGCGGACCTCACCGTCACGAAGCTCGACGACGATCGGTTCATGGTCGTGGCCTCGGACACCGCGCATCGCCACGTCGAGACCTGGATGCGCCGGCACTTCCCCGAGGACGCGCATGCCTTCGTCACCGACGTCACGTCCGCCTACGCGCAGATCAACGTGCAGGGACCGCGTTCGCGCGAGCTCCTGCAATCGCTCACGACGGCGGACATGTCGAACGAAGCGTTCGCGTTCCGTGACGCCCGCGAGATCGACATCGGCTTCGCTCGGGCGCTCTGCCTGCGGATCACGTACCTCGGCGAGCTGGGGTACGAGCTGTACATCCCGACGGAGCAAGCGACGCACGTCTACGATCGCCTCGTCGAGGCGGGACGGAAGCTCGGGCTCCGTCACGCAGGCTTGAAGGCGCTCGCGAGCCTCCGGATGGAGAAGGGGTATCGCGACTACGGGCACGACATCGACAACACGGACTCGGTCCTCGAGGCAGGGCTCGGTTTCGCGCTCGACATGAAGAAGCCGGGAGGTTTCCTCGGCAAGGAGGCGGTGCTCGCGAAGAAGTCCGAAGGCCCGCTCCGTCGACGCATCGTGCAGATCCTCGTCAAGGACCCGGAGCCGATGATGTTCCACGCCGAGATCGTCAAGCGGAACGGCAAGCCGCTCGGCTACATCCGCGCGGCATCGTACGGCTTCACGCTCGGCGGAGCGGTCGGGCTTGCGATGATCGAGGCAGACGAGCCGATCGATCAGAAGTACCTCGATGCGGGCACCTGGGAGGTCGAGATCGCAGGAAGGACGTACCCTGCCGTCGCATCGATCCGTCCGCTCTACGATCCCGCGAACGAAAGGGTGCGAGGCTAGTCGCGTGGCGCGAGACGCGTAGCGCGTAGCGAAGCGCAAGCACCGAGGCGGGCTACGGCACGGCTGGCGCGGCACGTGCAGCCACCGTTCGCACACGGAGAGTGCGCGAATGGTCACGAAGAAAAAGGCGAGCGCGAAGCGACCTCAAGAGAAGAAGAGCGACCCCCCGAAGGCCGGCGTGGGTCCACACGCGAAGGGCCGACCGAAGACGGGCGAGGGCGGCGGCAAGTGGCCCGGGGGCGGCAAGAAGGGCGAGAACGAGTGACGTCGGTCGGGCGTCGGCGTGCGCCTCGCCCCGCCCCGCTCGCTCGCTCGTCGTCAGCCGCTGATCATGCGGCGGAGGGCGAGCGCGCCGAGCCCGATCGCGAGTGCGCATCCGAGGACCGTCCACATTCCCGGGCCTGGCAGGCGACGGGTCAGCTCCACCACGAGCGGCTCCGGGCGATCCGCCTGAGGTGACGACACGTCGGCGAGGCGCATGGCGCGTTCGAGCGGCCGCGGCGCCTGCGCCTCTGCCTGCGCATGAGCCGGGCCCGCAAAGAGATGGATCATGGCCGGAACGAACGAATGAAGGTCAGCCGGTCCGCGGCTCGTGACCCAGTTCCGATCGACGACCACGGGGTCGTCGCGCCATATGCCGCCCGCATGGACGATGTCGTCGCGGATACCGGGCCATGAAGCCAACATCCGGCCCCTCACGAGCTCGGAGGAGACGAGGAGCCACGGGCCATGGCACAACGTCGCGATCGGCTTGTCCGAGGCGTCGAATGCGCGGACGAATGCTCGCGCCGCGCGGCTCTGGCGGATGAAGTCGGGCCCGATGAACCCCCCAGGGATCAGGAGCGCATCGTATCGGCTCGGATCGGCGGTCTCGAGGGTGCAATGGACCCGCACGGCCTTGGTGGGCTCGCTGATGTTCATCCCGCGGATCCTGCCCTCGTGCAGCGAGACGACCTCGGTGTCGGCTCCTGCCATCTCCAGGGCCTTCTTCGGGACGACCAGTTCGACGTACTCGAAGCCGTCGGCAGCGAGGATCGCGATCCGTTTGCCGCGCAATCTTTGCCGTCCGGTCCTCATGGCGTCCTCCGCGTCGGCGGTGTGCAAGGCACCGGCCGCACGACGGACGTGCTCGCGGACGCACACGCTCGCGGCGCTCGCCGGCGTCACGCTGGATGCAACGTCCCCGGCGTCGGAGGCTCTCGAGGCGTGGCCGCGGTCTGCGGCGCAGTCTCCGCCGACGTGAGCGATGCTGCGATCCGAGCAAGAAGCGCGCGCAGCGCCGGATCGTCACGCTCCGCACCTACCGCATCGAGCAGCGCCGTCGCGACCGCGGTCCTGCGCTCCGCTTCCTCGCGGTACTTCCGCGCCGCGCGCTGCTGGAGCAGGAGCACCGCGATGGGAGCTCCGATGGCGAGCAGCAGCGCGACCAGCAGCGCGAGCGAAAGGCCTGGTGGCACGAGGTCGGATAGGCCGGGTATGAGAGCGCGCAGCTTCTCCTGCTTGCCGGGCTTCATCATGGCATCGGCGGTGCCGAGCGCGACGTGTTTGCCGACGTCGCGGGTGGTTTCGTTCAGGGCCTGTCGGAAGTCGGGCTGGCGGAGCAGCTCGTCGACGATCATCCGGCGCATGGCCGGACCGGCTTTCGTCTCGAGCTCCGCGGAGAGCGAGCTCACGAGCGACCGCGTCACCCCGGCGGTGATCTCCCGTCCGGCGGGCCCGCGGACGCCTTCGGCGACCTCCTCGAGCATCGCACGCGAGAGCTGCGCCACGAGCGTGTGTACCCTTTCGGTCGTCTCCGCGTCGAGCAGGCCTGCGACCGCGCCCTGCGCCGCCTCGCGCGAGAGCTCGTCGACGAGCTGCGCGACCTCGGGCACGGTCCGGAGGTCGCGGGTGACCTGCTCCGTCGTCTTTCGTGGGATCTCCATTCGCGCGCGCATCACGGGCGGCTCGCAGCCGAGGGTCGAGACGAGCAGCGTCGAGGCGAGCGTGAGCGTGACGAGGCGGGACGGCACTCGAGCCTCCTCAGTGTGCTGCGGGTCTGCGGAGCGCCACGGGCGATCCGTGGACCACCGTCTGCTGGATCGCTGCCGTGAGGCTATCGGCGTCCCAAGGTCCGTCGACTCGAACGCCGTTCAAGAAGAACGCAGGCGTTCCGTTCACGCCGCTGCTGGCACCGCTGCGGAAGTCGGTCTCGATTTTCGGCAAGTAGGTGCCTTCCTGGAGGTCGCGTGCGAAACGGTGAGCATCGATGCCGATTGCCTCGGCGCAGCCCATGAGGTCGGCGAGCTCGAGGGTGCTCTGGTTGGCAAAGAGCATCGAGTGCATCGGCCAGAACCGCCCTTCCGAGCCTGCAGCTTCCGCGGCCTGCGCCGCCAGAAGCGCGTGCGGATGTAGATGCGTCAGCGGGAAGTGGCGGTAGGCGTAGCGCACGTCGTTGCCGACGCGGCGGAGCACCTCCGCGATCTCGTAGTGGGCTCGTGCGCAGTGAGGGCATTCGTAGTCGCCGTATTCGACCAGGGCGGCCAGCGCAGCCGGAGTGCCGAGCACGTGATCCCTCGGGCCGATCGGTTCGGTCAATCGGTTCATCGTTCACCTCGGTGCCTGCGGCGAAACGCGAGAAGAAGAGCGAGAAGAGCGAGAAGAGGAGGGGCGAGCGACGTCTCTGCCCCAGAGCGGCGGCGCTCAGTGCACCGACGGAGCCGCGGACGCGGCGGCCTCCTCGATTCGCTCGGGAAGCTCTCCGGCGCGCGCGAAGGAGACGACGCGCGGCTCCTCTTGTCTGGCGAAGTCTTCGTACGGGATCTCGAGGTAGTCGCTCTCGCCGAAGAGCGGCATGACGATGCTCGCGTACTCCGTGACGCGCTCGTCGATGATGACGGGAATGCCGAAGAGCTGTCCGAGCGGTGGCGGTGCCGCCTCGAAGCGCTGCAGGTCGTCGGGCAGGTCTTCCGTCGTCGCGTCGCAGATCGATGCCCCGATCTGGTTCGACAGTGCCGAGAGATCGGCCACGTCGCCCTCTGCGAAACAAACGATCGCGAGCTTGTCTCCGACGAGCACGACCTGAGTCCCGACCCGCGTCGCGAACTTGGCGATCGGTTGCGCGGCCTTCGGGACGTGCTCGGGGCTCGGGAAGCTCGAGAGGCGGAACGGCACCAAGGACTCGTGCAGGTAGCGAACGATCCGATCGAGCATGCTGCGCTGCCTTTCCAGTTTCCAGGTTTCCAGATTCCGGGTTTCAGGCGCGCGGGCTCCTCCGAACGACGCGCGCCGGTCGTCGCGTTCGTACGGCGCGCGTTGCAAATCGGCGGCCATCCGGCCGAGCGCGACCAAGCGCGACTCGGTGCGGTTGGAAGAGAAGACGACGACGCTCAAGCGCGTTCGCGCGCGCGGATCCCGAGCGCACGAAGACGCGACTGCAGCGTCGACGGCTTCACGCCGAGGAGCTCGGCAGCGCCGCCGACGCCGTAAATCCTACCGGCCGTCCGTGTGAGCGCCGCGATCAGATTCGCGCGCTCGCGCCGGCGCCACTCTTGGTCGGAGACGATCTCCTCCGTGGTCGGCGCTTGCGGTGGCCCCGACGAGCGGCGCTGCTGCTCACCGCGTGCGACGAGGACCTGGTCGAGGCGCATCTCCCCGCCGCGCCCGAGAATGACCGCGCGCTCGATGACGTTCTGGAGCTCGCGGACGTTGCCCGGCCAGTCGTACGAGCGCAGCGCCGCTGCCTGCGCCTCGGTGAGCTGGGGTGTCGGGGCGCCGATCTCCTTCGAGACGAGCCCGATGAAGTGGTTCGCGAGCGGAACGATGTCTTCTTTGCGGTCGCGCAGCGGAGGGATGCGGATGGGGAAGACACTGAGCCGGTAGTAGAGGTCCTCCCGGAAGCGTCCGGCGGCGACGTCCGAGCTGAGGTCGCGATTGGTCGCGGCGATCACGCGCACGTCGATCGAGCGCGTGGTGTCGTCGCCGACGCGCTCGTATTGACCTTCCTGCAGCACACGGAGGAGCTTCGGCTGCAGGTCGAGCGGAAGGTCACCGACCTCGTCGAGGAAGATGGTCCCTTTCTCGGCGAGCTTGAAGCGCCCCGGTCGGTCCCGCACGGCCCCGGTGAAGGCCCCACGAATGTGTCCGAAGAACTCGCTCTCGAACATCTCGCGCGGGATGGCACTGCAGTTCACCTTGATCAGCGGCCGGCCGGCTCGCCGGCTCCGCTCGTGGATCTCGCGCGCGAGCAGCTCCTTGCCCGTACCGGACTCGCCGAGGACGAGGACTGTCGCGTCGGTCGGCGCCACGAGCTCGACCTCGGCGAGGATGTCGCGCAGCGCCTGGCTCTGCCCGACGATGCCTCCGAACGCGAGGGCGACCTCGACCTCTTCACGGAGGTAAGCGTTCTCGTCCTCGAGCTGGAGGTGACTGCTCTCGCGTTCTGCGAGCTTCGCCTCGACCCGTCGTGTGTCGACGAGCAGCCTCGTGAGGCGCAGCCAGAGGGTGACCTGATTCAAGGCAGCGCCGAGGACCATCGACTCGAGCGGAGTAGGGAAGTCACGTCTCCGTGATGCGGCGAACACCGCGCCTTCTCCGGTCGCGAGCGGCATCGCCGCAATGCGCACGCTCGCCCCGTCGAGCGGGCTTCGGATCTCGGGCGCGACCGTCGAGCCGATGAGCGGCGTGAGCACACGAGCAACGGACTCGACGTGAGCTCGCGAGAGCTGCTGGCCGAGGCCTTTGGCCCGCGCGGCCTCTACCGTGTCACCCCCACGCGGATCTTCGATGCGCGCGTAAGCGAGATCGAGGCGCAACGCGGCCGACACGACGTCGAGAAAGTTGTCGAGGACCTGCGGCGGTTCTCGTCCAATCCAGAGGGATGGGAGCGCGCTCAGCGCGGCGAGGTCGCGGATGCAGGCCTTCAGTATGGGGACGGTCTCGTCGTCCTTGGCGATGTCGTTCACTTCCCCCCTCCCAGATCATGGCTGTCCGAGACGTGCCTTGCCTCGCACGAAGAGCTCGTTCATCACGGTCTCCTGCAGCGGCCGACTGCGTCGGGGTTTCCAGTGGAAACCGACTTTTGGGTTAGCACATGCGCTTCCCGATCGGCGCACCAAGATCTCGGTGTGTGCTCGCCGTCGCTCTCCTTAGCGCACGAAAACACGCGCTTCTTCCGAGCGTCCATGGCACGCCGGCTGCTCGTGGTCGCACGGGCCCGCGGCGGATCTCCGCGCGCACGACGATCGCTGAAGTTGCGTGCCGTCCGGAACAGGCGTTCGACGTGCGACCCGAGCGCGCGCGGCGCGGAGCCTGACGACTGTTCGGTTGGTCTCTCTTGGCGACATGGCCGCCGAGGTCTCTGCCGAAGCCGGCCGGCTCAGAACGAGCAACGCGGAGTGTCGAACGAGACGATCGACACCACGTCGGTCGACCCCATCGGGCCTTCTGACCGCAGGAGCACCCCATGACATCACCCAGCCACCGTGCGACTCGCGTCTCCGAGAGCGCTGCCCGTGCGCATGAGCAGAAGAACTGCCTGTCGATCATCCTCGCGGTCGCGTCGCTCGTGACACCGGAGCTCTCGAGCGGAGGTCGAGAGCGAATGGAGCGCCTGCGAGCTGCGGCCCACCGGATCCGGGACCTGCTCAACGCCGACCTCGACGAGTCCGGCGACGGCGTCCGCGAGCTCGATGTCCACACCCTCCTCGAGTCGGTTTGCGAGAGCCTCCGCGATCGCGCCGAGGCCGCAGGCGTTCGCGTCGTCCTCGAGTGCGGCGGTGGATTCATCCGGGCGCACGAGGGGGAGCTCCGTGAGGCGCTCTTCAATCTCATTTCGAATGCCGTCGAGGCCACTCCGCCCCGGCGTTCGGTCTTCATCCAGACATCGACCACGGCCGACGGCGACCAGGTCTGGAGCATTCATGACTCCGGTGCCGGGATGCGGGCCGACGTGCTCGACCAGATCGGAGTCCCGCATCGGTCGTTCCGTCGTGGCGGCTCCGGGCTGGGAGTCGCGCTCGCCCGCGCCATCGTCAACCGTCACGGCGGATCGCTGCGGTTCGATTCCATCCGAGGGCGCGGGACCACGGTCACGATCCACCTTCCTCGCGCTGGCCACCAGCCCACCACCTCGGTCGCCTCTTCCGCGGAGGACGACCCGTAGAACGCCTAGTTTTTGGAGGCAGTCATGCAACAGACGACGCTCGAAATCAGACCGACGCGTGTTCCCAGCTGGTCCTCGCTGCTCTTCCGCGGCATCGCGAGCATCCTGTTCGGCATCATCGCGTTCGCGTGGCCGGGGATCACGGTCAAGGCCCTCGTCCTCCTCTTCGGCGCGTATGCGTTCGTCGACGGCGTCTCGGCGCTCGCGCTGGCCGTCCAACGTGGCGGTCGACGCCATCGATGGCTCCTCGTTGCCGACGGGCTCTTCGGCATCGGAGCGGGCGTCGTGGCGCTGTTCTGGCCCGGGATCACACTGCTGGCGCTCGTCTTCGTCATCGGAATTCGCTTCGTCGTGAGCGGTGTCGTCGAGATCGCGACGGCTTTCCGGCTGAAAGACGAGCTCGAGGTGCCACTCCTGTACGGCCTCGCGGGCGTCGCCTCGGTCGTTCTCGGGATCCTCGCGTTCATCGTCCCCGGCATCACCGCACTCGTTCTCGTCACGATGCTTGCGGCGTATGCGCTCGCTTTCGGGATCATGATGCTCGTGGTCGCGGTTCGCATGAGGCGTCCGCTCCACCGTGCGCCGGGGCGACCGTTGCCCGCATGACGCTCCCGCCGCGAGACGAGCCCGCAACACCCGGCGGGCTCGCGAGCGACCACCGCGGCCGGAGTCCACGACGACGCGTGCTCGCCACAAGTCGGGGCGCGGACCGCTGTTCACGATCCGAATTGATGCCTCACGACGCGCATCGCGCCGCCCCCGTGACGCGTCGAATGACCACAGCAAAACCCACGAGCAGAACCTCGGTCCAGCGCGCTATGGTGCTTCGAACATGGTGAAGAAGGCCCTGCTCTCGCTGTTCGTGGCGTTCGTCCTGTTCACGCTGGCCGGATGTCCTGGGCCTACGTTCGTCGTCCAGCAGTACGGTGGGCCGCAGCGGCCACGAGAGACCATCGGGACGCTCCGCGTGAACGGTAACGAGCCCGTACGTTTGATGTTCCTCGACGAGCAGGACGTCGCGGCGCCGATCGTCGAGGACGGAAGGCTGCACATCGAGCTCCTCCCCGGACGGCATACGGTCGTCGTGTCGAATGCGAATGCTCCGAACGAGCGATACGCGCCGGTCTCGTTCCAGGCCGAACCGGGCAAGGTCTATCGAATCGCGTTCGCGTCAGGACCGAGCGGAAGCGAGGCGCGCATCTTCGAGGTCGATCGCGGGAACGACCGCGCCATTCGCGACGTCACCTCGGCGCCGGCGGAGCCGCCCGCGGCAGGAGGAGCGGCTCCCCCCGCGCGGTCACCTGCTGCCGACGCGGGGAGCGAGCCGAGTGAACGCCCCGTCGACGGTGATGCCGGCTGAGCTGCACGCAGAGCCGAGGTGACGGTCGAGGCTGCGTCCGCGCGCGCTGGACGTTCGCGCGAATGAGCCGACGAGAGGCGAGCTTTCGGCTCGCTCGCCGTCGTCCGATGAGACTCAGCCATCATTCGACGGGTCGATCCCGCGGGCGAGAAGCGACCGAGCTCGAGTGATAAAGCGCGCGGGGGTTCACGGACGCTTGTGACAGATTCCCCCGCGTCGTCATGTCGGCGTCGCTTTATTCCTCGCTCGAGTCCTCGGCCTCTATCGACGTCCCATCCGCGTCGAGAACTCGGCATGCCCGTGCGTTCCTCGCGCCGCATCGCATGCGGTTGTCGAGCATCCTCGCCATGGGGCTCTTCGCGTCGCTCCTCGGCGCGTGCGAGCCGCTGATCTACAAGGTCGTGTTCGACGCGTTCGGTGCGGGCGACGTCGGACGCGCGGGCGCCTCGCTCGGCGCCCTCGTCGTGCTGCTCCTCGCTCGCGAAGCGGGCATGAGCCTCCTCGACTGGATGGTCTGGCGCGTGCGCATCGCGATCAACTTCGACATGCTCGCGCAGACGATCGACCGTCTTCATTCGTTGCCGCTCTCCCATCATCGCGAGGAGAACGTCGGCGCCGTGATGACGAAGATCGAGCGCGGGATCAGCGGCGTCCTGGGCGCGTTCTCGGATGTCGCTTTCCAGCTCGTGCCTTCGTTCGTGTATCTGCTCGCGTCGGCGGTCTTCATGTGGCGCCTCGAGTGGCGGCTCGCGCTCGTGGTGATCGCGTTTGCGCCGATCCCCGCGATCGTCGGGGCTCGTGCCTCGAAGGAGCAGATGGCGCGGGAGCGCGAGCTCATGGGACGGTGGACGCGTCTCTTCGCGCGGCTCAACGAAATGCTCGCAGGGATCGCCGTCGTGAAGAGCTTCGTCCGTGAAGAGGAAGAGAAGCGGCGCTTTCTCGGCGGTGTCGCCGAGGCGAACGCCACCGTCGTCAGAGGCGTTGGAACGGACGCGAAGACCGCGGCCTGCAAGCAGGCGGCCATGGCGCTCGCTCGCGTCGCGGCCATCGCCGCGGGCGGCGTGCTCGTCCTCCGTCACGAGATCACGCTCGGGACGCTCGTTGCCTTTCTCGGCTACATCGGCGGCGTGTTCCAGCCCGTTCACGCCTTGACTGGCGTGTATCAGACGCTCCGAAAGGGGATCGTGTCGATGGACGTCGTGGCGTCGCTTCTCGACGCCGAAGACACCGTGGGCGATCGCCCGCACGCCCGGGACGTAGGGCGCGTGATGGGCCACGTTCAGTTCGACGACGTCGAGTTCGAGTACCGCCCCGGGGTCGGCGTGTTGCGCGGCATCGATCTCGACGTGCGCGTCGGCGAGACGGTGGCGCTCGTCGGCGCCAGCGGGGCAGGGAAGAGCACGCTGCTCGCCTTGCTGCAGCGCCTGTACGAGCCGACACGCGGGCGCATCGTCGTCGACGGGATCGACATCCGAGACCTGAAGCAGAAGTCGCTCCGCCGGCAGATCGGCGTCGTCCTCCAGGAAGGCGTCCTCTTCGACGACTCGATCCGGGACAACATCCGCTTCGGACGTCCGGACGCGACCGACGAAGACGTCGAGACGGCGGCCCGCGCCGCAAACGCGGACGAGTTCATCCGCCGCTTGCCGAACGGCTACGAGACGAAGGTCGGCGAGCGCGGCTGCAAGCTGTCGGGTGGCGAGCGCCAGCGCATCGCGATCGCTCGCGCGCTTCTGAAGGACGCGCCCATCCTCCTGCTCGACGAGGCGACGAGCGCGCTCGATGCTCGAAGCGAGGACGCCGTTCGCGACGCGCTCCAGCGTCTCCGCCGTGGAAGGACCACCTTCGTGGTCGCTCACCGTCTCTCGACGGTCACGGAGGCGGACCGTATCGTCGTCCTCGACGGCGGAAGGATCGTCGAGACGGGGACACACGAACGCCTGATGCGCGCAGGCGGACCCTATGCGGCCCTCGTCGCGAGCCAGACGAGGAGCCTCGTGCTCCCCGCGCGCGTTGCCTGAGCCGACGGACTCGCGTCGTGAAGCTCATTCGTGAGAGACGCGCCCCGCAGCGTGCCGCGTGAACGGCGGGATGCGCAGCACGAGCACGTCGTCTGTTGTTGCGGTGACGTGCTCCGGACTCGCGAGCGGCTCGCCGGTGGTGTCGTCGATCCACGACACGCGGTAGCTCGCGCCGCGCGGCGCGGCGATCGCGAGCGAGGCTCCGGTGAGACGTTCCCCGAAGCCGTCCTTCGGAGCGAGCACCCAGACGGCCCGGTCGGTCTTGTCTTCGGTCGCGAGCGACCACGCTCGCATGCGCCGCGGTCCAACGACGCGCACGTCCTCCACCGGCCCGTAAGCCTTGCGCGGGTCGAGCGTGCGCAAGAACGTCGATAGCACCTTGAAGTGCCGCGCGCGCTCCGGCGTCATCGGCTCGTCCGAGTCGATCTCGAACGGCGGAGCGCTATGCGCCAGCGCGCCGGCGCCGGACATCGCGAGTGACCAGATGCCGACGTGCGTGTGCTCGTACGACGACTTGTCTTCCCCGCCGTAGCCGAACTCTCCGCAGAACACGGGCTTGTCGTAGCTCCACGTCTCGCGGACCTTTCGCGTCATCGCGTCGCCCAGCGCGTGCGGGTCGTAGACCTCCTTGCCGTAGAGGTGCCACTGGACCGTGTCGTTCAGCGGGCTCGCGTACCAAGGGCGCTCGTCGCCATCGAGATTCCAGTGGAGCCCGACCGGGCCGGCGGTCACGAGGTGACCGTACGGATCGAACGAGCGCCACGCTTTGCTCATGTGCTCCGCCCAGGGGATCCAGACGCTTTCGGCGATCGGGCCGTCCCACTCGGGCTCGTTCAACAGGTCGAGCGCGAGGAGGCGAGGCGACGAGCCCCATCGATCGGCGATGTACCGGAGCTTCCGAATCGCTGCTGGGCGGAGCGCCGGGTCGAGGAAGAAGTCCTTGGGAGCTTTCGCGGGGCCGCCGCGTGCCGTGCTGTACGGATTGTCTTCCCAGCTCCGCCAGGTCTCCGGCGCAGGCGTGAATCCGATCGAATACGCGACGAGCACCACGTCCACGTTGGCGGCCTCGGCGGCGTCGAAGATCGTGTCGAACGCCTCGGCCGTTCGCTCGTCGAACCGACCCGGTGCGCGCTCCAGACAGCCGATCTGATAGCCCCCTGGCGTCGACTCGGACTCGCAGTCGGCGAAGATGAACACGCGGAGCGTCGACATGCCGTACGCGGCCATGCGCTCGATGTACGTCCGAGCATCGGTGTTCTCGTGGTTCCACGTCGGGTCGTAGACGTTGATCCGGTTCTCTCCGAGAATGAACGCCGTCGTTCCGTCTTCGTAGACGAGCCGGTGATGATGTGTCGTGTCGACGCGGACGAAGCCGCGGCTCGTCGCTGGTGAGACGTCGAGCTCCCCGCGCTCGACCTCGGATGCACCCTCGCCGGCGCGGATCGACCATCGATGCACGCCCGGCTCTCGCGGGGTGTAGCGGACCTTGAAGTGACCACGTGAAGGAAAGCCGCCGACCTTGATCACCTTCCCGGACGGCGCGGTGAAGCGGGCGTCGATGACGACGTCATCGGGATCGCGACCGCCCGTCGCCGCATCGAACGTGACCTCGTACCGCGTGTTGACGAAGCCTTTCGCACGCGCCGGTCCGGCCGCCTTCTCCGGTGTCGTCGAGCGCTGGACGGATGGGCGGCCGTTGCAGGCGGTCCCCACGACGACGCTCGCCGCGAGGGCCCACGGTACGAGAGAGGACCGCATCCCGCGCTTCGAAGCAATCGTTGCGCCGCTTCGTGGCGAGACGGCCGCGGCGGTATGCGCGACGCCAGCGACGCGCGGCGGCCAAAGCTGCCCCGCGAGTGACGTCAGCGCTCGGTCGCGGCGGAGCGCGCAGCGTTCACGGCATCTGCGTGGATGGCGACGAACGACGCGATGACGTCCGCGATCGCTCGAAGCTTGTCCCCGGCGCGACCGGGGATCCGTGCGAGAACGGCCGTTCCGAGCGCGCGGTCCTCGCGGCCGTCAGCGACGGTCTCGCAGAAGTGCGCCAGCGTTCCCACGCTGCCGTGCGCGATGTCCCTCGCCACGTGCCGCAGATCGAGATGCGCCGCGGGAAGCCATCCGCCTGTCGCCGCAAAGAGGTTCGTCTCGTAGCGACCCCAGGAGCAGATGACGTCGGTATCGCGAGCGAACGCGCGCCAGCGTGCACGAAGCTCCTCGGGCGTACCTCCCGCGCGGAGCGTAGCTTCATCGAGCCGCGTGTGGCCCGTCGTTCCCGGCGCGATGGTGCGCCGCGGCGCGACCACGAAGTCGAGCGTCTCTCCCGTTGCCGGACGATACGCCACCCACTGGACCAGCTCGTCGCGGAGGTCCGGGTTCTGCGCGCGGACCGCATAGGGCCAGGCGTTGGCCTCTGCGGCGACACACACGACGTCCTCGAGACGTTCGCTGAGCACGCGGGGGACACGCATCCGCCGAACGCGCGCGCGGCGCTTGGCATGGCGGCTCGCGGTGCCACGAAAGCGCTCTTCGCAAGCGAGCTGGAAGTCGATCATGGCGCGGAACGGAGCGAGGAGGGTGGCGAAGCGAGCCGCATCACCCTCGAGCGCCGTCAGCGCATGGACCAGCGCCTCGATTGTCGCGACCGACGCGTCGTCCGGCTCCTTTCGGATGCGGTATTCGCTCGGCTGCGGCGGTACGAACGCGTAGCGCGGCAGCGCCGCGAGCACCGGGTTGGTTCGCACCACCTTCTTGGTCTGCGACCAGGTCCCGTCGACGACGACGAGCGTGACCGGACCGGGCGGGGGCGACTTCGTGATGTCGATCGCGCCTTCGCCCGGATAGAGCAGGATCGGCGGGCGTGCGGGATCGGAGAGGGCAGCGGCAAGCGCGGTCGAGCGGCTCCAGTCGATGCCGACGTGGAGCTCGGAGTTCGTCAGGCACAGGCTGGCCATGTGCGCGGTCCCGATCGCGACGTAGCGCTCGCGCGGGTGCTGCAGGAGCACGAGGCGCGTGCGGGTATCGACGGGCGTGATGTGCGCGCAATAGCAGCCTTCGGCCGGACGACGGCAGCGCTCGCAGACGGCGCGGCCCTCGTGAAGACGGTGTCGCTGGCGGTTCTGCTCGACCTCACTGCCCAACATTGCGGCGCATCATAGCGAAACGCGCGTCGCATTGTCGCGTCGGTCGGCAGCCGTCACTCCTCCGCGATCACGGCCGGGATGAGCGGCGGCGCGGGCTTCGACGGGAAGAGCTCCATCACGCTCTTCCGTCCGCTCCGCCAACCGGCGTCGTCCTCGTAAGGTGGAAGCGTGTCCGGAATGTTGCCCGGGATCTTCGGCGCGGAGCCGCTACCGAGGTGCGTACGCGCGACGACCTTGGGTTGTACGCGCTCGAACAACGACGGCGCCAACAGGTGGAGCAGCGAGAGGACGAAGGGCGTACCGCCGACGAGGACCTCCCGGCGCGGCCGCTCCGCGCAGCGGACGATCGCTCGTGCGACCCGCTCCACGGAGTAGATCGGCGGCATCACCTTCATCTCGCGCCCCGTGTAGTTTGCGGCATGGTCGAACAGCGGCGTATCCACGCTCGCTGGCGCGACGATGCATGCATCGATTTTGGTTCCCACGAGCTCCTGTCGGAGCGCCGCGTTCATGGCGTGGATCGCGTGCTTGCTCGCGCAATACGCCGACGCTTGCGCATACGGGACCTTGCCCGCCACGGAACCGACGGAGATGAGCGTGCCGGAGCCCTGCTTGCGGAACTGAGTGACGGCTGCCTTGGCACCGTGGAAGTACCCCATCACGTTCGTTTCGAGCAGTCCGCGCACGAGCTCCGAGGGGACCTGGTCGAGATTCCCCATCATGTACGTCGCTGCGTCGTTCACCCAGACGTCGATCCGGCCGAATCGTGCGACGGCGGCGTCACGAAGCGCGAGGACCTGCGACTCGTCACGTACGTCCGTCGGGACGGCGATCGCCTCGCTACCCAGCTCGATGCAGCGGCGCGTGACGTCCTGGAGCGCACCAGACGAGCGTGCGGCGAGTACGAGCTTCGCGCGCCGTCGCGCGAACATCTTCGCGGCGACACGCCCGATGCCGCTCGACGCTCCCGTGAGCACCACGACCGCTCCCTCGAGGTTCTTCATCGCTCCTCCTCCGCTCGCACGTTTGCGAGGACGCGCGATCGTGCAACCGTCGAGCCCATCGTCCGGGCGGGCAGGCATGCGTGCCGTGATGCGATGCGACGCGCTGCGTGTGGCGACGGGCTACGCTGGGCCGAGCGCGCGCGCCCGCGGTGCGACGCGTGGAAGAACGAGCGGTCTCGGCGCGGGGAGCCGCCTTCCTCGGGCACCGCCGAAAGCTCGGCGCGCGCACGCTCTGTCCGCGCTGCGGCGTGAGGCTCGAATCCTTCGTCCTTGGTGGCCGCACGACCAAGACGCGATGTCAGGCGGCCGCGGTGCGGAGCGCCGTCCGCGCAAATCCATCAGCTCGATGCGTCGCTTCGCTCGCTGCTCGACGACGACGCGGGTGCTTCCTGCTCCGGGATCGTCGCCATCGCGATGGTCTCGCCGGAGTCGAGCTCCGTGCGGGCGAAGCCGCGCGCCCGGTGGTCCGCCGGCGGCGTCGACGACGTGATGCTCGGCCGTGCTTCGGCGCAGGCTGCGCTCAGCGACGATGCGAGCTCCTCTGGTGTCTGATGGCGATCCTGAGGTTTCCGCGCGCACGCCTTCGCGAACCACGCGTCGATCGCCGGCGGAAGCGCCGGATTCAAGGTAGAGGGGACGGGAAGCGGCGCGACGCAGATGCTCTTCATGATGTCGGAGATCGAGTCGCCGTCGAAGGGCACGTTCCCGGTCAGCGCGGTGAACGCGGTGGCGGCGAGACCCCACAGATCGAGCGCGGGATTCGGAGGCGCCTGGGCGCGGAGGTGCTCCGGCGTCATGTAGCTCGGGGTACCCGAGATGAGACCGCCTTCGGTTGCCTGCGCGCCCATGCGCGAGCGCGCGAGACCGAAGTCGACGAGCTTTGCGCCACCGTGCGGACGATCGGGTTCGTCGACGAGCAGGATGTTCTCCGGCTTGATGTCACGGTGGATGATCCCGCGCGCATGGGCATCACCGAGCGCGCGCGCGATCTGCTCCACGAAGGACGCGACCTCGACCGGCGGGAGCGGGCCGATCCTGTCGATGCGATCGCCCAGCGACTCGCCAGCGAGGTACTCCATGACCAGATACGGCGCGCCGTCGTGCGCGACTCCGTGGTCGTACACCCGGACGATGTGCTCGCTTCGCAGCTGCGCGGCCGCGCGTGCCTCGCGCTCGAAGCTCGCGTAGTCGGGCGTCTCGGCGAGACCCGGCTTCATGAACTTGATGGCGACGTTGATCCCGAGCGAAAGGTGGACGCCCAGCCACACGCTGGCCATCCCGCCTTCGGCGATCTGCTTCTCGAGACGATACTTGCCGCCGAGTGTCGAACCGCTCGGAGGAGCGCGATGCGTCGGCATGGCCGCCGCCGCGCGGCTCGTCTGGAAGGTGACGCCTTTTGCGAGCCGCAGCTGGAGCTCGCGAGGGTGAAACGGCTTGGACAGGAAGTCGTCTGCGCCGGCTTCGAGCGCCTCGATCAGGTCGGCCTTCTCTTGCCGGCCCGTCAGCATCAACACGTAGACGTCTTCGCCGTGTGGCGTCGTCCGGAGGAGCCGGCATACCTCGAGTCCGGCAAGTCCGGGCATGTCCCAGTCGAGCACCACGATCCGCGGTGCATCCTCGTTCCGGAGGACGCGCCACGCCTCGATGCCGTCGCGAGCCGTCGTCACCTCGTAGCCCCACCCCCGCAGACACCGTTCAAGGACGCTGAGGATCCCTTGATCGTCGTCCGCCGCCAGTACGCGCATGGTCACACCGTACGACGGGAGCCGGCCTATCTCAACCGATGGATAGCGGCGAATTCGTCGTTTTCGCCTCGTCTCGCCTCGTCTCGCTCCACGGACGTGATTGCCGTCCGTTCAGGGTGGACCGCGGCCGTCAGGCCGACCGCAAGCTCGGCTTCATTTGTCCCGCACGCAGCGTCCGCCGGCCTTCCCGTATTTCCGCATGATGGGGGCGGTCCACGGGTCGTCCTCCGACGCGAACGGGAGGTCGTGCCCTTCCCACGCTCCGTTTCGGCCCCAGGTCACCTCGCGGTCGTCGGGATGTTGTCCGCGAGAGCCGGTGATGGTCGACGTCAGGTCGAACACGTTGCCCGCGAGGTCTGCATGCCCGAACGGACCGTTGCCCTTCGGGAACCGACCCGGCGCCGAGATGTGGGCCGAGTAGTCCGGGTAGAACGTGTTCGGGTAGGGCGTCGACGGGTACGCATAGCTGTACTTCCAGTTCGCGTAGGTCGGATCGCCGACCTCACCCTTGCTGTTGTTCGGGACGACGGCGTATTCGCCGTACTTGCCTGACGGCTCGGGTGAGCCGGATCGGGGGCCGAACACGTCGCCCGGGTACAGGTAGCCAACGGGCGCCGGCGTGTTTCCCCACGGGAACTTGTGATTCTTCGGATCGCCGCCGTGCCACGCGAAGCGCGTCTCCTCGTAGGTCGGCAGGCGCGAGCCGGGCCAGTCCCACTCGCAGAACGCCATCAGCATGATGGCTGTCACGCAGTTGAGCGCCTTGGCGTCGAGGATGTCCTGCGTGTACTTGTGCGGAATGTCCCCGAGGACGTCGCGCTGGACGTCATCGGGCAGGCGATACGTGTGCGTGCCGTTCCCGTCGATCTGGCATCCGTAGCGGAACGGCTGGCCGTCGCGGCCGACCTTGTCGAGGAGCGCCGTTCCTCCGAGCTGGTGCCACACGCTCGAGTGGAGCCTCCGGAAGCCGTTTGCCGCGTTCGCAAGCGCCGGATCGACGTCCCACCCGTTCGGAACGAAGTCGTCCCAGACCGGATCCCAGCCCACTGGGCGACGCTCCCGGACGAACTTGCGGACGTTCCCGTTCACGGCGTCGAGGAACACGCGGAAGCGGCCCGCGGTGACGTGGTACTTGTCCATCGCGACGGGGTTGTTCGGCAGCGGCAGATCGAGCGACGTGCAGCAGCTCTCGTGTCGGGCCGCCGGGTCGTCCGGCTCGCCGCCTCCGCACGTGTCACCGCCGTAGTGCGGGGTGCAGCTGGGTCGATCGATGCAGACCTTCTGGTAGCTGCAAGCGTTGGTCGCGCAGTCCGCATTCGTGGAGCACTTCTTCCCGACGGCGCAGCGGGGAGCATTCGATCGACCGCCGCAGTCGACATCGCTCTCGTCGCCGTTCTGGATCCGGTCATCGGGGCGTCCCGGCCCGGAGGTCGCACTCGGATCGGTCGGGGCCGTGCCCGTGATGGACGCGTCCGTCGAACACGCCGCTGCGACGAACGCCGTCACGATCCCAGCCAGGTAGGTCCTCATCTCGAATCCTCGCGGACCCCTCCGAGAGGTCCAGCGGCCTCTCGAGCAAGACCCGAGCGAGCACGAGGACGGTGCCGCTGCGATCAGCCAAGATGCCGTCGAATCGACGGCATTCGCGCCGGCGCGGCAGCTCGTCGCGCGCCGATCGGGACGCGGATGCAGCAAGCGTGGCGACAATGCCTGTCGCTGGCTGCTGCGGGCGGGGGGGCCGATACCCGAACGTGGAAAGCGCCCTGGCGTGGACTGGTATGCGGACTGCAGCCGGTGCGGCCATGACCGATACCCGTCGCATCCCTCGGCGCACCTTTCTCGGCGTGGCAGGCGTGGTCGCGCTCTCCGCGTGCAAGCGCAAGGACGTCGGCAGCGGCGCACCCGCGCTGCACGAAGGGACGGTGGCGCGGTCGCCGAGAGGCGAGGACATGGTTGCTCAGCGGCCGCTCGGGAAGACGGGCGTGAACGTCTCCATGGTCGGTCTCGGCGGCTACCACCTCGGAAACGTCGGCGACGAGAAGGAAGCTGCACGCATGGTGCACGCCGCGATCGAGCGCGGCATGACCTTCATGGACAACTGCTGGGACTATCACGACGGCAAGAGTGAAGAGTGGATGGGCAAGGCCCTCGCGCAGGACGGCTACCGTCAGAAGGCGTTCCTGATGACGAAGGTCGACGGGCGGACGAAGAAGGCCGCGGCCGATCAGCTCGAAGAGTCACTTCGTCGCCTGCGCACGGACACCATCGAGCTCGTCCAGCTGCACGAGATCATCCGCGACAGCGACCCCGAACGGTGCTTCGCGCCCGGTGGAGCGATCGAGGCCATGATCGACGCGAGGCGCGCGGGGAAGCTTCGCTTCATCGGCTTCACCGGGCACAAGGATCCGAGCATCCATCTCGCGATGCTGAAGGCCGCCGACGCGCACGGCTTCGCGTTCGACGCGGTGCAGATGCCGCTCAACGTCCTCGACGCGCACTACCGCAGCTTCGAGCAGATGGTCCTCCCAGTCCTCGTGCAGAAGGGGATCGGCGTGCTCGGGATGAAGCCCATGTCGGCGGGCAAGATCATCGAGACGAAGAAGGTGACCCCGATCGAGTGCCTTCACTATGCGATGAGCCTTCCCACGTCCGTCGTCATCACGGGTTGCGACAGCATGGAGATCCTCGAACAGGCGATCGTCGCGGCGACGACCTACGAGCCCATGCCCGCGGAGAAGGTGACGGCGCTCCTCGACCGGACCCGCGAGCTCGCCATGGGCGGCAAGCTCGAGCTGTTCAAGACGACGACCGAGCACGACGGGACTGTGCGGCACCCCGAGTGGCTCGAGTCCGCCTGACGCAGGCACGCACGCCCCCGAGAAGCGGAGAAGCGGAGAAGCGGAGAAGCGGAGAAGGGGAAGCGCGTTGCGGACGGCGGCCGCGTCGCCAGAAATTTGCGCTTTGGGCGGGGTTGTGTGGTTGACCTTTCGCGATTCGCGATTACAACGTGCCGCACTGTAGGCATGAAAACCACCTTCTCTACCGGGCTGTCCCTCCTCTTCATCTCCGCTCTCGCGATGGCCGGCTGCTCGACCGGCAACGATGAGGCGACCGCCGAGCAGGACGTCGAGAGCAGCGAGGCTGCCATCACGTCGTGCGGCGCGGCGAAGTACAACGAGGCTCTCGCGCACTACAAGAACGCGGTTGCCTGGTCGAAGGACCGCCTCGCCAACGGAGTGTGCGAGTCGGAGCACGGCTATCTCTGGGGCATCGCCGATGAAGCGTCCCGCGCGGTCATGACGTGCAGCGCGTTCCGCGACACGATCAAGACGAGTCCGTGGGCGCAGCCGGTTCGCACGGTGCTCGGGCCGTCGCTGACGCTGCGGAGCCTCACCGGCGAGCTCGCCGTGATCAAGGACTCGTCCTGGCAGAACTGGACGGGCGTCGACGCGTTCTTCACCAAGGGCGGCCTCAGCTTCTGGGCGCGCGCCGAAGGCGCTTACGGCTATGCGGTGAAGATCGACTTCGCCGCCAACGGCAAGGCCACCTGGGGTTATCTCCACTACGATGAGGCGTCGGGCGACATCACCTGGCGTACCGAGCCGGCGACGTTCTCGATCGCGAAGCCGAACGGCGAGAAGGGCAAGCGCACCGTGAAGGTCGTCCACGGTGGCAAGACCGAGACGTACACGCTCGGGGTCGAGAGCGGCTGGGAGTACAACGACGCGCCGCTGTTCACGCTGACGCCCGGCACCGGATCGACGCAGACGAAGCTGTACAGCCTCGTCTCCGAGTGCGACGCCTGAGCATCGAACCCGCGCGCCGTGACCCGCGGACCGGCGGGGTGCCATCGAGCACCACCGCCGGTCATCCGTGTGCGCCGGCGCGCTGGCTGGTCTAACGCTCGAGCCGCTCGATGCGGCCGTCGGCGTGTTTCGCGAACCGCGTCTCGTCGCGGCCGTGCACGGGGGCGTTGTTCGACCACGGCCAGCCGCCGAACCGCGTGCGCTGGTAGTCGAGCATCGCCTGCTGGACCTCCGCACGCGTGTTCATCACGAACGGGCCGTATTGCACGACCGGCTGCCCGATCGGGCGGCCCTGGAGCATCAGGATGTCGACGGCCTCGTCTCCGGCCTCGAGCTTCAGCGCGCGATCGCTCTTCACGACGATCGCTGCGTGCGAGCGGAGCACCTCGCCGTCGATCGCGAGCGACGAGCCGCGGAAGAAGTAGAGCGTGCGCGTGATCTTCGGGTCCGTCGTCGGAGGCAACGTCCACGACGCACCGGGCTCGAGCTTCATCGACCAGATGGCGACATCGGTATCGGGCCGCGACGCCCACGAACGCGGCGGCGGGCTCGGCGGGCGCTTGTCGCCGAGCTGCCCGGCGATGACGGTGACCTCGGTCTTCTTCCCGGCGTCGTCGGTGAACGTGACCGTCGGGATGTCGCCGCGCCACAACATCGCGAAGTGCGGGGGCACGAGCTTGTCTTCCTTCGGGAGGTTCAGCCAGATCTGGAAGAGCTCGAGCGGGTTCGCCTTTTCCTTCTCGAGGAGCGGGAACATCTCGCAGTGCACGATGCCTTCGCCGGCCGTGAGCCACTGCACGTCGCCAGCGCCGAAGCGCGCAGTGGCGCCGAGCGAATCGGAGTGATCGATGTAGCCGCTCCGCATGATCGTGACGGTCTCGAAGCCGCGATGAGGATGTTGCGGGAAGCCGGGGACGACGTCCCCGTGGTACATGCGCCACCCGTCCTTGCCCTCGAAGTCCTGGCCGATGTTCCGCCCGCGCAGGAGCTCGCGCGCGGGCCCGAGATCGTCGGTGCCGGCGGGATAGCGGTCATCGTGGTGAACGCAGAAGAGGAACGGGTCTGCGGTCACCCACGGAAAGCCGAGCGGGCTCGTCTCGAGGATACTGTTGGATTGGCTCACGCGCGCCATTGTAGTTCCGATCCGCCCGCTTCACGAAGGGCGACGTCCGGTCTTCCACGTCGTGCCGAGCAGGCTCTCGTCGTCCTCGTCTGCTCGTTCTTCGTCGTCGTCCGGAACGCTGAGCCTCGTGCGCTCGTCCTCGGGCACCCAGCCGTGCGATCGGAGAAAGACGCGGATCTTGCCGACCCATTCCACCGAATCGGTGTGGGCCAGGAAGGCCTCGGTGAGACGCACCGTCGACGGCACGCCCGCGTCGATCTCGAGGAGGATGCGAGCCACGTCGATCTCGGGGCCCACCTGGCTGTTGATGAACTGAACCGCAGGGACCACATCACGGCCAGGCTCCACCTTGCGGATGCTCTTCGTGTCGAGGCAGACGTTCGAGAGATCCACGAGACGAGTGCGAGCGACGACCTCGTTCGTGCCGCGCACGGTGACGTCGAGCACGCCGTCCTCGACGCGAAGGACGAGGCCGCTCACGTCGGGAGCCCGCCGCCACCGCCAGAAGCCGACGGCGGCGGAGCCGAGGATGACCGCGGCGCCGACCTCCGCTTGTCCTGCCGCCGCCGCGACTGCGCCTGCTACGGTCCCTGCGATTCCGATCTGCAGCGCGGCTCGCGCGGGCGCGACGTGGCGCTCTTGATCGTTGGCCACGTAGACGAGCTCCGAGCACGCGCGCTCCCGCCGCGAGACCTCATCCTTGGCGCGGTAGGGGCTTCGCACACCGAGGATCTAGCGAGGCCGGAGAGGATCGCCAAGGAGCCGCGCGCCGCGAAGGCCGCGAGGTTCAGGGTTTGTGCGCGAGGCGCTTCTTGCTGCCGTCCGGAAGCTCGACCTCGATCCACGTCTCGCCGACGCTCGTGACGACGATCTCGCCGAACTTCTTGTGCGTGAGACGCTGTCCGAGCTCGAAGTGACCGTCCGCGTTGTACGGGACCGGGCCAGTGGGCTTCAGAGACGCCGGAGTCTCCGTTTGGGTCGGCTCGGGCGGAAGCACATGCTTCTTCAGCACGTCGGCGATGGCTCGACGCTGCTCCGGCCCACGATGGTATTCCGAGAGGAGCGCGATCCGCGCCAGGAGCTCCTCTTCGACGCTCTGAATCGCGTCGAAGATGCCCTCGGAGGTGTCTGCGCCACAGGTCCAGGCGACATGGCGAGCCGCCTGCGGGATCCGATGCCCGTCGCCGAACGTCTCGTTGCGCGCCGCCGTGCAGTCCTTGGCTGCGCTCTTCACGGCCTTGAGCGCCTCAGCCGTCGGAGTGGTGAGCCAGGCTTCGGCCGTTTCGAGCGCCTTCTGCGGGCGCAGGTCGTCCTTCCGGCGGTCGGCCCATTCCTCGAGGATCAGCGTGCGGACCATCTCGATGGCCGCGCGGATGAGGACCTCTTGCGGGACGGACTCGAGGGCGGCGGCCCATTCGGTCGCCGGCAACCCTTTCACCGGATCTCCGCGAAGGGCGAGGAGGCGATCGAACTTCCCGGAAAGAGCGGCGCGATCCACGGCTGCGACGCTAGCACGGGACGGCGAGCAGGGGAGCCTCGACTCGCGCGCTCGGCGAGGTGGGGACGAGGTGGGGATCCGACGTCGCACCGTCGGCTGCCGGGCCCGCGAAGACGCGGTGCCCGCGTGGCGAAGCGCGTCACGCGAGTATCACCACGGGCCCGGTGCGAGTATCACCGAGGGCCCGGTGCGAAGCCTGCCCTTTGCCTGCTGCGCGTTCGTGCTCGCATCACTCGGCTCGGCGGGGTGCGCGCACTACGAGACGGTCGCCGTCGGCGAAGCGCTCACCGTCGGCGACGGCCGCGTCTCACCGGCGCTCGCCGTCGAAGCGGCGATGGGCACGGGCTCGTCGCGCGACGGCGGCAGCGTCTTCGCGCAGACACGCGCACGCGGCATCGTCGGGCCCGTACGGCAGCAGATCGCCGGCTTCGCCGGGGTGTCCACGCTGCGTTGGATCAGCGAGCGCGCGCCGCTCTGGCTGCATCTCGACGTCGGCCCCGGGCTCGAGCACTACTCGGGGACGCTCTTCTTCGAGGCGATCGCGCATGCGAAGGTGGGCTCCGGGTTCGTGCTCGCACAGGTCGTCGAGCCCTACGCGCCGCTCAATCCGTGGGGCGTCGAAGCGCACGGCGCCGCGCGACCGGTCGCCGTCGACCCCCTCGACCCCCTCGCGCTCGACTCGGCGCTTGCGAGCCGCCATGTCCTTCGGAGGCGCGTGCTTCTCACGCTCGCGCTCGGCGGCGACGTCGATGCACGCTTCACGCGGGATCCGCTCTACGTCGTCTCGCTGATGGTCGGCATCGCGCACGTCGAGGAGCTCCGGCGCTTGCGCTGAGCGAGCCGAACGACTTCATCGGTCGCGCTTCACTTCGGCGGTGCCGGATCCAAGATCCGGTCTTCAGGCCTTTCGAATGGAATTGAAGCGCAAGCTCACGATCCTCGCCGACGCGGCGAAACACGATGCCTCGTGCGCGAGCGGTGGTGGGAAGACGGCGGCGCGACCGACGCCGGCCGGCGGGCTTGGCAACACGGTTGGGATGGGCATCTGCCACAGCTACACGCCGGACGGCCGGTGCGTGTCATTGCTGAAGATCCTTCTCACGAACTACTGCGTGTTCGACTGCGCCTACTGCGAGAGCCGAATCTCGAGCAGCGTGCCACGAGCGCGCTTCACGCCCGAGGAGGTGGTGAGCCTCACGATCGATCTCTACAAGCGGAACTACATCGAGGGGCTCTTTCTCAGCTCCGGCATTCTCAAGGATGCCGACACGACGATGCTCGAGCTGACACGCGTCGCGCAGCTCCTGCGGGAGGTGCACCGGTTCGGCGGCTACATCCACTTGAAGGCGCCGCCGGGCGCGAGCCGGGAGCTGCTCCAGGCCGCCGGGCGGCACGCAGACCGGCTGAGCGTCAACACCGAGCTGCCGACCGCGGCGGACCTCGCGACGCTCGCTCCCGAGAAGACGTACGCGGCGATCGAGAGCGTGATGGCGACGGTGAAGGAAGGCATCTCCGAGGCGAGGGCCGACGCCGCGGCACCGCGGTTCGCGCCCGCCGGGCAGACGACGCAGATGATCATCGGAGCGACGGCTAGCGACGACCGGACGATCCTCGAGACGTCGGCGCGGCTCTACGGGACGCATGGGCTCAAGCGCGTCTATTACGCTGCCTTCAGCCCGATCGTGCACCACGCCCGCGGGCTCGCCACCAAGGCGCCGCCGCTCGTGCGCGAGCACCGGCTCTACGAAGCCGACTGGCTCGTCCGGCAATACGGGTTCCGACTCGACGAGCTGTTCGATCGTTCCGACGGCGGCAATCTCGACCTGAACGTCGATCCGAAGCTCGCGTGGGCGCTGCGCCATCGCGAGCTCTTTCCCGTGGACGTGAATCGTGCCGAGCGCGAGATGTTGCTCAGGGTCCCCGGGCTCGGCGTCCGCAACGTCCGCCGCATCGTGCGAGCCCGATGCCACCGCGCCTTGCGCCTCGAGGACCTCGCACGAATGCGCGTTCCCTTGTCGCGCGCGGCGCCGTTCTTGATCACCGCCGACGGGCCGACACCGCTCGCGCGGAGCATCGATGCGCTCGACCTGCGCGCGCGTGTCGAGAAGCCCGTTCAGCTCGGATTGTTCGACGCGAAGCAGAACGCGCGGACCGGGGAGCTGTGATCCGCGCCGCCATCGACCCGACGTTCGAGAGCTTCCGCGAGCGCGCGCGTGGGCTGCTCTCGGGCGACGTGCCACCGGAGGAAGTGTCGTGGGACGACGGCAGCGGACAGCTCGATCTGTTCGGGGTGGCGCCGCCGAGCGCGATGCCTGCTCGAGGAGGCGGCGGCGTGAAGCGCGTGCCCGCCGCCTTCGTCGAGGAGGCCGAGGTGGCCGCGTACCACTCCGACCCCGCGCGCTGGGGCCTCTTCTACAGCGTCGCGTACCGCCTGACGCACGGAGAGCCGTGGCTGATGGGCGTCGCCGGCGACCCGGACGTGGCCCGTCTTCGCAGCCTCGTGAGCGCCGTCCGGCGCGACGAGCACCGCATGCACGCGTTCTTGCGATTCCGACCGATCGGCGACGATCGGCTCATCGCCTGGTACGAGCCCGACTACGACATCCTCCCGCTCGCCGCGCCGTTCTTCGCTCGTCGCTTCGCGTCGCTCTCGTGGGTGATCCTCACGCCCCATCGCTCGGCTGCGTGGGACGGCAACGAGCTGAAGCTCGCGCCCGGCGTCTACGCGCCGGATGCGTTGCCGGCCGAGGACGCGCTCGACGAGCTCTTTCGTGCCTACTACGGCGCGATCTTCAACCCTGCGCGCGCGAACCCGGCGCTCTTCGAGCAGCATGTCCCTTCGCGCTTCCGCGCGAACATGCCGGAGACCGTCGCGGCGCAGGAGCTGGTGCGCGCCGCGCCCGCGGCCACGGCGCGGCTGACGCGGCGCGCGACGTCGGCCGCCCAGGCGTGGATCCCCGACGGTGCGGACATCGCTGCCCTCGCGCGAGCGGCGCAAGGTTGTCAGGGCTGCACGATCCACGAACGCGCGACGCAAGCCGTGTTCGGTGAAGGACCGGCGGGCGCGCGCATCGTCCTCGTCGGCGAGCAACCCGGCGACGAGGAAGACGTCCGTGGCCGCCCCTTCATCGGCCCCGCGGGGAGGGTGCTCGACGACGCGCTTGCGTCTGCAGGCGTCGAGCGCGCTCTCGTCTACGTGACGAACGCGGTGAAGCACTTCAAGTGGGAGCCGCGGGGCAAGCGTCGACTGCACTCGCGACCGAACCCGGTCGAGGTGCACGCATGTCGTGGTTGGCTCGATGCCGAGCTCGCGATCATCAAGCCGGACGTCGTCGTCTGCATGGGCTCGACGGCAGCACGCGCGCTCCTCGGGAGGACCTTCCGCACGAGCGCACGCCGTGGCGAGGTCCTCGATGGAGCCCCTTGGGCGCGCGGGATCGTCGTCACGCACCATCCGGCTTACGTCCTCCGCGTCCAGCCGGCGGCCGAGGCCGATGCGGTCCGTGCGGAGCTCGTGGGCGATCTCGCGCTCGCGCGATCGCTCGTCGCTGCCGGCGCCGCGACGGGGTGAGCTCCTACTCGGCCGCGGCGAGCGTCTCGTGCTCTTCGCCCTCGAGCCCGATCGGCGCGCCGGTCTTCTTCAGCCACCAGAGGAGGCCGACGAGGAGCATCCGGCGATCGTCGACGAACGACGGCTTCTTGCCCTCGAAGAGGTGGCCGACGAACTGGAAGGTCCAGCCCGTCGAGAACATCGCAGCCGCGAGCGGGAGGCCCACGATCGTGGCGCCGACGGGCAGGCTCGCCGCGATGAGCGGGATACCGACCTTGTGGCACGCCTGGTTGCGCGGATCCTGGTGATCGGCCTCGTAGCTGTTCATCAGGTCGGTCCACTCGGCGTTCAGTCGGATCATCGCGGTACCCCTTTCCGTTCCCTTTCCACGCGCTCAGGCGTCGCGGCTCGTCAGGAAGGACGAGCGCGATGGGAGGATAATGCGAGGTATTGCTCGCATTCGCTACTCGCGTTCCAATGAACGCCGATGGCCAGAGTCGCGCGCGCTGCGGCGCGGAAAATTCCGAAGCAGGAACGCTCCGTGGCGATGGTCGAGACGCTGCTCGAGGCCGCGGCTCGCGTTTTCGTGAAGGAGGGGTACGCGAAGGCGACCACGAACCGTATCGCCGCTGCTGCGGGCGTCAGCGTGGGCTCGCTCTACCAGTACTTCCCGAGCAAGGACGCGATCGCGGTGCAGCTCCTCCGGCGCTACCGAGAGGGCCTCCTCACGGTCGTCGCGAGCCGCTTCCAGAACACGAGCCGCGCGACGTTTCCGGGGATCGTCCGCGAGCTCCTTCGCGATCTCCTCCGTGCCGAGGGGATCAATCCGGCGCTTCATCGCGTCCTCATCGAACAGGTCCTCCGGACGAACGCGCGCACGGAGATGTTGGGGTTCGAGGAGCAGCTCGAGGAGGTGATCGTCCGCGCGCTCGCCGCGTCCGACGTCGGACGGGAGCTGAACCACGAGCTCGCGGCGTTCATCCTCGTCCGCGTCGTCGTCACCGTCGTGCAGAGCGTCGTCGTCGACCGCCCGAAGCTCAACACGCCGGAGCTCGTCGACGAGCTCACGCGCCTCGTCGTCGGGTACGTCGGCCTCGAGCCCGAGAAGCGCCCCGGCACGAGTCGTCGGCGATGACCGAGAGGCCGACGCGCCGCGTGGAAAGCCTCAGGCCTCCCGAGCGCGGCGGATGACCTCGCGGAACACGTCCGTCGGCTGCGCGCCGGAGACCGCGAGCTTTCCGCCGACGATCGTGAAGGGCACGCCCGTGATCCCCTGATGCGACATCGCGGCTGCCTCGGCGCGCGTTTCGTCGAGCGCGGCGCGGTCTGCGAAGAGACGCGTGGCCTCTTCACGGTCGAAACCGTGAGCAGCCGCGATGTCGACGAGGACCTCGTCGGTGCCGACGTCTTTGCCCTCCAGGAAGTACGCGTCGAAGAGCGCCCGGGCGACGCGCTGCTGCGTGCCTTTCTCGAGCGCGCGCCCGATGAGCGTGTGCGCTTTGAGCGTGTTCGGCGTGCGGCGGACCTTCGAGAAGTCGAGCGGGATTCCGCTCTCGCGAGCCGCCGCCTCGACGCGCGCGAACATCGGCTCGGGATCTCGCCCGAACTTGGCGGCCAGCCGCTCCCGGAGGTCGGCTCCTTCCGCCGGGGTCGACGGATCGAGCTGGAACGGATGGAACCGAATCGGGGCGGACTCGAGGCCCTCTTCACCGAGCGCAGCCTCGAGTCGACGAAGCCCGATGAAGCACCACGGGCAGATGACGTCCGAGACGATGTCGATGGTCGGAATGTCGCTCACGAGCCAACGGATGCTCGCCGGCGTCGGTCGGTTGCCCTCCGACGCCACGTTTTCCGGGGAAGCCGCTCAGAGGCAGCCGATGAGCGCGTCGTAGATCGACGTCGTCTTGCCGGGAAGCTGCGCGTTCAGCGGATCGGAGCCCGAGAGCGCGCTCATCAGTTCGCTCGCCGGCGCTCCGACCTCGACGACGCAACGCTTGGTCGCCGTCGTGGCCGAGATCTCACCGCGCGCACCGACCGACGTGTCCGCCGCAGCGAACGTCCAGTTGCAGCGCGAGACGCGTTTCGTGTTGCGGTTCACCGAGCACGCGAAGCGAAGCGCCGTGATGTCCGGGAACTCGCCCTCGCAGAAGCTGTCGCCGCAGACGTCGTCGAAGCCTTGAACGAGACGGTTCTTCGTCTCCGACCAGGCGACGCCGACGTCCGAGCTCTGCTCCCAGGCCCAGTCACCGAGCTCTGCGTAGAAGTTCTTGTCCGACCCCGGCGGCAGCGCCGGCCCGACGACGCCGTCGAAGCAATCGACCAGGCCGTCGTAGAACGACTTGCCGGTCCCGGGCAGGGGTGTGTTCAGCGCGTCGTCCCCCGCCGCGCTCAGCGCGTCGAGCATCGTCTTCGCGGTGCCGGCGACTGGAATCTTGCACGTGAAGGCCCGCGACTCGCTCGTGAGCTTGCCCGTGCGCGTGTCGACGTGGTCGACGCTGCCACCGAGCACCCAGGCGCAGTCCTTCATCTTGCGCGCCTTGGAGGTCGAGGAGCATGCGATGCGCACCGTCGACAGGTTCGAGTAGTCGCCGCCGCAGATCGTGTCGCCGCAGATCCGATCGAAGCCGGCCTTCAGCGCGATGCGCACCGAGACCCAGCGGTCGAGGTCGTCTCCCTCGAGCGTGCTCCAGAGATCGTCGTACGTCGTGAGGGCGTCCTCGTTCTGCGAGACGTCTTCGTCTGCCGGCGCAGCGCAGCCTGCTCCGACGCTTCCGACGCCGGAGATGAGGAGGACGGAGGCGACCGCGCAGAGCGAACGGGAGAGGTTCATGTCGCGGTGCTTCATAGAGCCATCCGGCCGACGTGCAAGGAAAAGTCCGACATCGGACACAAACTGTTGCAGAGCTGCCATGGTTCGAGTGGTCATGCACCCCGCGTTTCCGAGATTCGTGCCGGGGACGAGCTCGCGAAATCATTGGTGAACCGTTCGCAACGCGCTGGCCCGGGCCAGTCGAGGGCCGGCCCGGCCACGTCCAGCCGCCGTGAAGTGAGCGTGGAAGTGAGCGTGGAACCGTGAACCAGCCGATCCGCGTCCGAACGCGCGGTCGGTTCGCGGTGTGAGCTACGCTCGCGCGATGACGGTCGGTTTCGTCCCGTCGTTCGAGCCCCGCATCGCGTCGACGTTCGCCGGCGACGGCGCCTCGCTCTTCCATCATGCCGCCGAGCTCGACGCGATCGCCGAGGAGCGTGGTCTACCGCTGCTCACGAGCTTCGCCGACGATCGCGAGCCGCCGCCGGACTTCGACGGCTTCCCGGAGGAGCTCATCGAGGCGATTGGCCCATGGACGGCCTGGTTCTCCGTCAACGACGGGCTGCGCTGTGTCGAAGGCCTGCTCGCGGCGCTCGAAGAGCCGAAGACACGCGCGCGGGTCTCGATGGTCGACGTGCTCGTCGATGATCTACAGGCGCTCTACGAAGTGCTCCTCGTCGCCAAACGCAAGAGCGCGAAGTTCCGGCTCGAGATCGCGTGATCGTCGCTGCGGTCCCGTTTCACCGGCGCGCGCCGAGGATGGCGCTCGCCTCGGCGGCGATGTCATCGACGCACGCGTCCATCTGAGCCTGCCGCGTGCGGAACGAGAGGACACAGACGCGGGCGAGGTAGCGGCCCTCCGTCGAGCAGCCCGTGAGGAACACGCGTCTCCGGCGTGCGACCGCGTCGAGAAGCGCGCGGGTCGCGTGGTTCTCGTCCTCGAGGCTGGCGCCGGGCCACGTCAGGTGGAATGCGAAGAGGGAGAGCTGCGGCGGCGCGCGCATCACGACTCCGGGGAGCCGTGCGATCCGGCTCGCGGCGTCGACGGCGAGCGCTCGCTTCTCGGCGATGGCAGCGCGAAGTCGGGCGGCGCCGAACGTCTTGATCGTGAGCCACACGCGCAGGCCCGGGAAGCCACGTGACAGGTCAGGACCGTATTCGCTCGGATCATAGAGGTCGTCGGTCCCGCGATCCGGGAGGTAGTCCGCCGTCGACGTGTGGACGGCTTTGAGCGCCGTGCCGTCACGGACGAGGAGCGCGCCGGTACCGTACGGAAGGAAGAGCCCCTTGTGCGGATCGAGCGTCAGCGAGTCGGCGCGCGAGAGGCCGGCGAGCAACGGTCGCAGCTCGGGGCACGCGTGGAAGAAGGCGCCGTATGCGCCGTCGACGTGGTGCCACAAGCCTTCGCGAGCGCAGACATCCGCGATCGCGTCGATGGGATCGACGGCGCCCGTGTTCGTCGTCCCCGCGCTCGAGGCGACGAAGAACGGAACGAGACCCTCCGCACGGTCACGGGCGATGGCCGTCTCGAGCGCGTCGACGCGGAGGCGAAACGTCTCGTCGGTCGGAAGCGCGCGGATCCGATCGCGCATGATCCCCGCGAGCCGCGCAGACTTCGTCACCGAGTGATGTGCTTGCGAGGACGTGTACAGCACGCCCCGGCGGATGTCCGGGCCGAGGAGGCGCTCGCGCGCGCAGACGACGGCATTGAAGGTGGCCATCGAGCCGCCGGTCGTGAACACGCCGCGCGCGGTCGGCGGGAAGAGCATCCAGTCGCGGAGCCACTCGAGGGCATTGGCCTCGAGCTGCACGAGCGCCGGAGCCGCAAAGCGCGCCCCCGTGAAGCGGTTGGTCGTGTTCGCCAGTAGATCGGCGATCGCCGCCGGGAAGATGCCGCCACCGGGCACGTAGCCGAGGTACCCGGGCCCGTTGGTCGTGAGCGAGCGCGGCATCCATTCGTCGAAGAAGGCATCGAGCATCGGCTCGATCGGCGCGCCCGCCTCCGGCGCAGGCTCGCGCATCGAGCGGCAGAACGCTTCGTCGGTCACGTCCCCCGTGGACGGCTGCTCGCCGACATGCGCGAGATGACGGAGCGCGCGTCGGATGGTTGCGTCGAACATGGACTGCATCTCGTCGACGGAGAGCTCGAGCGATGCGGGGTCGCGCGGGTCGGTCATGGCCGCCGGCATTTACCGCGCCAAGACCGACGCTGCTCGCCGTTTTCGGAACCGGAAACCATTCTGAAACGCGACCCAGCCGATCGTCGCCGACGCTTCAACGGCAAACGCGACCGTCCGGTCGCCGCTGCCGACCTTTCACGAAGACAGGTCGTTGTCCGCCGGGGCGGCGGCCCCATCCTCTCGACGCTTCTCCCGAGCGCTCCGGCGCTTCTCCTCCTGCTTTTGCTTCTCCGAGGAACCCATGTCCCAGCTCAGCCGTGCGCGAGCCGTCGGCATCGATGCGCTCGCCCTTGCGACCCCCCGTTCGTTTCTCGAGCTCGTCGACCTGGCGGCCGCCCGCGGTGTCCCGAGCGACAAGTACACGAAGGGTCTGGGCGCGGTCCGTATGGCGATCGCCGCGTCGCACGAAGATCCCGTCACCCTCGCGACCGATGCCGCGGCCCGGCTGTTTCGTGATGGTCGTGCCGACCTCGGACGGATCGGCTACTGCGCCGTGGGTACGGAGACCGGTATCGATCATTCGAAGCCCATCGCCTCGTACGTGCATGGTCTGCTCGGCCTCCCGCAGAGCTGCCGCGTCTTCGATGCGAAACACGCCTGTTTCGGCGGTACCGCCGCGCTGATGGGCGCCGTCGAGTGGATCGCAAGCGGAGCCGCGCGTGGTCGGAGCGCGCTCGTGATCTGCACGGACATCGCGCGCTACGCGCTGGGCAGTCCCGGAGAGCCCACGCAGGGCGCAGGGGCGGTTGCGATGGTGATCGCCGAACAGCCGCGCCTCCTCGAGCTCGAGGTCGGCCACACCGGCACCTTCGCGCGCGACGTGCATGACTTCTGGCGGCCGCTGCACCGACGCGATGCGCTCGTTGACGGGCACTTCTCCGTGTCCTGCTATCTCGACGCCGTCGCGGGCGCCTACGAGGATTGGCGCGTGGAGGACATGCGGCGCGGTGGAGGTGAACCGCTCGTCCGCTCCGTCTATCACGTCCCTTACGTGAAGATGGCGAAGAAGGCCGACCGCCACCGCGCGATCGTCTGCGAGCACCTCGACGAGGCGGCGGCGGAAGCACGCTTCGAGCGTGAGGTCGGGCCGTCCCTCGCGTTCGCCGCCGAGGTCGGCAACGTCTACACGGGCTCACTCTACATGGCGCTCGCTTCGCTCCTGCACGCGGAGGCGGCGGAGCTCGAAGGCAAGCGCATCGGCCTCTTCAGCTACGGCTCCGGCTGCGGCGCGGAGCTCTTCGCAGGGCGGGTCGCTCGCGGCGCGGGGGCGTTTGCGCGCGCGCTCGCGATCGACGAACCGCTCTGCAATCGCGTGCGGCTCTCGTTCGAGGAATACGAGGCCATCCGTCGCGCTGACGGAAGCGAGCCGAAGCTCGATCCTCGACGCGAGCTCGAGACGGACCGGACGGTCTTTCTCGGCATCGACGACGCCGATCGGCGCGTGTACCGGCGCGCGACGTCGCCATCGCCGGAGCGCGACGCCGCGGAGTGACGGCCGCAGAGGCGGTGCCGTGACGCCTGGTCCACGAATTCGCCACGCGCGGGGCGCGTCGACGTGAGCTAAGTTGGCAGCGTGAGCGCGCGCGTCTCGCCGTTGACGGCCGCCTGCATCGGCGTCGGAGCTGCGCTCGTCGTCGCGGCGCTCTGGTGGCGGCGGCCTCGGACTCCGGTCGTCGAGGCGGCGATCGATGCGACGACGGCAGCGCGTGTCTCCCGACACGACGCGTTCGGTATGCCGGGGCCTCCCGCGGCGGTGCGGGACCCCGCGAAGGTGCGAGAGCTCGTCGGCGCGCTCGACGTCGACGCTCATCCGGTCGTCACCTGCCCGCCGGACTACGCAACCGCTGAGCTGGGCATCGTGCTGTCCGGGCGGGACGTGTATGCGCGACGCAACGTCTACGTGTGGGGGCTGTTCTCCGACGCTGGCTCGCCCAGCGTGGTCGTCGTGAGCTCGAGCGGCTGCCGCGGCGGCCCACCGTCCGACGTCGGCGCGCTGCGCGAGCTCATCGCGACATTCGAGCGCGAAGAGAAGCGCTAGCGGAGGGCGCGTGAATCGTTGGACCTCCAACGATGCTGTCGCGCGTGGTATTGTAGGTTGCACGGACCCGCGCGCGTCGATCTCGCCACCGGGCACCTCTCACGTGCCATGGTGCGGTGACGTCTGCTCGGCCGACGAGGAGAGCGATGCGACTGGGTGTGCCGAAGGAGATCTACGCGGGTGAGCGGCGCGTTGCCGCGACGCCCGAGTCGGTGAAGAAGCTGCGTGCGATGGGGCTCGACGTCGCGATCGAGCGCGGCGCGGGGACGGCTTCGGGCTACACGGACGAGGCGTACGAGGCTGCGGGGGCCGTCGTCGTCGACGCGAGCGACGTGTGGGCCGCGAGTGACGTCGTGATCAAAGTCCGTCCGCCGTCTCACCCCGAGATCGCAAAGCTCGCAGAGGCGGCGCTCTTGATCTCGCTTCTCCAGCCCGAGCGCGACGAGGCGATTCCGGTCCTGCTCTCGAAGCGTCGCGCGTCGGCGATCGCGCTCGAACGGATCCCCCGGGTGACGCGCGCGCAGAAGATGGACGTGTTGTCCTCGATGGCGAACCTCGCCGGGTACCGAGCGGTGCTCGAAGCGGCGCACCACTACCAGGGCTTCTTCGGTCCTCAGGTGACGGCGGCCGGGACGATGCCGCCCGCCAGAGTGCTCGTGATCGGCGCCGGTGTTGCGGGGCTCGCGGCGGTCGCGGCGGCGCGGGCGCTCGGCGCCGAGGTCCGCGCCTTCGATACGCGCAAGGCAACCAAGGAGCAGGTCGAGAGCCTCGGAGCGACGTTTCTCACCGTCGAGGTCGAAGAGGAGGGCGAGGGGGGTGGAGGCTACGCCAAGGAGATGAGCCCTGCCTTCATCGAGGCGGAGATGGCCCTCTTCCGCGCGCAGGCGGCCGAGGTCGACATCATCGTGACGACCGCGCTCGTACCAGGGAAGAAGGCGCCCGTCCTCGTGAAGGAGGAGGCGGTCGAGAAGATGAAGCGCGGATCGGTCATCGTCGATCTCGCGGCCGAACAAGGCGGCAACTGCGAGGTGTGTGTCCCCGGCGAGATCGTCGTACGGCACGGTGTCACGGTCGTCGGCGTCACCGATCTCGCGAGCCGCATGGGCGCATCCGCGAGTCGCCTCTTCGCGAACAACGTCGTTCACCTTCTCGCCGAGATCGTCGACGGCGGACGGCTCCACATCGATCTCGACGACGAGGTCATTCGTCCGGCTCTCGTGACCCATGCCGGCGAGATCCTCCCGCGTCTCGCTCCCAGGCCCGTCGTGCCGCCGCCGCGGCCGTCGACGCGCCCGCGCCCCGCGCCGGCACCGGAGGCGAAGCCCGCGCAGAAGCACATCCGCTCTCCCACGCGGCGTGCGTGGGGCACGACCGTCGGCGGCATGGTCGTCATCATCGTCCTCTTCTTCGCGGGCCGCTTTGCGCCGGCGGATCTGTTGCAGCACTCGACGGTGTTCATCCTCGCGTGTTTCGTCGGCTGGCAGGTCATCTGGAGTGTCACCGCCGCGCTGCACACGCCGCTCATGAGCGTCACCAACGCCATCAGCGGGATCATCATCATCGGCGGCATGTTGCAGGTCTCGTCGACGCTCGACGCAGCGAGCGTGCTCGGCGCTCTCGCCGCGCTGTTCGCGGCAATCAACATCTCCGGCGGCTTCCTCGTGACCGAGCGGATGCTGAAGATGTTCAGACGTGAGCCGGGCGCCGGGACCTCGACCGAGAGCAAGGGGCACGGCCGATGATGATGACCGGCGGAGTCCTCACGGTCGCGTATCTCGTGGCCGGCGTCCTCTTCATCCGCAGTCTGGGCGGGCTCTCGAAGCAGGAGACTGCGCGGCAGGGAAACCTCTCTGGCATCGTCGGAATGACGATCGCCGTCATGGTGACGGCAGCCGGCTGGGCGAACCATCCAGGGCGTGACCTCGCGAGCGATCTCGAGGCCATCGGGCTGCTCGGTGCTGCGCTCGTGATCGGCGGCGCGATCGGCGCCGTCCTCGCTCGACGCGTCGAGATGACCGGCATGCCCGAGCTCGTGGCGGTGCTCCACAGCTTCGTCGGCCTTGCGGCCGTGTTGGTCGGCTTCGCCTCGTACCTTTCGCCGGCAACGGCCGCGATGCATGCGGGCGTCGAGCGGACGGTCCACCTCGTCGAGATCGGCGTCGGCGTCGCCGTCGGCTCCTTGACGTTCACCGGGTCGATCATCGCGTGGGCGAAGCTGCGCGGGTCGATCTCGGGCAAGCCGCTCCTGTTGCCCGGACGCCACGTGCTGAACGCCGTTCTCGCGGCTTCGGCGAGCGGGTTGTGCGTTCCGATCGTGCTCGCGAGCGGCACGGCAGGCCTCTCGTACCTGCTCGCGATCGCCGTTCTCGCGGGCATCCTCGGCATCCACCTCGTCATGGCGATCGGCGGAGCGGACATGCCGGTCGTCGTCTCGCTGCTGAACAGCTACTCGGGATGGGCGGCCGCAGCGGCGGGGTTCGTGCTGGCCAACGATCTCTTGATCGTCACCGGAGCGCTCGTCGGATCGAGCGGCGCCATCCTCTCGATCATCATGTGCAGGGCGATGAACCGCTCGATAACGAACGTCATCTTCGGCGGCTTCGGGACGGCGGACGCGAAGGCACCCGCCGCTGCCGCGCCCGTCGGTGAGGTCATCGAGATGGCGCAGCCGGACGTCGCGGCGATGTTGCGCGAGGCGAAGAGCGTCGTCATCGTGCCGGGCTACGGCATGGCCGTCGCGCGGGCGCAGGGCGCGGTCCACGAGCTCACGCGCGTCCTTCGCGAGCGCGGGACGACGGTCAGGTTCGCGATTCATCCCGTAGCCGGACGTCTGCCCGGTCACATGAACGTCTTGCTGGCGGAGGCCGGCGTTCCTTACGACATCGTCCTCGAGATGGAGGACATCAACCACGACTTCCAGACGACGGACGCGGTGCTCGTGATCGGCGCGAACGACATCGTCAATCCAGGCGCGCTCGACGATCCGAACAGCCCCATCTACGGCATGCCCGTGCTCGAGGTCTGGAAGGCGAAGACGGTCGTCGTCCTCAAGCGCGGAATGGCGGCGGGCTACGCCGGCGTCGAGAACCCGCTCTTCCATCTCGCGAACACGCGCATGCTCTTCGGCGACGCGAAGAAGAGCATGGACGGCCTCGTGACGGCGCTACGCACCTGACGAAGCAGGCGCGCGTCGTCGCGCCGTCCTCGACGGCGGCCCTAACGCTCGTCGAAGCGCGGGTGCCGCTCCCAGCCAGGCCCATCCCAGCCAGCCCACATCGTCCTCGATGATCCGGAGATCCTGAGGGCTCGGAGGGGGAGCGCGCGCGATCCACTTCAGCCGTTCCGTGAGGGGTGAAGCTTTTCATCTCGCGGAAGATGCACGCGTTTTCGGGTGTCGAACGCGACGCATGAGCTGGTCGCATTCTTGCTCCACCACCAGCCATGAGCACGCGCGACTCGGGCATCATCGATCTGTTCGCGATTCACAAGGAAGAGCAGGAACGCATCTCTGCTCCCGCCCCGAGCGCGCCTCCGCCCGCCGTCAGCTTCGATACCGGCGCTGGCTCCGACGACGACGACGACGCGCTCGACGCGCTCGCCGCGAGCCAGCAGAAGGCGAAGAAGCGCGCCAAGATCATCGGCGGCGCGCTCGGCGGCGTCGCCGTGCTCGGGATCCTCATCGCGGCGATCACGTCGGGCGGCGGGAGCGCCCCCGAAGCTTCCGCGGCGGCCGCGGCAGCGCCTCCACCCCCCGTCGTCGCCGTACCTCCGCCGGTGGTCGAGCCTCCACCCGTGGCCCCCGCCCCGGAGCCGGAGCCGGCGCCCCCGCCGACCGCCAAGGCCAAGCCGGACTACACGCCGGCGACCGCCGCTGCGGCCCACGCGGCGTCGAAGGGAAAGAAGAAGGCGCCCGCCCGCAAAGGCGTGAAGACCGGCGGCGTGAAGCTGCAGAAGGTTCAGAGCTCGGGGACCTGACGGCGCCTGCTCAATCGCGTTCGACGTCCTCGGCGTCGGGCTCGGGATCGTGCAGGTCGTAGAGCGTCTCGTCGACGCAGTACACGCCGTTGTCGATCGCGCGCATCGCCTTCTCGCGCCCGAGCGCGCGGACCATCTCGTCGAAGAGGACGGCCGGCGCATCCGTGAGCGCGAAGGCCACGCGCGCTTCGTCGTTCGTCGTGCGCTCGAGCGCAGCTCCAGCGGCATGCAGCTCCGCGGCGCGTCGGAGCGCGGATCGCGTCGTGGGCTCCTCGACGTCGAGGATCTGGCCGCGGCAGTGCTCGATCTTCGTCTCGTCGGAGAGGTCGTCGCGCTGGTCGCGCTCCGTCGCATGACGATAGCCTTCGTTGGTTTCGCACGCCGAACGGATGGCCGCCCACGTTCGAGCCTGGGTGCGAGCGTAAGCGTCGGCGAGCGTCTCGAGCTCCTCGGACGAGAGGCCCGCCGCACGCATGCGGTCGTCGAGATCAGGCGAATGGGAGTTCCGGGCGCCGACCGTGAGCTGCCCAACACGAGACACGGAGGAGGCCCTGCTGTTGTCCGGTCGCGAGCAGGGGATGCGCATCCGCACGGTCCCGTCGCGCGCCATTCTCGCCCACTCGGCCGCCGAAGGGACCAGCGCGCCGGCGCCGGAACGGATGGCATCGACGGCTCGCGCGCGCTCCGCGTCGGCGACGGTCGCGCGCTGCTGCGCAGAGGCGAGCTTCGCGCGGTAGTCGTGCACCTGGCCCACGAGGTTCGCGTTCGCCTCCATCGCAAGCTGGTCGGTGCACGCCGCAGCCGGCTCAGGAGCGGCTCCCGCGGCGACGAGCGCTGCCTTTCCGATGTCCGCTCGGGCGAGCCCGTGTCCGATCGTGCCCCGGCCGCCTGCCCAGCCCCCGCAGAAGGTGGCGGCCAGCGCAATGACGGTGAACGCAGAACGACGACGCACGGTCATGTGACAGCGCTCGACACGCCGGCTTTGGGGAAGTTCCCGCGATGGAGCGTTCCAGCCCTCCCACACCGAGGCCACGAGACTGGGCCGACGCCAAGGCTGCATGCGTCGGCGCCGGGTCTCGTGGTCGTCGTGAGAGGTGTGCTTCGCTCCCGCGAAGCTCGGTCACATGTTCTTGCCGTCGAAGTGCCTCGTCTTCAGGTTCGACGTGTCCACACCGTCGAGGCAGCGAACGTTGACCGCGACCATCTGGGCGCCACCGGGGCCGATGCCTCGCGCGTACGGCTTGATCCCGCACGTCGAGCAGAACAGGTGGTGGATCGCCTTCCTGTTGAACTGGTAGTCCGTCAGGGCGTCTTCGCCCGACAAGGACTCGAACTTGTCCGGGGTGACGAACGCCAGGATCGTCCCCGACCTGCCGCACATCGAGCAGTTGCATTCGACGACTTCCTCGAGCGCCGTCGTCGCCTTGTAACGAACCTTGCCGCAGTGGCAGCTGCCTTCGTACGTCTTCGTCTCGCTCATGGTGCGGAGTCAGCCAAAGCAGCGAAGGTGCGTCAACGTCGAAGTGTCGGTCGCGCTCGAATGCGAGCAGGAGCGTACCGGCGCTCAGAATCCGCGCGGAGCGAGGCCGCGCAGGTACGCCATGATCCCGCCTTTCTCTTCGTCGGTGAGGGTCCACTTGTGGTTGCCGCCGTTCACCTCGTACTTGTCGCTCGCGTAGACGCCGGTCTGGATCGCAGAGAGGACGTCGTCGTCGTCGAAGAGGGCGAGCCACGACGGCGAATGGTCCGCGCCGTCGGGCTTCTCGTGGCAGCCAGCGCACGGCTGGCGTGCACCGTCGGCGGCCGTTCTGTAGCGCGCCTGCCCGACGGCGTAGGCCGCGCTCGTGTACGTCTTCACCGTGAGCTGGGCCTCGGCGGTCTTGCCGGCGCTCTTCACGAGCACCTTGCTCGATCCCGCCTTCTTCGTCGTCAGCATCGCGAACTGGATGTCCGGCACCTTCGTCGGTTCGGCGTTCTTCGCCGCGACGTAGTCCTCGGGCGGATCGACGGGCGTGACGTCGGCGAGGCTCGGATCGGCGACCTCCCATGTCAGCGTGCCGGTCAGGTCCGTGAAGAGCGGCACCTTGAAGACCTCCGCACCGCCGGTGAAGCCCGTGTTGATCAGGTCCGGCATCAGGAAGTCCTTCATCTCGAGATCGTCGGTCGGCTCCGTCGCGGGCCCGTCGTCGCCGGTCGATGAAGCGCCGTCGTCGTCTCCGTCGTCTTCAGTTTCGTCCGCGGTCTTCTTGTTCTTGCCCGAGCTCGACGAGCCCGGCGACGAGCCGGTCGGAGGCGGCGCTGCACATGCCGCGGCGACGCAGACGGAGAGGGCGAGGATGCAGGACGTGATGCGGACGTTCATGGGCGTCTCCTTGATGGCCGACCGAGCCGACGACCGCAGGAGTGCAACGCAAAGGCCAGCGGCGTGAGCCCGCGCCGACCTGGAAATCACGAAGCATCGAGGTGCGCCCGTCGAAGGATGACGGGTGATCTCGACGCGGCGACGAACCAATCGGCGTTGCGCGATCCCATGATCGCGAACCTCATGTGCGAGCCCGGGCTACACGTCCGTTCGGGCCTCGTGCCGAGCGGCGATCAGCCCGTGTACGACTCGTCCTGCTCGATGCGCGAGAGCACCCAGTCGAAGTCGCCGGTCGTGACCTTGACCTTGCAGTAGGTGCACTGCCCGACCATGTTGACGGAGAGCGGAGCGCCGCAGTTCGAGCACGCGAGATCGGTCCGCGTGGGGCCCTTCCTGTTCGTGCCGCGGATGAACGTCCAGTACTCGCTGTACGCGCGCGGCGCGGTGCGGCTGCCGGAGACGTGGCGGCCGTCGTCCGTGACGGTGTAATCGAGGCTCGTCGCGAACAGGCGGACCGTGACGGCGTCGTAGTACGCGTCCGAGGTGACCTTCACGAGCTCGAGGTTCGTGATGCGCGCGCCTTCGGTGATGTTGCGAAGCCGCTGCGCGATGTACGCCGAGACCCAGTACTGCTGCGTCGTGAAGAGCGCGTCGCTCAGGAACGGGCGCATCCGGGCCAGGTCCCGGCCCGACCACGCGATCTGGAACTGCTGGAAGACCAGGCCGACGCGCGCCTGGAACTGCCCGACGTCGAACGCGGGATCTTTGGCGCGGAGCGCACCGATCGCGTTCGGCAGGTTCGCATCGCGGATCGTCGCGTCGGTGGTGCCACGCTCCTCCGCGCTCGACGTGAGGACCGGCGGCCGCTCCTCACGCTCGAGGAGCTCTGCGGTCTGTACGGTCCAGTCGAACGAGCCGTCGTTGACGACGCGCTGGCAGTGCTTGCACGTCCCGCTGAAGAGGCTCTCCTGAGGCGCGCCACAGTTCGGACAGCCGAGGACGCGCACGCGATCCGGCGTGCGCGACTTCGCCGAGGGCCCGCGAACGAGTGTCCAGTGCTCGACGGCGTAACAGCCGCGCCCAGCCTCCGTGTAGTTGCTCTCGAACTCGATCACGACGCGTGCGCCGGTCTGCGGCGTCGCGCTCGCTTCGAGGACGCGCATCGCGCCGACGATGACACCTTCGATCGGGCCGCGCGTACTGCTCTGGAGGTAGTGACCCGCCTGCGGCGAGAGATAAGCAGAGAGCCGGTTCAACGCGCCCATGCCGCGGGCGCGATGGACCTCGGCATAGAGCGAGTAGAGGAAGTCTTCGAAGACGATCCGCGAGAACGTCGGGTCGATGCTGCGGATGACGTCGAGCGAGACCGGCGGCGGCTCGTAGTCTTCGATGTGAGGCACGTAGGGTGGCTGCCAGCTCGCGACGCCGCTCCCACCGCCGCTGTCCCAGTCGCGCTGGTTGCCGCCCCAGACCTTCTTGAAGACGACGAATCCGACGACGATCAACGTGAGCGGGATTCCGATCACGGGATGCTCGAAGCAAAGCCAGACGAGCAGCTGCGCGATCGCGCCGCCGTCGCCCCCACCGCTGCTGCTGCCCCCGGACGAGCGGCTTCCGCCCGACGAACGCGAGCTTCCGCCGGAGTAGGAGCTTCCACCGCCGGGCCGGGCCGCCGCCGTGACGGCGACGAGCAAGAGCGCCACGAGGACGAGAAGGCCAACCAACGCAGCCGGGCCGAGCCACCGCGGGCGGCGCCCGGAGCGTCCGAACATGGCGCGAAGCTCGCCAGGGACGAGACGCGCGATCATGCGACCCCCACTTCGTCGGGGAGCTCGTTCACGTCGTCGGCGCGTCGCGGCATCGACTTCGCCAGCGCCGGGCCGAGGGAGTCGAGCGCTGCGAGGAACGCATCGAAGTCGGGGACGGGCCGCTCGAGCGCCGCACGCATGTTCGCGACCGCGACCTGGATCGTCGCCGCGTCGATGCCGACGTCGGCGACGACCGCGACGCGGTGCTCGAACAGCGCGACGAGGACGAGGATGCCGTTGCGTCCGCTCGTCCGCCCGATGCCCATGTCATGGAACGCCGTGGACGCAGCGCGCCGCGTCTCCTCCGTGCGGCGAGCCCCGGGCGTGAAGAGCCGGCGGAGAAACCAGACGTAGCGGCAGAGGAGTGCGCCGGCGGCGAACGAGACGGCGATGTCGACCGGGATCCACGTCGTCGCGAACTCGGTGTCGACGAACAGCACCACGGCAAGGCTCGCCAGCGCGACCACGGCGCCGAACGCGAGATCGGCCTGCAGGTAGGAAAGGCCCGCCTGCCGGCGAACGGCCACGACGACCTCGGCCGAGGTCTGGCTCTCCACGCGCTTGATGGCAGCGCTCACCGCCTGCTTGGCGGCATCGTCGAAAAAGGCTCGGGTGGACACGGACGCCTTGCGAGCTTAAACCCACCTGCGCGCTTCGTCGCGAGAAAGTCGCCTTTGGATACGTCGCTTCTCGTCATCGTGGGCCTGGCTGGGGCCGCGTTCGCCGTGCTCTACGTGGCCGCTCGCCGTGCGGTCACGATCGCGGAGCTCTCCGTCGAGCAGGGGAGCGTCCGCGTGGTGCACGGCGGGATCGCCCCGCCGATCCTCGCCGACCTGCGCGACGTCGCGAAACGTCCGCCGATCGCCCGGCTGCGCGTCCGCATCATGCGTTCGTCGGGCCGTGCGGAGGTGGAGCTCAGCGGTGACGTCAGCGCCGAGCAGGCGCAGCGGATCCGGAACGTGATCGGCAGCGTTCCGCTCGCCCGCCTCGTGAACGCGCACCGAAAGCGTTAGCGACCACCGCCGCGTCGCAAGAGCACGCCCGTGGCGGCGGCAGCGCGTGTGTGGACCTCCGCGCGTGCGCGCTCGAACCGCGGATCGTCGCGGATCGGATCGAGCGCAGGGCAGCGGTCGACCCAGGTCTCGTCGAAGAGCCCGTCGCGGACGGATGCTTCGACGGCACTCAGCGCATCGTCGCGGTCGCCGGTAGTGAGCATGAGCTCGGCACGCAGCTGTGCGAAGAACGAGCGCTGGCGCGGTGACGACCGCGGCGCGTGCATGCGGTCCTCGAGGAGCTGCTTCTCGACGAGGCCGGGCTCGCCGCGGAGATAGCCCGCGTAGGCGAGGGGGAACGCCTTGTTGGGGAAGGCGTCCGCGGCGAGCTCGTCGAGCACGCGCTTCCTCACGTCCGGATCGTCACGCCAGAGCGCGAGCCGGATGCGCGTCAGCCAGTACGCGATCTTGCCAGCCGCCTCCTCGGGCACCTGGCGGAACGCGGCGTCGACGGCGTCCCACTCTCCGAGAAGCGCGCGCGCACGGACGATCTGGTAGGGAAGAACGAGCTCGAGAAGCGGCTCGACGCGCATCGCGAGCTCGCCGTGCGCGATCCCTTCTTCGACCGCGCGCGTCTCCATGAGGATACGGCTCGCGTGCTCGAGCGCGTCGACGTGGCCGGGCGCGAGGTCGAGCGCACGGCGGATCAGCGACGCGCCCTCGACGACGTGGCCCTCGCGAAGGCGCGCGACGCCGAGCGCGACGTGCGCGTCGGCAAGCGCCGGGGCCAAGAGGACGGCCCGCTCGGCGCGCACCCCTGCAGCCTCGCGCGCAGAGGCGGTGTCGGTCTCGGCGCCGGTCTCGCGGGAGAGGGCGAGCGCGAGCGCGGCGAGGATGCGCGGATCGTCCGGCGCCTTCGCGAGCGCGCGTTCGAGGAGCGCCACCGCCTCACCCGTCCGCCAGAACCGGTGGTAGGCGCGCCGTCCGCGTAGGTAGAGATCGACCGCCTCCGGAGCGGCTGCGAGGTGCACCGCGGGCGTGGGGATACGGGACCCCGAAATCGTCTCCGCGATGCGCTGGCCGGCGCTCGTCGCGATGGCGATCGCATCGCCTCGAGCGCCGTTGAATCGGCCCGCCCAGAGCGCGAAACCGTCGTGGGCGCCCACGAGCCGGATCGCGACCTCGATTCCCGTCGGCGATGTGGTGAGTGAGCCGGAGACGATGGCGTCGACACCGAGCTCCCGACCGGCGTCCTGCGGCTCGCGGTTCTGGAGATCGGCAGGGGCGGCGCGGACCCGCACGGACGCCCCCGCAAGCGCGTCGATCAGCGCTTCGGTGATGCCCGTCGAGAGATAGTCGTCGTCGGAAGAGCCGGCATGCCGCAGGCGGATGACGGCGAGGCTCTGCCGCGCGGGCAGCGGGGTGGGGACGATGCTGCGGAACGAGATGCTGTCGTCGACCAGCGTCGGCGTAGTCGGCATCACGATGCCGGAGAGCTTGGTCGCGACCGCATCCGCGCTGGGGAGGCGATCGTTCGGGTCTTTGGCGAGGGCCGCGAAAAGGATCGCGACGACCGACGGCGGCAGCTCGGGGACGAGCTCGCGAGGATCGCGCGGCGGCTTCAAGATGCGCGCCGTCGCGATCGCGAGCTCGGTCGTGCCGACCCATGGAAGCTCGCCGGTCAGCATCTCGTACAGCACGAGGCCGAGCGCGTAGACGTCGGCTCGGGCGTCTATCTTGTCTGGCGTCTCGAGCTGTTCGGGCGCCATGTATGCGGGCGTCCCGATGATCCGCCGACCACCGCCTTCGGCGGCCAGTGCCTCCTCGGCGATCGCGATCCCGAAATCGGTGACGACGACGCGTCCCTGGCGCGAGATGAGGACGTTGTCTGGCTTGAGATCGCGATGCACTACGCCAGCCTCGTGCGCCGCGCCGAGCCCGCGTGCGATCTCGAGCGCGATCTCCACGCTACGTTCCAGGGGCAGCCGCTTCTTGTAGGCGAGGTGTTGCGCGAGCGACTCGCCGTGCACGAGCTCCATCGTGAGGAACGCGACGGCTCCGTGGGCGCCGATGTCGAACGTCCGCGCGATGTTCTTGTGCGTGACGCGGCGCGCGAGCTTCACCTCCCGACGGAAGCGCGCGAGCGCCTGTGGATCGTGCGACAGCTCTCCGCGCAAGATCTTGAGCGCCACGAGCTCGTCGAGCTCGCGGTCGCGGGCGCGATAGACGGTTCCCATTCCCCCGGACCCGATCAGCCCGAGGATCTCGTATCGGCCTGCGACGACCTCGGAGGCGATGTCCGCGCTCGCGGTGAGGGCTGGCACGCGATCGAGGATACCACCCCCCCGGTCGAGCGTCCTTTCAGTGCACGGTGGATCCTGCTCGCCCCCACGATGATCGCGTGCTTCGCCCCTTCGCTTTCATCGTCCTGGTATGCGCCAGCTGCGCGTCCACGCGGACGGCCGATTCTTCTCCGGCTGAAAGCGCCGGCGCTGGAGCCGCTCGCGAAGTGACCGGCGCTTACCTCAATTGACGTTGCCCTCGCGCTTGCAGACGGCCGAACAGCCGTCGTTCGAGCTCGTGTTTCCGTCGTCGCATTCCTCGCCGAAGAAGACGTCCACCTTGCCGTCGCCGCACCGCGGACCCGCGGCCTTGCAGCCCGGCAGGCAGCTCCCCGGTCCGTAGCCGCCGTTCTCCGGACCGAGGTCGCAGACCTCACCCGCGTCCGTCTGGACGATGCCGTCGCCGCAATACCCGCCGCGCGAGCGGCAGTCGAACGAGCACTTGCCGTAGGCAGGCGGTCGGCTCGCGCCGCCATCCCCGGCGCCGGCGCCGGCGTCGGACGACGGGCCGTTGTCGTCGTTGTTCGCGCCGTCGTCGCAGACCTCGAACTTCGTCTTGACGCCGTCGCCGCACTTCGGGACGCACGTGGTCTTCTTCTGCTCGAAGCCGCGCAGCGTGAGCTTGTAGTTCGACTGCGTGCGGTTGCGCTCCGCCTGGAAGACGACGATCTCGTAGAGCTTGCCGTCTTCGAGCCCGAGGTTCGTGGCGTTCGCGGCGTTGATCGTGATGCTGGCCGCCTGCTTGCCGTGGATGCCGCCGATGTCGACCGCGAGCCGCCCGTTGATGAAGACGAAGACGTCGTCGTCACCGGTGAACTCGAGGACGGGCGGCGTCGCCGACGCGCGGTAGGTGAACCAGTACTTCACCTCGCTCGTGAAGTGGAAGTTGTGGTTCGGCGAGGCGCCCTGATTGCCGAACAGCTCGTTGTCGATGGGGAAGAAGCCGCCGCGCGCGACGTAGGGCTGATGCGCGTCGCTGTCGAACACGTAGCTGTCGTCCGGCTGGCGGACGAGGCGCAACGTCTTCACGACGGTCTGGTTCACGTTCGGGGTGTCTCGGTACCACTGCGCGAAGCCCGCAGCGCCGCCGCGGATGCAGTCGTTTCCGTTGACGCCGTTGCCCACGTAGACCGGCTTGCCCTGCGCATCGAGCTGCGTCGTGAAGCGCGGGCCGAGCATTCCCTGGACGACGCCGCTGCCGCTGTCCGGGCACGAGGGGCTCATCGTGCTCTTCTCGAAGTCGGGATGACGCGAGCCGCTCGCGTCGTTGAACCCGCGGAAGTCGCGGATGACGAGCGGAAGATCGAGGACCTCTGGGAGTGCCTGCGCGACGTCGGTGCACTCGAAGCCGGGCTCCTTCGTGCACGTGCTGCTGCAGCCGTCACCGTCGCGCTTGTTTCCGTCGTCGCAGGCCTCGCCCGGGAACACGAGCCCGTCGCCGCACACGCCCTGGCAAGCTCCGACGGTCACGACTCCGCCCGCTTCCGTCGTGCAGGTGGGCTCCCGCTTGCACGTCGACGAGCAGCCGTCGTACGGCATGCGCGCGCCGTCGTCGCACTGTTCGGTGCCCTCGATGACGCCGTCGCCGCATGTCGTCGGCAGACAGGACGCGTTCGGGGTCGGGCACTTCCACCCTTCTTGCAGCACGCACGTCGACGAGCAGCCGTCGTTTCCGCCGTCGCCGCCCACGCCGTCATCGCACTCCTCGTCGCCAGCGACGAGCCCATCACCGCACTGCGCGGCGAAGCAGGCGGCGCCGGCGAACGGGCAGATCCAGCCGTCCTCCACGGTGCAGGTCGCGCTGCAGCCGTCGTTCGGGGTGCTGTTCGCGTCGTCACATTGCTCGGCTCCCTGGATGAAGCCGTCGCCGCAAGCCGCCGCCGGTCCACACGGCGCACCCGGCACCGGACACGCGAAGCCAGGCTCGCGTTCGCACGTGGCGCTGCAACCGTCGCCTGCGGTCACGTTCCCGTCGTCACAGCCCTCGCCTGGCTGGAGCTTGCCGTCGCCGCACACGGACGGCTCGCTCGCGTCGACGGAGATGCCCCCGTCGCCGACGGGAAAGCTCCCGGAAGACGAGGCGGCCGCGTCGTCCTCGGCGTTGTCGAACGTGCTCTCCGTCGAGTCCCCGCACCCCGCAAAGACGCCGAGCGCAACGAAGAACGCGAACGATCCCCCACCAAACCAGCGACGCATGAACAAGTCCTCCTGGCGCTCCGCGTGGGAATCACCCAGCGTCGACTAAACCAGAGCGGCCCGAGCGCCTTCAAGAGGTCTCGTTATCAGGAGCGAAGTCTTGGGCGTGCCACGCTCACGCGCGACCACCTCCGGCGATGCCGTCGCCATGTTGCCTCGCGTCCGCTGCAGCCTCGCGTCGGCGTCCGCGTCCGCGTCCGCGGCTCGTTCTCGTTGTCGTTCCTCGCGTCGGCGTCCGCGTCCGCGTCCGCGGCTCGTTCTCGTTGTCGTTCCGCGCGTGCTGCGTCCGCCGCTGCCCCGTCTACAGACCGAGCATCCGGCGGATCTCGGCGATCGGCTTGCCCGCGTAGTGTGCCTTCGCGTGCTCTGCGGTCGCGAACGAGCGCGTCTTCATCCGATCGATGTAGAGCGTGCCGTCGAGGTGGTCGACCTCGTGCTGGAGGATGCGCGCCGGCCAGCCGCGGACGCGCCACGTCTGCGGCTGCGCGTTTTCGTCGAGGCCCGTCACCTCGACCTCCGAGCTCCGCTCGACGAGGCCGACGAACCCTTTCACGCTGAGGCAGCCCTCGAAGAACATCGCGCGCTCCTCGCCGATGGGCTTCAGCACCGGGTTGAAGAACACGCGCGTGGGGAAGGGCGCGCGCTCGCGCTCCTTGCGTTCCTCGTCGGTCAGGTTGCGCTGGAGCTCCTCGCGGTCCTCGAGCACGATCACGCGCAGGGGCACGCCGATCTGCGGCGCGGCGAGCCCGACGCCGGGCGCTGCCCGCATCGTCGCGATCATCGTGGAGACGAGATCACCCATCTCCTTCGTCGCGATCTGCTCGGGCGCGACTTCCTGAGCACGGGAGCGAAGACCGGGAGCGCCGGTCTGGACGATGGGGGGCACGTTCATGGTCTTGCTGGGAGCGCCCGCGGCAGGTGGCGCGGACGCGGCGACCGCCGGAGACGAAGGCTCCGGCGTCGTCGAGCGTGAGCCCGCGCACGCGAGCGACAGGAGAGAGAGCGTGACGGAAGCAGCGGCGAGCGCACGCGAGCGCATGCGCGGCACCATAACAGAGCCGCGCGTGCGCGAATGCCCGCGCTTCAGTTCGAGCTGCGCGACGGATTGCGCGCGAAGCGCTCCGCGAGGGCGTCGAGCGCCTTGGCCGTCTCCGCCGACGCGCCCTTCTTGGCCTCGGCGATCAGCGCAGGCGTCGCGGGAGCGTCGACGACCATGAGCGCATTCGAAGCCGCGTACCGGGCCTCGCCGTCGCGCCGGACGTAAGCGTCGACGAGAGCACGCGCGGCGGTCTCGCGGATGCGCGCTTCTTCGGTCTTGTCGGCGAGCGTCTTCCACGCCCACGCGTTGCCGGCGCGGCCGAGCGAGCGCGCAGCCGCACGGGCGACGGACTCGTCGCTCGTCGCGCGCAGGTGCGAGGCGATCGCCTCGGTGACGCGGACTCGTCGGCAGTCACCCATGCCTGCGAGGATCGCGCGCGTGCGATCTCCCTTCGACCTTTCGAGCGCCGTCAGGAGATGGGTGGCGGCTTCGTCGGTCCCGATGCGGGCGACCGCCTCGGCTACCGTGCGCGTCGTCTCGGCGTCCTCCGCCGAATCGCCGAGGATCGACGTCAGGACCGGCAGCGCACGCGGGTCCTTGAGCAGGCCCACGGCCTCGATCAGGTCACGCCGCACGCCGGGCGCCGAGGCCGCCGGGACACCGCGCGGCGCCTCGACCGCGAGCATCTCGAGCATCGGCATCAGCGCGCTCGGACCGAGCTTGGCGAGGTAGAGCGCGATCGGTGCCTTGCGTCCGCGGGCACGCGCGTCGGCATCGGCGGCATGGGAGACGATACCGCTGACCGCGACGAACGCGCGCGGATCGATCGCGCGCGCCTTCGCGACGTCTTTCTGGAGGTCGGGAAGCGGCTTCGAAGGCATCCGGAACACGGCCGTCTGGGCGTCGATCGGCGCTGCATGAGCGGCGCTTGCGGTCATGGTGGCGCCCAGAAGGAGCGCGCCGAGGGTGAGGGAGAGAACCGGCTTCTTCATCGTGATCTTCCTCGTCGTCCTCATCGTCCGCTCTCCCACCACGGCGTCTCCGGGATCTTGCGCGTCGCGTTCGTGCCGCAGTGCACCTCGCCGATGCCGAGGTGGTACTCGTCCCAGTCCTCGATGAAGTCGACCGTGATGCCGATCTTCTTCATCGGCTCCGCGAATGCGGTCTTGAAGATGTCCTTGCCGCCGATCTCCGGCCCGTGCGGATCCGGCGCGCCGAAGCGGGTATCCGAGATGTAGATACCGTTCACGGTGCCAGGCTGGTAGGCGGCCGACTTGCCGGCGTATTCGATGTGGAGGAACGGCACCCGGATGATCTCGTCGTCCTTGAGGCCGGTCTCCTTCTTGATCGTCTCGAGCTGCGCGTCGATTTCCGCGGCGGCTTCGGCGCTCGACTTCATGACCTCCGTGTCCGCGAGGACCTCGGCGATCGTGATCTCCGCCGGGTGCTCCTCGCCGGTTTCGAAGTCGATCCATGACTTGCCGACGAACATCGGCGTGTCACCGTTGCCCGCTTTGACCGCGTCCTCGAGCATCTTCTTCGCCATTGGCGCGTCGTTGACGAGGAGCATCCAGCCACGCGGCGTCGGAGCCTTCACGAAGGAGATGGTCTCGTCGATGTGCGCGACGAGCAGCCACGACGTGTCGACGTCGATCGGCGGCTGCATCCCCTGCGCCTCGATCATCTTCGCGAACGTCTTGTCCGGGTAATACGACTTCGTCTTGCCGCGGATCACCCGTCCGAACGGATACGAGACACCGTCCAGCTCGTACGGCGGCACCGTCTCGAAGTTGCCGAACGAGTTCAGCGTGTCCATGTCCGGGTCGTGCTCGATGTCGAACTGCTGGATGCCGGCGATGTCGCGCCCGCGCGCTTCGAACACGAACTTGCCGGCAGGGCGGAGCGGACTCTTCTCCTTGTCCGGCTCGAACACGTTCGCCGAGCGGTAGTTCACGCGGATGACGTGCTGTGTCCCGCCGGGGCCCGGCATCGACATGTACGCGGTCTCGAAGAAGTCCTGTGTCCACGGGTCGCGGTCGTCGATGAGCTTTGGCGCCGACAGTCCTGCGGCCTTGCACGAAGTCGTCAGGTCGGCGCGCATGTCCGCGTTCCCGGGCGTGAGCGTGTTCGAGACCCAGATCTGCTCGGCGGGAAGGAGATGGTGGAAGGTGAGCACCGGGGCCACCCGCAGGACCACCGTGTCCGTCGCTTCGCCCTTCGTCGGCGAGGTGACGGTGAACTGCAGCTCGACCTTGCCGTCCCACTCGTCGGCGTCGCGGACGATGTCCTTGGCCTCGATCGCCAGCTCGAAGCCGGCGCGGAGCTCCTCGAACGTGAACGAGTTGTCTTCGGGGAGGACCTCGAAGTCCGTCGCGCCTTCGCCGACCTTCTTGAAGAGGCGGACGCGCTCGACGGCGGCTTCGGTGAGGATCGAGACGTGGCCGGTCGCATCGTCGGGCGTCTTCGGCCAGGGGCGGCTCTTCAGGCGCGCGAGATCGAGAGCGTCGTCGTCGCCGTTGACGATCTCGTCGGCGGCGTCGTTGCACTTGGCGATCGTCAGGTCGTCGCCGGTCGCCTTGCAGCGTTTCTTGTCGTCGTCGATGTTCGCGAGAAAGATCGCGCCGCTCTCCTTCGTCCACTCGGTCTTCTGCGCGTCCGCGTCGTCGAAGGTGATCTCGCCGTCGCGGTTCGAGTCGCCGCGCAGATCGGCCATCACGTCAGGCTCGGGAGCCGGCTGCCCGCTGCTCGCCCCTCCGCTCTCGTCCACACCGCATGCCATGACGCCCGCTGCGATCAGCAGCTGGCCGAACGTCCGGAAACGCACCATGGACGACGGCTGAGCAACAATTGGGCCGCTATCCTACACCGCCAAGTACGTGGAAACGGCCGCTCTTCAAGCGGATGGAAGTGCCCGTTCGGAAGTTGACGGGTGAGCGACGGATTGCTCACGGGTGGGACAACGGTACCAACGCTGCGCGTTATCTCGTGACAGCGGAATCGGGCACCCTGACGACGGGACGCGTTGCTCGAAGAGCGATCGTCATTCGACCATGCGGAAGCGGACCGAGAGCACCGGCTCCGGATCGCGCGAGAGCTTCGCGAGGCTCGCGTCGACGAGGAACTCCGGCGTGACCTTCGGCTCGCCTCGGCCGCTCGGCGCGTGCGGAAGCGTGCCTCGAAGCTGCGCGAGCGTCCCTGTCTTGGCGGCGCTCGGCATCAGGCGAACCGCGCCGAAGCCACATTCCGACGAGACGAAGCTCGGGGCTCCCTCCGATTCCAGTGGGCGGAGCTCACGCCCTCGGTCGACGCCGCGCGCGACCAGGACGACGTCGCCGGCAGGACCGTCGCGGAAGGCCCACACAGTGACGTCGTTCGAACGCGTCATCGCCCGGAGCTCGATCGACGTCTTGCTCCTCGTCCACGCGTTCTTCGCATCGACCGCGACCTCGAGCCGTGTCCGCTCGAGCGTCGCCTTGCCGTCGTCCTCGACCAATCGCCAGACCTCGACCGGCTTGTCGACCTCCGCGGTCGAGGATCCAAGACGGAAGCTCCAGTCTCGTTCGACGATGCAGTAGCCGCGGCTCGTTGCAGCCACGACCTCGAGATAGCTTCGGGCGGCGGACGCGTGCTCCTTCACGGTGACGCCAGCGACGCCGTTCTTGTACTCCTGCGGGGCTTCGGTCCGATCGCGCGGCGCAGGCATCGTCGGAAGGCCGGAGAGCGGAGCCTTGTCGCCCGCGACGCCGGGCGAGCTTGCGAGGAGCGCGGCGGCGACGAAAGCGGGCGTGAGCGCTCGGGCAGGGGATCGGCGGAACATCAAAGGGTCTCCAGGTAGGCTTCGAGGTCGGCGAGCTCGCTGGGCGAGAGGTGTTTCGTGTGGCCCATCTTGCCGTCCGACTTCACGAGGAGCGTCCGGAGGTCCGCGTAACGCCCGTCGTGGAAGTAGGGCGCCGAGCCTGCGACGAAGCGAAGCGAGGGCGTGTCGAATTTCGAGTGGACATCGGCCCTTCCGCGGCTCTTCACGTCGTGTTGCGAACCGTCGGGAAGGTCGCCGGAGGCGCCGTGGCAGCCAGCGCAGCCAGCCTCCTCCGACTGGTAGATCGCAAGCCCGCGCGTGACGGCGTCGTTCGACGGGCGCTCCTGGGTGGGCGGCGGACGCATCGAGCGGACGTACGCGACGAGCGCGTCCTTGTCCTCGCCCTCGAGCCCCGTTCCGCCGAGGCGCTTCACCGTCCCGACGAGGTGCCTGTGCACGTCCGGCGCGTCGCCGTTCCAGCCGAACGGGGCGGCGCCGTCGAGCCGGCCGGCGAGCATCGGCGTCTGACGCGGTCCTTTCGGTGATGACCAGACGAGCGTGTCGTCTCGGCCGTCGGGGTGACAGCTCGCGCACGCACGGCCGTCGTTGGAGATCCGCGCGTCCGTCGTGGAGTGGAAGAGGATGCGTCCGCGCTCGATCTTCGGGTCTTCGTGCGTGCGCACGAGCGTCATGCTCGAGAGCGCGAAGGGCCTCGGCTTCGCGTCGCCGTCTGCGCCGATCGCGATGGTCGTCAGCGCATGCGCGAACTGCGACCAGACCACGGCGCGATCGTGCTCCTCGTCGAGCGCGATCGCCGTCGGTCCGGCGGGCACTCTCCACCGCTTCACCGCGACGTCGTGCGGATTGACTGCGTCGGCGTCGAAGAGGACCACGGAGTCCTCACCGAGGCACGTCACGAAGAGGCCCGCTTTTCCCGCGGTTGCTGCGCGTGGCAGGGCGCAGCGAGCTGCGGCCCCGTCGAGGCCTTCGCGAAGCGTCGTCGACTCTGCCACGAGCTTGCCGGTCCCCTCGTCGATGACGGGGACGTGAAAGACCTCCGCTTCGCGGCCCTCGCCGCCGCCGTAGCCGTCCGAGACGGCCGGCTCGCCGGGAAAGACGAGGACGTGAGGAGCGAGCACGCGTCCGCTGTCGGTCTTCGCGAGCGCGAATCCCTGGCACGCGACGCGTGGTTGGTCCTCGAACCTCATGCGGCCGGATATCTCTTCCTTGCCGCCGACCGACAGAGGCTTGTCGGGCTTCGTCCCGTCGAGCGGGATGACGTCGAGCGTCTGACCGACGGCATGGGACACGAACGCACGCGTCCCGTCGCTGGAGATGACGACGCTGCGCGGCTCCCTGGCGACGGCGTGCGACGCCCTGGCGACGAACGTGTGGGCATCGAGCACGGTGACGGTGCGGCCCCAGCCGCTCGTCGCGACGAGCGTGCCGTCGTCGGGCGAGAGCGCGAGGCCGACGGGCTCGGTCGGGACGTCGATCCGCGTGTCGATCGCGAGCCGCGATTTTTCGGTGCCGCCGCCACGAAGGACGAGGAGCCGTGCAGCATCGCGGACGGCCACGACCAGCCGTCCGTCGGAGAGCATCACCATCGCCGAGGGCGAGCCGCCGGGGGCGAACGACGAGATCTCGCGCTCCGCTTCGACGTCGAGCACGCGGACGAGCGCGTCGTCTTCGTCCGCCACGTACGCGACGCGTCGTCCGTCGAGGTCGGCGAGCAGCACGCCCGATCCCTGCCGCGACGCATCGAGCCGGCGGACGACGGGCGGGGCGGGCGCCTCGATCGGAGGAACCGCGGCCGCCGTTGCCGTGCCGTTCGTCCCGACGGCAGCGCCGCGGGCTGCGCTCGACGTCGGAGGTGTGCAGGAGGAGATGGCGCCTCCGCAGAGGATCGCGAACAGAGCATGGGGCAGCGAGAGCGAATCGATCCGGCGGAACATCGACCCGGGAACGCTCGCGCATGCCGAGCCGATTCCGCCGCGACGTCGACGTGCAATGCGAGGTGCGCGCGCCCAGGTGTGTGGGCGGCTGTATGCCGCCCCGATCGAGAGGGCTCGGCCAGCGACCATGCTGGGAATCGTCGTCCCAGGCAGCGGAGATCTTCGTAGGATCGTCCGACGCTCCGACGAGTCTGACGTGTCCGACGTGAAAGCGCGGCCGACGGAACTTTTTGTTCCGTCATCCGTCGCAAGGGGACGCCGCACAGCCGGCGCCGAGGGAAGACGAATGCACGAGAGAACGCTGCTCTATGGCGCGCTGGGATTCACCGCGATCGCCGCTGCCATCGGTGTGTACAAGGCCAAGTCGGATCCCCCGCGGGTCGAGATCGCGCCCGTTTCCCTCATCGACTCGTCGCGCGGGATCGCGAGCGCCGAGGTGCCGGTCCGCCTCACGGCGTCGGACGGCACGGGCCTCAAGCTCGTGTCGCTGCGTGCCGAGGCCGCGGTCGAAGATCCGCTGGCGCTCACGGAGCTGCATCTCACGTTCGAGAACCCGGAAGACCGCGTGCTCGAGGGCACCTTCCGCATCACGCTCCCTCAGGGCGCGTCGCTCAGCCGGTTCGCGATGAAGGTCGGCAACGTCTGGCAGGAAGGTGAGGTCGTCGAGAAACAAGCCGCGCGCCAGGCGTACGAAGACTTCCTCCACCGCCGGCAGGACCCGGCGCTGATGGAGCAAGGCGCGGGCAACGAGTTCTCGGCGCGTGTGTTCCCGATCCCCGCTCGCGGCACGAAGGAGATCATCGTCACGTATGCGGAGGCGATCGAGATCGGGGCCTCCTACGTCCTGCCGCTCCGTGGCCTCCCGCAGCTCGGTTCTCTCGACGTCGACGTCCACGTCGCCGGTGCCACGCCGTCCGCGCTCGGAGGAAAGACCGACGCGCTCTTCGGTCTGCACCAGCAGCGCTTCACACCTGCCGGTGACTTCGTCGTGGAGGCGAAGCAGATCCCGCGGAGCCCCGGCCTTCGTCATGGCGAGCTCGCCATCGCGCGTGTCGTTCCGTTCGCCTCGTCACGGCCCGAGCCCGTCGGTTCCGCGGTCGTGCTCGTCGACACGAGCGCCTCACGAGGCCTCGGCATCGCCGAACAAGCGCGGACGCTCGAGTCCATCCTGGCGAAGCTGCCGGGCGACACGGCCATCACGGTCGCCTGTTTCGATCAGGAAGTCGTGCCGATCTTCGAGGGCAAGGCGAGCGCGTTCGGACAGAAGGAGGTCTCGAGCATCGTGGCCCGCGGCGCGCTCGGCGCATCCGACTTCGAGCAAGCGATCGCATGGACGGCCGGACAGGGGAAGAGCGCCAAGGCGACCCGAGTGATCCTCCTGACCGACGGCGTCGCGACAGCCGGCGAGACGGACGGCCAGAAGCTCAGGACCAAGGTGGAAGCGCTCCGCGAGGCGGGGATCACGCGCATGGACGCCATCGCCATGGGCGGCATTCGCGACGACGGGTTCCTCCGGACGGTCGTGCGTGGCGTGCTCGATCGAGACGGCGTGGTGCTCGATGCGAAGCTCGGCGCTGACGCCCTCGCACGCAGGCTCGGCGAAGCGACCAGCTCGGGTGTCGCGGTGAAGGTGGACGGGGCGAAGTGGTCGTGGCCGGAGAAGCTCGACGGTCTGCAGGCGGGTGACGAGGTCCTCGTTTATGCCGAGCTCGACGGCGCTGCGCCCGTGCGCATCGACATCGGGGGCCAGCCTTTTGCGCCCGACCTCCGCACCGTCGAGCGACCGCTCGTCGAGCGCGCGTGGGCGCAGGCGAAGATCCAGAGCCTCGTCGAAGCACCCATGGAGTCGGCGGCAGCGACGAAGCAGCAGATCATCGCGCTGTCGACGCGCCATCGCGTCCTCTCTCCTCATACCGCGCTCCTCGTGCTCGAGACGGACCACGACTACCGCCGGTTCAACATCGACCGGAACGCAACGGTCGACATCCTCGCCGTCGAGAACGGCCGCGTCGCCGTCGTGCAAGGCGCGCGTGGATGGGAAGAAGAGCGCCGCAAGGAGCTCACACGAGCCGTGCCGCCCCCCACGAGCACGAGCGCGCCGCTGAGGAAGGGCGCGCAGTCGAAGGCGGTCGAAGGTGCGGCTGCTCCGGCGCCGATGCCCACGACGATCCCGGCCGCAGCAGCGTCGGCCGTGGCTGCTGCGGAGCCGGAGCCGCGCTCGGAATCGGCCACGATCGATCTGCTCAACGCCGCGGGAGGAGGTGCTCCTGCGTCGCCTCCCGCTGATCGTGCGACCGGAGGGGGCGCGAACGCCGGACCTTCGGATCCCGCACAGGGTGGCGGCGGACAGGCCGGCGAGGTCCTCGGACACGTGGGGACGATCGGCGGCGGCGGTTCGCCAGGTGCGAGCGACGGGTACGCGGCTGCGAGCGGCGCCCGCGACCGTGCCCAACGTGCAGACGAGCCCGCCCCTCCTCCCGCTGCGGAACCGCGTCCGGCGCGTCCGGCGCCCGTCACACGGTGCTCTCCCGGCGATCCGCTGTGCACCGACATGGATGGGCGCTCGCGCTCGGATCGCGAGCGCGGCCACGCCGAAGAACGAGCGACCAGCGGCGCCGTCCGTCCCGGATCGCTCACGATCGAAAGCGGCATTGCCGCCGACCAGGTGCAAGGCGTCATCCGCGGCGCCGTCCCGCGGCTTCGCAGCTGCTACACGTCCGAGCTCGAACGGAACCCGCGGACGAACGGGCGCCTCGTCATCCGCTTCACGGTCGCTCCGACCGGCCGCGTCCGAACGACCGACCTGTCCGAAGCTCCCGGGAGCGAGACGTTCAAGGGATGTGTCATCGGCGTCGTCGGTGCGCTCCAGTTCACGGCTCCGGGATCGAGCGAGGCTCGCTTCACGCAGACGTTCGATCTCGTCGGGGGAGGAAGCACCGACGTCGCCGAGCGGCCCGTGAACGCACCGAAGGCGCTCCCGTACGAGGGGCGATTCAAGACCGTGATGGAGGCCCTCCAGCGAGGCGACAGGGACGGCGCCCTCGACGAGGCCAATCGCTGGCACGCCGAGCAGCCGGGGGACGTGCTCTCCTTGGTCGCGCTCGGAGAGGTGTTCGAGGCGCGGAGCGATGTGCGGTCCGCGGCTCGGGCGTATGGGTCGATCCTCGAGCTGTTCTCGTTCCGCGCGGACTCGCGGCGCTTCGCCGGAGAGCGGCTCGAGCGCTTGAACGACGCACGTGCGCTCGCACTCGCCGTGGACACCTACGCGAAGGCGGCCGAGCAACGCCCCGATCATCCCGCCAGCCATCGCCTCTACGCGTTCGCGCTCCTCAAGAAGGGCGATCACGAGAAGGCGTTCGAGGCCATGCAGAAGGGCGCGACTCGCAGCTACCCCGCGGGTCGCTTCCGCGGTGTGGACCGCATCCTCAAGGAAGATCTCGGTCTCATCGCTGCCGCGTGGACCGCCGCGGAGCCGCGCCGCTCCGGAGAGATCCGGGACAAGCTGAAGGCGGCGGGCGGCATCGAGGAGAACGGCCCGAGCCTTCGCTTCGTCCTCAACTGGGAGACGGACGCCAACGACGTCGACTTCCACATCCGCGACGGCAAGGGCGGTCATGCGTACTACTCGCAGCCGGAGCTCTCCTCTGGCGGGCAGCTCTACGCTGACGTCACGACGGGTTACGGACCGGAGTGCTTCACCATCCGCGCTCCGCGTGAGGCGCGGGCGTATCCGTACACGCTGCAGGCGCACTATTTCTCGCGCGGCCCGATGGGCTACGGGATGGGCAAGCTGCAGGTCCTCGAGCACGATGGCCGCGGCAAGCTCTCGTTCGAGGACCGCCCGTTCGTCGTCATGATCGATCGCGCCTATGTCGACATGGGCACGGTCGAGAAGGGGTCGAAGCTGGCGGACGCGGCCGCGATGAAGTGACGGAGGACGCGCGGAGCTCGCGCGACGAGGGGGCGCGGGCGCTCCGCGTCACCAAGCGAGGCTCAGCCCGACGTAGCCGTGAGCCCCGCCGGCAACCGGCTGCCCAGGCACGTAGCCGGCGGTCTTGGCGGCGAGCTTCGCGCTCATGCCGAGCCGCGGATCGTCGCGGTGTCGGCCTCCGAGAAGGCGAACGTCGGCGAACACGCCTGCGTTGACGCCCATCCGGTTCGGGCGATCGAACAACGCGCGCTCTTCGACGAGGATCTCGGGCTGCCGCCAGACGTCGAGCTCGACGCCGAGATGGACGTGCCGCGAGAAGAGCTCGGCTCCGAGCAGACGTGCTCCTGCGCCCCAGTAGCCCTCGTTCGTGATCCCGCTCGTTCCGACGCGGGCGTGGACGTCGAGCAGCGGGCCTCCGTCGCGAGGTGAGAGGAAGACGTCGATGCCCTGTTCCGCGCCGAACGGCGTGAGCCCGAACCGCGGGGAAGGGAAGACCTGCCAGCGGCCGATGGTCGGCAGGGGCATGCGAGACATGCGCTCGCCGCGGTAGATGCTCGACACGACCACACCGTAGAAGGCGTAGAAGAGCGTCGGATCGACGAGGTTCCACACATACCCCGCCGAGAGGCGGCGCGCGATGCGACGACGATCTTCGGCGCGCCACCCGTTCGAGACCTCCTGCAGGCCCGTCACGTAGGACATCACGTCGTTCGACGTACGCGTGCCCCCGCGCTCGAGCGAGCTCGAAAGGAACGAGCCCGCGTACGGCAGCTTCGACATCATGTACGTCAGGAGGTCTCCGTGATGTACCCATCCTCGCTGGTGGACGATCCGTGCGTTGATCCACCAGGCATGCACGTAGTTCGCCTCGAGGCCGCCGAGGACGCTCACGACCTCCTTCGTGTCCTCGACGGTGCCTTCCGTGAGGTATCTCGTGTAGCCGCCCGCCGCCTCGTCCGCGCGAGACGCGAACAGGAGCTGGTAGATGCCCGGCACGTTGAAGAGAAAGCTCGGTCGTAACCCGAGCTCGCGCCCGCGTGCGCCGTGTCCCCCGAGCTCGTGGACGGTGACCGTCGTGAGCTCCGCGATCGGCTCGTCGATGAAGAGAAGCTTCAGGCTGCGCCCGAGAACGCCGAGCGCCTTGTCGCCGAAGCCGACCTCCGGCTTGTTCCCGAACGGGAGCACGTCCTCGTAGCGGAAGATCAAGCGCCCGAGCGAGTCGAGCGTGCGGACACTCGGCTCGACGCCGAGCTTCCCGTCGAACACGAAGACGTACGGGTCGCGCGGCGGCGCCTGTTGGGGCGCGATCGGATCGCTCGCCGAGGATCGGAGCTGAGCGCCGGCCGGTGTGGACACGAGCGAGCCGAACGCGATGGCAAGCGACGCGAACACGCCCGAGGAGCGCGCCCGGCTGCCGTCAGTGGTCACAGGCGATCTCCGTCGCGGCGAGCTCGCCTGCTCCGAGCGCAAGCACGGTGAAGCGTCCCTCACCGTGGGCGAGGACGGTATGTGCTCGCGGTACGTCGACGGCGCCGTATTCGCTGCGGCTCATCGAGCTCGTGCCGACGACGACGTCGCCGCCGCGCTTCCTGCCATGCGAATCGACCGCCGCGAACAGCGTTCGCCCGGCGGATTCGAAGACCAGCCCGAGGTCGTCGCCGCGTCGGTCGAAACCGAGGAGCGCGCGGCCACGGCTCGTCCGTTCCCGCAAGCCGATGCCCGCTGCCCCGAAAGGAACGATGCCCGTGAAGATCTCGCGCGGCACGCGCTCTTCGTCGGCACGGCCGTCCTCGAACGGCGAGATCGACCATGCGATCGCCGCTTCTCCCGAAGCTTCCCAGATCATGCGTGTGTCGGATGCAGCCGGCAGAGCGATGGGGCCTGCGACGACGCGGAGCGCATCGTCGGCGAGCCATGCGCGACCGCCTGCGGAGACGGCGATGCGGCCGCTCGGCAGGTATTCGACGATCGGCGCGCGCCGACTCCCCGCCGTAGCGAGGCCGACACCACCGATGGAGGCGTCGGCTGTCGGGCGTGGAGGCAGGGCGAGCCATGCGGCCGTCTCCTGGGTCACGGCGCCGTCGCGGCGCACTCCGAGAGCGACGAACCTCGGCTCGATGGCCGCTCCCAGGGAAGCCTCGACGAAGTCCGGATCGATCCGAACGAATGCGAGCGCAGCATCCGCGACGCCGGTGAACGTGACCGCGATGAGGCACTGCTCGCACGAGTGAACGACGATGACGGGCTCAGGCTCGGGCTCGGGCTGGGTCGCGGCGCCCGCCACGACGGACGCCTTGACGACGGACGCCGAGCGGACGCGGCCGTCGGGATCGGTCGACGCCGACGTCTCCGTCCAGTGGACGAGCCACGCGTCGCCGACGGGCACGATCCCGACGTCCTCGACGCCTGCTCTTCGAGAGCGAAGCGCCGCCGGCGCGGGCACCTCGAGCCGTGTAACCACGTCTCCGAGAGCGTCGACGACGGCGACGTCGATCGCCGCGACGACGGGCGGCCCCTTCGCCCCGGAATCGGGATCGGCGCCCCCGTCGGGCAGATCGCGCCTCCTCCACGAGGCGACGACCCGTTCCCCCGTCCGCACGAGCGCGATCGCCGGCGGCTCACCGATCGCCACATCTGCAGCGAGCACATGCTGCCCCGTGATCCTGCACGGAGGCTCGTACGGTGGGTCACATGCCGTAGAGCCGAGCGTGGCGGCGGCCGCTATGCCGCCGGCGGCAGCGACAGCGGTCCAGCGGAGCAAGACGAGACGGATCGACATGGTCGGCGAGGGAAACGGCGCGCCTTCCTTCTACCTCTTCCGTCACTGCCATGCCGAATACCCGCCTCGGACGAGGCCGTCGGGATGGGCGCTCACGAACGGCGCGTCGACGACCAACGCGCGTGCGCCGCAGTCAGTTCGCTTCTTCCGCGGGGGAAGGTGGGTGCGCGCTCGTGGTCGGAGGCGGCGGCGGAACGCCGGCCTCGGGCGGATTCGTGAGGATCGACCAGGCCGGGTTGTAGGTCGGCTTCGGCGGTGCGGTGTCGACGGGCGCGGGGATCGGGAGCGCGGGGCCGTTCGCGGCGGTGCCCTGGCGTGTCCCGGACGTCCTCGTCGGAGCGCCGCCATCTTCGGCGGAGGTCGAGTCGAGCTCCGAGATGGCCGCGTCGCTGGTCGTGTCGACGTCGACGTTGGCGGCGCTCGACGCGACGGGCGCGGGCGCCGACGAGGATGCAGACGCGGACATCGATGGTAGCGGCAGCGCGGCTGCCGTCGCGACCGGCCCGGCGGCTCCGGGGTCTGCCGTCTCGGGCCGGGGCCACAAGATCCATGCGCCCGCGGCGACCGCGATGAGACCGGCGAGCCAGAGCAAGAGGCTGCCGCGTCGTTTCCGCTCGCCGATCTGGTCTCGCAGCTTCGTCGCGCTGGTCGTCCTGCTCGCTCCGTAGCTCGACGACACCGCGCGGTCGGCATCACTCTCGTCTTGCGGTCCGCGGCTGCGCGTCGTCGCGTGGACGAGCTTCGTGCGGTCACGTGAAGACACCTCGGTCGCGGCGAACGCGAGATCCGCCGGTGCGCCGAGCCCTTCGAGCGAGTCGGCGTGCGCCTGGCGGGACTCGGCCGCCTCGATCGCCTTGGCGATGGTGGCCGCGCGCTTCGACGCGAGCTCGGGCAAGGTCTCCTTGACGAACGTGGAGACGTCTTCGTTTTCTGCCTGGAGCTCGAGCTCGTGGATCGCGCTCTCGATCGCCCGGCGCATCTGGGCGCACGAGTCGAAGCGACCTTCGGGCTCCTTCACGAGCGCCTTGCCGAGGATTCGCTCGATCGGAGGAGGAAGCGCGACGTCGAGCGGCGGCAGCGGGTCCGGGCTCATCAGCCGCTTCACGACGTCGAGATCGTCCTCGGTGTGATAGGGCGTGTGGCCGACGAGCAGCTCGTAGAGGCACATCCCGGCTGCCCAGACGTCGGCGCGATGATCGATCCCCTTCGAGGCGACCTGCTCGGGCGCCATGTAGCGGATCTTGCCCTTCACCACGCCCTGGCCGGTCTCGACGGCCGTGCGGTTCTTCGCCTTCACGAGGCCGAAGTCGATGACCTTCGCGCTGCCCTCCGTCGACAGGAGGATGTTCTGGGGGGACACGTCGCGGTGGACGACCCCGAGACTCTCGCCCTTCGCGTCCTTGAGCTGGTGCGCCGCATGGAGCCCCGCGCAGATGTCGGCGACGATCCGCATCGAGATGCCGGGCGGCAGCGCCGAGCCGCGTTTGAGCGCGAGCCGGTTGATCTTCGCCAGCGAGTCGCCGTCGACATACTCCATCACGATGTAGAGGATGTCGTTCTGTTCGCCGAGCTCGAGGATCTGCGCGACGTTCGGGTGGATGATCCGCGAAGCGATCCGCGCTTCGTCCAGGAACATCTCCTGGAAGTGTGGGTCGGAGATGAGCTCGGTCTTGATCGTCTTGATCGCGAACAGCTTCTCGAACCCGCGCTTGCCGCGGAGCCGGGCGAGCCACACCGTGGCCATGCCGCCGGACGCGATCGGGCACAAGAGCTCGTACCGATCGAGCCGGTAGCCGGGGACGAGCGTGCTTTCGGCCGCTTCCATGGGACCATCGCATCATACGCGACGGAGAGCGCCTCGTCCCGTTCGCGGACGGCTGAGATCGCCGGCGGTCGCGGACCTGGCGCGGACCTGGCGCGAACGTGGCGCGAACGTGGCTCCTCGGACGTGGCGCCGGAGGACGCGCGGCGCTCGACGGAGGGTGGCCGGCGCGCGCGCCGTCGAGGGCGCGCGCAGGATCTCGGGCACGCTTCAGTCGCGCTGGGCGAGGTCGGTCTTCGCCTTCATCGGCGCGAGCGAGATGTCGACGCGGCGATCGCGACGCCAGCCGTCCTCGTCCTTGCCTTCGGCGTCGAGCTCGCCGCGCGACGTCTTCGCCATCGTCTGCGGATCGACGCCGAGCTTCGCGAGGTAGTCGTGCACGCTCTCGGCGCGGTAGTCGCCGAGCACCATGTTGTACTCGATCTCGCCGCGCGGATCGCAGCGGCCGACGAGCGAGAGGTGGCGGCCTTTGAGGGGCCCCGTCGTCACGCACTTGGCGACCTGCTCGAGCACGTCGCGATCCTCGGGCTGCAGATCGGCGTCGTCGTAGTCGAACTTCGGCGCGCGATCGACGTTCTCGACGTGGATCTTGCAGGCCTTCATGATGTCGTCGGAGACGCGGACGTTGTTCTTGGCAAGCGCCGAGGTGGTCTCGAGGGGCTCTTTCGCGAGTGGCTTCTTCGCGCAGCCGAAGAGAGCGAGGACAAGGGCGGGTGCAGCAAGCAACAGCGCGGCGTTTCGGCGCATGACAGACCTCTGGGGTGATTGGGGCACGAGGCCCTGTGCGTTCATCCCCGGTATGCTGTTGAGCTCGACCGGGCCAAGTTTGTGCCGGCCCGTCTCGCCCCGTCTCGTCCTGTCTCGTCCCCGCGTCAGCGCCGCTTCAGAGAGGTCCGCGCCAGCGCCGGTGACGGCTTCGCGCTCGCCGTCACCGAGGGCTGTTTCGGGACCGCGCTCCACGCGACGTCGTAGACCTGCCCCGGGTTCCAGAGGAGCCAGCCGGCGCCGCCGGCCCTGTCGCTCGTGCGGATCTCCTCCTGGATGTACCAGGCGCCGTAGTTCGTGGTGTTGTGGCGCATCGCCTGGAGCCACGGTCGGATCTTCGCCGCTTTGGCGGGGTCGACGCCGCGCTGCTCCATCTCGGCGAGCATGTGCTTGACGCCGAGGCCCACGAGCTCCGGATGATCCGCAGGGTTCTCGTAACCCATGAAGCCGGGGTCGTAGTGCGACGGGTACACCATCGCGCTCAGGAACTCCGAGTGCTGCGCGAGCAGGACCGGATCCTGGCCGAGGTTCTGGATGTCGGCCTTGTTACCGAAGGCGATGACGCCGAAGACGTCGAGTGACAGCGGAACGCCGTGTGCGCGCGTGATCGAGTGTACGCGCTCGACGAACTTCGTGATCACCTCGACCTTCGCGTCGGGGTTCTTCCGCGTGTCGAGCCCGAAGTCGATGTTCTTCATCCCGATGACGGGGAAGCGGACGTAGTCGAGCTGGACCTCGTCGACTCCTGCATCGAGCGCCTCTTTCACGAGGTCGAGCGCGTACTGCTGGGCGCGCTCGTTCTTCGGATCGAGCCAGCCGTTGCGGTAGACGTGCCCCGAGATGCCCCGGATGGCCATGCCGGGGTGGGCCTTCGCCATCAGCTGATCGTTGAAGCACGACACGCGGGCGATCACGCGGATGCCGCGGGCGTGCGCAAAACGCACGGCCCGAGCGTACGACCGCATCGGCGGCTTGTGCACGGCGCCGCTCTCGACGGCCAGCGGGACCTTCGACGGGTAGGTGAGCGGGCCGTCGTAGTCCTTCACGTCGAGGACGATCGCGTTCATCCCGCGCGACGCGACGCGATCGAGCAGCGCCGGGTACGTGCGCGCCCCCGCGGTGCTGCCGCGAACGTAGATCCCCTTCATGACGCCGTCCTTCGGGACGCCGATGCGCTCGGCACTCCCGGACTTCGGTGCCGAAGTCAGGACGTGCGGGATCGAGACGCGCATGCCGGGCGTCGCTCCGCGCTTCGACTCCGGCAGGTTCGACTGCACGATCTCCTTGGCGAGATCGCCGGCGTCGTAGACGCTCGTGAGATCGAGGTAGGCCTCGGCGATCGACTGCCACGTCTCGCCGGTGCGTACCGTGTGGTGGACCTCGCTCTCGCCACTGAGGGTGCCCCCCTCCGGCAGGCGAGCCTTCAGCCAGCTCTTCGAGCTCGCGGCCCGAGTTGGTCCTTCCGGACGCTCCTCGCTCGCGCTGACGGCCGTCGTGGCCGCGGCCCGCTGGAGCAGGCCCACGCGATGACTCTTCGGTCGAGCGCTGGCGGCCCCGACGTGAGTGACCGCCGCTGCCAGGAGCGCGCAAAGGACCATCGCGGCAGGCCTGGCCTGCCGGGCTCGGATCTTCATGAATGCAAGTGGACGATGGTCGCTCGTTCGCGCGCAACTTCTCGGCCGCGATCAGATCTTGCGGCGGCCTGAAGTCGCGCGCTCGCCGCCGCCGTGCTCGGCGCCCGTGACGACGAGATCGATGAGCCGCTCGCACGTCTCCCGGTCGAGCCGCTCGCCGTAACGGATGAGCCGTGACATGGCGACGGTGAAGATCGCGTCCGTCATCAGTAGCGGATCGGCATCGGCGGGGATCTCGCCGCGCTCCTGCGCGCGTACGACCAGGCTGGCGCGCCGCGTCCGCACGTCTTCGCGCAAGGTCCGGCAGAGCTCGTCCACGTCGGGGGCCGCGCTGTCCGTGGTGATCAGGCGCGCCACCGCGAGCCCTTCCGCCGTGGACATCAGCGCCATCGACCGTTCGAGCAGCGCCAGCAAGTCCTTGCGGACCGAGCCCGTGTCCGGCAGCGGGGTCTCCGTCGCCACGGCGTGCTGGATCGCGTCGCGAACGAGCTCCGACTTCGTCGGCCACCGGCGATAGACGGTGGTCTTCGCAACGCCTGCCCGCGATGCGACATCTTCCAACCGCATCGCGACGTAGCCCACATGGGCGAGCTCGGTGAGCGCGGCCGTGAGGACCGACGCGACGACGCGTTCGCTCCGCCCTCCGGTGCGTGCGCCCGTCGTTCTTCGTGCGGGGCCGATGTCGACCATGCTGAATAAATGGCAACTGACCGTTGCCATTGCAAGCGCGACGTTCTACCTTCGCTAAGGCAATGAGTTGTAGCGATTGCGGAGCAGCCGAATGAGTGTGGCCCTTAGCCGTGACGAAGTGTCGAGTGTTCCGGACGTCCCCGCCGCCGCCGAGGCTCCGCCGCGCAAGTCGCGAAAGCGCGTGGTTCTAGCGTCGTTGCTCGCGGTCGGGATCGTCGCCTCCGGCGGATGGGCGCTTGCACACCGCGGCCTCGAGTCGACAGACGACGCCCAGGTCGACGCCGAGGTGGTCGCGCTCGCGCCGCGCACGAGTGGCTTTGTCGTGAAGGTGAGCTTCGAGGACAACGAGCGCGTCGAGGCAGGCCGTCTGCTCGCGGAGCTCGACCCCGAGCCGGCGAAGGCGAAGCTCGCCCAGGCCGAGGCGAACCTCGAGGCTGCGCGTGCGACCGCCGTCGCCGCCGAGACCGATGCCCGCCTCGCGGTGACGAACGCAAAGGCGACCAACCGAGCCGCTAGCGCGTCGCTCTCGGCGGCAAGCGCGGGAGCGACCGCTTCGCGCGAGCAGATCGCCGAGGCACGCGCGCGGGTGAGCGCGGCGGAGACCTCGCTCGCTCAATCGAAGATGGATCTCGACCGCGTGTCGCGGCTCGCGCAGTCCGGCGCGCTCTCCCAGGCGCAGCTCGACCAGGCCAACACGGCGCATTCGACGGCGGAAGCGAACGTCGCCCAGGCGCGTGCGCACCTCGCGTCGCTCGAGTCGAGCGCAGCGCAAGCTGCCAGCCGCATCGGCGAGGCGTCGGCGCGCGTGGATCAGACGAAGGACGTCGACGCGTTCGTCGCACTCGCCGAGGCGCGGGCTCGCAATGCGAACGCGAAGGTCGCCGAGCTCGAAGCCGCGCGCGATCTCGCGGCGCTCGAGCTCTCCTACACGAAAATCGTGGCGCCACAGGCGGGCGTCGTCTCGAAGAAGAACATCTCCGTCGGCCAGACGCTGAGCGTCGGAACGCCGATCGCGCAGCTCGTACCGTCGGAAAAAGGCGTGTGGGTGACCGCGAACTTCAAGGAGACGCAGATCGCCGGCATGCGCAGAGGGCAGCCCGTCGAGCTGGACGTCGACGCCCTGCCGGGGCAGAAGCTGCACGGGTCGGTCGAGAGCTTCTCGGCCGCGACCGGCTCACGCTTCGCCCTCCTCCCGCCCGACAACGCAACGGGCAACTTCACGAAGGTCGTCCAGCGTGTGCCAGTGCGCATCAAGCTCGAAGGCATACCGGACGGCGTTGCGTTGCGACCGGGCATGAGCGTCGAGCTCACGGTCGACACGCGGAAGTGATCGTCGCAGGTCGCCGATGAGCAACCTCACGTCCAACAAGTGGATGGTCGCGGTCGCCGTCGCGCTCGGCGCGCTGATGGAAATCATCGACACGTCCATCGTGAACGTCGCGCTCAGCGAGATGCAGGCCGCGCTCGGCGCGACGCTCACGCAGATGAGCTGGATCGTTTCGAGCTACGCGATCGCCAACGTCATCGTCCTCCCGCTCAGCGCCTGGCTCGGCGTTCGCTTCGGCAAGAAGCGCTACTTCGTCTTCTCGCTCATCGGCTTCACCGCCGCCTCGATCCTGTGCGGGGTCTCGACCTCGCTCTGGATGCTCACCGTCGCCCGCGTGCTCCAGGGCCTGTTCGGGGGTGGTCTGCTCGCGAAGGCCCAAGCGATTCTGTTCGAGACGTTCCCGCGTGAAGAGCAGGCGATGGCGCAGGGATTTTTCGGCGCGATCGTCATCGCCGGTCCTGTCATCGGTCCGACGCTCGGCGGCTACATCGTCACGAACATCGGCTGGCGATGGATCTTCTTCATCAACGTCCCGGTCGGCATCCTCGCGACGGTCATGTGCATGTCGGCGCTGCCGGCAGACGGCCCGCTCGCCAAGCGGACTCCGGTGGACTGGATCGCGATCGCGCTCCTGGCGATCGGGCTCGGCGCTCTCCAGACGTTCCTCGAGGAGGGTTATTCCGAGGACTGGTTCGAGTCGACCTTCGTCACCGTCCTCGCGGTGGCCTCCGTCGTCGCGATCGTGCTGTTCGTGGTGCGGCAGCTCCAGGCCCGGCACCCGGTCGTCGACCTTCGCGTTCTCCGGCACCGGTCGCTCTGGGCGGGCAGCATTCTGTCGGTGATCATCGGAATGGTGCTCTACGGCGCGATGTTCTCGGTGCCGATCTTCGCGTCGACCGTGATGCACTACACGGCCCAGCAGGTCGGCCTCTTGATGCTCCCCGGCGCGCTCGCATCGGCGTTCACGATGCCGGTCGCCTCCGTGCTCGTACGCCGCCTCGACCCTCGCGGCATGCTCGCCACCGGTGCCCTCATCCTCACCGGCGCCGTCATGTGGCTCGGCACCTTGAGCACGAGCACGGGCGAAGATGACCTCTTCTGGCCGCTGCTCGTCCGCGCGATCGGGACCGTCTTCATGTTCCTGCCGCTCAACATGGCGACGCTCGGTCCGATCCCGAAGGAGGACATCGCCGCGGCGACGGGGTTCTTCAGCCTCACGCGCCAGCTCGGCGGAAGCATCGGCGTCGCTCTCCTCAGCACGTTCCTCGGGACCCGCGGCACGTTCCACCGGGCCGTCCTCGTCGAGCACCTCTCGGTCACCGACCCGAGCGTCCAGGCGAGGGTCGCCACGCTCACGGGTGGCATGATCGCGAAGGGCGCAGACCCCGCGACGGCGAAGCAGCAGGCGCTCACGATCCTCGACGGAACGGCGCGCCTCCAGAGCTCCGTGCTCGCGTTCAACGACACGTACTTCCTGACGGGCCTCCTCGTCCTGGTTTCCCTCCCGCTCATCCTCCTCCTCGGCAAGCCGAAGGCGGGCGTGAAGGTCGAAGCGGGCGCGCACTGATCGGAAGGTTTCTCGTCACGGCCGAGCTTTCCTGGAAGGCCGAGTCGAGGCAAGTTCGAGCCGTGCCCATCCGCACGAAGCGCTGGAACGATCCGGCCGAGCCAGAGGACGGCTATCGCCTGCTCATCTGCCGCTACCGTCCTCGCGGCGTGGCCAAGGAAGCCGAGCCGTGGGACGCCTGGTGCAATGCCCTGGCGCCGAGCGTCGAGCTGCATGCGGCCGCGTACGGGAAAGAGGGCACGGAGCCCATTCCTTGGCCGGAGTACGAGCGGCGCTTCGCCGAAGAGATGAAGCGGCAGCGATACTGGATCGAGAGCTTCGCGGGCCGGGTCAAGGGCGGTCAGACGATCACGCTGCTCTGCTCGTCCGCGTGTGTCGACCCCGAGCGGTGTCACCGCACGCTCGTCAAGAAGCTGCTCGAAGATGCGGCGTTTCCTCCGCCGCCCGCGCCGGTGCTGGAGCAGGGCGGCGTCATCCGGCGCCGTCGCGCGACCTGACCGACCGTCGATCGGCCTCGGCGCTCGGCGCTGTTGTCGCGAAACGCCTTCGGGACTAAGGGTCTCGCCCAATGGCGTCCATCTCTTATCGTGAAGCCGGAGTCGACATCGACGCGGGGGACGAGCTGGTCGAGCGCATCAAGCCCTTCGCCAAGATGACGCGCATCCCGGAGGTGCTCGCCGACGTCGGCGGCTTCGCGGGGCTGTGCGCGGTGCCTGGTGGGATCGACGAACCGGTCCTCGTGAGCGGCACCGACGGCGTGGGCACGAAGCTCAAGGTCGCCTTCCTCACGGGCGTTCACGACACGATCGGGTTCGACCTGGTCGGCATGTGCGTGAACGACATCATCACGACCGGAGCACGGCCGCTCTTCTTCCTCGACTACTTCGGCACCGGAAAGCTCCAGGTCGGAACGGCCGAGAGCGTCGTGAAGGGCATCGCCGAGGCATGCAAGGAGTCGGGCTGCGCGCTCCTCGGAGGCGAGACGGCCGAGCTGCCCGGCATGTATGCCGAAGGTGAATACGACCTTGCCGGCTTCGCCGTCGGTGTCGTGTCGCGCTCCAAGATCGTCGACGGCAAACGTGTCGCTGCCGGTGATCGCGTCATCGGCGTCGCATCGAGCGGTCTCCACTCGAACGGCTATTCGCTCGCGCGCCGGGTGCTGTTCGACGCCATGAAGCTCGATCCGGCCGATCGTCCCGCACAGCTGGGCGGCAAGAGCGTCGGAGAGGCCCTCCTCGCCCCGACCCGTCTCTATGCTCGTCACGTGCGGGCCGTCCTCGCGGCCGGCGTGGACGTCCGCGCCATGAGCCACATCACGGGCGGCGGCCTGCCGGGCAATCTCCCGCGCGTCCTGCCGGACGGGCTCGGCGTCCGTCTCGGCGCGCCGTGGAAGCGGCCCGCCATCATCGAGCTCATCGCGGAGAAGGTCGAGGAGCACGAGCTGCGCCGCGTGTTCAATCTCGGCGTCGGCTTCGTCTTCGTCGTGCCGGCCGAGGAGGCCGCCAAGGCGCACGAGGCGCTCGCCAGCGAGGGCGAGACCCCGATCGATCTCGGTGAGGTCGTCGCGGTGCCCGCCGACACCGACTTCGAGGCGCGGGTCATCTTCGGCGCCGACGCGAGGGGCGCGGAGGGCGCGTGAAGCCGTCGCCCTTCGTCCTCGGCGTGCTGGTCTCGGGATCGGGCACGAACCTCCAGGCGATCCTCGATGCGATCGCGGCGGGGACCCTCCAGGCGAAGGTGGGTGTGGTCATCTCGAACGTCGCGACCGCGAAGGCGCTCGAACGCGCAAAGACCGCTCGCGTTCCGGCCATCGTCGTCGATCACAAGGCGTTCGCGTCGCGTGCGGCGTTCGACGCCGCGATCGTCGAGGTGCTCCAAGCGCACGACGTCGAGTGCGTCGTTCTCGCCGGCTTCATGCGGATCGTCACCTCGACGGTCCTCGACGTGTATCCGAACCGCGTAGTGAACGTGCATCCGGCGCTTCTGCCGGCGTTCCCCGGCGTCAATGCGCAGCGACAGGCGCTGGAGTACGGCGTCGCCATCTCGGGCTGCACCGTCCACTTCGTCGACGCGGGCACCGACACGGGCCCGATCATCGCGCAGGCCGCCGTGCCCGTGCTCGACAGCGACGACGAAGCCGCGCTCGGCGCGCGCATCCTCCAGAAGGAGCACGAGCTCCTGCCGACGGTCCTCCAGTGGATCGCCGAAGGGCGCGTCGTCGTCGAGCAGCCCGAAGGCAAGAGGCCACGCGCCCGCGTCCTGCCGCCCGCATGAGCACGGCTTCGAAGCACTACGACGTCGTCGTTCTCGGCGGCGGCGTCGGCGCACTCGCCGCCGCGGCGCTCCTGGCGCGCCGCTCGTGGCGTGTCCTCGTGCTCGGTCAGGGATGGCGGCGGCCGACGTACGGTGGAGGCGGTCTCACGCTCGCGCGCCGGCCGTTCACGTTCCTCTCTGCCTCTTCGCCGGCCTGGGGTCGCATCCTCGTCGAGCTCGCGCAGTCGCAGACGTTCCGCCGCCGGCTCTCGTCGATGGATCCGATGCTCCAGGTCCTCGCGCCGGACATGCGGCTGGACGTGCCGCCGGACACGCAGCTCTTCGCCCGCGAGATCGATCGCGAGTTCCCGGCCGTACGGCGCGTCGTCGACGACCTCTACACGGAGCTCGCTCGCACGAATGCCGCCGCAGACGCCGCGTTCGAGCGCGACGCCGTCTGGCCGCCCGGCGGCTTCTGGGAGCGACGCGAAACCGCGCGCGTGCTCGCGACGCTGCCCTATCTCGACGGCACCGACTTCCTCGCGGAGTTTCCGCGTGACCACGCGTTTCGTGACGTCGTCACGACGCCGGCGCGGTTTGCGTCCGACCTCGACGGCGCTCCGCCGGCCTTCGCGCTCGCGCGACTGCACGGCGCGTGGACGCGCGGTGTGAGTCGGCTCGCCGATGGCGAAGACGAGCTCGTGGATTTTCTCCTCGAGCGCATCCGCGCGCACGGTGGAGACACGCGCCTGAACGATCGTGCGCGCGAGCTCGTCCACAAGGGCGGCAAGGTCCGCGGCGTCGTGGTCGACGGAGACGATGCGCCGGTGGGCGTCACGTTCGTAGTGTCGGACATGCCGACGCCGTACCTGCTCGACCTCGCCCAGGACTACGACCCGCCGCGCCGTGAGAAGGATCCCGAGGTCGACCCCGTAGGGGCGCGCTTCGTGGTGTCGATGGTGGTGAGACCCGAAGGGCTACCGAAGCAGCTCGCGACCGAGTCGTTTCTCCTTCCGAAGTCCGGGCGCCCCGTTCACCTCCAGAAGGCACCGAAGGCCTCGGCCGACACGGACCTCCTCGTCGCCGAAGCCCTGATCGAGGACGACGCGGACGGCGGCGCCGCGTTCGAGCACGCGCGCGAAGAGATCCTCGGCACGGTGATGGAGTTTCTTCCGTACATCGAGCAGCATCTTCTCGTCTGCGATTCGCCGCACGACGGCCGTCCGCTCTGGGACTTCCGCAATCCCAGCAGCGCGGATGCGACGATCGGCGGCGAGTCCTGGAGCCGTCGTTCCGGTTCGTCCGTTCGTCTCCGCGCGCACTTCGTCGACCGCGCGCGCCTCCGCGCAACGGGCGGCTCCCTCGAGGCAGAGCCGATGGTCCCGCGCTTTCGCGTGTCGCCGCCGCAGCTCGAGGGCCTTGCCGGCGAGCCGATCCGCACCGCGCTCGGCAACGTCTTCGTCACGGGCAGGAGCGTGCTCCCCGCGCTGGGGCAGGAGGGCGAGCTGCTCGCGGCGTGGGGCGTGGCGCGGGTCATCACGCGCACCGACCGGCGCAAGGAGAAGATGCTCCGCGAGATGTGGAGCAAGGTGGAGCTGTCGTGATGCGGATGAAGGCGTTCGCGGGTCGGATGTCACTCGTGGTGCTGTGCCTCGGTTGCCTGCCGTCGGCGGCGTGCGACAGCGCCGAGCGTCGCGACGCACAGAGCGTCGTCGCGGCGGTGGCGCGTTTCCGGACCGCAGACAACGCTTCGACCCCGGCGATGGTCGAGGCCTTGAAGGCGACGCCGTGCACGGCCGCGGAAGTCTGCAAGACGCGCGATGATTGCGTTGCGACGGGCGAGGCGACGGCCAGGGCCCTGCGCCTGAAGAGCGAGGTCGAACAGGGGCTCACGGCTCTCGAGAAGGGGACGCTCTCGAAGGATTCGCCGGAGGCGCAAGACCTGGCGAGGAAGCTCGACGAAGCAGAGGCGCTCCTCAAGCAAGGCCACGACGGGCTCGCGAAATGCGACGAGCAGGTGCAAGCGCTCAAGCGCAAGCACCGCATCTGAGCGCGTCGAAGATCGCGTCGAAGATCAGGGCTCAGCTCAGCGCGCCTGCTCGGGCCAAGCCGCCGCCCTCGAGTCGAACGGTGACGGGCCGCCGCTGATCGGAGGCGAAGCCGGGAACGTTCCTCCGCGAAGCGGCGACGCCCCGCCACCGAGAGCTCCGCTCACCGGCGCCGGGAACGTTCCGGTCGGGAAGCTCGCCGGCGCACCGGACGCTCCGCCGCCGCCGAACGGCACGCCACCGGGGCCGATCGCGATCGGCATGCCTGCGGGCGCGACGGCGACGGGCAAACCCGCCGGCGTGACGAGGATCGGCAAGCCCGTCGGTCCGTACGCGACGGGGACGTTGGCGTTGGTGGCCGGGCCAGCTCCTTGACCGCCCTGCGCGCTCGCGCCAGGCGGCTGGCCGCCTTCGCCTTGCGACTGCGGAATGCTGGGAGGAAGCGCGCCGACGCGCCACTCCGTCGTGAATGCGCCTGCGCCGGTGTTCGGATCGGGCCCGCTGAGGGCGCTCGCGGCGTAGGGCGGAGCCTCGGTAGTGAATCGTCCGGCGCCGGCGTTCGGGTTCGTGGTGAACGCGCTCGCGGCGTTCGGCGGCGCCTCGGTCGCGAACGGGCCGGCGCCGGCGGACATCGGGGGCGAAAGCGGATTCGATCCGGCGAACGCCGGCGTACCGGCGTCCGCGGCCGCCTCCGAACCCTCGGCCGTCACCGCCGCGCCGGCATCACCGCCCTCGGCTGACGCGGCTGCACCTTCGAGCGAGTCGTCTTCCGGCATGGCGGCTTGCGCAGGCGCGCCCTCTCCCGTCTCTCCCGTCTCGGATGACGCGGGAGGGGTATCGGCGGCGCTTTGCAGATCGGGAGCTTGCTCGGCGAGCGGATCGGGCGGAGCCTCCGCGGTCGGATCCTCCGCGGCCGACGCTCTCTGTTGGGCACTCGGCTGCGCGGCTCCCGTCGGCTCCGTGATCGCGGGCGCTGCTCCGTGGGCAGCGAGATTCGTCCGGGGGATCGCTGCGCCCGTCGTCTCCACGTGGCCGACCTCAGCGGGGCGGCGGTCGCGCTCGTCGTCGTCGAGGCACGTGGCGACAATGACCGTCGAGACGGCCGCGCCGCACGCGGCTCCGGCGATCACCCTCCAGAACGTGGCGCTTCGCGCGTAACGCTCCGTCGAGCTCACGTTTCGACGACGGCTCCGATCCATGCGGTCCGGAGCTGCATGAGACATACCCGTCAGGGTCCAGCTCGCCGCATCCGAACGCCGGAGCTCGTCGAGCCGAGGACGCTGCTGGGGACGCGGTCGCCGCCCGCGCGCGGGGGCCGAGGTCCTTCGCCATGCAGTTGCCTCGTTAACTTTCCTCGGCAACTTCCTCGAGAGGCCGTGCCGCCGACGTCGGGCGTCTCGGCTGGTGTCTCGCCTCGCGTCTCCGCTCCCGTCTCCCCTCGCGCGCAGCGTTCCTTCGCGACGGCGGCGAGCTCGATGGGCTCGGTAGGTAACGGAAAATACTAGCGGAACTCGAGCGGGGTGATCTCCCGCCGCAAGCGTGACCGTGACGGGTCTATCTCGACCGAACTATGGTTCCCGTCGTCGTCGCCGGCTCCGTGAACGCTCCGGCGACGACGGCGAAGGGGCACGCGGGAGCGCGCGTTTCACCTCCGCCCGTTTCCGGCCTAGAGCGTCCGTGGTAAGCCCCCGCCAACACGTATGTTCGACGCGATCGCGAAAGGTTTCCGGCAGGCCAAGAACCGTCTCGCCGGATTGACGGAGCTCACCGAGCAGAACATCGACGCCGCCCTCCGCGAGGTGCGGCTCAGCCTCCTCGAAGCCGATGTCGAGCTCGGCGTCGTGAAGGCGTTCCTCGCGCGCGTGAAGGACAAGGCGCTCGGCGAGGTCGTTCGCATCAAGGCGAAGGCGAGAGACGGTCAGGCGATCACCGTCTCGGCCGGCGATCAGTTCACCAAGATCTGCCACGACGAGCTCGTCGGGTTCATGTCGGCCGAGGGCGAAGCGATCGTCTTCGCCGACAAGGGACCGACCGGCATCATGATGGTCGGCCTCCAGGGCTCCGGTAAGACGA
>JAFAER010000226.1 GCA_023423895.1 Pseudomonadota bacterium
TGATCTCGTCGACGCTGAGCCCGGCGGGCACGTCGAACATGATCTGCTGGCGCATCGGCTTCGCGCGCGGCTTGTAGCCGGGCTCGGGGACGCGGCAGGTCCACATCTCCCAGAGCGTCAGGCCGAGCGCATAGAGGTCGTCCTCGATCGACGCGCCGCCGGAGCGGATGCGCTCCGGCGCCATGTAGTTCGGCGTGCCGCCGTCCGGCGGGGCCCCGGGGCGGCGGGCCGAGAGGCGCGCGCGCTCCTTGGCGAAGCCGAAGTCGAGGACGATGGCCTTGCCGATGGAGCCGTCGGGGTTCGACGTCACCATGACGTTGCCGGGCTTGAGGTCGCCGTGGACGAGGCCGGTCGCATGGATCGCAGCGACGCCCTGGCAGATGTCCGAGGCAATGCGCCGGAACTCGTCCGAGGTGTACCCGCCCTGGGCCTTCTTCCGACGGATGTGCGTGTGGAGCGTCTGCCCGGTGATGTGCTCCATCACGAGGATGGGGCCGTACGGCGAGGGCGCGAGATCGTGGACGCGGCAGACGTTCGGGTTCGAGACCGAGCGGGCGAGGATCAGCTCCTGGCGGAGCGCCTCGTCGTCGCCGGGCATGCGCGCTTCCTCGCGGACGATCTTCAGCGCGACCGGCTGCTGCGTCGCGCGGTCGTACGCGAGGAACACCTCTCCCATGCCCCCCTTCCCGAGGCTCTGGCGGATCTCGTAGCGGTCATTGATGACCGTCCCATGCGAGATCGGGGGCGGCGTGCTGCGCTGCGTCTCGGTCATCCTCTTCTTCAACGGAGCCGACGCTGATCGCGTCGGAGCTCGCACGGGCTCGATAAGGGTGTCACGATTGGTCCGGACTCTGCAACCCTAGAAAGGCCGACTCGAATTTCCTAGGCGCTCCTATACTCCGGGCCAAGGGACAACCATGGGCGATCCGCTTCGAGCTGGCGTGACCGCGATCGGCGAAAACGCCCGGTCGAGCGAGCTGAGCGACGTCCTCGGGGCGCTCCACGTGCTCGCGGGAGCGGCCGGGATCGAGGTCCGGATCGAGCCGTTCGAGCTCGCGATGTCCGGGAAAGGCGGTTTGTGCCGCATCGAGGCGCGACGGATCATCCTGGTCGACGCCCGCCTGTCCCTCCTCGAGCAGGTCGGCGTCGTGGGCGAGGCCCTCGGACGGGCCCTGCCGCGCGGGTCGCGCGTTCCCGCGGAGCTCGTTCCTTATCTCCGGACCGGTCACGCGAAGGTGAACCGCCTCCTCCGGCCGCGGCCCCTCGCCCGGGGCCGTTGATCGGCCTCGTCGGGCGGAGCACGGCTCTCCATCACCGTTGAAAGACGACGCCGATCTCCGGTCGATCTCCCGTCGAGCGCGTTGCAGGCGCAGCGGCTCAGCCTCCGAGATCGAGCACGACGCGACCTTCGATCGTGCCGCGACGCAGACCGTCGAACACGTCGTTGATCTTCGCGAGCGGCTGCGCGGTGTAGGTCGCGCGGACCTTGCCCTCGGCCGCGAACGCGAGCGCCTCCTCGAGATCCAGACGCGTGCCGACGATCGAGCCGCGAATCGTGAGCCCCTTCAAGACCACGTCGAAGATCGGCGTGGGGAACTCGCCCGGAGGAAGCCCGACGAGCGCACACGTTCCTCCCGCGCGAAGCACGCCGAGCCCGGCGGCGAAGGCGCGCGTGGATACGGCGGTGACGAGCGAGGCATGAGCACCGCCGATCTTCTTCTGGAGCACCGCCGCAGGGTCCTCGAGCTTCGCGTTGACGACGATCTCCGCGCCGAGCTTGGTCGCGAGCGCGAGCTTGTCGTCGGCGACGTCCACCGCGGCGACGTGCAGGCCCATCGCGCGCGCGTACTGGACCGCCATGTGTCCGAGCCCGCCGATGCCGCTGATGACGACCCACTCGCCCGGACGCGCTTCCGTCTCCTTGAGGCCCTTGTACGTGGTGACCCCCGCGCAGAGGATCGGCGCGGCCTCCGCGAACCCGAGCGCATCCGGGATCTTCGCGGCGAAGTCCGCACGCGCGATCGCGTACTCGGCGAACGAACCGTTCACCGAATAGCCGCTGTTGTGCTGCGAGCCGCACAGCGCTTCGCGTCCCGAGAGGCAGAACTTGCAGAGACCGCACGCGTCGTGGAGCCACGGGATACCGACACGGTCGCGGACCTTCACGTTCGTGACGCCCTCGCCGACGGCGACGACGACTCCGGCGCCTTCATGGCCAGGGATGAACGGCAACGTCGGCTTCACCGGCCAGTCACCGTCCGCGGCGTGGAGATCGGTATGGCAGACGCCGCTCGCGTGGATGCGTACGAGCACCTCTCCGCGTTGGGGCTCCGGTACGGGCACTTCACTGAGCACCAGCGGTGCGCCGAACGACTGCGAGACGGCTGCGTGCATGGTTGGCGATTTCATCCTCATCACCTCGCAAGCGGTCGCTCTGCATCAAGCGCGCCCGTCGCACGGCCACGAAGACGCTGCAGAATCGCTGCGAAGACGGCCGTCGACACGCGCAAGCGCTGCGTTGCGGCGCAGGGCGCGCGCGTGCGCGGCGGCGACGACCGCTCGACGCTCCGGCAGCGCTGACGATCGCCACCCAAGCAGCGCGGCGCCGCCCGTTCCCTCCTCGGAGAGGCAGCGCCGCCGTCGTCGTCAGTGCTGCGTCGGGCTCGCGCTCGTGCTCGCAGAGCTCTCGGCTGCGGGGGCGTCGTTTCCGCTCGCGCCTGCGCCTGCGCCACCGCCGTTCGAGCCCGTCGACGTCTCTCCGCCGACGAGCGCGTAGAGCTTCTCGAGCGCCTCGTCGATCTTGCCGACCTCGGTGCCTCCGGCCTGCGCCATGTCCGGGCGGCCACCACCCGACCCACCGAGGATCTGCGCGACGGGGCGGATCAGCTCGCCCGCCTTGAACTGGCCGGTGAGCGACTTCGACACCGTCAGGACGAGCATCGCCTTCGGCCCGGCGACGGAGCCGACGAGGACCACCGCATCCCCGAGCTTGTCGCGCAGCTTCTCCGCGAGCTCACGGAGCATGCCCGCGTCCGCGACGTCGACCTTCAGAGCGAGCGCCTTGCCGAACGGAAGCGTCCGCGCGCTTTCGGCCCACGCATCGATGCCCGTCGCGCCGCCACCCGCGCCGGCACCGCCGCCGCCTCCGAGGGCGAGCTTGCGCTTGGTGTCCGCAAGCTCCTTGTCGAGCTTCTTCGTGTCGTCGAGCAGCTTCTCGATTTTCTCCGTCAGCTCCGTGGGCGCGGCCTTCACGAGCCGCGCCGCGTTCTTCATCGTGCCCTCGATCTGACGGACGTACGCGAGCGCGTTCATTCCTGTTGCCGCCTCGACGCGACGCACGCCCGCGGCAACGCCGCTGTCGGAGAGGATCTTGAACATGCCGATCTCGCCGAGCGCGCGCGCATGTGTACCGCCGCAGAGCTCGACGGAGTCCTTCGTCATCGTGAGCACGCGGACGACGTCGCCGTACTTCTCCTCGAAGATCGCCATCGCGCCGCGCTTCTTCGCCTCCGCCTGCGGGAGGACCTCGGTCGTGACGGGCGCGTCGGAGAGGATCTTCTCGTTCACGAGATCTTCGATCGCCTGGATCTGCTCGACCGTCAGCGGCTTGCCCGACGCGTAGTCGAAGCGAAGACGATCCGGCCCGACGAGCGAGCCCTTCTGCTGCGCGCTCTCGCCGACGACCTTGCGGAGGGCCCAGTGCAGGAGGTGCGTCGCCGAGTGATTGCGGCGCGTCGCGGTGCGGAGCGCGTGGTCGACCTCGAGCTCGACGGGCTCGCCTTCTTCGACCGCGCCTTCGATGACCTCACCGACGTGGACGACGAGCCCCTGGAGCGGCTTCTGCGTGTCGTCGATCTTCACCCGGCCACCGCTCTTCGTGCGGATCTCGCCCCTGTCGCCGACCTGACCGCCGGACTCGCCGTAGAACGGCGTCTCGTCGGTCACGATCGCGACCTTGTCGCCCTTTTCGGCGCGCTTCGTCGCCGTGTCGGGGCGCTGCTTGCCGTGCGCGACGAAGAGGACCTTCCCCTTCCCCTCTTCCTTCTCGTAGCCCGTGAACTTCACCTGCGCGCGCTCGTCGCCGCCGTGCGCGTCCCGGACGGCCTGGAGCGCGTGGCGCCAGACGTCGCCGACCGCCTCGTCACCGAGCTTGGATCCCTCGCTCAGCTTCCGGTGCTTCTCGAGCTCGTCCTTGTACGCCGCGTAGTCGATGTGGACCTCGCGCTCGCGCGCGATGACGTCGGTGAGGTCGTTCGGGAAGCCGTAGGTCGCCTCGAGGTCGAAGACGACCTTGCCGGAGAGCGTGTTCTGCCCGGACGACCTCAGCTTGCCGACCTCGTCGTCGAGGATCTTGAGCCCGCGATCGATCGTCTCCCGGAAGCGGACCTCTTCCTGCTCGGCGAGGCTCGCGATGAGCGCCTTGCGCTCGCGGAGCTCCGGATACTGGTCGCCCATGAGGTTCACGACCTCGAGCGCCACGTCGTGGAGGAACGGGTCCTTGATGCCGAGGCGGTGCCCGTGGCGGATCGCGCGGCGCATCACGCGACGAAGGACGTACGGCCGGCCAGCGCGATCGGGCGAGATGCCCTCCGCGATGAGGAACGCCGTCAGACGCGCGTGGTCCGCGATGACGCGCATCGAGACGTCGTCGTTCGCCTGCGAGCCGCCGTACGGCTTCTTGGCGATGACGGAGGCCTTCTCGACGAGCGCGCGGAGGAGGTCCGTCTCGTAGTTGGTCGTCTTGCCCTGGAGCACGCTCGCGACGCGCTCGAGCCCGGCGCCCGTGTCGACGCACGGCTTCGGCAGCGGCGCGAGCGTGTAGCCGGCCTGCTCCGAGCCGGACCGCTCGAACTGCATGAAGACGAGGTTCCAGATCTCCATCCAGCCCTTGCCGTCGGGCGTGGGCTCCTCGCCGAAGGTCGAGATGTTCGCCTCGCCGTCGCCGGTGAAGAAGTGCAGCTCGGTGCACGGACCGCACGGGCCGGTCTCGCCCATCTGCCAGAAGTTGTCGCCGGGGATGTTCGGGATCCCGATGATGCGGTCGTCGCCGTAGCCGGTGACCTTGCGCCAGATCGTGCGCGCCTCGTCGTCCGCGGGGACACCTTCGGCGCCGCCGAACACGGTCACGACGAGCTTGTCCTTCGGGACCTGCCACACGCCGGTGACGAGCTCCCAGGCCCACGCGATCGCGTCCTCCTTGAAGTAGTCGCCGAAGGAGAAGTTCCCGAGCATCTCGAAGAACGTGTGGTGGCGCGCGGTGACGCCGACGTTCTCGAGGTCGTTGTGCTTGCCCGAGATGCGGATGCACTTCTGGCTCGACGTCGCCCGCGTGAAGGCGCGGCGGTCTTTGCCGGTGAACACGTCCTTGAACGGGACCATGCCCGCGTTCGTGAACATGAGCGTCGGATCGTTCTGCGGGATGAGCGGCGCCGAGGCGCAGACCTCGTGGCCCTTGCCCTTGAAGAAGTCCAGGAACGACGCACGCACTTCCGAAGCGGTCTTCGAGCTCATGGCTGGGCCGCTACTTACCACTTCGGGGCCAGCTGATCGACCAGCGGTCTCTGGAGGTCGGACAGCCGGCCGCGCCGAGCCGCTTGCCTCGCTGGCCTCGCTTACCGGCTGACCTCACGAGCCCTGCGATCGCACGAGCTCTCGTCGGCGACGCACTGGCGGCCGCCCGTTCTCGGATCGGAGGCCGCTCCTCCAGGCGCCCGCAGCGGCGAGCCGCCCACCCATCCATCCATCCCGCATCCAGGAAGGCAGGAAGGCAGGCGGGCTACTTCGACAGCGACGCGAGCTCGTTGCCCATCGAGCGCATCGCGCTCTCGACCGCTCCGCCGACGACGCGGTTCTGGAGATCGACGATCCCCTGATCGGAGACACGCGTCCCGTTGCTCCCGGAGGCGTTCCCGCTCACGGTGCCCTTGAGCGTCTGGCCGGGCAGCTTGCGGATCGACATGTCGACCTTCGCGCTGATGACCGTCGAGCCGTCGGTGCCGGTCACCTGCGTGAGCCTCGTGAGGTTGCCGTCGACCTGAAGCACCGGGATCCGCTTCTCGGTCGCCTTCTTGAGGACGTTGGGGTCGGAGCCGTCGACGATGACCGCGCCCTTGATCGTTCCGGCCTTCGCGCGCGCCGCCGAGCGCATGACGCCGTCGAGGTCGTCCGAGCGCACGCCGGAGATGTTCTTCATCGAGCCGAGCTGGACGACGTATCGCGCGCCTGCGAGCGACGTCGGCGTCTCCGGCGTGCTGCTCTTGACCGATGCGCTCGCGCGGAGCTTGTCGATCGTGTCCTTCATCGACGTCTTCACCGTCGCGTAGGACTCGCCCTTCATCGCGCGCTCGAGCGCCGGGATGGACGCCGGGTCGCCGATGTTCCCGAGCCCAGCCGCACACGCCACGCGCACGGCAGGGTGCGGATCCCGGAGACCACCTTCGAGATCAGCGCGCGACGCGGCGCCCGCACGACCGAGCCTCAGCGCTGCCTGCACACGAACACGGAAGTCCGCCGACTCCGTGAGCTCACGGTCCTGCGCGACCGAATGATCGGCGACGGTGAGCACCGCGACGACGAACATCGCCGCACGAGCCGCACGCCATAGGACGGAACGAACTTGCACGCCCGAGACCTCCCGAGCTGCCACGGAGCAGCCCGTCACCACGCGATCACGGTCTTTCAAGGAGGAAGTAAAGCCCGGCGCGCTTGTTCAGGGCGCCCGGTCGGATTCGACGATCGAACTCGAGAGTCACTTCATTCACGCCCGCGATTCGATCCAGGGTCCGCAAGATTTTTAACCGAAACCTGGTGCAGCGACGATCCCTTTTTTCTCCACAATACCTTTGGAGATAGCGGACTTTTGTCAGTGGTCTCGGCGACTTTGGTGCCACGTGTCGGCCGTGGTGGCGGACCGAACGCGCTGGTGCGAAGCACACGCACGTTGCCCTTCGAGCTGCGCGCGCGTGCCGTTCAGTGGTCGGAAGTGCAGACCTTCACGCCCTGCTTCGTGGCGCACTTGGTGCCGCGCGGGCACTCCGAATCGGCCGTGCACTTCCGCCGGCACATGCTCTCCGCGACCGCCCAGCCGTCGGGGCACTTGCCGTTCGTCGGCGGCACCGCGAGCGCACCGCGCGGCGGCTGCGGGATCGTGCTGCTACCGCCGCCGCCGCCGCCGGCATCCGCGACTGGCTTCGGCGCGACGCCTGCGTCCTTCGCGGCCGTGCTGCTCCCCGCGTCCTGGATGGTCACTCCAGCGTCCTTTGGCGCGCTGCTCCCGGCGTCGACGACGCGCGCAGGTGTCGCGTCCTTCGTGGGCGTGGGCGTGGGCGTCGGAGTCGTCGACGTCGTGGTCGCCGTCGGAGCAGGGGCCGAGACGTCGAACGCCTTCGGCGAGACCCAGCCGAGGAGCTTCGATCCGTCGCCGGACGGATCGTCGAACATGATCAGCGTCGCCGTATTGAAGTACTGCGCGACCTTCGTGACGTTCGTTCCGGCAGCGAGGTTCGCGACCTCCGGACCGTTGCCCGGGAAGTTGCGCGCCTTCGCGCCCTTCGTGCCGATGACCGCGGGCTCGTTCGAGAGCGGCGTCTCGTTCGCGTAGCGAAGCACGTTGGCCTCGTTCTTCGCGCCGACTTCGGACGCGGTCACGGTCGCGGCGTCGACGACGGCGGCGACATCGTCGTCATCGTCGCCCGCATCGGCCGGCTGCGCCTTCTTCTTCAGGAGCGGACAGCCGAGGAACGAAGACGCGATCAAGATCGCGGCAACGCCGAGGCCGATACTGCGCGGCGTTCGATGGCTCGTCATCAGAACCTCCTCACCTGCACTGGTCCTGCGCCTCGGCGCAGACCTTCTTCTCGTCCTTGTCGCACTTGATGCAGAGCGGGTTCGCGTTCCTGCAGTTCTTGAGGCGGTCGGGCTGCGTCGCGCCGGTCGCACACGACCGATGGCACTTGCCCGTCTTCTGCACGAGCACGAAGTTGGCGGGACACTTCCCGCCCGTCGGCGCGACCACGTCGGCCGCAGGGCCCGTCGGCGTCGGCGCGGGCCCCGCGTCCGGTTTCGGCGTAGCGCCCGCGTCGGCCTTCGTGGCGGCGCCCGCGTCGACCGGTGGCGTCACGCCCGCATCGACCTTGCCGGCGTCGACGGCAGGAGCACTGGCGTCGGCCGGCTTGCCAGCGTCCACCACCGCAGGCGGCTTCGGCGCGCCGGCATCGTGCGGGTGGAAGATGGTGCACACCGTCACGCCGTCTCCGGCCTTGCCGTTGGGGAGAAGCTTGCTCGCCGACCCCTTGCACGCCTGGCCGGTGGGGCAGTCCTTGTCCTCACTGCAGAGCTTTCCGCAGATCGGCGAGTCGCCGAAGAGCGCGATCTCACCCTTTGCGCAGACGAGCGGGCCCGCGTCGGGGATGACGGCGCTGAAGGCGTCGCGATGAATCCAGCCCATCAGCTTGGTGCCAGGCGCCTTCGCGTCGTCGAACAAGATGAGGAAGAACCGCTCGCGCGACGCGATCTTCGTGACCGTCGTCCCCTTGTTGAGGCCGACGATGACGACCCCTGCGGGCGGCGCCTCCCGGACGTTGTACGCCCGCTGGAGCATCGCCTCCTCGTCGGCGATCTTGGTCTCGTCCGGGAACCTGGCGATGTCGCCCTCGTTCGTCGCCAGCGCCTCGGGGCCGGGAACGGGCGCGGCGTCCGCGACCTCCTCGGAGACGACGGACGCCTCGAGGCCCGCGTCCTCCTCCACCTGCTTTTTCTTCAGCAGCGAGCTGCAGCTGACGACGAACATGACCAGCACGAGCGCCGTCGAGCTGCGGACCAGGATCCTCATGAAGCGGGCAGGCTAGCCAATTTTGCGTCGGCCAGGCGCGATTCTTGAGGCCATCGACGGCCGCTCACCTCACTTCCTCGAGGCGGCGGGTGGGAGCTCTTGGAGATGCTCGGCACACGAGCCGGCACCGACGCCGAGGACGTCCGCTGGTTTCGGTTTCGGCCGTTCGACGGCGCGACGAAGCGCGTCGTGATCCTCGCTGGCGATCGACCGAGCGCCGCAAAAGCTCGCAACGCAGGTCTCGAGCTTTCGTTTTTCGCGACCGCCCTCGACGACGACCGGGCTGAGAAACCGCTGGAAGTGCCGCCTTTCGCGCGTGGCACGTCACCTGCTGCCGGGCTCTCGTCGCCGGGCGCCCCGGCGCGACCGCGAGGAGATGCTCATGACGAACGAGTCGAAGATGAAGAAGCCGACGGACGAAGCGAAGAAGAAGAACGCAGGCGCAGGAGCAGGCGTCACCGTCCGGACCGGCGTGAAGGCCGGACCTGGCAGCGGCGCCTGGGGCGGCGTGTGGCTGAACCACAACCAGACGAGCGGTGTCCGCATCCGCACGGGAGTGAAGGCCGGCGGCATGCGCGTGAACCACAACCAGTCCGCCCGTCGTCGCTGACGCGGCGCGCTCGATGAGGACGACGGCGGCGACCGTGGAGAGGATCGCGGAACGTGTGTTCACGCAGGCGATCCGCTCCACGGCGCCGCCGACGAGCGCGCCGCCCGCGCGTGCTGGGAGGGGTCGACGCGCGCGGCTCCCGCATCTCGGATGCTCTGCCTTCGTGCGTTCGCCCCGGTACATCGACGCGGCGAAGCCAGGCGCCCTCAGCCGATCGCCATCAGCCCGGCCATCGCGACCTCGTGATCCTGATCCGGCTTCCCGCCGCTCACGCCGACCGCACCGATGATCGTGTCGCCGACCTTGATCGGAGCGCCGCCGCCGAAGGTGATGACTCGGCCATGATTGGTATTCGAGATCCCGAAGAGCGGCTCCTTCGGCTGGCTCATCGCGCCGAGCTCCTTGGTGGTGATGTCGAACGCCCGTGCGGTGTAGGCCTTGTTCTGCGCGATTTCGATGCTTCCGAGCCAAGCGCCGTCCATCCGCTCGAACGCGACGAGGTTGCCGCCCTCGTCGACCACCGCCACGTTCATGGGGACGCCGATCTTCTGCGCATGGTTCTCTGCAGCCGCGATCACCCTACGTGCAATGTTCAGATCCAACTTCGTCATCGATCACCTCCGGCTGCGAACGTAGGGAGCGCGACACGCCATCGGAAGCCGCGAGATGTCCCATTCGCCGCAATGTCGATCCTCCCGACTGTCGGAGGTGCACGACGGATCAATCGAGTCGGGCGCTCACGCCCACGAGGACGGTGCGCGGCAAGATCGGCTTGATGCCGTCTTGGCGGTCCGAGATGTAGAGACGGTCCGTGAGGTTCGTGCCCGAGGCGAAGAGCGTGATTGCCGTGCGTGGGATGCGGTAGTTGGCGCGAGCAGAGAAGAGGGCCTGCGCCTGAACCTGGCCGAGCTCGCCCTCCTCGCTGCCTTGGACGGTGTTGTCCACGTCGGTGAAGAACGCGCCGCGATGGGCGAAGGTCATGCTGACGTCCCAGCCGGACGCGTGCTCGAGCCCGACGCTCGTGGTCGCGAGGTGCCGCGGGATCTCCGGCAGTCGCTTTCCCTCGAGCTCGCTCGTCCTGAAACGCGCGTCCACCAGCGTGTACGCGATCTCGGCGAACGCGTTGAGGCGGCTCCGCGTGTAGGCGCGCGTGTCGATGCGCGCGAGGACCTCGGCCCCGATGACGCGGGCGCTCCCGCTGTTGATGAAGATATTGTTGCCGCGCACATCCGTGTACGAGAGCCGCAGGAGCGTGTCTTCCAGCGCGTTGTGGAAGACGGCGAGCTCCGTCCGGAGGCCTTTGATCGCGTGCGTGCGGACGCCGAGCTGTGAGTTGATCCCGATCTCGGGACGGAGCGGGAAGCTCTCCGTACGCGCAACCGCGGGTGCGTAGCCGCGATGGACACCGCCGTAGAGCGTGGTCCGGCGCAAGCCGTCGAACAGCACGGAGACGCCGGGCAAGACCATGAGCCGGCGGTCCGACTCGTACGGCACCGTGATGGCCTCGGCGCCACGAAAGACGCTCCTCTTCCGCTGACTGTAGTGCTCGACGCGCAGCCCGGGCATGACGGTGAAGTCGCCGAAGGAGACGGCATCTTGCACGAAGCCCGAATAGGCGACGGCGGTGAGGCGCTCGAGCGCGCCGTCGTCGCCGTACCCGTCGATGCCACGCACCGCCAACGGCGAGCCGCGGTGATCGTAGTCGAGGACCTCGTTCAGACGACCGGAGACGTTGCGGTTCTCGAATCCGTGGAGCTCCATGCGGAGCCCGCCCTGCACGTCGTTGCGCACGTCGCCGAGCATGAGCTTCGAGACCTCGAGCCGGCTCTCGGCGCCGAGCTGTCGGTACTCTCGGTCGCGACCGCGCATGCTGCCGCCCTCTGCAACTGGCCCGCCGCGTCGTGACTCGAAGCGCGGGCGATCGAGCAAGCTGCCGTGGACCGTCGACGAGAGCGAGGCGCGCTCCGATACCCGCGAGCGAGCATTGAACGCGATTCGCGTGTAATCGGCCGAGAATGTGTTGAAGCGAACGCCTCCACGCTCCCCGCCGAGGCACGTCTTGCAGCGCGGATGCGCCTCGAACTCCGCTTGCGTCAGGTTCGTCTCGTCGTAGCGAGAGCGCTCGCGGTAGTGGACTCCGGCGATCGTAAGCTCGTGGCGTCCGATCGTGTACGTGCCCGAGCCATAGAAGTCGTTCCACCCCATGCGCTCGGTGTCGAAGACGCCGTCGGCATCCGCACCGGTGTACGCGAGGACGACGCCGAAGTTCCCGAGCGTCCGGCGATGGCGCGCGTGGCGCCGGTTGCCGTTGTTCGAGTCGAGCGCGGCGCTCACCACGGTCTCGGGCTCGAGCGTCGGCTGTAAGTTGCGAAAGTTGATGATGCCGTGATTGTTGAGGGGCCCGTACACGATCTGACCCGTGCCGCGGAGCACCTCGATGCTCTCGAGCCGCTCGATCGGAGGCGTGTAATGCGTGCTGGGATCGAGATAGCTACTCGCGTTGATCGAGACTCCGTCCTCGAGCAGCAGCACCTTGCGAGATCGACGTGGCGCGCCTCCGCGCAATCCGATGTTCCCCCGCCGCGACATGCCGTCGTCGTCGATCACGTTGACGCCGGGGATGCGGCGAAGCGCCTCGTGCATGTTGTACGGACGCATCTCGTCCAGATCGGAGCGCGAGAGGCGAGTTGCGGCGCCGGGAACGCGCCCGAGGTGCCGCGGCAGGATGACGTTGACGACGGCCGTAGAGAGTCCGGCCGCATCACGCTGGCGCGCAGCGGAACGAGAGAGGTCTTCGTCCGATGGCGATTCCGGCTCGAGCGTCTGCGCCGATTCACCCGCAGCCGCCTTCTCATCGACGGCCTCGCCGGAAGCCTCCGCGTTCGCCGACGACGCGCGCATGAGGACCATGCCGACGAGCGGCCATCCAAGGGAGCGTGCCCTCACTCTACGTGGCTGCATGCATCTCCGTTGCGTTGCGCGTTTGCGGTTTCGCAAACACCGCGACGAGCATTCGGTGCGCGCGCTCGCGAGTCGCGCGCGCCTCGGCAGGTGGCCAGCGTGTTCGCGGATGAACGCGAACACATGACCAGTCACGGCCATAACACGACGCCGATGGCTCGCGCGATATCGACGAACGCATGAAGAAGATGGTCGCGCTCCGCGGCGCGCGAGGCATTCAAGTTGCCTTGCGCACCGACGATGCGCGCCATTCGCATTCAGCGCTCGGCTCGTCGCGACCGCGGCTGTCGGGAACGACGGACACGCAGCTCGATCACGATCGTGCAGCGGGCCACGCGCTCGCCCGCGTGCGTGTGCAGGTCAGGAGGCTGAGATGTGCCTCGACGCAGCGACCATCGCGACGTGGTGGACGGCGGACCCGCTCGCGCTCGGCGTCATCGGCACGTCCTCGGCGCTCTACGCGCGCGGTGTGCGCTCGCTCTGGTCGAAGAACGGCGTCGGCCACGGGATCCGCCGGCGCGAAGCCGCGAGCTTCGCCGCGGGCGAGCTCCTGCTGTTCCTCGCTCTGGCATCGCCGCTCGATGCGCTGAGCGACATCCTGTTCTCGGCGCACATGACCCAGCACGAGGTGCTCATGGTGCTCGCGCCCCCGCTCTTCGTCCTCGGCCGTCCCATCACCGCGGCCATGTGGGCGATTCCGCGTGCATGGCGCTCGCCGCTCGCATCGCTCTCGTCGCGCAGTCTCGTCAGGACGATCTGGCGCTTCACCAGCGCACCACTGGCGGCGCTCCTGCTGCATGCGCTCGTCGTCTGGCTCTGGCATGCACCGGCGCTGTTCGAGGCGACGCTTCGTGACGAGGCCGTCCACGCGGTCCAGCACGCGACGTTCTTCGGCTCCGCGGTTCTCTTCTGGTGGTCCGTGTTGCGTGGACGATACGGGCGTGCCGGCTACGGCCTCGCGTGCGTCTACGTCTTCGCCACTGCGATGCACACCAGCGTCCTTGGCGTCCTGCTCACGCTCGCCGGCGATCTCTGGTACCCGAGCCATGCCGAACGAACGGCGTCGATCGAGGTCGACGCGCTCTCCGATCAGCGCCTCGCAGGGCTCGTGATGTGGGTCCCGATGGGCACCGTCCTCGCGATGGTCGCACTCGCTCTCTTCGCTGCTTGGCTCGGCGAGAGCGAGCGCCGCGCACGTGCGCTCGCGCGCCGCGTGGTGCCGCAGTGACGGTGAGAGGCAACGGTCGCGTGCGTCGCCCGACAGCGGACTCGACGCTGCACAACATTGCACCACCGCGGGCCGAGCCGTGTCCTTCTGCCACGGATCGAGCTCACTCCCGAAAGGACGTGATGACGACGAAAGAGCCTCTCCACAGCTCCTCCCGCTGCGTTACGTCGCCGCCGCACGCCGGCCGCGTCGATCGCGCCGGCCGCTCCGGTCGCGCTGGCCGCGTGATCGCGGCGATCGTGCTCCTCGCGTCGCTGGCGGCGTGCAATCGCTCGCGGAAGCCCGCGCCTCGAGAATCCCCGCTGCCCGAGCTGCCGAAGGGACCGAACGGCGCGCAGGTGCCGGCGTTCGTCCCTCGAGATGACGGACAGTGGACGATGGCGCCGAAGGACTACGCGAGCACGCGCTACAGCTCGCTCTCGGACATCACGCCGGAGAACGCCAAGGACCTGAAGCTCGCGTGGCACTACTCCACCGGAGTCCTCCGCGGGCACGAAGCGGCGCCGCTCGTCGTCGACGGGACGCTCTTCATCGTCACCCCGTTCCCGAACACGGTGCTCGCTTTCGACCTGACGCAGAAGCCGCCGGCGCTGAAGTGGCGCTTCGATCCGAAGCCCGAGCCGGCCGCACAGGGGGTCGCTTGCTGCGACGTCGTCAACCGCGGAGTCGCCTTCCACGACGGGAAGGTGATCTTCAACACGCTCGACGTCACGACGATCGCGGTCGACGGGCAGACGGGACGCGAGGTGTGGCGCACCAAGCTCGGCGACATCAACAAGGGCGAGACCGTCACGATGGCGCCGCTCGTCGTGAAGGGAAAGGTCCTCGTCGGCAACAGCGGCGGTGAGTTCGGAGTCCGCGGCTGGCTCGCCGCCGTCGACGCCTCCACCGGGAAGCTCGTATGGCGCGCGTACAGCACCGGACCCGACGCGGACGTGCTCATCGGCGACCGGTTCAAGCCGTTCTACGAGGCGGACCGGGGCAAGGACCTCGGGGTTCATTCGTGGCCGCCGGATCACTGGAAGATCGGCGGCGGCACGGTGTGGGGTTGGATCTCGTACGACCCCGAGCTCGATCTGCTCTACCACGGCACCGGCAACCCTGGACCGTGGAACCCGGACGCGCGGCCGGGCGACAACAAGTGGTCGGCGGCGATCTTCGCGCGCCGCCCCGAGACCGGCGAGGCGATCTGGGCCTACCAGTGGAGCCCGCACGATCTCTTCGACTACGACGGCATCAACGAGAACGTCCTCCTCGATCTGCCGATCGACGGCCAGCTCCGCAAGGTGCTCGTCCGACCGGAGCGCAACGGTTACATCTACGTCCTCGACCGCGCGACCGGCGAGGTGCTCTCGGCGACGCCGTTCGTCCACGTCACGACGACGGCCGGCGTCGACCTGAAGACGGGGCGCCCCATCGAGGTGAAGGAGAAGGAGACCGGCTTCGGCCACGTGGTCCGCGAGATCTGCCCGGCAGCGCCCGGCGGGAAGGACTGGCAGCCGACCGCGTTCTCGCCGCGCACCGGCCTCCTCTACATCCCGCACAACAACCTGTGCATGGACATGGAGGGCGTCGAGGCGAACTACGTCTCGGGGACGCCGTACGTCGGCGCGAGCGTCCGCCAATACGCGGGCCCCGGTGGACATCGCGGTGAGTTCACGGCCTGGGATCCCGTCGCGAAGAAGCCGGCGTGGAAGATCAAGGAGAAGTGGCCGGTGTGGAGCGGCACCGTCGTGACCGCGGGTGACGTCGTCTTCTACGGGACGATGGATCGCTGGTTCAAGGCGCTGAACGCCCGGACCGGCGAGCTGCTCTGGCAGTTCCAGACGTCATCCGGGATCATCGGTCAGCCTGTCGTCTACCGCGGCCCCGACGGCAAGCAATACGTCGCGATCCTCGCTGGCGTCGGCGGCTGGGCGGGTGCGATCGTCGCGGGGGATCTCCTGCCCAAGGACGAGACCGCAGCGCTCGGCTTCGTCAACGCGACGAAGGACCTCCCAAAGGACACGCCGAAAGGCGGGACCCTCTACGTCTTCTCACTCCCGTGAGGCCGAGCATGCGAACCATCACCTTCTCCCTCGCAGCCTCGATGCTCCTCGCGTGCAGCCGCGCGACCGAGCCGGACACCGCGGCCGCGTCCGCGACGGTCGAAGCCTCCTCACCCGTCGTGACGACGGAGGCCGGACCATCGCGGCGCGTCCTCCGCGTCTGCGCCGATCCGAACAACCTCCCGTTCTCGAACGACCGTCACGAGGGATTCGAGAACGCGCTCGCCAGCCTGTTCGCGGAAGACCTCGACGCGCACCTCGAATACACGTGGTGGGCGCAGCGGCGCGGCTTCTTCCGCAACACGCTGAAGGCCGGGCTGTGTGACGTCGTCATGGGCGTCCCGGCCGGCTTCGAGCTCACCGCGACCACGCGGCCGATCTATCGGTCGAGCTACGTCTTCGTGCGCCACGCCACGGCGAAGAACGAGCGCGCGCTGCGTTCGTTCGACGACGGGCGCTTGCGGACATGGCGCGTCGGCGTTCACGTGATCGGCGACGACTACGCGAACAGCCCACCCGTCCACGCGCTCTCGCGAAGAGGGATCGTCGACAACGTCGTCGGCTACCGTCTGCTCGACGACTACGCGCGTGACAATCCGCCGGCACGCGCGATCGACGGCGTGGCGGCAGGCGAGGTCGACGTGGCCGTCGTCTGGGGCCCGATCGGCGGCTACTTCGCGAAGCGCGCAAGCCGCCCGCTCGTGGTCGAGCCCGTCCACGCGCGCGAGGACGACGTCTTCCCTCTCCAGTATGCGATCGCGCTCGGCGTTCGACGGGATGATCGCACGCTGCGAGACGAGCTCGACGCGATCGTCGAGCGTCGTACCGACGACATTCGCCAGCTCCTCGCACGCTTCGACGTCCCGACCGTGGAGGACATGGCGAACGTGCCAAGGCCAGCACGGCAGGGAGGTGCTCGGTGAGGCGCTCCGTTCTCGCCATCGTCATCGTCCTCGTTCTCTCCGCCGCTCTCGCGGGCTGCAAGACCGAGCGCGTGCCGCTCACGACCGAGGTCGTATCGCCCGTGGAGCCGCTGCGCGTGAAGACGAGCGGCCTCGAGGCGGCCGGCGTCCGCGAGAAGCGTCCGCTCACCAACCCGTTCGCCGGGCAGCCGCATGCGATCGCGGAGGGAAAGCGGTACTACGCGTGGTTCAACTGCGTCGGGTGCCACGGAGCCATAGGCGGCGGATCGATCGGCCCGCCGCTCGCCGACGAGGCATGGATCTACGGCGGGGAGCCGGAGCAGATCTTCGCGTCGATCGTCCAGGGCCGCCCGAACGGCATGCCTTCGTACGGCGGTCACCTCTCCGACGACGTCGTATGGAAGATCGTCGGTTACGTTCAGACCCTCCACGAGGAGGGCGGCGGTGACTGAAGCGTGCGCCAGGTACGCCGATCGCGTGCGGTGGGGCGCGCTCATCATCGCGCTCTCGGCGCTCGGTTGCCGGGGAGAGCAGTCTGCGCTCGATCCGCGCGGCCCACAGGCGGCACACATCTTCGAGCTCACGAAGGTGCTCGTCATCGGAGCGACCGTCGTGTTCGTGCTCGTGATGGCGTTCCTCATCGCCGCGCTCGCGTCGGGAAAGCGGCGCCCCGCGGGTGACGAGCCGCTCGACGAAGACGATCAGGGCGGCGTGACCGTGCCGAAGGAGCACCGGAAGATCCGAGCGGTCAGCACGGCCGTCGGGGTCACGGCCGCCGCGCTCGTCGCGCTGCTCGTCTACGACGTGACGATCGCGCGCGCGATCGCGTGGGCGCCGGGCGGCGAGGCGTTGACCGTGAACGTCGTCGGACACCAATGGTGGTGGGAGGTCGCGTACCGGGACGCAGCCGCGGAGAGCGGCATCGCTCGCACCGCGAACGAGATCCACATCCCGGTCGGGCGGCGCGTCGTGATCGAGCTCGAGAGCCGCGACGTGATCCACAGCTTCTGGGTCCCGAACCTCCACGGAAAGATGGATGCGGTGCCCGGACGGAAGAACGTGCTCGTCCTCCAGGCCGACGAGCCTGGCGTCTTCCGTGGCCAGTGCGCCGAGTTCTGCGGGCTCGCCCACGCGAAGATGGCGTTCTACGTCGTCGCGGAGCCGCCGGAGGACTTCGAGCGCTGGCTCGAGCGGCAGGCCCGCCCGGCAGAGCCGCCCACCGATCCCCTGGCCCTTCGCGGTCAGGAGATCTTCCTCACCCATCCCTGCGCCACCTGCCATGCCGTCCGCGGCACCACCGCGATGGCGAGCGCGGGACCGGACCTCACGCACGTCGGTTCGCGCCGCTCGCTCGGGTCGGGCGCGCTGCCGAACACGCGCGGCAACGTGGCGGGATGGATCCTCGATCCGCAGCACGCCAAGCCCGGGACCCTCATGCCCGCAACGCCGCTCGACGCCGACAGTGTCGAGGCGCTCCTCGCGTACCTCTTTTCCCTCGAGTGATCAGGAGAGCTCGTTGACCCCCACCATGCTGCGCCGATGCTGAGCCGAGCCGAGCTGGAGGAGCTCGACCGAACCTGGGCATCACCCCCAGGCTTCTTCCGATGGTTCACGCACGTGAATCACCGCTCGATCGCGCTCCGATTCATCGTGACGGCGTTCGTGTTCTTCATCGTCGGGGGGATTCAGGCGCTGCTGATGCGTCTGCAGCTGGCGTCGTCGGAGAACGGCGTGCTCGATCCCGATAGGTACCGGCAGTTCCTGACGATGCACGGGACCACGATGATGTTCTTCTTCGCCGTTCCGGTGATGGAGGGGCTCACGATGTACCTCGTGCCGCTGATGATCGGCACGCGGGACATGGCGTTCCCGCGCCTGAACGCGTTCGGCTACTACGTCTACGTCA
>JAFAER010000071.1 GCA_023423895.1 Pseudomonadota bacterium
TACTGGCTCTGATCGGGATCGCCGCGGTTGTCCATGCCGGACCAGTCGTACTCGCGCGCTCCGAGAAGGAACGTCGCGACGCCGAACTCGTGGTTGCCGATCACGTCGAACGCCTCGAGCTCACCGAGGACGTCGCAGTCGGCGACCTGACCGGCCTCGAGCGTGTCGGGGCAGCTCGGCGGCTTCGACGGGCTGTACGTGAGCCGCGTGCCGTCCTGGTTTCCGTAGAGGCGGACGTGGTGACTCACCGGCGTGCCCTTCGGGCCCGTCGGCGGCGTTACGACGTAGTGCTTGCCGAGCGTCTCGGCCGGCAGCACGGTCTCCTCGATGTGATCGCACGCCTGCTTGTCCGACGGGATGTTGATGCAGGGGACGCTCGAGATGACCTGCACCGGCTTGTCCGCCTGGACGAGCGAGCCGCTGAAGTCGAACTCCTGACCCCGCTCGTTGACGAGCTGCGCGACATCGCCGGCCTTCGCGAGCCGGATCGTCATCGTCTGTCCACCCTCCGTCGCCGGCACGGGTTGCCCGCTCACGGACGCGAGCACCTTGGCGCTCTTCGAGAGCGAGACCTTGACGTTCGTGTCCGGCGCCGTCGCGGTGATCGAGAGCACCGTCCCGACGACCCCCGGCGCTCCCGGCCACGGCGCCACCGATGAGCCACGGAAGCCCATCACGCGATACGTGTTCGTCATCGCGGTGCTCGGGATGAGGAGCGACGCGTCGTTCGAGTAGGAGAAGCACCCGATCGGACGCTTGTCGCAGTTGATCGCCGTGCCCGGGCAGCTGGACCAATCCTTCGGCTCGCCGTTCGGTCCTTCGCCGCCCTCACCTTTGTACTGGAGCGCGTTGAACTGATAGACGATGACCGGCGACGTGCTGACGAGGTGGTAGGCGCCCTCGCCGACGATCGCCGACTCCTCGAGCGGCGGTGGACGTCCACACGCATCCGAGTCGCCACCCTTCAGCGCCGGGACCCACGGCAGATAGATCTTCCGGACCTCTCCGGTGGGTACCGTCGTCTGCTTGTTCGTGTTGTTCGGACCCGTGATCGTGATCGTCGCGTCGTGCACGCCGGTGTTCGCGACGACGACGGCGTAGTCGAAGATGGACCACACGGCGTTCGGCGTGATCGTCGGCCAGTAGTCGCAGCCGACGTAGGTCTTCGAGAGCTTCGCCGTCTCGCAATCGACCGGATCGCGAGTGTCGCCGGCCTGCTCGCCGAGGCTGCCGTTCGGGCCGGAGCCGGGCGGCGCGAAGCCGGGATGGTTGCCGTTCGTGCTCGTGTCGAAGCCGTCGCGATCCGAACCGCATGCAGCGATGAGCGAGATCGCGAGAGCTCCTCCGCAGCCAAGGAAAACTGCTCTGCGCATCCCGCGGCTTCTACCAATCGCGCTCGAGTCGACCAACGCGGGCAAACGGCGGAGACGCAAGAAATCCCGGACACATCCGTCATGCACGACCATGGCCAGCGCGTCGCGACGACCCGACCATCGGTGCCGCGATGCGCGTGTCTCGTGAACGGCGAGGTTCCGAAGGCCGAGGTCGTTCGCCCTCGAGTGAACCCAGCAGCGATCGCCGTCGGACGAACGGTCCAGCTTCTTGTGCTCGCGTCTTCACGTGCGCTCGACCGAAGTCCTGAACGAGCGTGATGCGGGGCGACCGACTTCGTCGGCGACGATGCGCGGCGAGAACGCTCTCCTCCTCCTCCTCGAACAGCGCGGCCTGCGCGACGACGACGAACGCGGAAATGCGAACGCGCGGCCCGACATCCATGAAGGGCTCGGCCGATCGGCACGCGGCGGGTGACGACGGGCCGCCGATATGTGGTAGCGTCCGGGCCCCGCTCGTTCTGTAACGCCCCACGCAGACGTGGGGTTTTTCAACCTCAGAGGTCCGCGTGAAGATCCACGAGTACCAAGGCAAACAGGTCTTCGCCAAATACGGCGTCCCCGTTCCGAAGGGCTATCCGGCGTTCACCGTCGACGAGGCGGAGGCCGCTGCGAAGCGCCTCGCCACCGAGACCGGCAATCAGCTCGTCGTCGTCAAGGCGCAGATTCACGCGGGCGGGCGTGGCAAGGGCGGCGGCGTCAAGGTCGCGAAGGGCGGCGCCGCAGAAGCGCGCCAGCTCTCCGAGAAGATCCTCGGCATGCAGCTCGTCACGCACCAGACCGGCCCGGAGGGTCAGAAGGTCCGCCGCCTGTACATCGAGCAGGGGCTCGAGATGGCGCAGGAGCTCTACCTCGGCGCGGTCATCGACCGCGACAAGCGCCGCGTCGCCTTCATGGCGTCGACCGAAGGCGGCATGGAAATCGAGAAGGTCGCCGAGGAGACGCCGGAGAAGATCCTCACGGTGCACGTCGACCCGGTGACGGGCCTCATGCCGTACCAGTCGCGCCAGCTCGCGTTCGGGCTCGGCCTCATGAAGTACGGCAAAGAGACGGTCGCGAAGTTCGTCCGCCTGATGTCCAGCCTCTACCGCTGCGTCATCGAAGAGGACTGCTCGCTCGTCGAGATCAACCCGCTCGCCGTCCTCAAGAACGGCGACGTCATCGCGCTCGACTCGAAGATCAACTTCGACGACAACGCCGAGTTCCGTCACAAGAGCTGGGCCGAGCTGCAGGACAAGGACGAGGAAGATCCGGTCGAGCTCGAGGCGAAGGAAGCCGGGCTCAACTACGTGTCGCTCGACGGTAACGTCGGCTGCCTCGTCAACGGCGCCGGCCTCGCCATGGCGACGATGGACATCATCAAGCACGCTGGCGAGAAGCACGGCGTCGCGCCCGCGAACTTCCTCGACGTCGGCGGCGGCGCCACGCAGGAGCAGGTCACCAAGGCCTTCAGCATGATCCTGAAGAGCCCGAAGGTGAAGGCGATCTTCGTCAACATCTTCGGCGGCATCATGAAGTGCGACGTCATCGCGAACGGCGTCGTCGCGGCGGCGAAGGAGCTGGGCCTCAAGGTGCCGCTCGTCGTTCGCCTCGAGGGCACGAACGTCGAGCTCGGTCGCAAGATCCTGAACGAGAGCGGCCTCGCGATCCAGGCCGCGAGCACCATGGCCGACGGCGCGCAGAAGATCGTCGAGGCGGTCACCAAAGGAGCAGGCAAGTGAGCATCCTCGTCGGTAAGGACACCAAGCTGATCGTCCAGGGCATCACCGGCGGCGCGGGCTCGTTCCACGCCAAGCAGATGATCGAGTACGGCACGCAGGTCGTCGGCGGCGTCACGCCGACGCGCGGCGGCGAGAAGTTCGAGGGCAAGGTTCCTGTCTTCGACACCGTCGAGCAGGCCGTGAAGGCGACCGGCGCCAATGCGACGGTGATCTTCGTCCCGCCGCCCGGCGCGGCCGATGCGATCCTCGAGGCGTTCGACGCGGGCCTGGAGCTCGTCGTCTGCATCACCGAGGGCATTCCCGTCGTCGACATGCTCGGCGTGCGGCGCGTGCTCGAGGCGGCGCAGGCCGACGCGCGGGCGAACGGAACGAAGATTCCGCGCCTCATCGGCCCGAACTGCCCCGGCGTCATCACGCCGGGCGAGTGCAAGATCGGCATCATGCCGGGCCACATCCACAAGAAGGGCAACATCGGCGTCGTCTCGCGCTCGGGCACGCTGACGTACGAGGCGGTCGGTCAGCTCACGGCGCTCGGCATCGGCCAGTCGACGTGTGTCGGCATCGGCGGTGACCCGGTCAACGGGATGGACTTCGTCGACGTCCTGGAGCTCTTCCAGAACGATCCCGACACGCACGGCGTCATCATGATCGGCGAGATCGGCGGCGGCGCGGAGGAGCGCGGCGCCGAGTTCATCAAGGCCAAGATGACGAAGCCGGTCGCGGCGTTCATCGCCGGCACGACGGCTCCGCCCGGCAAGCGCATGGGCCACGCCGGCGCGATCATCTCCGGCGGCAAGGGCACGGCCTCCGCGAAGATCGCGGCCCTCGAGGCGGCCGGCGCCAAGGTTGCTCCGACGCCGAGCGACATGGCGAGCACGCTGAAGTCGATGATGAGCTGAGCTCGTCCTCTTCCGAAGAAGAAGCGCCGGGACCTCCGTTGACGCGGAGCCCGGCGCTTCGTCATTTCTCGTCCGAGGAGCTCGGTCTTCGCCCGCGCCGACGGCGAGGCCGGGAACGGCGGCGACGAGCGGCCCCACGACGGGGATGACGCCATGGAGCCCGCCCTGGATCGTCGATCTCGTTGACGGGATGCCTGACGGACGACACGTTCGCCTGGTGCCCGAGCGTGGTCGGGCGCCGGACGGAAGATCGGGGTCCATGCTTCGATACGCGACATTCGCTCTCGGGTTTGCCGCAGGTTGGGTGGCTCGCGGCACGACGGAGTCTTCTCGTGCGGCGACGCTGACGGTATTCGCGTCGGTGCTCGCTGCGATCGATCGAACCAAGCGTGCGGTCGCGATCGAGAAGGACCATCTCGAAGATCTGATCGCGGAGGCCCGTGCCCGTGCGGATGCGATGGGGGCCGAACGCGGGCCAGGGGAGCGGACTCGGGGCAAACGCCGCCCGCGGGACGAGGTCGCAGCGTGACGAGGCCCGCTCCTCTGGAGATCGCACACCATCACCCGGGAAGGCTGCGTGTGCGCTCGGACGCGCTATGCGATTCGGACCGGGACGGACAGGCGCGCGAACGCATCGAGCAGATCCGCGCTGCGCTCGGTGACGTGAGCGGCGTCCGATCCGTGCGCCTCAACGAACGCGCGGGCAGCGTGCTCGTGCAGTACGAGCCGGGCACGGTCGATCCGAACACGCTGATCGACGCCACCGCTCGGGCGGCGGAGCTCGATCCGCCGCTCTCGGACGAGGAGCGGCAGGCGCAGCGGCCTCGCATGGCGAAGTTGGCGATCGATGTCGCGCGTGATCTCAACGCGACGGCATCGGCGCTCGCCGGGGGGCGCGCAGACCTCCGCGACCTCGTCCCGCTCGGACTGATCGGCATGGCTGCCTACTCGTTGCTCAGCGAGAAGCGGCGACTCCCGCGCTGGGACAACCTGGCCTATTGGGCGTACTCGATCTTCCTCAGCCTCCACGCCGAGGAGATCTCGCAGCCCGAACGTGAAAAGACATGAGCGCTGCGGCGTCCTGGTCCGTTCGACGCGTGGGAGCGGATCGGCTGCGTGTCGACAGCCCGGCGATCCCGTCGGTGCTCGCGTTGCAAGCGTGGCTCGAGCGTCACGAGGTCGTCTCGGACGTGGCCGTCAACGCCCCGAATGGCGCGCTCGAGGTCGTGGTCCGGGAGCGCGGAGCCGTCGCTCGCCTCGCACGCAGCATCAAGGACCGCCTGTTCGCGGCGACGCGGCAGAAGCGTCCGCCGCTGGACGTGTCCGTGCTCCACGTCGTGCCAGGCCGAGTGCGGCTCGGCGTGTCCGGCGTTGCCGACGCCGACATCGAGCGTCTGGGGGACTGGCTACGGTCATTGCCGGGGATCCGTCGCGCCCGCCCGTCGCCGGCGAGCGGCTCCGTCGTGGTCTGGTTCGACCCCGAGCAGACGAGCGCTCGAGCGATCGCGGACGCGATTTGTGCGAGCGAGCCGCAGGCATGGCCGACCATCGGGCCGCTGGACGCGGGCTGGTCCCGCACGTTCGTGAACACGGGCGTCTTTGCGATGTCACTGGCGCTGCCGGGTGTGGTTCCTGCCCCCCTGCTCGGCGCAGCCGTCGCGTACACGGCGATCCCCTCCGTGCTCCGCGCGGCCAGCGCGCTTCGCGAACGACGTGTCGGCGTCGATGCGCTGGACGTCGTCGCGATCGGGATCTCGATCGGCACGGGCAGATTCGCGACCGCGGCGCTCGTGACATGGCTGCTCGGGCTCGGTGACCTCGTCCTCGCGCGGACGCACGCACGCGCGCGTCGCGCGATCACCGAGCGGCTCGAGCTCGAGGCGACGCACGCGTATCGCCTCCGTGGAGTCGTCGCGGAGCGCGTGTCCGCGCGCTCGCTGCGGCCGGGGGATGCCATCATCGTCGAGACGGGGGCGCGCGTCGCTGCAGACGGGATCATCGACAGCGGGATCGCGCTCGTGGACGAGCGAGCGCTCACCGGAGAGTCGTTGCCGCGCACGCGCGAGAGCGGCGATCGCGTCCTCGCCGCGAGCGTCGTCGTCGAGGGACAGATCGTCGTGCGCGTGGAGCAGGCGGGGTCGAACACGACCGCCAGTCGGATCGCCCAGGTCCTCACGGGAGCAGGGACGAAGCCGACGACGCTGCAGCGGAACGCCGAACGGGTCGCCGAAAGACTGGTCCTGCCGACGTTCGCGCTCGCAGGCGGCTCCGCCGCGCTCACCGCGGAGATCGATCGGATGACGAGCGTGCTCATCACCGATTTCGGGACCGGGCTGCGGATCGCCGTGCCCACTGCGGCCCTCACCTCGATGATCCGCGCGGCGCGTGAGGGCGTCCTCGTGAAGGGAGGACAGTTCCTCGAGCACCTCGCCAGGGTCGACACGATCGTCTTCGACAAGACCGGGACCCTCACGCGCGGGGAGCCGGAGGTCATCGCCGTCGACGTCGTGGGGCCGCTCGCGGCGACCGACTGCCTTGGCTTCGCGGCGGCAGCGGAAGCGCGCCAGCAGCATCCCCTGGCGCGCGCGATCTGCAAGCATGCCGAGCAAGCGGGGGCGTCGCTGCGCCACGCAGAGCTCGGCTCCGAGAGAGTCTCGATCGGTCGTGGCGTATCGGCACGTGTCGACGGTCGTCGCGTCCTCGTCGGAGGCAAGCGCGCGATGCTCGAGCACGGCGTACGCGCGGGTGAGGCACGCGCGATCTGCGATCGGCACCGCGCGCTCGGGGCATCGAGCGTGCTCGTCGCGATTGACGAACAGCTGGCAGCCGTCCTTGCAGTCTCCGACGAGCCGCGTGCGGAGAGCGCGAGTGTCGTCCAGGCGCTCCGCGGCGGAGGCAAGCGTGAGATCCTTCTGTTGTCGGGCGACGCGAGACCCGCAGCCGTCGCGATCGGTCGCGCGCTCGGAGTCGATCGCGCCGAGGGCGAGCTCCTGCCCGACGACAAGGTCCGCATCGTTCAGGAGCTGAAGGCGAGCGGGCGTACTGTCGCGATGGTCGGTGACGGGATCAACGATGCGGCCGCGCTCGCCGTCGCCGACGTGGGCATCTCGCTCGAGGGGGGGACGGAGCTCGCGCTCGAGGCTGCCGATGTGGTGCTCCTCGAGGGCGGGCTATCGAAGCTCCCTCGTGTGTTCGCGCTTGCAAGAGAAGGGATGGCGGATGTGAAGCGGTGCGTCGGGCTCGTGCTCGCGCCCAATGCCGCTGCTGTAGCGCTCGGCGCGCTCGGGCTGATGTCTCCGGGCACCGCCGCAATCGTGAACAACGGTTCGACGATCGTCGCTGCGCTCGCCGCGATCGCACCGCTCGTCACACGGCGGTCGGCACCGAAGAGATGAGGATGATCGTGGCGCTTGGAGTGTGGGGCTCGGGTTCGCTCGTCGGCGCGCCGGTGCTCTCTCGCCAGGTGTCGCGTCGTCTCGACGAAGCGTGCGGCTTCTCCCATGCCGTCCCACGCGTCGCGGAGCGCGTGCAGAGGGCGAAGACATCTCGTCGGTTCGTCGAGGGCAGCGAGGGCAGATCGGATGGCCTGGCGCGGCGCCGTCCTCGCGACCCACCGCGCGAGCGCTTTGGCATGGCGACGGAGCAGCTCCCGATCGAGCGCGTCCACTCCCGCCGCAACGCGCCAGAACGAGGCCGTCCGGGTCGCGCCGAATCTTCGCTCTGCGGCCAGCGCCATCACACCGGCGAGCAGCTCACCGAGCTGCTCTGTGCCTTCGCCGTCGAGCGAGACGGCAGACATCGCGAGCGCGAGCACCATGACGGCGCCGACGAGCTCGAAGACGGCCCCGCCGACGGGGCCCATCGTGTCCGGCGCGAGCTTCGTGATGCCGCGGACGACGCCGGCGACAACCGCTTCCGGCGACGGATCGTCGAGTCCGCTTGCTCGGCGCACGACACGCGGGAGCGCTGCCGCGGCGCGGGTGACCGTGCGGCCGACGGCGATCGCCGCGGCGCTGAAGCATCGCTCGATCGAGCTCGAACGGCTCAGGGTGTGCATCGGTGACATGCTCGTTGGACAGCGCACGTCGCGCGCCATTCCGCTTTGCCTGTCGAATCGGCGAAGCAGGAGCGGAGGATTTCATGCCTGAGCAAGTAACGGCAGGGCCCGAAGATCGACCGAGGACCGAACAGCACGACGAGCCGATGGACGCCAAGGAGCGTGCGCGGAGGCGAGCACGAACCTTGTGGAGGACCGCCTCGGGTGCGCTACGCAAACCCGCGATCGGCGCGGGGGTGGCGGGCGCGACCGTGCTCGCCGCGGGCGCTCTTCTCGGCGTGACCGAGGCCGCGCTTGCTGCGGTCGCAGCGTGGGCGGTCTTCCGGACGCTGACGAAGCGCGGTGTGCGAGCGGCCGCTGCGGAAGGAGGCTGACCCCCGGGCGTCGATACCGAGGACGGAGGAGCAACGGAGGGCGGCGTCGGCGCCGACTCCGGGTCGTCGGCGCCGGATGCGGGACCGAGCAGAGCTCCGGCGCCCAGCTCTGCATCGCGACCTCGGAGCCGCGCACCCGTTCGAACCATCGAACGAGAAGCTGCCCCTGTCGCTGTCGCCGTCGCCTCACTGCTCGACACAGAGGATGGTCGCGGCGCTGTTACAGAATTGCGGGTACTCGTTCAGGGACTGCTGCGCGACGGATGAAGACGACTACTTCCTCACGGTGTAGTTGGGCGAGGACGGCGACAAGGGTGGTGGTCGATCTCATGTACTCTCTCTCTACAGAGTCGCGCTGCGGACGACGATCACTCGAACCTGCGATGACCATCCGTGCAGCGCCGAGCGCAACGCCGAGCGCTCGAGAGGCCTCATTCACAGAGGCGACGGCGCCTCGCCGGCGATCGCTCAGCACGCGTGATCTCCACGGAGCACCGCGAGGGCGATCCGTCGGGCTACTTGATCGGATCGCCCACGGTCTGGCAGCCGAGGAGGACGTCGATCTTGCCGTTGGCGTCGGCCTTTGCGGTGTCGCAGGCGCCATCGCAGAGCAGGATCTTGGTGGGCGCCTTGGCATCGTCGTACCGCCATCCGCCCGTGTTTGCGCAATCGGCGCTGTACGGCAGCGTCTTCGCGGCGCCGCCGTTCGGCGTGAACTGGATGTTCACCTTGTTGAAGTCGAGGGTCTTGCCGTCGGGCGCGGCCGGGATCGAGTACTCGCAGGCGAGCGATGCGCCGCGGATGCTCTCCATCGCGGCAGCGAAGCTCTGGCCGACGGTCCCGGCGTTCGCGGTGGAGATGATGAACGCGGAGCTCGTACCGCCGGCGACGGCGAGCGCGTCGAGGGAATCGAGGGCAGTGCCGACGCCGATGACGTAGGTCGGGATCGTCGCTGCCACCCCCTGAGCGACGGTAGACGTCGTATTGACGGAGTTGTTCGAGCAGTACTCCGGGAGGCCGTCGGTCGCGAGGACGACGACGACCTTACCCTTCCCGGCGAGCTGCGCCTCGACCGTCTTGGCATACGCCACGGCTCCTTCCATGGCGTAGCGGGTCGGGGTGCCGCCTTCGCCCGTCAGACCGTTCATCCGGTTCGCGAGTTGGTTCTGCTTGTCCGGAAGGGCGACATTCGCCTCCGCGGGCGTCTGATACGACGAGGTGGAACATGCGGCGTTGTTCGCGGGGATGCTGCCGTTGGAGGGGAACGCGATCAACGACGCAGTGATGCCTGCCGAGTCGGCGCTGCCGAAGAACGACGCGAGCGCGCCGGTCACCTGCTTCCAGCGCGAGTTCGCGTTGCCGCAGTTTCGGTTGTTGCTGTTGTCTCCGACGATGCACATGCTCCCCGACTTGTCGAGGACGACCACCATGTGAAGCGGGAGCCGCTCGGCGGCTGCCGTCGACGTCGCGCACGTGGCGTTCACGTCCTCGTCGGTTCCGTCGCCGTTGTTGCCGCCGAGGCCCCCGTTGCCATTGCCGTCCCCATCGTCGGGGCCGCCGAGCCGACCACCACCGGCGGTGCCATCGTCGAATTCCGCGGGCGGCGCCTCGGAGCCGCACGCAGCCACGGAGAGGAGGACGGCGATGGTGCTGCAAGCAAGGGTGGCGGTGCGGGCGCGAACCATGATCCCCTGGTGAGCAATTTTTGCACCCACTGGTAAACGCTCCCTCCATCCGAAGAAAAGCCCGAGTAGCTCGGTCGTTTTGGCTTGGAGCGGAGTCGTGGGACGCATCGCCTGGATCGACGATGCTCCGGGCGTGTGTTCGCCAGCGATCCAGCGCTGATTCCGTACATGCGCGCCGGCGAGCGCGTGGACCGGACAGCGGCTGCCAGCTGATCCTGGTTGCCGTCGTCAGTTCACGGCCCACCTGGAGGGGATCCGAAGCAGGCGTCGACCAACTGCTGGGCGGTGGCGGTCCTCGATGCGCAGCGCCCACCAGCTCCGCTTCACGGCCGTTTCGTTACGATCGGCGGGCCACTACCTGCACCAGTAGCCCTGGATCTTCAGCGCGGCCTTCGTGCCCGAGCGGCTGTTGCACTTTCGGCCCCAGTTGCCCTCGTCGATGTAGATCGTGCTGCCGCTCACCTTTCGGACGTACGCGACGTGTCCGTAGGCGCTGCCTGTCTTGATGACGGCGACGCAGCCGGCGCGCGGCGTCTGGCTGTTGATGATCCGGAGCTTGTCGTTCCAGTACGTCAGATTGTAGGGGAGCCGCGGCTGCCGGCATCGAGCGTACTTCACACAGTTCGTGCACTGGTTGCACCCGCCGAGCTCGCTGGACGTCGTCGCGGTGTTCTCGTCGTCGTCGTCGAGATCATCCGGCGAGACGTCCTCGAAGCTCTCGTCCTCGTCACCCGGCTCGACCGCGCAGCCGCCGACTCCGACGGTGCATCCCATGACGACGGTGAATGCGATGAAGAGCTTCGTGCTCAGCGAGCGCTTGTCCATGTGCATGCCTACATGGGAGCAGGGCGCGTGCCGCTCTCCGTCCGTGCGGTCGTCTGCACGTTGGTGCCCATTTTTCAGGGGGACCGTGCGCGGCGTCGGGGCGTGCCGACGCGGATCCGCGCGCTCGGCGCCCGTCGATCATGGGCAGCCATCCCACCACCGCGGCTGTGCGCTGGTGCATGAACGTGCGCAAGAGCGACGCTACGCGATGACTCGGTGTCGGGGGGGGCCGAGCGGCTTGCGTCGGTCGCAGCTGCGAGATGGCCGTCATCCCTCATCCCGACGCCTGCTCGATGTCCGAAGCGCGATCGCTCTTGGCCGACGCGAGGCCGGATGAGCTGGCTGCGACTGACGCAGCGAGCCCGTTGAGGATCGTGGTCGCGGTCGCAGACGCGCGATAGCATCGCACGCCGAATGGCGCTGCGCGGGCTGTGGACGGCACTTGCAGCCTGCCTGCTGTTGCTCCTTCCGACCGCGATCGCGCTCGCGAGCACGAGCCCGGTCATCTGCGTCGTGCGGGTCGGCCGGGCCGTCGACGATGGCGTGCTCGAGCGAATCCGTGGGCAGACGAGCGACCTGCCGCTCACGCTCGTGCGAGCGCAGGGGCGGATCGAGCCGGAGCGCGGCGCGGCACGCCGAGAGGCAAGCGCTCTCGCTCGGGCTCACGGAGCTCGCGCGGTCGTATGGTTCGAGGTCGCCGAGCGTGGCGACATCACGATCTTCGTCCTGGACCCGCGAGACGCCAGACTGTTCGTGCATCATGTCGACCCGGAGTCAGGATCCGTATCGGCGATGCAAGAGGCTGCGAGCCTGATCGTGCGGGACGTGCTGAGCTCGCTGATCGAGGGCGTGCCGATCGGTGAGCCGCTCGAGACCCCGGCGCCCGATGCGAACGGCGATCAACCACCGTCGCGCGAGCCGCCCGAGGACGCGCCCCAGGGCCGCGAGAGGCGACCGCCTGCGGCTCCGGTCGCAGTCCCCGCTTCAACGCAAGCGGAGAGGTGGATGCCGTTCACCGCGGTCGGCGGACGAGTCGTGCTCTCGCACGCGAGACCTTCGGTTGCGCTCAGCCATCGACTCGGCGTCTCTCGCGGCGCGATGGAAGGCGGAGCCGTGCTGACGTTGGGCGCCACCGACGTGTGGACGGATCCGATCGCGTCCCTGCTCGTCCGGAGACACGTCGCCGGCGGCTTCGTCGGCTGGCGCTGGGCGCTCGCCGACGAGATCATGCTCGCGGTCGACGTCCACGCGGGCGCGGCCGTGTTCCTGCGCTCCACACGGCCGAGGGTCGCATACCTGCGGGCGAGTGAATCGCGGGCGAACGTGAATGCGTTCGTCGGTCCGGAGGCGCGCGTCAGCTGGGGGACCTGGCCGCGCGTCTCGGTCGGAGCAGGCGTCGACTTCGTGGTCGCGCCGCCTGCGTTCAGCTACGAGGGCACCACGGGCGGGCGCCAGGCACGCGAGCTCGCCCTCTGGCCGCTCCAGCCGTACCTCTCGGTGTCGATCGACTTCGATCGGTCACGTGCTCACCGGAGGTGAGGGCCGGGGCGTGGCGATGCAGGCTCGGACAGGCTCGGATGGTGCGTCAGCGGATCGGGTCGAGCGGGGTCTCGACGAGCTTCCGTTGCGCCATGCCGCCCGGATACGCGTAGCTCGCGTACGGAGCCCAGCCCCAGAGCGTGGCGGTGAACGGGCCGTCGCTCTTCATCTTCTGGAGGCCGTTCCGGCAGACGCTCGTCCCGAAGCTCTGCCCCGGTCCGCGGTCACGCGCGAGGTCGACCCGCGTGTACTCGTAGTCGCCGCGGGTACCGACCGGTCTCCACTCGGTCAGATCGCCGGCGCACTCGAGCCACACGGTCTTGAACTCGCCGCGGGTCTTGGAGCGCACGACGACGAGCGACGTGTCGCCGTACGTCGGATCGGCGTAGAAGCTGTATGCGTTCAGGTACTGCCCCGCGGCGATGACGTTGACGAACTCGGGATCCCCTCGGCCGAGGAAGTCCATGTTGCCGACCGGATCGCTGGGGGAGCCTTCACCGGCGCCGGACATGTAGGCCGCGAGATAGATCGGATGGTCGACGTCCTGCGTGCGCACGACGAACGGGGCGCCGACACTCGCGTAGAACGTGACGACTTCTCCGGCGGACAAAGTGACCGGAGCGCCTCGCGGCAAGGCTGGGTCGTAGTCGAGGCGCGTGCCGTCACGCGCGGCGACGATGCGATACGGCATCTGCTCGTGCTCGTCGCCGAGACGAGGGCGGTAGCCGACGGCGACGTACTCCGATCCCCACTGCTCGAAGGATGGCAGCTGCTGGAGCGCGGTGTCGCAATACGAGCGACCCGACGGGACGTTCATGCACTGGTTGCCGCCGAACACGCTCGTGGGCTTGTTCGACATCACGATGCTGCCCGAGAGCTCCTTCGGCTGGACGAGCTGGAGCAGCTGTCCCTTGTCGAGCTTGTAAGTCACCGGCGTGAAGGGCGGCGAACCGGCGACGCCGGCGCCGTCCTGGATCTTCTCGTTCGGGAGGATCGTGACCTCGGTCCCGTCCTCCGAGGCGACGATCTGCGCGCCGGGCCAGCCTGACGAGAGGTCGCCCGGCCACGCGTTGACGATGATGTTCTGCGTGCTCCAGGTCGGCACGGGAAGGAGCAGCGTCGCCGACGGGATGTGGCTCGGGGCCCCGCCGAAGGGGTAGATCGCCGCAAGGCTCACGGGCGCGGTCGTCGTCAGGTGGAACGACGAGCCGATGCCCGTCGTCCTCGGGAGCTTGTCACCGACCGTCGCGGCGACGACGCCTGCCGGGCACTTGATCGGTTTGCCGCTCACCGGTTCGTTCGGGGAAAGGTCGGTCACGAAGAGGACGACGCTGTCCCCGGGCGCGATCGGGCCCTCGTGCGAGACGAGCGTTGCCTCTCCCGGCATCGTCCGGAACATCGACTTGGAGAGGTCGAGCTTCGCGCCCTCGATTTCGAGCGCGACCTCGACCGGCAGCAGCGACGTGTTGACGACGTACGCTGCGTAGCAGGACCGGCTCTCGCTGACGAACGGCGGCTGGAGATAGAACTCGCAGCCATTCGAGCTCCGATCTGCGGCGGCTGCGTCGCACGGGGCCTGGCAGATGCCCGCGCCGCAGGCGAGCTCCTCGCTGCAGGTCTCGATCACGTCGCCCGTGCAGGTGTCGAGCACCGAGCGGCCGTCCAGCGAGCACTGGCGCAGGCACTCGGCGGGCGCGGAGTCGATCGCCGCGTCGGGCTCGAAGACCTCGTTCGGTACGTCGAAGGCGACGCGATCTCCACACGCGGCGATCACGGCCGCCGCGCAGAACGAGAGCCCGATGAACGCCGCCGCGGTGTGCAGTCCTCGAACGCGACTCATGGCAACGATACCTCCTGCGGGACGAGGCTCGGCACGCCGAGCGTTCCTCGGCCGAGCTGCCCGTACAGACCATCCCCCCAACAGTGGACCGCGCCGCTCGTGAGCAGCGCGCAGGTAGTCCTCGGCGTCATCGCGACCCGTGCGACCGGGCCCGGGAGTCCTAGGACCTCGACGGGCTTGTGGGCGAACGACGTCGTCCCGTCGCCTGCCTGGCCGCTGCCGTTCGCGCCCCAGCAATAGACTTTCCCGGAGACGCTGACGGCACACGTCCGCTGCGGGATCGGGGGAATGTTCTGGACCGGCTCGGACGGAATGCTCCGCGTCGTCGCGATCTGGACGACGGGCTCGGGCGTCAACACGGGCTCCGGCAGCTTGCGCTCCGGGAGCGGCTCGAGCGTGTCGTAGATCCTCGTGTCGATCGGGTTGCCCCAGCAGTGCGCGATCCCGGACGGGAGCGCACACGCGTTGTCACTTGCCGCGGCCATGCCCAGCACGGCTGTCAGCGAGGTGATGTTCGCCGGATAGGGATCCGGCGCGAGCGACGAGACACGGCCGACGGGCGGGTTGGCGCCCCAGCTCAGCACGGTGCCGTCCGTACGCACGGCGAACGAGGCGTTGCCCACGTAGACCTCGCGGACAGGGGCGCCGGGAGGCATCGCGACCACGCGCGGCGTGAGCGCGGCGCTCAGGTTCGTCATCGGGCCGTACATCTCGATCTGTCCGTTGGTGTTCGCGCCCCAGCACTCGACCGCTCCGTCGATGACCGCACACGCGGTCGTGGCGGCGACGCCGAGGCTCGTCACGGGCGGGAGATCGAGCTTGACGGGCTTTCGCTCCGTGGTCGTCGCGACCGCCCCGCCGCGCAGGTAGGGGCCCTTGCCCCAGCACCAGACGCCGCCGGCCCCGTCGATCGCGCACGTGTGCTCGAGCGCGACGGCGTCTTCCAGGTCGACGACCCGGGCAGGGGTCGGGCTGTCACTCAGTGCGGCGCCGTCGCCGCGTCCGAGCTCGGCGTTCCCGTTTTGCCCCCAGCAAGCGACGGTCTTGTCGCTCAAGAGCGCGCAGAAGCCCTCGCTGTCGAGCGTCGTCGTGAGCCCTGTCGCGCAGCTCTCCGACGCGCACACGACCGCTCGGGGCGCCGCGTCGGTCGTCGCCGCGTCGAGCGCCGGTGAGGGAGAGGGGGCGTCCGGCGCGGCGGCGTCCGGCAGCTCAGCGTCGTTCGACGGTTGCTGCGTGGCCTCCGCCGAGGCGTCCGAGACGTCGTCCGGCGTCGCCGAGGGATCGCTGTCCGAGCAGCTCACCGCCGCGGCGCCGGTCCCGAAGACCGCAGCGAGCACGAAGGCGACCGAGCGGGAGCGCTCAGGGAGTCGTCTTACGAAAGACATGATTGCCTCCAACAGCCCAGATGTTCTTCTTGGACGTTCCGCGAATCGTCATGATCGTCGACAGGATCGGTGCGCCGTTCAGGGCGATCGAGGAGAGCTTGTACGCGGCGGCGTCTTCCCAGAGATCGGTCCCGAGGAACACCTGGCCGACGGAGAGGTTCGGGGCCAGCCATAGCTCTTGCTCCGACGCTGCCCAGGCCGTCCTCCACGCCCCAGAGGGGGCCGTCTTGCCGTTCTTCGAGACGTAGCCGCCGCCGTCCTTGGGGATGATCCTCACCGCAGTTTGCGCTCGATGGAAGGCGATCAGCCGATCGGTGCCGGTCTGCTGCAAGAAGCGGAGGCTGCCGCTGAGGGAGAGGATCCCTGGCTTCGCCGTGCAGCGACTGGGCGTCGACACGTCGCTGTCCACGACGGTCTCGTAGCCCGTCGCCGTGCGGTGGAGGAGGAGGGCACAGTCGATGTTGGACGTCGTCAGACGCCCGCCCCCGAACCAGATGTCGTTCGGCCCGGTCCCGCTCGCGCCGAGGAACAAGACCCGCCCCGGGGAACTGACATCGACGTGCTCGAGCGTCCATCCCTCCGGAGCCACACTGCCGGGCACGCCAGCGTCGTCCGGCGCCCCAGCGTCGTCGCCGGGAAACGCTGGAGCGTCGCCCTTGCGGTAGATCCGGTTGCACGCGCCGACGAAGACGTCGTCGCTGCTCGTCCCGTAGACCCAGAGGCTCGCCTCGCTGCACCCCTCGAAGAGCGAGCGTGTCCACGACCACTTCGTCTCGGGCGGCGAGGGCCTCTTGCCGTGATAGACGTAGCCGCTGGTGGCCGACGAGACCGCGAAGTACACCTCGTCGTCGTTCGGCGACCAGATGGACGTGGGCTCACGCATCCTCTGGTTGTCGCCGACCTCGTTCTGCGTCTCGTCGTCCAGATAGGCCCATGCCTTGGTCGCCTCGCTCCACTCGAGGACCTTCGTCCCGAAGAACGGGTTCTTGCCGAGCGCGAAGCCCCGATGCTCGAGCGGCCAGACGTCGACCATCGACAGGTAGGGGTCGGGGAGCGGCAGGCTGCACCAGCCCTCGGTGCTGCAGAGCAGCGCGTCGCTCGACGCTTCCTCCGCAGCATCCTCGGCCGGCGCGTCCGCATCCTCGATCGCCGCGTCGGTGACGGTGGCGTCCGGGACGACCGTGGTCCCGGCGTCGTCGTCCGAGACGCCGAGGTACTCGTTCGTCGTCGCGCAGGCCGCGACCGCTGTCAGGCCGACGGTGGCGAACAGCATGCCCTTGAGCGGAGCTCTCATGGTTTCCCTCCGAGGGAGAGGAGGACGCCGTCGCCGCCGATCCACACGTGCCCCGGCGAGGTCGTCCACACGGTGTAGAGGTCGGGACGAACCTTCCCGACGCCCGCGACCTTCACGCGCGTCCAGGTGTTGCCGTCGTAGTGGAGGACGACGGCGCGATCGCCGACTGCCCAGACGTCGTTCGGACCGGAGCCCCAGACGGCGCGCAGCGTCTCGGTCGTCGGCACATCGACGATCTCCCAGCTCCGCGCGTCGCCCGTGTAGTGGCGGACGGTGCCCGCTCCGCCGACGGACCACGCGTCGTTCTCCGACGCGGCCCAGACGCCGTAGAGCGCGCTCCAGGTCCGGCTGTCGAAGATCTCGATCCCGGGGGCGGCACCTTGCGCGTCGGTGATGCGGAACGTGGCGCCCTCGAGCCCGACCGCCCAGAGTGTGTCCGGCGACGCGCCGTGGATGTTCGTCATCGACCCGCACGGGAAGTTCTGGCAGGTGCCGAGCGGGACCGCGTCGGCGACCTCGAGGCCACCCGTGACGGGCGACACGCGCATGCGCCAGAGCCCCCGCGCGAAGGCGGGGAGGAAGAGCGCGTACTGGTCCAGCGACGCGCACCAGAGCCAGTCGGCGCCGGGCGGTGCCCATGCGCCCTGGAGCTGGATCGCGCTGCTGTACGACGGACCCGGTGGAGCTCCGTGGGCGGTCCAGCCGCCCGGCGACGGCGCGCCCGCGTCCGGGAACGGGAGACCGCGCGTGTGGATCGAGCGGAGCGAGACGAGGGCGACCTCCGTCGACTGTCGCAGCCAGAGGCTCACGATCGTCTCCGCCGTCGCTGCGTCCGAGGGCTCCCACGCCGTGCCGTCGAAGTGGAGGAGTGTGCCGTTGGCGCCTCCCGCCCAGACGTCGTTCGCGGACCGACCGCGGATGACGTGGATGCGGTAGCTCGAATCGACTCCTTCTTGCACGCAGACCGTCTCGCCGGTGCACGTGTCGGAGAAGTGCTCGCAGTCGGCGCACGGGCCCGTGTCCGGGGCCTCTGCGCCCGCCTCCGCTCCCGCTTCGCTCGCGGGCTCGGGGGAGGGCATGCCAGCGTCTTCCCTGGGCGTCTCGACGTCGTTGCCCGCATCATCCGACGCGCACGCTGCGATGACGAACATCGACGTGGCGCACGCGACGAGCGCGCTCGTCGTGGCGAAGATCGATGCCTTCTTCATTTTGCACCCGGTTCGTTGGTGTCACACGGCTCGAGGGCGCAGCGGCCGCCGACGCATGCCTGCCCGGCTACTCCATCGCAGACGATCCCGCAGCCGCCGCAGTTCTCGGGATCCGCGTTCGTGTTCACCTCGCAACCGTCGTCGAGGCGGCCGTTGCAGTCGGCCCATCCGCTCTCGCATCCCAGGCTGCACGAGCCCGAGTCGCAGGCCGTGGTGAAGTGGGAGAGCGAGAGACCCGACGCGGTGAAGTAGGCGTTGCAGGTGATCCCGCAGCCGCCGCAGTTGAACACATCGTTCGCGACGTCGACGCAGACCGGGCTCTGCACGGTCCCGCAGTTCTTCTGTCCTGGAGCGCACATGCACTTGATTTGCTGCGTCGAGTACTCGAGCGCGCAGCCCTGCCCGGGATCGCAGGTGACGTCGCATCTGCCGCACGTGTCCGTCGACAGGAGGTACGTCTCGCAGCCGTTGCCGTTCGGGTCGGCAAGGTCACCGTCGCAGTCGGCGTAGTTGGCCTCACACTTCAAGACCCCGCACTCGCCGGCTGCGCAGCCGTAACGGGTGCGTGGCGGCCGCGGACCGCCGTCGCCTTGTGCGGGGCAGGCGTTCCGGCACGTCCCGCAGTGTGCGTCGTCGTTCTCCGTGTCGATGCAGCGGTTAGGAAAGGCGGTGCTGCAGTACGTGAGGCCTGCGTCGCATCCACACTTCGCCGTGTTGTTGGTCAGGTCCCTGACGCATGGGTTGTCGGTGGGGCACTTGTCACCGCAGGCGGTACAGTTGTCGCTCGTGCCGAGCAGGATCTCGCACCCGTTGTCGGGGATCCCGTCGCAGTCGGCGCTCGCTGACGTGCCCGACGAGCACGCCAGCACGCACTTGCCGCCGACGCACTGGAACTTGCCGTTGAGGCCCTGCACCGTGGGACACGCAACGCCGCACGCCCCGCAGTTGTCGGGATCGTTCGAGAGGTTCACGTCGCAGGCGAAGCGGGAGCCGGGGCACGTCGTGTACGGCTCCGAGCAGCTGCTCGAGGGGCAATACTCGATGAGGCCGCCTTCGGGCGTCTCCGCGGTGGCGGCGTCGGCGTTCGTGAACGTCGGCGCACCTGCGTCGGCGTCGACGCGTCCTGCGATGTCGCGTGTGTTGGCGCATCCCGCCGATAGCCCCCAGGCTGCAGCGAGGGCGCCGAGCACCCAGTTCCGAGCTGTCATCGAAATCCTCTCCTCGAACGGCGCATCACTGCGAAACGGTCGGAAATACCTTCGCGATCAAGGTCGTGCGGGCTCTTCGCGGGACAAGATCCGGCGGCATCGTGCGGCTCCCGCTTTCGCCTGAGCGGAGAGCGCCCCGCCGGGCCGGTCTTCCAGCGCGCGCTCGTAGAGGTCGAGCGCTCCCCGCGGATCACCCAGATGGTCGACGCGGAGCGATGCGAGCGCGACCGTCGCGGCGTACGACTCGTCCGCTTGCGACCGCATCACGCGCTCGTAGAGCGCGGCCGCGCGCCTCCACTCGCGGTCACGCCTCGCGCGATTGGCCGCTGCGAGCAGGTCCGATGCTTCTCTCGGTTCGACCACCGTTGCTGGGCCACGCAGTGAGCTCGCGGGAGGCGCCACGTGCGCGGTGACGTCGGGCAAGGAGCTGATCGGCACCGCCTCGAGCGCCGCCCCCTCGGGCGATGGTGGCTCGCTTGCGAGCGTCTCTCCTGACGGAGCGACGGCAGCGATCGACGCCGGAGCGGACGTGACTGGCTCGCCGGCGCACGGTCCTCCGAGACACGGCGCTTCGTTCGACGTAAAGCCATGCACCGCACCGAGGAGCGCGAGGCCGCCGCCGAGGCCCGCAGCGATGAAGAGCGCTCGCGGGCTGCGGACGAACGATGCTGCTGCAGCAGAAGGCAGCGCGCGCGCGACCGCCTTCGATGCGAGCGCCTCTGCCTCCTGCTCTGCGAGCGGCGTCGCCGGACCTTCCTCTTCGTCGAGCGAAAATGCGTCGAGCCATTCCGACTTCATCGCGGATCTCCTTCGGCCACGTCCAGCATCGAGCGGAGATGCTGCATGCCCACGCGCAGGCGGCTTCGGACTGTCTCGAGTGGAGCGCCGATTTCGCCGGCGATCTCGGATGCGCTCATCCCGAGGACGTGATGCAGGACCACGGCGAACCGCTGCTCGATCGGAAGAGCATCGAGCACAGCGGCAATACGTGCACGCGTCGCGTACTTGCTGGCGAAGTCGCTCGGCCCCGGGACGTCGACGACCTCGGGGGACTCGTACCGCGCGCGTCGGCGCTCGCGTCGTAGCTCGGCGTACGTCACGCGGACCACGATCCGGTCGACCCATGCCTGGAACGATCCGGTGGGGCGGTAGGCCGGGAGGCTCCGCAGGACCGTGACGAGCGCCTCCTGGGTGACGTCGTCGGTGTCGCTGCCTCTCGCGAGGTAGCGGACGAGGTTGCGGACGCGCGGCAGGAGCTCGAGCGCAAGCTCCTGCGCGGCTGCGCGGTCTCCGCGCGCCGCGGCTTCGAGCCGGCTCGGAAGCCGCTCGCGAGCTGCGAGATCCATCGGAGTCGCCAAGGCCGCGTTGCCCACGTTCGTACAATGGGCCCGGAGGCGCAAACCGGGTCATCGGCCCATGGCGATTTCCCCTCCACCGCGGCAGAGCTCGGTAGTGGGGCTACCGTCGACCGAACGAGCGGCGGCGGCGGAGATCGCGCTCAGCCCTCGAGAATGCCGAGGGCGTCGACCTGGGTGCGCTCGAGGGCGAGCTCCAGATCGTCGAGCACGCGGCGAGACGCGTTGAGGCCGGCGACACCCAAGGCCCCTCCGGCGGGGCCGCAGCCGCTTCCGCAAAGGTAGAGGCCATGGATCGGCGTCGTCGGCGCGAGGCGGTCGCCGAAGAGATGTGTGTCGTCGACGTGACCGAGGTGCCCGCGCGTGACGCCGAACTGCGACTCGATCTTCTTCGGGTGGTAGAGGACTGCGTCCGCGACGAGCGCCCGCGCGCCGGGAGCGAAGGCCTCGAGCACGTCGAGGATGACGTTCGTGAAGCGCTCCTCCTCGGCCGCCCACGTCGTCCCGGCGAGGTCGTACGGCGCCCAGGGGATCAGCAAAGACGCCGAATGATGGCGACCGTCCGAATCGCGGAGTGACGCATCGGCCGCCGTGGGAAAGACGCATTCGATCGGCGGCGCGGCGGGCACGCGGCCCGCGCTCGCGTCGGCGAAGGCGCGGCCGAGTGAGCGCACCGCGTCCTCTTCTTCGCCGGGCAAGAGGAACGTCGTCGCACGATGTTGTCCGCGATCGTCGGACAGCGCGGTGAAGCGCGGGAGCTCGGTGAACGCCACTGCGAGCTTCGCGATCCCTCCGGGCCGAGCGAACGCGTCGATGCGCCGGCTGTATTCGGCAGGAAGGCGGTCTGCGCCGACGAGCGCGCGGAGGCGCCACGGATCGGCGCTCGTCACGACCGAGGCCGCGCGGACGAGCCGCCCGTCGGCGAGGAGCACGCCCGTGACCGCGTTGCCCTCGACGACGATCTGGGTGACCGCAACGCCGGTCACGAGCTTCGCTCCGGCGGCCTGAGCCTGCTCGGCGATCGCGCGCGCAAGTGCGCCGAAGCCCGACCTGGGGACGGCGTCACCGCCGCCCGCGACGCTGCGCGCCGCATGGCGGACGAGCAGCGGCCCGCCGCTTCCGGGGGTGTCCCACGAAGCGAACGATCCGCCGAGCGCGTCGGCGGCGAGCGTTGCCTTCAGAAGACCGCTCTGGATCCCGAAGCGCGCCGCGTACTCCGCGAAGCTCCCGCGGCAGAGCGCGACGAACGCATCGCGAAGCGCGGGCCGCACGAAGCGAGCGCCAATCTCCTCGACGGCCAGGGGGCCCGCGGTCCACGCGGGGGACAGATCGCTCACGAGCGCGTCGAGCTCCGCGAACATCGCGCCGAGTGCTCGGACGTCTCGCTCGCCGACGACGCCGCCGGTCGCCTGGAGGAGCCCCTCGTTTCCGGCGCCGGCGAGGAGATACCGCCCGGCCGTGAGGCTCGGCACGAAGACCGACGGATCGCGCGGCGCGAGCGGCAGCGCGATCGCCAGGTGCGAAAGAAGCTCCGCGGGCACGAACCCGAGGCGGTGCGCCCCGGTGAAGGCGGGAAGACGCGGCGCCTTCTCGAACGGGAACTCCGTGCGGAACCTCCCGCCGAGCACGGGCTTGTCGTCGACGACCACGACGGACAAGCCCGAGCGCGCGAGCATCACGGCACAGACGAGCCCGTTCAACCCGCCGCCGACGATGACGACCTCGACAACCTCGCTGTCGCGCGGCGGAGTCGGGTCCATCATCATCCGTGTACCACGTCCTTGCAGTTTTCGGCTGTCGATCCTAAACGTTGCGCCACCTCAAGACGCACCGCGAAGGCGCTTTTTGCGCTTTCCACGTAACGCAACGCCCTGACAACAAGGGCCCTGGAGCAGACAATGGCCGTCGAACGCACCTTCTCGATCATCAAGCCCGACGCCGTCGAGAAGAACAAGGCAGGCGCGATCCTCGCCCTTCTCGAAGACAACGGTTTCAAGATCCTCGCGTGCAAGCGCATCCACCTCACGCGCCAGGTCGCAGAGGGCTTCTACGCGGTGCACAAGGAGCGTCCGTTCTTCGGTGAGCTCGTGGAGTTCATGACGCGTGGCCCGGTCTTCGTGTCCGTGCTCGAGCGCGAGAACGCGGTCGCCGAGTACCGCAAGGTGATGGGCGCCACCGATCCGGCGAAGGCCGACCCGGGCACCATCCGCAAGCTGTACGGCGGGAACGTCGGCGAGAACGCGGTCCACGGCTCGGACTCGCTCGAGAACGCCAAGATCGAGATCGCGTACTTCTTCGCTTCGAGCGAAGTCGCGCCGACCGCTGGCTGAGCGGCGAGATAGAGAACGAGCTCGAGACCGAAACGAGAAGGAACCGAAACAGACATGGATGATCGCGCCCTCGTCGAGGCGGCCTTCGCCGACCGCACCAAGCTGAAGGACGCCGTGTATGCCGCGGCCGTCGAGCGGACGGTGTCCCTCCTCGACAGGGGCGAGCTCCGTGTCGCTTCTCCGCCCGAGACCGAGGGCGGCGAGTGGACGACCCACGCATGGGTCAAGCAGGCCATCCTGCTCTACTTCGCCGTCCGCGGGATGGAGACCCTCTCCGTCGG
>JAFAER010000126.1 GCA_023423895.1 Pseudomonadota bacterium
GGTTGACCTGAGCCTCCGATTCGCGCCGCCCGTTGGGCGAGCGGCGCGAATCTCCAGCCGGTAGCTCGAGATCCGATCACGGCTCGTGTCTGTGCAGGATCGGCGGAACTGGGTTCCGCCTTAGCCGTTCCCCTCGGTGGCGTGTAGGGCTTCCCGTATGCGCTGAGCGGGGCCGCCGTCATGCCGTCCTGGAAACGGCGAACCGCCTCGTAATCGGCTTTGCCGTTCGTTTGTGTGCGGCCGATCAACAGTCCGCGCGCCGTGGGACTTCGATACTCGCGAACACCGTCGGGGAGCTCGCCCTGCCACGTCGGCCCGACGATAGCGTACGTCTGAGCGCCGGTGCCCGTCGTCCTGCTCCCTGGACTGGTGAACACGTCGGTCCAGTGGTCGAGCCACTGGTTCAGGTAGTAGCGTCCGCCGGAGTCGGGGACACTGACGACGAGCGGCTCCGTGGCGACGTCGTACGCCAGCGTCGAGTATAAGGTGTCCGCATTGGGTCGCACCACGAGGGTGAACGAAGCGTCCGGAAACTCCCTCATGTGACCGAGCTGGTTGATGGGGGCCTGCGTTCCGGCGGGGACCTCCACGTTCGTGCCGACTTGCATCGTCACGTGCATCAAGACCATCGGATACGCGTAGACGTACGCGTCGCGTGCGATCTCGGCGACCTCCTCGCCCGATGGTGACGGCCGCGTCGAAGGCGGCATCTGCGCGTACGCGACTCCGGCAAGCCCGAGGCAGAGGAGCGCCAGGACCAGCTGACGAAGCTTGGCGGACGAGTTCATCGAGGCTCCTCTCGGCCCATCGTGGGAGCTCGCCATCGAAGCAAGCCTCACACCTGCTCGCGTCCCCGGCGTCGGATGAGATGCTTGGGCCCACCGCTGACGTCATCCTGTCCGCACCGTTCCTCGTCTGGCTCCTCCGAAAGATGCCGCAGGAGACCTGAGAAGGGGGAGACGGCGTGAGGTGTCCGTGAGCGGCTCGCCCCATCTCGATCATGGGTCGGTGATAGGAGCGTTTGGCCCCTCAGTGCGCCGATCGTCTCGTGGTATCAAGGATCGATGTCGGACGTCAGCGTCAGGGTGACGAACGTACGCGATGCGATCACCGCATCTTGTCGCGGGTTGATCGATCGCCAGGCCCTCGTCGAGCTCTCCGTATTGTGTGCAGTGGCCAGGGAGCACCTGCTCGTCATCGGCCCGCCAGGAACTGCCAAGAGCGAAGCGGTGCGCCGAATCGCGCGCCAGCTCGGTGGAACGTACTTCGAGTACCTTCTTGGACGGTTTACCGAGCCATCGGAGCTCTTCGGGCCTATCGATCTCCGGAAGCTCAAGGAGGGAATCGTCGAAACATCGACGGCGGGAATGTTGCCAGAGGCTGAATTCGCATTCCTCGATGAGGTGTTTCTGGGCTCCACCGCCATTCTGAACACGCTTCTCGCGATCCTGAACGAACGCACGTTTCGGCGAGGGCACACGACGCTCGCTTGTCCGATGCGCGTTTGTGTCGGCGCTGCGAATCGGTTGCCGGACGACGACCACCTTGCGGCATTTGCCGATCGATTCCTGGTTCGCGTCTTCGTCCAGCCTGTCGAGGATTCACGGCTCGAGGACCTGCTCGAAGCGGGATGGGCCGGGCAGTCGGCGGCGCACCAACCCGCCGCGTTCGAAGGTGGTGGGCGCGCCACGATGGCCGACGTCGATGCGCTCTCGGAGGCCGCGCACGCCATGGACCTGGCAGACGTACGACCGGCGCTCGCACGCGCCGTACGTCTGCTCCGGGCTGCAGGTATCGAATGGAGCGACCGCCGCGTGGTACGTGTTCAACGTCTCGTGGCAGCGGCGGCGGTCCTCGCAGGACGACAGAAGGCGACCGAGGCCGATCTGTGGCCCATCGTCTTCGCCATTCCGACGGAGGAAGCGCAGCGTATCGGTCGGGATGCGCTGCGAGACTTGCTCGCACTTTCGGAGAGCGGGAGCCTGCTCGCGGCCGCAGCAGAAGGCTCGCTCGCCCCGTTGGCGCGCTCTGCTCTCCTCTTGAAGGAGGCGGAGAGCACGTTTGCGGCGCGCCCCTCGTCATCCGCGGGTGACGGGCAGTGGCGGCTGCAGATCGAGGCGATTGCTCGGGAGATCGACGCGACGTTCACCGCGGCGACGATGCCGGAACCAATCGCCCACCTGCGTTCGCGGGTAGTCGGCGTGCTCGAGGAGCGTCCGGAGCTCGACTGAGCGTGTTCGGCGTCAGTTTCGTACCCCGCTCGGCGCCGCTCGAGCCTCGTGCGGTCATCGGCTTTGGTACGGCGGCGCGCGCTCTAGCCGAGCGACTCCTCGCGTGCGACGAGGAAACGTGGACGGCTCTCCGTGGGTTGGTCTGGAAGGAGGCGCTACTCGTCGTGGGGCCGACGGCGGTGTTGCCGTGGGCGAACGGCGTCTCGTACCTGGGGCAAGATCCTGAAGTGCCGCTCCTGCTTCTCCCGACGCAACTCCGTCCGAACGTGCCTCTCGATGCCTTCGGACGCGCTCTCCTCGAGCATGCAAAAGGGCTCGAGCCACCCCTCGTCGTCACGGCGGACCCGATGCGGGTCGTTTCGCTGACGAATGCAAGGCCGATCCTGCGTGCGCGCCTGACCGCCTGGATGCGAGAGCGTCCGTGACGGGTGCGGTCGTCCTTCCCAAGGGGATTGCGCATTGGGAGAAGCAGCTCGCGATCTTCCCGGAGGACGTCGCGCTTGCTCTCGGTGCGCTCGCAGCTCGGCTGGCCATCGTTCTGGACTTGCCGGGAACACAGCGTTCGCGCCGCGACGAGCCGGACGGCTTCGCTGGATTGTCGAGGCGTGGCTCGTACGAACGCCTGCTCCTGTCCGAATGGTTGCTGCAAGAAGAGCTGCCGGACGAGTTCATCCGACGTGCGATGGCTGGTGAGCATTCGTTTCTCGAGCGCGCTCATCGCTCGGATGCCGCCGCGAGTCGCGCCGTCGTCCTCTTCGATGTGGGGAGCGATCAGCTCGGCGGACCGCGTGTCGTTCAGCTCGCAGTGCTCATCACGCTGGCGCGCCGCGCCGAAGCCGCCGGGCAGTCTTTCGCCTGGGGGATCGTCCAGGACGAGAACGCGACGCTCCACGAAGGTGTCACGGAGTCCGGCGTGCGGGGGTTCGTGACCCACCGATCCATCCGGCGCTCGACGGCGGCAGACGTCACGCGCTGGCGTGCCGCGCTCGGCGCTCGGGTCTGGTCGGAACGTTGGCTCGTCGGCGGCGACCGGCTCGAGGAATTCGCCGCGGAGCTCGAGGCGCACCGTGTCGCGATCTCGGAAGTCCTCGAGCTCGAGAGCACCAACAGAGTTCAGGCGCGCGTCTTTCATCGAGGCACAGCGCGTCCGCGAGAGACGACGCTCGTGTTGCCGCCAGCACGGACCGCCGTCCAGATTCTTCGGGATCCGCTTGCGGCTTCCGCGACTCGCCAGACGCCGTCCGGTCGGCTCGCCCCGTCGTCGCCGTTGTTGTTCTCCCCGGACGGTCGTCGACTGTGGGCGATCGGCGAACGTGGCGAGCTCGTGACCATACAGGTCCCCAATTCGCCCCGCGCCGCGCAAGGACAGGTCACCGCGACGCGCCTCGGTGACTCCGGATCGATCGTCGCCGTGGGGCAGGCGCGGTCGAAGAAGCGCACGGTTGCCGTCACCTGGGATGACCACCATCACGTGCTTCATGTGCTCTCGAAGCGAGGTCACGTCGTGACGCAGAGCATACCGCTTCGAGCTCCCGCCGGCTATTCGCTCCGCTCGTCTGGCCTGCGTCCCCTCGGGGTCGTCGACGTCGATCATGTGCTCTGGATGGACGGGGATGGTGCACTGGTGGAGGCCATGGCGGGCGAGCTCGTCATCCGTGGCGACTTCAAGGCGATCGCCTCGCGACCGCTCCCGAAGGGCCTGGCCCTCATCGCTCGCGAACCGCGGCCCCCTCATGTCGTTGCTGCGCGAGCGAGGACGAGGGCTCCCGCCGAGCTCGAACGCAACGGGGTTCAGCTCCTGGCTCCGACGCTCGCATCGGAGGCGTTCTTCGGCGACGCGCGCGACGCCGACGTCTTCGTCTATCGACGATCCGAGAAGACATGGACGCTCGTGCGCCGTCAGGAGTCGACACACGTACAGATCCCGGACGGGGCCGTCTGTGTCGGCTGCGTGGAACGCTTGTCCCCGACCGTGCAGACCTTCGTCGTCGTCCTCCTCGCCGGCCGAACACGGATCGCACTCATGGCATCGAGGATTCAGGAAGTCGTTGTGGAGACCACGACGCCGATCGTCTCCCTCACCGTGAGCGATGTTTCGCGCGACATCGTCTATCTCACGGAGGCGGGCGAGCTTGGCATCTTCTCCGTGACGCTCGGCAAGGTCGTTCTTTGTCTCGCAGGCGTGGCGGGGCCGTGACGCAGCCCCTGCGACCGCGTCGGTTGATTCATCGAGGTACGGTCCTCGCGAGCGGCCTCGTCGTCGACACGCAGAGCACCGGAGAAGAGGAGGCACGCCGCCGAGTGCTGCGTGAGCTCTCCGCTGAGGCTGGGGAGGTATCTCGCGTCGGACAGCGCTACGTCGTTCGCTTTCGGCGCGGTTCCCATCGTAGATGCGATGTGGCGCAGGGGAGCCTGCTCACGAGGTGTGGTGCGCTGCTTACGGCTGCCCCACTCGACCGCGATGAGGAACGCACGATCGCCGAGGCCTTCGGCGCGCCGGGGATGGAACATGTGGTGGTGGCGGAGGGAGGAGAGCTGGCCGTCCTCGCGCTAGGCGGCGAGTCGGTCGACGTCGCTCGGTGGCTCGACGTATCGTCGTTCGATTGCGTAGCGGACGTTGACTCGCTCGGTGAGGAGGCACTGCTGCCGGCTGCCAGCGCAGCGCCCGTGTCAGAAGACGTTCGGAGTGCCTTGGCTGCTCCTCCCCTGCCCGAAGCGGGCAGGCTGCTCCTGGCAGCGCTGACGAACGCAGCGGGATCCGACGCGGGGAAGGCCGGACCAGCGGCTGCGCCGTGGTCGGAGGGAAGCGCCAGGACGCTCGGTGCGGCCGGCGTCGTTCATCGGCTGCTCGCGTCGCTCTTCTCCGTCCTCGGCGCGGTGGCGTCCGACGCGCCGCCGTCCGGGCCCCTCTCACGCTCCGGCGTCGGCCGCGCCACCCCGTCGATGTTCGACTCACTCGCTTCGCTGGTCCGGCGCGCCGCTGTACGTCTGCTCGTGTGGGCGCGGCTCGGGCCGCTTCTCGGACGCAAACATGCGACTTACGTCGCGAGCCTCCTCGACGCGTTCGAGCGCGGCGACGTCGACGACGTTCTCCGTCGCGGACTTCCACTGTCACGCGAAGGCACGAACGGCTCGGACGTGCCCGCCCTCGGATTTGCCGACCGCCGCGATCTGGAGATCCGGCCTGCGGCTACGCGAGCGGCATCATCCGTGCTGCTCGGAGACGGCCTGTTCATGCTTCTCAGAGAGAAGTACCGCAGGCTCGTCTCCTTGCTGCAGTCGCGCGGCGATGTGGACAAGGCGGCGTTCGTCCTGGCGGAGCTCCTGCAGGAGAACGAGGAGGCAGTCGCCTTTCTCCAAAAACACGGGAAGTTCGGCCTCGCAGCCAAGCTCGCGGAGGCACGCGGCCTCGCACCGAGCGTCGTGATTCGTTCGTTGTTCCTCGCAGGAGACAAGGATCGCGCGGTAGCGCTGGCGCGCCGCACGGGAGCCTTTGCCGACGCCGTAACTCACCTCGAACGCTCGCATCCGAACGAAGGCCGCGCGCTCAGGATCGTGTGGGCGAACGTGCTCGCGGAGCAGGGAGCATTTGCGGCGGCGGTCGATGTCATCTGGCCGATCGAGGAGGCACGAGCTCTGTCGCTCGTATGGCTCGAACACGCGATTGCTGTCGGGGGACCCACGGCGATGCGTGCGCTCGTGAAGAAGCTCGTACTCCAGCCGGAAGCGTTCACGGAAGCACGCGAGCGGTTTCGCGAGTGCGTCAGCGTTGGACTCGATGACGAGCCGGCGGAGCGGGCCACCATCGCGTTGGGGGAGGAGCTACTGATCCAGACACCGAACGCCGCTACACGCCTGCTCGCACGGCTCGTCGTTCGGGAGTTGCTGCATCGCGCGCCGCTGGGGAAGGACCGCGCAACATCACGGTTGACGTGGGGCTTGCTCGACGTCGCAGGTGACAGCGTGCTTCGAGCCGACGTCACGAGCCGCGCGGGATTTCGGCAGCTGACCGGCGAGCCCTCGGGGGCGCTGCTCGTCCGAGCCGCGAACGCGACCCTTCGAGGCAAGGTCCGAACGACGAACGAAGATGCATCGTTCTCGTCTCTTCTCGACCAGTCTGCGCCGTGGCAGTCCTCGATCGCGGGCCGCGTCGACCTCAATGGGCTGCTCCTTGCAGCCATCGACGGCGTGGTCGGCCTCTCGCCGCCCAACCTTGCTGCCGTGGAGCTGACCCGCCATGTGTGGCAGTCGCTTTGCGACAACCATCGCTCAACCGAAGGAGGCTCGTTCTCCTCGGGCGGACTCGCCGACGCGTGTCGAGCGGCCAACAGGAGACTCCTGCGCGAAACCTCGCCAGAGCCAGGCCTTGGCGACTCCGCAGCAAGCGGCACATTCGCGACCGTCGAGGGGGACACCTTGATCGTCGTCCATGCCGGCGGTACCCGCGGCTACGTACTTCGTGAGGGGCGGCTCACACGCATCACGACGGAGCACACCCTCACGGAGATGTGGCGAAGATGGGGGCATCGCGCCGATGAGGCGACCGTGCCCGACCCCATCGTGTCCGGCTACGGGGCTCGTGATGACGTGGAGCTCGACGTCTTGCGGCTCGAGCTTCGACGCGGCGATGTGGTCATGCTCTGTACGGACGGTCTGTGGCGTACCGTCGAGGATGACCAGATCCGCCAAGCGTTGACGCTGGCGACGCCCGAGCAGGCATGTGGCGATCTCGTCGGACGTGCAGAAGCGGCTGGCGCGCCGGACAACGTCGCGGTGGTCGTCGCTCGGTTCGACGGTCCGGCGCTCCTTCCTTCGAACGGCGCGCCAGTGTCGATCGAATTGCAGAGATTCGACGCGCAAGGCGATGCCGTGGCTCCGCTCGGTTCGTCTGCTCCGTCTACTCCGTCCGCTCGCGTTGACTGCATTCGCCGGAGCCGTGCGGATGTCGGAGCGATTCCGGTGCGCGATGCGTACGAGTTGCCGGACGGGCGACTGCTCCTGGCGCTCGGCGAGATGGGACTCCGGTTGATCGCCCGTGATGGCCGTACGCTGGTCTCCTTCAAGGAGCCGGCGCATCGGCTCATCCCTTCCGACGAGGGGGCGCGCGTGATCGTCGCCACGTCGCGCGGGGCGTCGACGCAGTTGGCTCGTCTGGACCTTACGACCAAGCGACTTCGTCCCTGGTGCGATGCGCGAATCGATGTTCACGCGCGCGACTTCGATGGTGGCATCTGGTACGTGGCCTGTGGCGACGCGCTCTTCGCGATCGATGCGCTTGCCGATGGCTGGAAGCACCTCTGGAGCGTCTCCGAGATGGCAGGAGGTAGAGGTCGCGTGACGTCGATCGTTCGCGCCCCGACCCAGCAGCATCGCCAACATGCCTCGTTCCGAGCACTCGTCGCCTACGCCGACCTCACTCAGGAATGCTGGACGTTCCAGTCCGATCACCAGGTGTTGCGGGCACGCTCACCGTTGCCACTGGATGAGGAACGCATGCACTCTGGCGGCGAGTTCCAGCTGGCGTCGGCAGGCGAGGTCTTCCTCTGGCGGCACGTCGTCGATGTCGCCGGAGCGACGAAGCTCGTCGGAGAGCATTGGCGCAAGGGTCCAGGGTGGCGGACGTTCGTGTCATGTGGCGAGGAGTTGCCGCTGACCCCGATGGGCAACGAGAGGTGGAGCGTATTTCCCACCCGCACGTCCGAAGGCATGACCATTCGCGTCCTCGACGTACGGAATCGACATCAAGAGCCGCTCGCGATCCATCTCGAGGGCGTCGCTACGGGGCGGTCCTCGACACATGAGGTCGCCCGTCTTCAGGGCAATCGTCTCGTCATCTCCGACGACGACGGACGTGTCCTCGTGATTGCCCTCGATGCGAGGCGCGTCGTTCGCGATCTTCGCATCACGTGACCACTGGCTTCGTATCGCGTCGCCAACGTGACGCGCGAGAAGTGGAGGGGCGAGCGTTAGGCCGATCGGCCCATGTTCGACGGGCACGGAGCAGTGCAACGCTCCACACATGAAGCTTCGATGGCTCGCGCTCGTCCTCACCGTGCCCGCTGCTCTGATGCTCCTCAGCCCGTCAGGTCTTGCAGCGCCCGGTATCGGGACGGCGCCGCCGACGCCGACGATGAAGCCGGTCCCGAAGCCGCTTCGCTTCGGGAAGCTCGCGGTCAAGAATGCGGCTGCGGTGCCGGGCGAGAAGCGTACGCTCGAGGCTCGCTTCACGCTCGGCTCCGGGGACACACCGATCGCGGGGAAGAGCATCGCGTTTCGTATCGAGGGAAAGGACGGGACCACCGTCCCCGGTGGTGCGATCGACGCAGGGGGCGCGACCACCGACGCCACCGGCACCGCGAAGCTTCCGTTCGACATCCCGGAGCTCGCGCAGGGGGCCTATCGCCTCGTCGCGAGGTTCTCCGCGGATGACGACACGGCAGCGGCGACGGCCGAGGGCAACCTCGGCATGGTCAAGGGGCTCACGAAGATCGAGCTCTCGGACCTCTCGTGGGGCAACTACAAGAACGAGACGGGCGCGCCTTTCGGGACCGTCTTCGTGACGCTGCGCCGGGTGAGCGACGGGCAAGCCCTCACGAAGAAGCTGACGATGACCGTCAACGGGAAGACATGGCAGGTCGGCGGCAGCTCCGCGACCATGGCGATCCCCGTCACGGCGCCGCCCTCGACGTGGCACGTGAAGGCGCAGTTCATGGGCGACGACGCCAATCAGCCCGTCGAGGCGCAGCGCTCGTACACGAAGCCGTGACCCGAGAACGCGGAACGTCAGGCCGCGCTCACGCACGTGAATGGTGACGGGCCGACAGTCGGCGCACGGCCTCCTCCTCTTTCGTCGCGAAACGCCCGCGGAGCCCGGGTCGCCTCGGTCGTACGCGGATCGCCTCGCGCGCAGCGTCGTCGAAAGAGACGAGCCGCCCGTGTCCCGTGAGCGCCCAGAACCGCTCGTCACGCGGGAGCAGATCGCTCGTCAGGCCGAGCACGAGCTCACGCGCGAGGCGATAGTCGGCGCTCGTCACGAGCGCGAGCCACATCGCCGAGAGACGTGGCGTCAGCACAGGTACATCGACGCTGAGGATTCGCCGTCCGTCGAGAGCAGACACGCGCATGAGTAGGTCGCGAGCGCTGAGGCTCTCCGGACCTGGTATGTCGAAGCTCTCGCTGTGCTCGAGGCGTAGCCGTCGCGAGTCGAGCAGCGCCTGCACGACGTCCGCGAGCGCGATCGGTCGGCTCCGCGAAGCGAGCCATCGCGGCAGGATCATGAACGGCAAGCGGAGCGCGAGGTCGCGCACGATCTGGAACGACGCGCTCCCTGCGCCGACGATCATCGACGCGCGGAGCTCGATCGTCGGCACGCTGCCGGAGCGGAGGATCTCGCCGACCTCGAGCCGGCTCGCGAGGTGTGGAGAGCACTCGCCGCTCGGGGCGACGCCGCCGAGGTAGATGATCCGGCGGACTCCGCTCGCGGCAGCAGCACGGGCGAGCTCGGCGGCCGCGGCACGCTCGGCCGAGCGGAAGTCGTGCTCGCCGCGGCTGCCCATGCTGTGCACGAGGTAGTAGACGCACTCGACGCCCTCGAGCGCCGGTCGGAGCGTCGCCGGCCGCGTGACGTCGCACCTGACCCATTCGAGCTGCGCGTTCGCCGACGTTGGCGCCGTCCTTCGCGACGCCGCGCGGACGTGCTCGCCCTCAGCGAGCAGCGCCGGGACGAGCGCCCTTCCGACGAATCCGGTCGCGCCGAGGACGAGGACCACGGCGCTCGTCGTCGCAAGATACGCGCCTCTTGACCGCCGCGCTCGGCGTGGTCGAGCCCGCTTGGCCGACGATGTCGGACCCGCATTTTCCGTGGCTGCGACGCGTTTCGGAGGCTCCGAGCCGGAGCGTCTTGCATTTGAGATTGAAAATCATTATCAACAATGCCGCAGGGAGGGGCGGGTCTGGAATGCATGCATCGTTCTCGTGGCCGTTTCCCATCTCGCTCGGCTGCACCGTCGTGGCGCGCGCGGCTCCCAGCGCCTCGCGGTGCCGTCATCGTCGCCGCGCTTGCCGGCGGCTGTTCGCTCGCGAGCGCGCCTGCGTTTGCTCAATCGCAGCCTCCCGCTGCCGGCGATCATCCCGCGACGATCGTTCCGCCTCAGCTCACGGAGCCGGCGGAGGCCGACTACCCAGAATCCGAGCGCGCGCAGGGACGTGACGCGCGCGTCGTCCTTCGGCTCGACGTCGACGCGGAAGGGCGCGTCGCTCGAGCCGTCGTTCACGAGTCGGCGGGCGCAGCGTTCGACGAGTCGGCCCGCGCCGCGGCTTTTCGGCTTCGCTTTCTGCCGGCCCGGCGAGGCGAGCGCGCCATCGCGGCGCGCATCCTCCATCGCTTCGACTTCCGGCTCGCCGATCCGGCACCGGCTGCGGGCAGCGCGGTCTCGGTCGTCGTGCCCGGCGATGGTGCTCCGGTCGTCGGGACCTCGTCGGCTGCACCCGGCACGAGCCAGGCCGCGACGACGGTGGCCGAGCCATCTCGCACACAGACAACCGAGACAACCGGGGCATCCGAGCCTGCGGAGGTGAGGGTACAAGGGGCGTCGGACGCCGATCGCCTTCGCGGCTCCGCGATGGCGGTCAAGGTCATCGAGACGAAACATGCAAAGCGCGAGTCCGCCGATATGGGCGAGGTGCTCGCACGCACCGAAGGCATCAGCGTGCAGCGCGGTGGCGGGCTCGGCTCGTCGATGCGCTTTTCGCTGAACGGCCTCACCGACGACCAGGTTCGTTTCTTCCTCGACGGCATACCGCTCGAGCTCGCTGGCTATCCGTGGGGCATCGCCAACGTCCCCGTGAACCTCGTCAAACGCGTCGAGGTCTATCGCGGTGTCGTCCCCATCCGCTTCGGCGCGGACGCGCTCGGCGGAGCCGTCAACGTCGTCACCGACCCCGAGGTTCGCGGAACGCACGGCGGCGCCTCGTACCAGATCGGATCGTTCGGGACTCACCGTGCGACCGCTGCGGTCCACACGCACGATCCGCAAACCGGGCTCTTCGCGCGCGCGAGCGGATTCTGGGACAAGGCCGAAAACGACTACCCGGTTCAGGTCCACGTCGCCGACCGCGAAGGCAGGCTCCGGCCCGCGACGGTCGATCGATTCCACGACGCGTACGGCGCGTACGGCGCCAATGCCGAAGTGGGATTCGTCCGCAAGCCGTGGGCGAAGAAGCTCCTGGTCCGCGCGTTCGTCACCGAATACGCGAAAGACCTCCAGAACAACCCCGTGATGACCGTGCCGTACGGCGATGTGACGTACGAGCGGCTCAGTAGCGGACTCTCGGCGCGGTACGAGCACACGCTCGGTCGCAAGTTCCCGGTCGACGGGATCGTCGGATACACGTTCAACCAGACGAACTTCCGCGATCTCGGGACGTGCGCCTACGACTGGTTCGGCAGCTGCTACCGTCCGCGGCCCCAGCCCGGCGAGATCGAGCCCAAGCCGCGCGATCAGGTCGTCTGGGACAAGACGACGTACGCCCGCATGAACTTCGGGTGGAACGTCTCGCCGGAGCACTCGCTCAAGCTCTCGCTCGCGCCGACGTACGTGACGCGCACGGGGGACGAGCGACGGCAGCTCGATCCGACCGCGCTCGATCCGCAGACTGCCGACCGGAGCCTCTTCTCGTTCGTGTCGGGCATCGAGCAGACGAGCAGCTTCGTCGACGGGCAGCTCGAGAACATCGCCTTCATAAAGGACTATCTCCAGCTCGCCCGCGCGCAGGAAGCGCTGATCGGCAGCAACACGTTCCGGGATCTGAGCCGCGACACGCATCGGCTCGGGTTCGGCGACTCGCTCCGCTATCGGTTCCTCTCGTGGCTCTACGGAAAGATTTCGTACGAGTGGGCGACGCGACTGCCGAGCACGTACGAGACGTTCGGTGACGGTGTCCTCGTCGTCGAGAACATCACGCTCGAACCGGAGACGAGCCACAACGGGAACGTCGGTCTGGCCGTCGACGCCCGAAATACCGGGTACGGCGACTTCCGGGTCGATACCAACGGATTCATCCGGTCGGCGGACAACCTCATCGTCCTTCTCGGGAACGAGCGGGCGTTCAGCTACCAGAACGTCTACGGCGCCCGCGCGGTCGGGATCGAGGCGTCATCGGGTTGGACGTCGCCTGGTGAATATCTCTCGCTCAACGGGAACGTCACCTATCAGGACTTCAGGAATACCGAAGACAAGGGGACGTTTGCTTCGTTCGAGGGGGATCGTATTCCCAATCGGCCCTACTTCTTCGCGAACGGGTCGGCGCGCCTCTTGTTACGCAGGCTCGCGTCCAGCCGCGACGAGATCTCGTTCGTCTGGAACACGCGCTACGTGCACGAATTCTTCCGGAGCTGGGAGAGCGCCGGATCCCGTGCGTACAAGCCGACCGTCCCGGCGCAGCTCCTCCACGCGGCCGCGCTCACCTATCTCACGCGAACCGACGCATTCACCATCAGCTTCACCGGCGAGGTTCAGAACCTCACCGACCGACGAGCGTTCGACTTCTTCGGCGTCCAGCGTCCGGGGAGGGCCTTCTATTTCAAGACCACGCTGGAGCTCTGAACGAGGAATGAAATCATGAATCATCTGGTTGCGAGCGTTCTCCGCAAGACCCACGTCGTAGCATTGCTGGTGATGGCCGCTGTTGCCGGGTGCGACAGCGACTCCTCGTCGAGCTCCCCGGGAGACACCCCCGACGGCAACACGGGCGACGGCGGCGCGGGTAACGGCAAATCGACCTACATCCTTGGCTCGGTCACGATCGATGCCGACGGAAACCGCAAGACCTATGTCCAGTCCATCCCCACGCTCGAGAGCGGCTCGTACGACAACAAGAACGCGCTCGAGATCGCCGGCAACGGCATCGTGACGACCCATGGCGACGCGGTCTTCGTCGGCCTCGCCGAGGAGCCATCGTGGGTCCGCTATTCCGTCGACCAGAACGGCAAGTTCACCGAGACGGGGCGCCTCAGCTTCATGAACTACGGCGTCCCATACATCGACTTCGGCAACACGATCGTCGACGGTGAGACGGCCGTATCGGTCCTGACCGGGCCGAAGGTCGCCGTCATCTGGAACCCGACGACGATGACCATCACCGGCGAGGTCGATCTCACGTTCCTCCAGAAGGAGGGCTACGAGCTCGAGGTGTGGACGACGACGTCGCATGACGGCCTCGTCTACATCCCGGGCCGCTACGCGGACTGGACCGGCGGGCGCATCTTCCCGGGCGTCTCGCTCTCGATCCTCGACCCGAAGGCGAAGGAGATCAAGGCGACCGTCACGGACGACCGCTGCGCGAGCGGTGGCCGGATCGTCTTCGACAAGGACGGCTACGGCTACGTCATGGGCGACGGCCGCACCTACTCGGACAAGATGTTCGCGAGGGCCGCGGGAGGAACTGCGAAGGAGAACTGCCTTCTCCGGATCGCACCGGGCCAGACGACGTTCGAGAAGGACTACTTCTTCACGATTCCGTCTTTGACGGGTGGGCCCGAGTCGATCTCGGAGCTCGACACTCCGCTGCAGGGAAGCGGCACCGCGTTCGTGAAGATGTTCCACGAGGACAAGCTGCCGGACGGGATGGAGCCGGTGGACTTCAAGTTCTGGGACGAGTCGGCCCACAAGCTCTGGCGCATCGACCTCGGTAACCCGCCGACGGCCAAGGAGGTCGAAGGTGCACCGTTCGCTGCGATCGGCTTCACCGCGGTCGCGCTCGACGGGAAGTTCTATTCCGGCGAGAGCCCGGACAAGGGCGCGACGAGCGACGTCTACGAGACCGACCCCGCCACGAACAAGGCCGCGATCAAGTTCAAGACCGAGGGCTACTTCTACGGTGTCTTCAAGGTCGATGTGAAGTAGTGAGGCGAACGCCGTGACCGCATCGTCCGTCAAGACATGGCACTGGATTCACAAGTGGACCAGCCTGGTCTGCACGATCTTCGCGCTGCTCCTGTGCATCACCGGGCTTCCGCTGATCTTCATTCACGAGATCGACCACGCTCTCGGGAATACGACGGACCCTCCGGAGCTGACGGCTGACGAAGCCGCCGAGGTGGCTCGCCTCGGCGGTCGGCCGCGCATCGACGACATGATCGAAGATGCGCGGAGGCGGAAGCCCGGTCACTCCGTGAAGTTTCTATCGCACGACGATGACGAGAAGGACCGCTACTACGTCAGTCTCGGGGAGACGCCGGACGCGGTTCAGACCTCCGCGGTCTACGCGTACGACGGACGCACCGGAAAGATGTTGAGCGAATATCCGCTCGACGAGGGCGTGATGAGGGTCATTCTCCGGTTGCACATCGACCTGTTCGCTGGTCTCCCTGGGATGCTCTTCCTCGGCGCGATGGGGCTCGTCCTCGTCGCGTCGATCGTGTCCGGCGTCGTGCTCTACGGGCCGTACATGCGGAAGCTCGTCTTCGGGTCCATCCGCACGCGCCGGGCCGCACGCCTCTTGTGGCTCGACGTGCACAACCTGATCGGCATCGTGACGCTCGGATGGTTCATGATCGTGAGCATCACGGGCGTCATCAACACGCTGTCGAGGCCCATCTTCGAACGCTGGCAGGCGACCCACCTCGCGGAGATGCTGGCGCCGTATCGCGCGGAGGCGACGCCGCCGGAGAGCCGGTCGAACGCAGCTGCCGGCGAGCGTCCGGTCGTCGAAGGCGCCACGCAGCGCGCGCTCGAATCGGCGCTCGCGCACGTGCCGAACAGCGAGCTCAGCTTCATGGCTTTCCCTGGCAATCCGTTCGCGGGACCTCGCCAGTACGTGGCCTTCCTTCGCGGGGACACTCCACTTCGCGAGAAGCTGCTGACCCCGGTGCTGCTCGACGCCCAGGACGGCCGCGTGCTGGATACGCGCGAGCTGCCGACATACGTCCTCGCGCTCCTGGTCTCGCAGCCGCTCCACTTCGGCGACTACGGCGGCACTCCGCTCAAGATCGTCTGGCTGGTGCTCGACCTGATGTCGATCGTGGTGCTCGGCTCGGGGCTCTATCTGTGGCTCCGGAAGAGGACCGCGTCGGCGGAGGCCTGGCGCTCGCCGCTCGCACCGACCTCGGCTTCCGAGGCCGCCGTGGCCGCTGCGTCGGCCGTGGAGGAGGCCTCGTGAACGACGCCGACCGCACGTCGTCGCAGGCAGTCCGCAAGGACCTGACGACGCGACAGATCTGGGGCATGCCGATCGTGCTCACGGTCTCGAGCTCGGTCGCGCTCGTCATCGGTCTCCTGGCCGACGGCCTGGCCGACGTCGTCGCGTACGTCGGCCTTGGGATCCCCATCGTGGTCGCCGGATGGCACATCCTCCGCGCGATGCGCGGCGCAGGCGCCCGCTGAGCCGCGCGCAGAGCTCGTTCTCGCTGTTGAACGGGCGGCGTCTTCTCGCACGCCGTCGGCGCCGCGATCTGCCATCGACGATCGTCGTCTCTCGCACGCCGGCGAAGTCGGGATCGAGAATTTGAACAGGGAGAGCGGGAGGCGGGCCAGCGAGAAATCGCGCAGCGATTCCTGAGGGGCGACGAGGTGCCAGGTTGCGAGGGAGACGAGACCCCTCCCTGTCTCCCGTTCAAGTTTCTCTCGACCGCGCGTCAGCGAGGACAGCAGCGCTGCGCGCGGTCAGATACGACGGCGGCGAGCCGGGCGAGCCGTCACCACGGGATGTCTTGGCCGTCGTAGTTCAAGAAGACCGGGCCGCTCGACCGCTCGACGCCGTCGATGACCGTGCGCATTCCCTCGACCGACGCTTGCGGCGAGAGCGGCGCGTTCGGGCCACCCATGTCCGTGTGGACCCAGCCGGGATGGAGCGCGGCGACCGCGATCCCCATCGGCACGATGTCCTTACCGAGCAAGTGCACCGCAGAGTTCAGCGCAGCCTTCGACGATCGGTAGATGTATTCGCCGCCACCGGTGTCCACGCCGAACGAGGCCATATTCGTCGAGACGAAGACCACCTTGGGGGACGTCGCTCGCAGGAGGTTCTGCAGCAGCGCCTCCGTCAGCTTGATGGGCGCGATCGCGTTGACGAGCAGCGTGTCCGTCCACGACGCCACGTCCAGCGTCGAGAGCACCTGACCACGACCCCGCGCGCCGTAGACGCCAGCGTTGTTGATGAGCAAATCGAGCGGTCCAGTGAGGCTCGCCGCGAATGGCGCGAAGCTCGTCGTCTCTCGCATGTCGAGTTGCTCGATGCGGACGTCGAGCTTCTTCAGCTCATCCGCTTCTCGCGGGTTCCGGCACGTCGCCGTGACCGTCCAACCTGCCGCAACGTACTGCCGCACGAACTCGAGACCCAATCCACGATTCGCGCCGGTCACCAACACGTGAGCCATTCGAAGCCAACCTCCTCGGGGCGCGCACCTCGATCGACGCGATGTCACGACTCGGACATCGCGATGGAAAGAGGTCGGGCCGCGCTCGGGTGGATCTCCGGATCCGTGCTTTTTGATCACCCGATCGTCGTTCCCGCGGGCGTGGAGATCGCGGAGTCGCGAACGACGTGACGGGTCGAGGCAGAGCTTCGACGTACGGATCAGTTCCAGGCCGCGACGGGCCCGACGTCCATGCCGTCGTAGGTGTCGAGCCCGAGCTCCTCGGCGAGGTCGTAGAGCTCCATGTTGCGCCGATGCAGCGTCTCCACTGTGTGCGTCTCGACTCGTTCGACGTGGAGGTAGAGCGTCTCCTGATCTTCGTCGTCGCCGTCCGGCCGAAGGATGCCGACGTAGCGATAGCCGCGGGCTTCGAGCTCCTGACCTGCGCGTTCCAGCTTGGCTTGGTCCTTGTCGGTGAAGAAGTATCCCCAGAGCATGTCGCCATCGATGGGCCACTCGGTGTTCGAGCGAATGCTCGCGAACATCTCCTCGAGCACCGAGCGGTCGATCCGATCCTCTTGTTCCATGGGCGCCGTCCGCGACGGATGTCACGCGAGTACGAGACGCGTGTCCAGAATCTTCGCGCCAGCTCAGAGCTCGGCCATGAGCCCGAGGCTCGCCCACGGGCGAACCGGCCATGGATCGAGAAACGTCAACGTCCGCGCGCCTCGCTGGACGACGTATTCGACGTGGTGCCAGGGAAGCTCGATGCCCAGGTCGATCTGGAGGCGCAGTCGGGATGCGATCGCCGCGCGTGCCCCGAACGCCATCGCCGCGATGCCGATGACGTCGTGCGACGAGATCGTAGGATCGGGGCCACCCGCGCGCGGGCCGGTGGTCACGCCGATGCGATCGACGCCGAGACCGATCGCAGGCCCGATCCCGACCGTGCGTCCCACCGCGCGATCGTACCGAGCCCAGATGCGTGCATTGTGCATGCGGAAGCGCGAGCTCAGATTCGAAGAACGCACCTCGGTCGGGACGTGCTGCTCGAGAGATGCAGCGATCTCGAACGCCGAACGCCCAGGACGGTAGGGGAAACGAAGGACCGCCATTCCCCCGACCCCGAAGACGGCCGGAGCGTTGGACGCATGCGCCGTGATCGATGCACGCGTCCCGAAGGCGAAGCGCGGCCGTGTCGACGGCGCCTCTGCTGGAGGATCCGCGACGGACAGTGGCGGTCGAGCGCCGCTTGCGGTCGACGGCGGGGGCGCGTCCACGCGTGGGCCAGGGCTTCGCTGGCGCGGCGTGCCGATCGTCTGTCCCCGGCCGAGCGCCTGCAGGGCGTAGGCGATCACGTGCGCCGCCGCCTCGTGCGCGACCTCGTCGCCCTCGCCCGCTTCCCGTGCAATCCGCCGCGTGTAGAGTCGATCACGCGTGACGTCGACGACGTCGATGTCGTACCACTCGCCCGCCTCGCGAACCGTCACTTGGAACGTTTCGCTCGGCGTGGAGTCCCCGGACGCCGCCGAGCGGACCTCGACGTCGAGCTCGACCGAGGCGGCGTCGATCGCGGCGCGAAGTACCTCGCGGAACCGAGCTTCATCTGCCAGCTCGAGCGTGATTGTCGCGCGCTCCTTTCGGTCCGGGGAGGCCTGCGCGTCCGGTCGATGAGAGGGGGAGGCGTCGGCGCGCGGTGAGAGGGTCACGAACGCAAGGGCAGCAAGGAGCGCCGACCTCCATCGTACGGACCATGTCACGCGCCTAGACTACAGCCGCGCTCGTCACCTCACGATGCTATCGACGTCGTTGATCGTTCGAAGCGCTGCCCCGCCGGGATAGGCGTAGCTCGAGGCGCGGCTGGTGCCCCACACGGTCACCGCGAACGGACCACGGCTCTCGATCTCGTGACGCCCCGCCGCGCACGTCCCGCTGCCGACGGGCTGGGGGACGCCGTCCTTCGTGAGCCGGATGCGAGCGTACTCGTGCTCCCTGGAGTCGCCGATGGGCGACCATCCGCCGATCGAGCCGGCGCAGTCGAGCTCGACCGGGTGCATCTCGTTCCGCTCGTCACGCGAGCGCACGATGACGAGCTGCGAGCTCCGATAGGTCGGGTCGACGAAGAAGACGTAGCGGCCGAGGTACTGCTCGGTCGGGATGACCGTGGTGAACTCCGGATCGCCGTCACGCAGCTGCGCCTGCGCATACTCGAAGCCCGTCATGTACGCGAAGACCGCGAAGGGATGGTCCGCGTCCTGACTCTTCACGACGAAGGGCGTCGTCGAATCGAACGAGACCGATTCGCCTGCGCGGAGCGCGACGGGGGCGTTCTTCGGCCGGCTCGGCTCGTATGTGAGCGCCGTGCCCTCGACCGCGCCGGTGATGCGGTACATGTATTGCTCGGGGAGCTCGTCGGACGCTCGCGAGATGTACGGGACGACCGCGTACTGTCGACCCCAGGACTTGAGCGGGAAGAGCTCCATCTGAGCGGAGTCGCAGCAGCAGTCTGCCGGGACCTTCATGCACGTGTGGCCCGACCAGACTCCGATCGGCTTGTCCGCACCGATGCTGGTTCCGGTCAGCTCTGCGTCCTGCGCGATCTGGAGCTGCTCGCCTCGCTGGAGGAGGTACGTCTTCGGCGAGTGTGCCGCGGCACCCTCGACGTCGACGCCTTCGATGATCGTCGCGCTGCCGATGACGGTCACCGTCGTGTCGTCGTGAGCTGCGACGATCTGGGTCGTGGGGAAGTAGTCCCGCACGACCTGCCCCTGATCATCGCGGCCGACCTGGGCGGCCCACGGGTTCGTGACGACGTAGTCGGTCTTCCAGGAGGAGAGCGGGAGCAACAGCGTCGCCGACGAGACCGCACTCGCCGCCCCGCCGAAGGGGTAGATGCTGTACGCGCTCACCGGCGCCGTCGTCCGGATGCGGAACGTCTGGCCACGCCGCGTTCCGGTCAGGGCGGTGTCCGATTGGATGGCCGCCGTCACGCCGGCCGGGCAGGGAACGGCGCTCGCGCCGCTCGGCTGTTCGCTCAGGAAGATCACAGCGACCTCGCCGGGCTGGATCTCGCCATCGAACGCCTCGTATGCCACGTTCGCGCCGTCGGTCGTCACCTTGCGCGCCGAGACGTTCACGTCGATGGCCGCGTCGCCGTATTCGGCCTCGACCCGCGCGGGGACGCCCCACGTGTTGGCGACGAGCGCGGCGAAACACGAGCCGGCGGTGAACGTGTAGCGCGTCGGCGGCAGCGCGACGAACTCGCATCCGGTCGACGCGTTGGCTCCGACGGCGGCGGCGCAGGCGGGGACGCACGCTCCGTTCGCACAGCCCTGGTCCGGAGCACACTCGGTGATCACGCGCGAGTCGTCGCATCCGTCGACGACTGCGTGCAGATCGCGCGAGCACCGCACCGTTCCTTCGCAGCTCCCAGACGCCGGCGACCCCGCTTCGATGTCGTCGAAGGTGTTGCGGTCGTCCGGGCCGAAGCCATCGCGTCCGTCGCCGCAGGCGAAGACGACCCCGAGGACGAGCGCAAGCGACGCGAAGCGCTTCATTCGATCTCCGCGGCGTCCGGGTGGTACTCCTCGTCGAGCTTTCCGCGTCCGAGCTCTCCGTTCTCGTTGCTGCCCCAGCACGCGACTCGCCCGTCGACCAGCGAAGCGCAGGTCGCGGACGCGGTGGTCGCGAACGACACGACCGGCTTTTCGAGGTGGGGCATCTCGACGGGATGAGCGAGCTCGCTGGCCTCGTCGGGGTGTCGTCCGAGCTCGCCCCAATGGTTCACTCCCCAGCGGAAGAGGCGGCCGGACGCGAGAAGGACTGCGCCTTGCTGTTCGATGTGCGCCCTTCCCTCGACCCCGTAACGTGCGGAGATCGCGACGTCGACGATCGAGGCCGCACCGGGCAGGTGGATGGCGCGCGCATCCGGCGCCCACTGCGTGAGGACGCCGTCCGTCGTGACGTATGCGAACGCGCCCGTCCGAAGGACCCCGGGCACCTCGAACGGGATCGTCGTGGAGCCTGCGGGCAGCGATGACTCTCCCAGCGGAAGCTCGCCGAACGTGACGAGGACTCCGCCGTCGCGCAGCGCGACGATCGTGTCGTTCATGTCTTTGCCGTTGAACGAGAAGGTCGCCATCGTGATCTCGTCGAGCGGTTCTGGGATCGCCGACATGAGCTGCGGCGGGAAGTGCGGGGACTCACCGGGCGTTGCGGTCTCTCCGATCGGCGACCTCCGGAGGCCCCAGCAGTAGAGTCGCCTGTCGTCGGTCGCGATCGCGCACGCCGTGCTGGCCCCGAGCGCAACCGACGAGACCGGCGGCAGGCCGTCGACGCGTGTCGGCGTCGTGAGGTGCGGATGTGTCGCCGGGTCCTGGCCGAGTTGCCCGGACTCGTTGTAGCCCCAGCAATACACGTCGCCGTCGGAGGTCCGCGCGCAGGTGCCGTAGCTCTTGCCGACGCTGATCTGCGTGACCTTCTCGTCGGCGAGGCCGACCACGGGCTGGGGTGTCGCGCCTTCGACCGGTGTGGCCGGGGCACCACGACCGAGCGCGCCTCCTCCGGTCCAGTCCCACGGTCGACGGTCCCGTCCCCAGCAACGCACGCTGCCGTCCTTCAACACACCGCAGAAGTGCTCGCCGCCATTCCCGCTCACCGCGACGTAACAAGGGTCGCCGGTGCAAGTCACATCGAGGCGCTTCGCCGGCTTCAGAGGAGGCTGCTCGACGTCGTGCGAACCGCCATCTGGAGCGGGCGGCGGTGTGCTTTCGGCGTCGTTGCCTGCGTCGGACTCGGGGGCTGGAGCAGGGGGCGCGTCGTCGACCGTCGCGGTGCAAGCGCTCACCAGCCAGGGCGAGATCGCGACGACGACGAGACCAACGAGACCGGTTCGAGAGAGCTTCATTCGTCGGCTCCGGCGTCAGCAGCCTTGCGCCACGCGGCGAAGGGCCTGTTCGAGGCACCCCAGGGCGATTGCGAGGTGCCGACCACCCACGTCTCGTCGCCCTTGGCCCAGATCGAGCTCACGGTATCGATGATGCGACTACCGCCGACCGTCGTGCGCATGGGCACGAGCTCCGTTCCGTTCCAGCGGCAGACGAGGACGCTGTCGGCCATCCAAGCAGTGGTGGCGGACACGGCCTGGCCGATGCGTCCGCTGCACTCCGGAGCCGCGCCGAGCGCGTGCGAGAATGTCGGCTTCCCGAGCCCAGTCGCGGTCACGGGCACGAGGTCCGTCCGCACCGTTCGGAGCAGGTCGACCTCGTTCAAAGAGGTGAGCCAGAGCTGCTGCTCTGTCGCGTCCGGCGAGGTGCCGTGAATCGTGAACACCTCGATCGAGTCGCTGAGCTCGCTGATGGTCCAGGATGTTCCGTCCCAGTGGGCGAGCCCGCCTCTCGCCGATCCGGTGGCGCAGAAGCCCCAGCCGAATTCGTCGTGACAGAGCTTGCCGGCAAGATAGACGTCGTCCGCGGCGAAGCCCCAGACGCTGTTCCAGACATAGAGATTGAATCTGTCCTTCGGGTCGGGGACCGGGCCGACGTCGTCCTCGACGACGGCCGCGGAGCTCTCTTCGTGCACGCGATAGAGCCCGAAGTCCGTCAACATCCAGAGGGCGTCACCCGCCGGCGTTCCCCAGAGCACCATCTTCACCTCTGCGGACCGCACGTTGGTCTCGAGCTCGCGAAAGGCTGGCGGCGCGCCGCCGACGCTCGAGTAGCGAACGACGTGGACGTGGCCGCTCGCTCCGCCACCGAGCGCCCAGAGGTTGTCCTTGTTCTGCGCCCAGATCCCTTGGAAAAGGAACGGCGTGGGCTGCGTGTAGGCGACGGTCATCGCCGTGCCGTCCCAGTGCAGGAGCTTGTTGCTCTCCTGCGGCAGCATCCATGCATCGTCGACGCTCGATGCGGAGACGGCCACGAGCGGGCGCTTGACCGGCACCTTGGCGTAACAGAAGCCGTCGTCGCTGCACGTCTTCGTCATCGGACCGGCGTCGTCGTCCGGATCGTCGTCGGGATCGAAATCCGTCGTCGCATCGCGCCCCCCGGAGTCGAGCGAGTCAGAGGCGTCGGGGCCGGGCTTCGAATCGAGCGAGACGCCGTCCGGGCCGGCGCATGCGAAGCCGAGCGTGACCGTCGATGCGAGAAGAAGGAACGTCGTCGCGCGCCCCAGCCTCATCGCCCGGCTCCTTCGAAGTGCAGCATCGTACCGTTCCCTCCGATCCAGACGTCGCTCGGTCCGCTGCCCCACACGGAGAGCAGCTTCGGCTTCACGCTCGCGGAGTCGAACGGCGTCGCGAGCTTCGTCCACGTCGTGCCGTCCCAGTGGATGACCGTTGCAGCGTCGCCGACGGCCCACACGTCGTCGTCGCTGAACCCGAAGACGGCTCGCAGCGTCGTCTTGACCGGGCTCGGAACACTCTCGAACACGCGCGTGTCGAGGCGCTCGCGCGTCATCCGACGGAGGACGCCGCCCTCGCCGACGAGCCACACCACCTCTTCTGTCGCCCAGACGCCGAAGAGGTTCCGCTCCGTGCGGGTGTCGAGCTCTTCGTCTCGCCAGCCCTGGTCGCCGCCGTACGACACGCGCATGACACGGTTGCTGGGGAGGTCGAAGGACAGCGTCTTCTCGCTCCGATCCGTCAGAGGCATGTTGAGGACCCACACCTCGTTCGAACGCGACGCCGAGACCGACATGAGGCCGTCGCGCGTGAAGAAGGCTGTCGCCGGCATGACGAACTCGGCGTCGACGGGGCCCTTCTCGTCCCATCCGCGGCACACGACGAGACGCGGCGGAACGAGCGACGGACGATCGACGGGGACTTGCCTCACGACGAAGACCCGACCGTCTTTGCCGCCGAGCGCGAGCGGGACCGCGCCGGCATCGGCGCCCTCGAGTCCGAACGAGGTCCACTGCGTCTCGCTCGGTCCCTTCCAGCCCGTCGAGTGGCGGAGCATGGGGCCGTCGGTCACCCAGATGTCCTTGTCGCTGGCGACGAACACCGAGCGAAGCGTGTACGAGGTCCCTCCGCTCGAGATGGGGGCGCCCTTCACCCACGTCGTCCCGTCGTAGTGGAGGACACTTCGATGCGTGCCGACGGCCCACACGTCCATCGCGCTCGAGCCGGAGATCGACATCAGGGTGATCTGGCCGTCGATGGGTACGTCGACCTTGCACAAGCCGGAGCTGCTGCACGGACCGGCGTCCGCTTCTGTTTCTGCGTCAGGCTCGGTCTGATTCGCAGCCTCGCTCCCGCCATCGTGCAGCGGCTGCCGATCGTCCGAAGGCGGTCCGCTGTCGGCCGTCGCGCATGCGACCGCGATGGAAGCTCCGAGCGCGCTCAGGACTACGAGGCAGCTGCTCTTCACGATGCCATTCATTTGACGTCGCACTCCTTCGTGAGGCACTTGCCTTCGACGCACGGCTGGCCCTCGACGGCGTCGCAATGAATGCCGCATCCGCCGCAGTTCATCGGATCGCTCAGGACGTCCGTCTCGCATCCGTTCGCGGTGTCACTGTCGCAGTCGGCGAAGTTCGGCGAGCACGAGTAGCCGCACGCTCCCTGCTCGCAGACGGGCTTTCCGTGTGCGGGATCGATCGAGAGCTCCCAGTAGCGCCGGATGCCTCCGAAGTCGCCGGGGCAGACGAAGCCGCACGTCCCGCAGTTCTCGACGTCAGAGTCGATCTTCGTGAAGCACTCCGAACCGCACGAGCACCGGCACTCGCCGTCGATGCACTGCTCGCCGGCTTTGCAGGCGTTGCCACACGCGCCGCAGTTGTCGACGTCCTCCGCGGTATGGGTCTCGCAGCCGTTTCCCTTCTCGTCGGGGAAGTCACCGTTGCAGTCGGTCCAGCCGTCGCGGCAAATCGGTTGGTTGCAGAGGCCCGTCTTGCACGTCCGAGCCATGTGAAGCTCGGGCGGATATGGCGGCTGGTCGTCGACGCAGACGATGTCGCAGCCGCCGCAGTTCAAGTTGTCCGAGTCCGTGTTGTGGCACTGCCCGTCGTCGCAGAGGGCACCGCCTTTACAATCGCAGGCGCCAAACGAGCAGAAGTTCTTGCAGACGATTCCGCATCCGCCGCAGTTGTTCTTGTCGGAGTGGTGACCGACGAGATCGACCTCGCATCCGTCGTCCGGCAGGCCGTTGCAGTCGGCATGGGTCGTCTGGCAGACCATCTTGCACGTGCCCTGGACGCAGCGCGCGATGCCGTGGTTCTGGTCGAGGAAGGCGGGGTCCTGACGGCACCGGACCCCGCAGGCTCCGCAGTTGTCGTCGTCGGACATGAGATCGACGGCGCACGGCAACGACGTACCCGGGCAGGTGATACGGCCGGCCGGACACGTGTTCGACGGACACATGCCAGCGGACGTCTCTGGCGCGCCGGCCTCGGTCGTGCCCCCGAGCTCTGGGGTCGGGGCATCGTCGTCCTCGACGCCGATCACCTTCGATCGCGAGCTGCAGCCGCCGGCCATGATGGCGCCGATCAGAGCGAGCACGAGAGCGGCAGGGACGTTGGTTCTCCGGAGCACGCGCAGCATCGAGCGGTAGTGTCGTGCTCGTGCCGACTTTGATCATTCCAGGCGGCGGATTTTTCGTCCGTCCTCGTGCCGAGAGAAAATCGCCGAGCGACTGATCAATCCGTCGCGGTCACCGACACTACCCGGTGATGCGCCGCATCCCGGCTCTGACGTCTGGTGATTCCGAAGCCGGCATCCTCCTCTCCGTTTGGTTGGGACGATGCAGCGCGGTGTAGCGCCATCGACCTCATCGGCGGCCGTTCTGGGATCCGTTCACGGCGCCGGGTTGGGCAGCGGTGTTCCCAATGGCGCCGGCGACGAGGCCGTCGCGGTTGGAGGGCCGCGACCGCCGCTCTCGCTCGCGGAGCTCGCTGCCGCCGTGCAGCGATCCGACCCACCCGCGATCCGCGCGCTCGTCGAGTCGGTTGCCCCGATCGTCTACCGCGTCGTCGTCAGCATGCTCGGTCGCGAGCACGCCGACGTCGACGACGCCGTGCAGGGCTCGCTTCTCACGCTCATTCGACGCGTCGGCGAGTGCCGTGACGACACGATCGAGCGCTTCGCCGTCGGCGTCGCCGTCCACACGACGCTCAACGTGCTCCGGCGAGAAAAGACGCGCTTCCGCTTGCTCTCCCGCTTCTCGAAGCTCCGTGAGGACGACGAAGCGAAGTCACCCGAGAGCACGGATGTCGTCCTGAGGCGACTGCTCGCCGAGCTGGTCGCGAGCCTTCCGTCGGAACAGGCCGAGGCGTTCGTCCGTCGTTCCGTTCTCGAATACAGCTGCGAGGAGATCGCGCAGCAGACCGGCGTTCCCGTCAACACGGTGCGAAGCCGGATCCGGCTCGCACGCCAGGCGCTCGTCCGGCGCATCGAGGCCGACCCCCGGCTCGTCGACCTTGCGGCGCGCGCGACCGCTTCACTCCACGTTGGGAGATCCGCCGATGAATGAGTTCGAGGAGCTCGCCCGCCGCGTCGAGCGCCACTGGGGCGAAGAGAGCCGAATCGCGCTCGCGTACGACGAGGAGCGCCTTCGAAAACTGGTCGACGCCGCGATGGCCTCGAGCCGCGCTTGTGCCGGTGCGCCGTCCGCCCTGTCCACCTGGATGAAGGGGATCGGGCTCTGCGCCGTCGCGGTCGCGGGCTCGGTGGGCGTGGCCGTTTACGATGGAGGCCACGGCGTCGATGGAGGCCACGGCGCCGTTGAAGAAGTCGCGCGTGTCGACGAGCCGCCGCCGGTGCTCGCTCCCGAGGCGCCGGCTGCGCTCGCTCCCGAGGCGCCGGTCGAGGTGTCGAATCACGTCGAGGCCCCGACGACCGCCGCCACCGACTTGCCCAGCGCCGAACCACCCCGGATCGAGACCCGTGCTTCGCCGACCGTTCGACCTCGAGCTGCTCCGGCGCACGTCGCGCGTGTGGAGGCCGACGTAGCTTCAACGGCAATGGCGCTCTCGCCGGCCGAGATCTTCGCCCGGGCCAACGAGGAGCGACGACGTAGCGATCTCCGTGCGGCGGAGGCGGACTACCGCCTCTTGATGGATCAGGCACCGTCGTCTCGCGAGGCGCTGCTCTCCCATGTCATCCTCGGGCACGTGCTCGAGGAGCGAGAGCCCGCCGCAGCGCTCTCGCTGTTCGAACGCTATCTCGAGCTCGGAGGCGGAGGCGGCCTTGCCGAGGAGGCTCGCACCTCCCGCGCACGGATCCTCGCGATGCTCGGCAGGCGCGATGACGCCGTGAGGGCGTGGCGCGAGCTCCTCGCGCGGCATCCGGACACTCTTCATCGCGCCGAAGCCGAGGCCGCGCTTCGCTCGACCGGTGCTCACGCCGAGTAAATTCGTGACTGCGTGACGGGTCTCCGAGCGGGCCACCGGCTTCCGCACCGCACCCCCAGCCTCGTCGGGCGAGTCGGACGTCCGCCGCCGTGAACGCGTGCTAGACGGAGAGGCGTGAGCCTCTCGGAAGAGCAACCGATCACATGCCCCGGCTGCAATGCGACGTCGGTCGCGCAGATCCACCGCAGCGTCAACGTGACCACGGAGCCTGCACTCAAAGAGCAGCTCCTCACGGGACGTCTGTTCGGCTTCGCGTGTCCGTCATGCGGCCGCGTCTCGCGCGTGGTGCACCCGGAGCTCGTCTATCACGACGTCCGCCGAGGTCTGCTCATTCAGATGGACGCGCTCGGGAAGTTCGACGCGGGAGCGTTGCGGCAGCTCGAGAGCTCGCTTCCGCCATCGACCCGTGTGGTCCACGACAGCAACGCGCTCCTCGAGAAGGTGAAGGTCTTCGACGCGGGCCTCGACGATCGTGTGGTCGAGGTGCTCAAGCTCGTCGTCGCGACGCAGAACGCGGAGGCGGCTCCCGCGGCGCGTTACCTGTTCGAGGGAACGGGGACGCCGGCCAATCCCGAGGGACGAGACCTTCGCTTCACGCTGCTGACGTCGAAGGGCATCTCGGGGCTCGCGGTGCCCCGCGCGGCATACGACGATCTCCGGAGGAAGCTCGAGTCGGCGGGCAAGCTCGTCTCGCTGCCCGCCTGGGCGGTCATCGACGCCGACTACGCTCGCCTGCTGCTCGCCACGTGAGCGACGTGAGCGACGTGAGCGACGTCAGCGACGTGACGAGCGGCCACGTCACGCGCGCTTCTTCTTCAGCTCGTGCAGGATGATCGAGTTGCCCTCCGTGTCGAGGATGATCGACATCCTGCAGACCGGCATTCGACATGGCGGCGACGGTTTTCGGCGAGGCGTCCGATCGCGGAGAAACGTCGTGATCCTCGGGACATGGGGCGCCGTAAACTGCCGGCATGCCCTGGGTGTGCTCTCGGCTCCTGCCTGTTCTCGTCTTTCCGGCTCTGATCCTGCCGCTCGCCGCTGGCTGCGGTAGCTCGACGCCGACGCGTGTCGGAGGGGCGAAGGCCGCCGCTGCTCCGGCGACGCCTCGCGCGAGCCCGAGCCAGGTAGCGTGGACGGCGTCGCTCGATCGGGACCATGCCCTCGTCGGGCGGATCTGGAGCGTGCGCGACGCGCGGTTCGTCGACGAGCGCGAGATGCTGGGAGCGTTGCCAGGAGTCGGCTACGTCCTGCTCGGCGAGAAACACGACAACCCGGACCATCACGCCCTCCAGGCGAGGGTCTTGAAGGGGCTCGTCGACGCTGGCGCGAAGCCGGTCGTCGCGTTCGAGATGTTCGACGTCGAGAAGCAGGCTGCCATCGACGAGGCCCGACGTGGGGCGCCGCGAGACGCTTCACGCATCGCGAGCGCGGTCGACTGGGAGCACTCCGGGTGGCCGAGCTGGAGCTTCTACGCGCCGATCGCGCAGATCGCGCTCGATGCCGACTTGCCCATCGTCGCTGCCGGGCTCTCCGCCGCGAAGATGCGAGCGATGATGAAGCCCTCGGCGGACGGAGCGCCGTCGGACCTGGACGACGGCGTCCCGCTGACGCCCGAACAGCGCGTGTCGCTGAGCGACGAGCTGCGCGCCAGTCACTGCGGGCACCTGCCCGAGGCGATGTTGCCCGTCATGATCCGCATGCAGCGGGCGAGGGACGCAGCCATGGCGAAGGCGCTCGCCGCAAACGTCGACGATGCCCACCCGAAGGGAGTGCTCATCGCGGGCACGGGCCATACACGCACCGATCGCGGCGCGGCGCTCGATCTGAGAGCGCGCGACCCGAAGCGACCCGTCTCGAGCGTTGCCTTCGTCGAGGTCGAGCGCGGCAAGGACGAGGCGCCGGCCTACGCCTCGCGATGGAACACGACGACCCTCCCGTTCGACTTCGTCTGGTTCACGCCCCGGGCGACCGACGAAGATCCCTGCGCAGCGTTCGCGCGTTAGCGAGATCGCTGCGGAAAGAGCCCGGGAACACGACTGGGCGCCCACACGCCGGTCTCCACTCGCCGACGGCATGTCATCCGAGCGGGGGGTTGCATCTTCGGGCGCAATTGCGCACGCTCGTGTGTGGTGGGCGATACACTGGCGCGACTCGCATCGCTGACGACCGACTGTGCCACGACGGCGGAGTACGACGCTGCGCGGACGGAGTGGCTCCACGCGACCGTCGATTGCGACACGATCTACCAAGGCGCGGCCACCCCCGCGCAGGCGGTCGATCCCGTCGTCTCCCGCGTGGACCCCGGCTACACCGCACGCTGCGAGGCTGCCGCCGATCGCTACTGGCCGGACCGTGCACGCTTGAACGCCGTTGCACGCGAATCCGGCGGCATCGCGTTCGACACCGAAGTCCTGCCCGCGAGGGAGCGGCGTGAACGGGTGTTCTATCGGGAGATCGTCGCCGGCCTCGGGCTTCGCACGATCGCGGTCTCCGTCCTCGAGCTTCGGCGCCAGCCGGTCTCGTGCATCTACTTCGGATGGACGTCCCGACAGGCGCGGCGCGAGCGCGAGATCGCCGTCGTACGAGCGGCGCTGCCGCTCCTCGCCCTCGGCGACGCGGTCCATCACCCGGCGGACGTGCGGACGACGATCGACATCGGGCTGACGCAGCGCGAGCGCGAAATCGTCGACCTCATCGTCCGCGGCCTCACGAACATGGAGATCGCCACCTTGCTCGGCACGGCACCGGCAACGGTGAAAAACCAGGTGGCCGCCATCCTCCGAAAGACGGGCACGGCGAACCGTACCGAGCTCGCTTGGCGCGCGAGCTCGGAGATGGGCGCGCGCCGCTCGACGCTCTCCGACGGAGCTCCAGTGCCGAGCCCCGGACGATCCTCGCCGCGGCTCGTGGGATCCTGACGGTCGGAGTCACGCACGCGACGACAGACGGAGGGCGGCCCACGAGCCTATGGATGCGCGACGACGAGCAACGTCTTGGCTCGCCGGAGAACGCACTCGAACGCCGCGCGCGTCGTATGCGGATCGAGCGCGGCGAAGCTCTCGTCCAAGATGAGGACGTCGGCGTCTTGCAGCAGGGCTCGTGCGAGGAAGAGACGGCTCCTCTCGCCTTGTGAGAGCTGCCAGCCGGTCTCGCCGACCATCTGCTCGATACCGGACGGCATCCGCGCAAGCAGAGGACCGAGGCCGAGCTCATCGCAGATCGCCTGCGCCTCGGCGACGTCCTCCTGCCGCGGAGGCCATCGCCGGCCCATGAGCAAGTTGAACGCGAACGTCCCCGTCATGACGTGGTTCTCGTGGAACTGTGGCGCCAGCGCGACCCTGCGGCGCCAGCCCGTGCGGCCGAGCGAGCGAAGATCGAAGCCGCCGACGAGCAGGACGCCCGAGGTCGGCTCCCGCAGCCCGGCGAGCAGCGCCGAGAGCGTCGACTTCCCGCCGCCAGAAGACCCCTCGAGCAGCACGCGATCTCCGCGATGCAGGGCGAGATCACATCGGCGCAGGACGGGCTCGGTGCGTTGCGGATACGCGAACGACAGCTCCCGCGCGTCGAGCACGGGCGCCGGTCCGCTCGGCTGTGTCGCGGCGACGAGCGCAGGATCCGCTTCGACGTCTGCTCGGGTGTCCTCGACCAGCGATCGGACCCGCTCCCATGCGATGTGCGCACCCGCGAGGCTCGTCAGTCCGAGCACGAGCCTTCGGAGCGCGCGGTAGGCGAGGAGCACGCCTCCGATCGAGACCGCAAGCGGCGCGAGCGACGCCGCCGATGCGCCGGAAGTGACGAACGCCGGAGCGAGCGCCGCGATGCCGGCAACGAGCCACCCTTGCGGGACGAGCGCGGCGAGGAGAGACGCGTATCGATCCATCTGCTCCGCCACGGGGATCGACCGAGCGACCGCACCGTCTTCTCCGGCATGACGCGAAGCGCTCCGCTCCTGCGCGAGGCGCGTGCGATGCCCGATCATGTTCTCCACGAGGTCATGGGTCATCGCGATCCGATCCTCCGTCCAGCGTCTCCGCGCACGCCAGTAGCGGTGGACGAGCGCGCCCGTGAGCACGGTCCAGAGCCCGAGCAACGACAGTACCCAGAGCGCGGACATCCCGAAGGCGATCACGGCGGCCGCTGCGAGCAGTTGGACGAGCGAGATCGCGCTGGCGAAACCGCCCGAGAGGGCGAGCGACTCGATCGCCTCGGACTCGATCACGGCTCCGAGCAGCTCTCCGGCGCCGTGCCTGCGGACGTGCTCGGGTGAGAGGGCGAGGGCGCCCGAGAGCAAGCGCTGCTTGAGGAGGCCACCGCCGTCGACTGCGAGATGTCCCTCCGCACGGGCTGCCATCACCTGGAGCACGACCTGTGTGCAGAGAAGAAGCGCCCAGGCCACGAGCCATCCGCGATCGAGCCGACCTTCGAGGGCTCCACGCCCGATCAGCCACCACGCTCCGAGGCCGATGATGCACAGCGCGGCGTGTGCAGCGAGGATCCCGACGAGCCTGGGGCCGAGTCGCGCATGCTCGGCGTGCTCGCGCAGCGTCGCGGACGGCGCCGGACGCAACATCCACCATCCTTCGATCCATTGCCCGGCGAGGCGGGTCCGCCGGAGGTGCTCACGCGCACGTCCGCGTCGGCGAGCGGGCACCTTCGCACGCTCGAGGACGGCGTCGATCTCGGGGTCGTTCGCGCCGGGGATCCTCGAGACGAGACGACCCCAGAGGTCCGCAAACGCGACGCGGACGACCGAGCCGTCCGGGGCGAGCAGACGAGCCGTTTGCCGATCGACACGTACCAGCGCGAGGAAGCGACCCGGGGCGATCGCGACGAGCGCCGGCGAGACGCCACGTACGAGTCGCTCGAGGTCGGGGTAGAACGCGCCGACGGGCTCGGCATCGATACCGAGGTGGGCGCTGGCGCGTTCGATCCATAGAGCCTGACGATCTTGCGAGGACTCGAGATCCGCCGGCGCAGGAGGAACATCGTTGCGCTTCGCAGGTAGTCCGGACAAGCCTCCGAGCGCGGAGAGCGCTTCGGCGACTCTCGCCGCTGGCCACGCCAGCACATCGACGGCGTCAACCGTGCTGGCGATCACTGCGCCACCTCGCGGAGATCGCCGTGGTCGATGATCGGCTCTTCGTGCTGCCGTGCCTCGAGGTGACCGCGCTCGAGACGGAGCGAACGAAAGACCTCGGAGGACCACAGCTCGTCGTGCACCGAGCGCTCGGCATCGAGCAGCGTCCGGTAGAAGGAGCCCTCCTGGGCGGCGAGCTCGGCGGGGGCGCCATCTTCGACGAGGCGTCCGCCGTCGAGGACGATGACGCGCTCGAAGTCGCGGGTGTCGCTGACGTCGTGGGTGATGCAGAGCATCGTCGCGCCCTCGAACCAGTGCCGCGCACGAGAGAGGAGTCGTCGCCGTGTCCCTCGGTCGAGCCCTCGGAACGGCTCGTCCATGATCACGAGCCGCGCATCGCGTCGACCGAGTCCGCGGCCGAAGCGCACCCGCTGACCCTCACCGCCGCTCACGAGCGCGCCACCTTCGCCGAGCGCCGTCTGCAACCCGTCGGGCAGGCCCGCCAGGACGCCGTGGAGATCGGCGGTGTCGAGAACGGCTGCCTGCGACGTGTTCTCGCCGATGCCGTAGCGGAGATTCTCGAGGAGCGAAGCGTTGAAGAGGTGTACGCCGGGCTCGATCCACGCGGTCTCCTCGCGGAGCTGTTCGAGCTGTTCCTCGACCGGCGAGCCATCGACGAGGACGCTGCCCGACGAAGCTCGGTGCCAGCCGAGGAGCGCGCCCGCGAGGCTCGACTTGCCGGCGCCCGAGGCGCCGACGACCGCGATGTGCTCGCCTGGGCGTAGGTCGAGCGAGATGTCCTCGAGGATCGTGTGGCCCGAGGCGACGAGCGCGACGCTCTCGAACCGGATCGCGGCCCCTCCGCCGCGGACGTTTCGAACGACGTCCTCGCGTGGAGGCTGCGTCTCTTTCGCGCCGAGCGGCTCGAGAAGACGAAGCGTCATGTTGCGACGGGCCGGGTATTGCCGGACGAGGAGCGCGAGCTCCTGCCCGAGCACGGGCAGGCTCAGCGCCCAGTACAGGAGCAAGAGCACGCTTGCCGGCTCGAACGAGCGGCCGAGATAGGCGAAGACGAGCGCGATCGTCAGCCCGAACATCACCGCGGCCTGCGCGCCCTCCGCGCCCACCGTGGCCGAGACGACGCCGCGTGCAGCACGAGTCCACTCGGACACGAGCGCCTCGTGCTCTCGGCGCACCGATCGTTCGGCACCGTGGGCGCGGATCGGAACCGCCGCCAGCATCGCGTCGAGGTAGAAGCGCGCGATCGCCCCGAGGTGCGTTCGCGCCCTCATCTCGCGCTCGACGACGACGGGCTGCGCGGCCAGCGGAAAGACGACAGCAGCGCCGGCGATCGCGACCGCGAAGCCCGCGCTCTTCGGATCGAGCAGGACGATCGCGCACGTCGTCACGACGAGCTCGAGGCCGCATCGAACGAGCTGCGTGGCCATGATCGGCAGCTCGCGGAGCGCGTGCACCACATGGCTTCGTTCGGCCATGTCCGACGAGGGGCGGCTCGCGAAGTAGCGCTCCTCGAGACGAGGAAGCTTGGTCAGGAATGCAAGGCGGAACCGCGCCTCGAGCCTCCGTCCGAGGCCGAGGACGCCCGATGCCACCGGAAGCTCGAGGCCGATGCCGAGAAGCAGGAACACGAGGAGCGCCGCGATCGCCAGCAGCCGCTGCTCGACGGGGCCGAGGTCTCGTCCGATCTCGAGCAGCGCTCGGAGAAGCAGCGCCTGCACGATCGCGACGACGGTGGCGCCGACGAGCCCGAGCGCGATCGTCGCGGGCCCGATCGCGCCGTCGTCGCGCAACATCCGGAGCAGCTCCCGTCCCGGCCGAGGCTTCGGCTCGGACAGAGCCAGCGCGAGCTCGGGAGAGAGAGCGCCGTCGTCGACGCGCTCGCGGATGCCACGGACTGCGAGCATCACCGCTCCGCGGAGCTCCACGGACTCGGCGCCTTCGCCAAGCCCGCTCGGGAGCACCGTCCAGAAGCGCTCGGGCACGATCTCCGGACGCGTCCGCGCCTCCCCGTGGAGCGAAGCGATCGCCGCGGCGGCTTCCGAGCCCCGGCGAAGACCGCCACCGTCGACGACCGACTGGATCATGCGGATCGCTGCGTCGAGCGCCGCGACCCCACGCCAGTCCGCATCGCGTTCGAGGTCGTCGATCGACGCCGCCATCGCGGACAAGGCCCCAAGCCGCCGGAGCCGCGCGCGAAGAGCATCCGTGAAGGCACCGGACGGAAGCCACTCTGCGACGACCGAAGTGTCGAGGGTCGCCGTGTGCAGATGGAGCTGCTGTTCGAGCAGCTTCGCGTTCATCCACCGGCGGCCGCTCGCGGGATCCATCACCTGCACGAGGTGCCCGTGCCGCCGCCACAGGACGCTGAAGTGGGTTTGTCCGTTCGGCAGCCGAACGACGACGAGCGCAGGCAGCGCGCCTTCGCGGGGAAGGAGCAGATGGTCGACCGGGAGCATCGTCTGCTCGACCTCGAGGCCGAGCTGGCCGGCGACGTCCTCGAGGGCGTCGATCGAGGTCCCGTCGACGTCGGTCTGACAGGCCTCGCGCAGGCGCCCGTAGCTGACCGAGATGCCGTGCCCCTCGAAGAGCGCCTTCAGCGATGCAGGACCACAGTCCATCGACGAGGTCTGAACGACCTCGGGTACGAGCCACCGGCGTCGGACCTCCACCGTCATGATGCTCCGCCGTTGTTCACCGAGCCCGCGGCCTCCCGCGCCAGCGGAGGCGCGAGGAGTTGGCCCGTGGCGCGAAGAACGAGGGTCGCGGGCGACGCGGCGTCGACTTCGATCTCGGTCGTTCCGGTCATCCCGTGCTGCAGAGGGATCCTCCCTGACGACTCGTTCGTGACCTCGAGCTCGACACGGACGTGCCCGTTCCGCGGCTCGCTCGCGACGGACGCGACGCGAGCACCGACCGCCCCGTATTGCGTCCACGGATAGCCGTCGAGCCGGACGCGAGCGATCTGCCCGGCGTGGACGCGACCTACGGACGTCTGCGGCGAGAGCTCGGCGACGACGCGCAGCACGCCGCGCGGGACGATGACACCCAGCTTCTCGCCCTCCTTCACCCAGCCGCCGGCTGTCCGAACGGCAACGTCCTCGACGCGTCCCGCCACCGGCGCCCGGATCGTCCGTCGTGCAATCTCGTGTTCGAGCTCGGCGATGATCGCGAGTGACGTCGAGCGCCGGCCTTCCAGCGTCGCGAGCTCTCGGCGGAGATCTTCGATGCGCGCGATGCCCTGGCTCTCGCGCGTCCTCTGCGCACGCGACTCGAGGTCGGTCTCGAACGCCCGTGCCTGCGCGGCGGCGCGCGTCTCGTCGGCACGAGCGAGCGCGCGTTTCGCCTCCGCCTCCGAGATCGCGCCGCTCTCCTGCAGCTTCTTCGCGCGAGCGGCCTCTTCGCTCGCGAGGCGTGCGCTCGTCGCTGCTTCGTCGTGTTTTGCCTTGCCGCCCTGCACGGCCACTGCGGTTGCGGCGCGATCGTCGGCGAGCGAGCGCTCGTACGCCGCGAGCACGCGCGCCAGCGCGTCGATCTCCGGCGCGAGCGTCGCGAGTCGCGTGCGTTCCTCGGCGAGACGGCGCTCTTCCGCCTCGGAGTCGAGGACGGCCAGGACGGCGCCTTTCTCCACCTCCTGATCGAGCGCGAGGTCGAACAGCTCGATGCGGCCCGACGTGGGCGCGTCGATCGAGTGTGCGGCACGCTCCGTCTCGAGCCTCGAGGCGCGGCTCACCTCGTAGACGCTCACCCGTGCGCCGAAGAACCACGCGAGCCATGCGACGAGGAGGACGACGGCCGAGAGGATGCCGAGGTGAGGGAAGCGGGCTCGATCCGTCGCGACGGCGCGCATCGATTGAGCGAACGGTGCGGACACGGCCGCTGCTCCAGCAACGCGCGGGCCATCGTCTCGAAGGGCCGGCCAGCTGCGATTCCACGGGTTGTTCGGTGTCTGCCCGGCGGCGGCCGGTGCAAAGCGCAGGAATTGGTGAGCGTCGCTCTCAACTTTTCGTTTCTTGCGAGCCGCGCTGCGCTGGGAGGCCGGAAAACCGCATGAAAGCGCGTGGCACGTCACCTGCTGAGGTCGCCGTCGCGGGGGCGGTCCCCGCGATCCTTCGAGGAGACCCGATGAACGCACAGACGAAGACGGAAGCGACGCAGCAGGCTCGGAGCGTGGAGACGGCGAAGAAGAGCGGCGGCGTCCGCGTGCGAAGCGGCGTGAAGGCGGGCCCGGGCGGCTTCGGCAATGGAGGCCTTCTGTTGAACCACAACGCGACGAAGGGCGTCCGCGTGCGCAGCGGGGTGAAGGCCGGCGGCTGGAACCTCAATCACAACGCGACGAAGGGCGTTCGCGTGCGCAGCGGGGTGAAGGCCGGCCCCGGCGGCTTCGGTGGCAGCGGCGTTCTGCTGAACCACAACCAGGCGAAAGGCGTTCGCGTGCGCAGCGGGTTGAAGGCCGGCGATTTCAAGCTCAATCACAACCATTCGTTCGCGCGCGCGTAGCGAGCATCGTCATGACGACCACGTCGGCGGCGTCCGTGGACGCGATCGAGGAACGTGAGGTCGCCGAAGCGAACCAGCTTCACGACGACGCCGACGAGGCGCTCGGCGCGGGAGATCTCGCTCGCGCCGAGCGGTGCTGCCGGGAGGCGCTCGCTGTCTTCGAGCGGATCGACGGTGACGGTTCACCAGACGTCGCGAACCTGTCCATCACGCTCTCGCGCATCCTCGTCGCCAGCGGCGATCGCGCGGGAGCGGTCCGTGCGGCGGAGCGCGCCTGGGCGATTCTGCGACCGCTGGGCGACGAGATCCCGGAGGTGATGTTGCTCCGCCTCCTGGCGATCCAGCAGCTCGGCGTGGCCCTGAGGGAGGCCGGCGACTTCCGCGCAGCTCGTCCGCTGTTGCTACGCGCGGTCCGCGTCGCAGAGAAGTCGTTCGGTGCGGAGAGCTTCGAGCTCGCACACGCGCTCAACAACCTCGGCATTCTCTGCAAGTACACGAGCCGCTACGACGAGGGGCTCGCCGCCTACGACCGTGCCCTCGGGATCCTCGAGCGCGCGCTTGGCCCGGAGCATCCCGAGATCGCCTCGATTCATCACAACCTCGGTGGTCTCGAGCACCATCGCGGTCGTTTCGAGGAAGCTGCAGTGCACGCCGCACGGTCGCTCGCGATTCGCGAGGCGGCGCTCGGTCCGGAACATCCGACCGTCGCCGCGGACGCAGCTGCGTACGCCGCGATCCTCGTCGAGCTGGGGCGACACGACGAGGCACGGGCGCTGTACGACCGGGCCCATGCGACGTTCCTACGCGTGTACGGCGAGCGGCACTACGAGCTGGCGATGAACACGCACAACCTTGCAGCGCTCGACGCGTCCACGGGGGACCTGGCCCGTGCCGAGGCAGGGTACAGGGCGGCGACAGCACTCTTTGCGGAGGCCGTTGGAGAGGACCACGCCGATACGGCGCTCGCACGCTACAACCTTGCGTCGCTCCTGGCGATGACCGGTCGTCGCGAAGAGGCAACGCGGCTCTGCGTCGAGGCGCGTCATGCGTTCGAGAAGGCGTTCGGGAAGCGCCACCCGCATGTGGTCTCGACCGTCGAGCTCCTCATCGAGCTCGGAGAGCCACCGCGAAATCTCGGTGCCCGTGGCGCGGTATGTCGTGCGAAGTATCCCGTTCGGGCGTGAAGACAAGGGGATCGGAGGAAGAGTGACGATTGGGACTTCGGGACGGTCGAAAGTCGACCATCTCATCGGGTATACTCCGCGCGCATCGTTCGACGGGTGTTCGGACGAAGGGGACGCAACGATGGCTTTCGCGGATGACGCCGAATCTCCGTTCATCGACGAGACGGTCCCACCGTCCGTCAAGGTGAACGCCGCACCCGCCGTCCGGCCGTGGAAGATCGCGATCGTCGACGACGAGCAGGAGGTCCACGACGTCACGGTGCTCGCCCTCAAGAGCGTCTCGTTCGCCGAGCGAGGCCTGTCGTTCTTGAGCGCGCGCTCGGCGCAGGTCGCCAAGCAGCTGCTCGTCGACCATCCGGATATCGCACTCGTCCTGCTCGACGTCGTGATGGAGACGGACGACGCAGGCCTGTCACTCGTGAAGTACATCCGGGACGAGCTCGGAAACGATCACGTACGCGTCGTGCTCCGGACGGGGCAGCCTGGCCAGGCACCCGAGGCGACGGTCATCCGGCACTTCGACATCAGCGACTACCGGACGAAGACCGAGCTCACGTCGACGCGCCTGTTCACGACCGTCATCGCGGCGCTTCGGACGTACGAACAGCTCCAGGCCGTCGAGAAGCAGCGGGCCGAGCTCGAGCGCCTCTACACCGAGCAGAAGGCGGCGTACGAGGAGATCAAGGTCCTCAAGGCCGCGCTCGAGCGCGAGCGCGACTACCTCCGCGAGGAGGTGAAGGAGGCCGAGGGCGGCGGCGCTCTCATCGGAACGAGCCCCGCGTTCGAGCAGGTCCGCACGCAGATCGAGGCGGTCGCAAAGACGGACGCGACCGTCCTCGTCCTCGGCGAGTCGGGCGTCGGCAAGGAGCTCGTGGCTCGCGCCATCCACGAGAAGAGCAGCCGCGCCGGCGGCCCGCTCGTGAAGGTGAACTGCGCGAGCGTCCCGCGCGAGCTGTTCGAGAGCGAGTTCTTCGGGCACGTGCGCGGTGCGTTCACGGGCGCACATCGAGATCGCGTCGGGCGCTTCCAGCTCGCCGACGGCGGAACGCTCTTCCTCGACGAGGTCGGCGAGATTCCGCTCGAGCTCCAGGGAAAGCTCCTTCGCGCGCTGCAAGAGCGCGAGGTCGAGCGCGTCGGCGATACGCGCTCGCAGAGGGTCGACGTCCGCGTCGTCGCCGCCACGAACCGCGATCTCAAGGCGGCCGTGGACGCGGGGACGTTCCGGGCAGACCTGTATTACCGTCTCAGCGTCTTCCCGTTGAAGATCCCGCCGCTCCGGGAACGGCGGGCTGACATCGTTCCGCTGTTCGAGCACTTCGTCGCGAAGACGTGCCAGAAGCACGGGCGGCCGTTCGTCCCGCTCTCACGCGAGGTCGCACGGATGCTCGAGAGCTACACGTGGCCAGGCAACGTCCGCGAGCTCGAGAACGTGGCGGAGCGTGCGCTCATCCTGTCGCCGGACGGGGTCCTCCGGCTCGACGCGGCGCTCCCCGAGCTCGCGGGAGCCGAGGCGCTCGAGCCGATGCGCCGGTCGGCCGATGTCCGAGACGATCTCCGTCCACCGCCGGTCCGCTCGATGACGATGCCGCCGCGTGGCTTCTATACGGTCGACGAGATGCGCGAGCTCGAGAAGCAGAACCTCGTCGCCGCGCTCGAGAAGGCGGCCGGAAAGATCGCCGGCGACGGCGGCGCGGCCGACCTGCTCGGGATGAAGCCCTCGACGCTGACGTATCAGCTCCGGAGCTTCGGTATCGGCCGGAAGTCCTGAGTCGGCGGGCGGGCGCGCGAGGCGCTCACCCCTCGACGGGGAACGTCACCACGAACGTCGCGCCCTTGCCCGGCGCGGTGTCGAGATCGACGCGCCCGCGCAGGACGTCGGCGACGAGGGAGTGCACGATGTGGAGCCCGAGGCCGGAGCCACCACCGGCACGCCCGGTCGTGAAGAAGGGCTGAAACGCCTGTGCCTTCACGTCGTCGCTCATTCCGCGCCCGTCGTCGGCGTAGCGGAGCGAGACCTTCCCGTCAGGCAGCCGCGCCACGTGGACCTTCACGCGGACGCGCGTCGTGTCGGGCACCACCTCGGCCGCGGTGATCGCGAAGCCAGCGTGCATCGCCGTGTTCGTGAGGAAGTTGGTCACGATTTGCGAGATCGCGCCTGGATACGTCGTGCAATCGAGCTCGCCCTCGCTCGTGAAAGACACGGCGAGGCCGCTCTTGCGGGCGAGCGGTCCGAGGCTCTCCAGCGTCTCGAGCACGTACGCAGCGAGGTCCACGCGCCGCTGCTCCTGCGAGACGTGGTCCACCGACGCGCGCTTGAACTTCGTGATCTGGTGGGCGGCCCGCGCGAGGTTGGTCTCGACGAGGGAGATCGCCTGACCGGCACGGTCGAGGAAGCTGCGGAGGTCTCCCTTCGTGAGGGCGCCGCCTTCGAACTTGAGGCGCATCATCGCGAGCTCGTCCTGCGCGACGCCGTTCGCGGTGACGGCCACGCCGAGCGGCGTGTTGACCTCGTGCGCGACGCCGGAGACGAGGAGGCCCACCGTCGCGAGGCGCTCCTTGCGAACGAGCTCTTCCTGGGCCTCCTGGAGGCGCTCCAGTGATCGGCGCACCTCTTCCTCCGCGCGCTTTCGCTCGAAGTACGTCGGTACGTCGAAGCCGTGCTCGCGCATCGCGCCGGGGTCGATGCCGAAGTACTCGCGCGCCGCGGCCTCCACCCGATCGGGCTTCGCCATCACGAAGAAGCAGCCGTCGTCGCCGCGGGCTCGGCACTTGACCTCGAGCGCGGTCAGCTCGACACCGAAGCTCTCCTGACACCAGCCAGAGGAGTACCCGGTGTTCATGATGCAGACGGGGCCGTCCGACCGCCGGCCGGAACGGACGAAGCTCGCCGCCTCGAACGAGTACGGGTGCTCGTAGATGAGGAGGAAGTCGTCGCCCGGCACGGGGCGGCTCCGCCCGTCGATCGCGACCTGGGCCCAGCCCGTGTACGCGAAGTGCACCGGGCCGCTCGAGAGCTTCTCGACCGGATCGCGTGCACCGAGCTTCTCGTGCATCTTCCGGGCGTCGTGCAGACCGATGGTGTGCGCGATGTCGAAGAGGAACCCGCGCGCGATCGCGAGCGCTTCGCGCTCGCCGCGGTCGGCATACAGGTTGACGAGCGCATCGAGGAAGTCGATGGCGAAGGCGGATGCTCGGATGAGGATGTACCGCTCGCCGTCCACCGCGACGAGGGCCCGGGCGGGGTCGACCTCGGCACGCTGGAAGACGCCGCGCATCGTCATGGCGGCGTGATCGAACGACGGCGCGATCTCCTCGGGCACCTTCACGATCGTCCGTGAGCTCGGCTCGAACACGCCTGCCCGTAGGCGAGCATTCTCGCGTTCGAGCTCTTCGATACGGGCCTTCAGCAGGGACGGGTCGGTCTGGTCTTTGCTCACGGCTGAAAGGGGGCGGCATGCACCGGGGGTGCCATGGGCCGTCAGGAAGGATTTCGCGCGCTTGTGCCCGCGATGACCACCTTTTCGTCGCAGATTCTGGAGAGCGACACCAATTTTCGAGAGTCGCTCGCGAATTCTTGCGTCGCTTCTTCGCTGCGCGCACGCCGCGCCTGGCGTCGCCGGTCAGCGGTACGGACGGGGCGTGCGGGAGAGGGACATCGCGACGATGTGGGCGAGGATGTCGAGGCTGGCCGAAGACGACATCGCGAGATGCTTCGGGCCAGCGTTGACGACCGTCGTGCCGGCGCGAACGGCGAGGAGTCGCGCGTCGAACGCCGCCGACGCGGCGCGCTCGCGTAGGGCGCGGATCAGGACCTCGAAGTTCTCCAGCTTCGAGATCTTCATCTCATGGGCAAGGCCGTCGTAACGAAGCTGGTTGGACGCGAGCAGCCATGGAGGAGCGTCGGCGCGGAACACGTAGAGCACCGGTTCGCGGTCCTGCGTCACCCGCGTTGCTTCCTTCTCGACGGTCCTCGTCGCCAGCAAGCCGCCGGTCAGCGCTGAGCGCCCGAGGCTCACTTTGCGTTGACGCTCGACGACGACGTCTTCCGTCCGCGTGACGTGCGTGGCTCGCACGAACGCGGTCACCGCGCCGAGCGGCAGTCGCTGCTCCTCGCCCTGTCCGATGCCGATGAAGTCGCCGCCGTCGAACCGAAACGCTTTGGGACGGAACATGTCGTCGCTCGACGTCACGGCGTCCAGCGCGCAGGCGACGGCATCGTGGCCGCGCGATCGAAGCTTGCTCAGGACGTCGAGCGTCCGGGTGCGGTCCTCGGTGCGGAGCACGATGACCGGCATCGGAGCGCGGAGCATGACGCCCGCCTCGTAGGCAGTGAGCCCGAGATCCGCTGCGAGACGTGGCGCCTCCTCCTCGACGCTGCGACCGAGCGCGACGATGGCCACGATGTCCACGCTCCGAAGCCTAACACTCGAACGGCGCATCCGTCCCATGCCCGGACGGGATGCAAGACGAGGTTCAGCCGGGTACTACGCGGCGCGCAGCGTGAGGACGACGACGGCCGGGGCGACGCCGAGGCGAATCGGCGGACCTGTCGTGCCGAGCCCCGGATGGACGTACAAGGTCGAGTCCTTCTCCTTGTACACGCCGATGTGGAAGTGATGCGCGAGCTTCGAGGCGTTGATCCAGCGTGCGAGGAACGGCACGGCGATCTGCCCGCCGTGCGTGTGGCCGCTGAGGACGAGCTGGACGCCGCGCTTCGCGATCTGCGGGAACTTGTCCGGGTCGTGCGCGAGCATCACGGTCGCGACGTTCGCCGGCTGCTGCGCCAGCGCGCGATCGAGGTCGGCTCTGCGTGTCCAGGTGTCGTCGATCGCGGCGATGAAGAGCCGCGCGCCGTCGTGCTCCAGGACCACGCCTTCGTTGCGGAGCACCTTCGGGCCACGCGAGCGAATCAGCGAGATCAGCGGCTCGCCCTCGCCGAAGTAGTCATGGTTGCCCATCGCGCAGAAGACGCCGTCACGGGCGCGCAGTCCGCCGAGGACGTCCGCGATCGCCTCGTGGAAGGCGACGCCGCTCGTGACGAGGTCGCCGGTGACCGCGACTGCATCGGCTTGCTCATGGTTCGCTCGGTCGATCCATCGCTTCGCCCACCAAGCAGGCGTGAGCGCACCGATGTGCAGATCGGAGAGGTGAACGATGCGGTAACCGTCGAGGCGCGGATCGAGGCCGCGCACCGGGATGTCGACACGGCGCGTGACGAAGAACCACCGCCGGAGCGTGACGCCGTAACCGCACACGACGAGCCCGAGCGCGTAGGTCCACATGAAGAACCCACCGGACGGGCCGATGGGCGCGCCCCGCACCGCGTCGACGATGGGCTCGCCGATCAAGTAGACGAGCGACGGCACGAGGCAGAACACGCACGCAGACCAGTGCACGTAATACGGCACGTCGACGAGGAAGGTCTGCGCGAACGGCCGCGGTGCATCGTGGGCGATCTTCTCGGCGCGGCCCGCGAAGAAGTACACGCCGAAAGCGCCGGTCAGCGCCGCGCCGAGCCACGCGGCTAGCGCGGGCGTACCGAGCCGGCCCGCGAGCTCTGCGAGCGCGACCACGAACGGGAGATGACAGATCGCCGTGATGCCGAGGATGATCCGGAAGAACCTCGACATTCGCGGTCGTTTGCCGATCGCCTTCGCGGCGGCGTGAGGCGGCGGGACGCTCTTCAAGCTGGTGCGCTCGCCGTCGGGAGGATGAGTTTCTTCCGCGGCCGACGAAGCGGACGGCGATGACGATACGGACATGGGAAAGAACGCCGAAGCTCTTTCCTACTACGCGATCCGTCCCTCGACCACCGTTCCGTCGTCGCCGATCGCGCGAACCGTTCGTGGCCCGGCAGCGACGGCGATCATGCTCGAGGTCACGCCGATGTCGCCGCTCATCCGGATCCAGCTGCTCGAGCCGTTCGTCGTCGAGCGTCGTACGAGCCGCGCCTGCGCCGAGCCTGCCCAGACCTGCCCGTCGTCGGACGTTGCGAGCGAGAGCAGATCACGCGTGGTCTGGACGGCCTCGAGCTGTGCATCGAGCTTCGGCCCGAGCGAGAGGGCATGGCCTCCGACGCCGACCGTCACGGCGCCGCCTTCCGGGAGCGGCGCGATCGCGAGGAGGTGGCCGCCGCAGATCGAAGCGACGAACTCGACGACACCGAGCTCGACGCGAACGATGGCGCCCCAGTCACCACAGGCGACGAGCTGTCCGTTCGTCATGCGTGCGACTCCGTGGAGGCGCGAGCAGCTCAAGGCGTCGCCGACGACGGTGACGCGATCGCCGTTGAACTGGGTCACCACGCCGGCCGTTTTCCCGGGAAATGGACGCGTGACCGTCCCGCGGTATGGGCGCTCGCCCACGAGCGTCGTGACGCCGTTGTCCTCGACGAGAGCGCCGAGGAATGTGATCTCCGGATCGGGCACGCGCCAGATTGTCGTCGCGCCTCCGAGCACGTGACGAGCGACGAAGCCTCCTTCGCCGAACAGGAGCACGCTGCCGTCGCGCATCCATCGCAGGCCGCGCAGGGTGTTCACCGGAACGTGGCCCGGGAGCGAGACGGGAATCCACGTGCCGCGCTCCCAGCGGACGAGGCCAGAAGGCCCGAAGCCGATGGCCGCTTCCGCGGTGGGCGTGAACACGATCGTGCGAACCGACTTCGGCCCGAGCGGAGGCGTCAAGATCGACCACGTCCAGGCGGCCGGGTTCGATGCCTGCGCCTCGAGGATGCCGCGATCTTGGGCAGCGCGAAGGCCGTTCTTCGCCACCTCCATTCGTGGAGTCGACGGCGCGGCCGCAAACGGTGGCTGGTTGTCTGCGCGCACGCGCACGCCGGAGCCGACGACGCCGGCCGGTGCCTGCGGCTGGCGCTCGCTCATGCGCGCCGTCGCTTCGAAGGGTGAGATCTGCTGGCTGCGCGGCTTCGGCTCTTCGAGCGTGGCGCGGAGCGACGGCTCGAGCGCGGTCCAGAGATCCATCGCGCTCTCGTGGCGCGCGCCCGGATCGGCGGCGAGCGCGCGTGCGAGCTCGCGATCGAGTGTATCGACGAGCGCTGTCGAGAGCTCGAGCTCCGGCGACAGCGCGCTGCGCGCCTTCATCAGCGACGGGCGCGGACCGTTCAGGATGCGCGTGACGATGAGCAGCGGATTCTCGCCCTCGTTGAACGGGAACGCCGGCTTCGCCGTGAGCATCTCGTAGACGACAGCCGCGAGCGAGAAGACATCCGTGCGCGGTGAGACGCGCTGGTTGCCCTGTTCGTACTGTTCCGGCGGCGCATAGCCGAGCGACGCACCAGCGAGCGCCGCGGTCCTCTGCAGGTTCACGTCCACCAGCTTCACGAGGCCGAAGTCGGTGACCTTGGCGACCTCGGTGCCCGCCTCGTTCGCGAGGAGGATGTTCGACGGCTTGAGGTCGCGATGAACGACCTTCTGCTTGTGGACGACGTCGAGCGCCTGACAGATCTGGCGGAGCAACCGGCGAACGCGCTCGGCGGGCATGCCGCGACCGATCTTGCGCTGCTCGGTGAGGACCTTCTCGAGCGTCGTACCGTCGACGTACTCGAGCACGGTGAATGGCAGCGTCAGCGGCTCCGGCCCGTAGGGCGAGGGGACCTGCGCGATCGCGTGATCGTAGAACCGCACGATGTACGGATTCGGCCGGCTCTGCGTCGAGAGCATCCGCAGGACTTCGGCCTCACGCTGGAAGCGTCGCAGCGCCTCGTTCGCCACCACGTCCGGCCGCAGCACCTTGACGATGACGACGTGCCCTGACGGGTCGTCCCAGTTGGCGCGGAACACCCAGCCCTGTCCGCCCTCGCCGATGCACTCGCGCAGGTAGTACGCGACGTCGCTCGCGCCGCGCAGAACTCTGCCGACGAGCGAGTCGCGCAGAGGGACGAGGCGCGGGTCCGGAGACGGTTGCATACCCTGGCCCGGAGGATACGCGGGCAGCCCCGGACGGCCAACGGGGCTTTGTTTTCACGGCGGCCGTCGGGCGAGCGACTGGAGTCCACTATTCTGGACAGTTGGACGGACTCCAGCCGCCGCTCGCTGGTTCGACGAGCTCAGCTTTCGAGCATCTTCACCAGCGTGTCCTTGTTGGTCACGCCGACGTGCTGCGCCTTCTTCTCGCCGCCCTTGAAGACCATGACGGTCGGCACGCCGCGCACGCCGTACTTCTGCGTGATCTGCGGAGCGTCGTCGATGTCGAGCTTGCCGACCTTGTACTTGCCGGCGAACTCGTCCGCGAGCCCCTCGACGATCGGCGCGAGGACCTTGCAGGGGCCACACCACGTCGCGGTGAAGTCGACGAGGACGGGCACGTTCGACTTGAGGACTTCGGCCTCGAAGTTGGCATCGGTGAGCTCGATCACGTTCTTGCCGGCCATAGCGGCCTCCTGTGCTTGCTGGGTGCCGGACGACGGGTGTCGTCCAACGAGTTCGGATGGCAGCTCGGGCCGCGACGTTGCGAACCCGGGCCGAGAGGGAGAAATAGAGTAGAAAATCTCACGATCGAAATCCACCCACTACGGTCGTGGTCGGACCCAGGGACAGGGGACGCCCGCTCGGTCGCCGTCGAGCTGTCCGGCTGGCCCGCTGATCCGCCGCAAGCTTTCGGCTCGCGGGCGCGCGGCGTCGCTGGAAGCCGTTCAATGAGACGGGCGCGGCGCCGGGATGACCTCGTCCGCGCTCGTGCCCTTCGCGTCCGAATCTCGCTTTCCCGCAGCGTCGGAGGCCTTCTCGCTAGGCGGTGAGGGGGACGGCGCCGGTAGTAACGGGCGCTCGTCGCGGCCGGGGGAGCGGGCTTTCAGCCGCAGGACGCGGTCGATCGCCGACGCGAGCGCGTCGGCCGCCGCACCAGCCGTGACGCGCAGCCGTACTCCGTCACGCTTCACCTCGATCGAGTCGAGCAGCGGACCGAAGCCGACCATTCGAAGCCCGAGCTCTTTCGACCAGTCGAGCCGCTTCTTGAGGATGAGCTTCTCCACGGCAGCGCAGCCGTCTTCCGTGTCGCAGACGAGCTCCAGAGCCGCATCGACCGACTGACCGCTTCCGCCGGCGCGAAGCGCGAGCCCCACGGCCGAGACGCCGAGGACGCCGCTCATGATGCTCTGCGAGCCGTCACCAGCGTGGCCGTCGGCGGAGACCTCGTCCGCCATCTCCGCCTTCAATCGCTCGCGGAGCGACCGGGGCAAGAGCGCGGAGACGAGCACCGTCGGTGCGCGCCATCCGTCGCGGCTCGTCAGAGAAGAACGCAGCGCGACGTGCGCCTGTGCGTCGCGCGCGCTCGGCTTCTTGCCGTTCGCGGCTTCGATCATCGCGTCGAACCATGCACCGCGCCCGACGACGAGCAGGCCCCCGTGACCGTAAGCAAGCCGTGGCCGTGCCGCTTCCAGCGCTCCCGCGGAGTCCTCGACCACCACGAAGCTCCCGACGTCTTTCGTTTCGACCTTGCCGCCTCGCTGGCCCGCGAGGTTGGTCGTGCAGCGTGAGAGCTCCTCGCGCGTGACGGAGACGCGCGCGGCCATGCCGAGCTCCCCCTTGTCACCTTCCTCCGGGACCGCGACGGCGAGCTGCTCGACGCGCGTCAGCGGATCGAACCCGCACGCGTCGGCGAGCTTGGCGATTCCGAGCGCCTTCGCACCGAGTACGGGCACGTCCGTGCTTCGCTCGCGACCGAGCGTCTCCCTGCCGAACAAGACGTCGTGCAGCGGCGAACGGCGGAGCTCGGCCAGGTTCACCGTCGCGACGAGGAAAGAGTCGCGAGGCACGGCATCGTATGGGTCGCCGCCTGCCGACGTCATCATCGTGCGGGCGCCGCCGAAGACGAAGAACGCGGCGACGCTCCCAGCGACGCCGAGGATGACGACGCGTGCGCGCTTCAGGTGATGGAGGGCATTCGCCACCGCGGCAGTCTATCGCTGGCGAGAGGCGCGTCCTACGTCCATGAGCCCGCGAGCGGCCCTTGACCGGAGGACGACGAGGAGAGTACGCGGGCAGGTTCGCGCATGTGGTCTCCGTCGTCCGTCCTGAGCTGCGCCGTGTTCTGCGCCTTCGTCGCGGGAGCCGCGGGCGTCGCGGGATGTGACGAGCCACCGAAGCCCGCGCCGCCGAGCGCGAGCGCCAGCCGGCCGGACAGCGCTGCCCCGGCCCCCCAGCCCGAACGCGAAGGATGTGCGCGCACCGGCCTGCTCGACGGGGTCGAGAACGAACCTTCTTGTGTCGTGCAGCGCGCCTCGGAAGAGGCGATGCGTGCGGCCCTCAAGCAGCTCGCGATCACGCTCGAACCCGAGGTGGCAGAGGTCGTCGGTGGCGGGACGTCGCTCCTCAAGCTGACCATCAAGAACACGTCGCAGTCCGAGGCGGTGCTCCTCTTCGAGGCCCGTCCGCGTCCGCCGGGGCCGCGCCCGGACTGGTCGCGCGTGGTCGGGATCCCCGAGCCGCATCCGAATGCCTCGGAGACCCCGAGGCTGCACTTTCCGATGACGACGACCGACGGCTACAACCGTGACGTCGATCAGGTGCCCGTCGTCGCCGGCACCGCGGTGCCGCCCCCCGCGCCGACGATCCTCTCCGTTCGGCTCCGGCCGGGCGGCAAGCTCACGCACGTGAGCTCGTGGTGGGCGCTGCGCATCCCGGCGCCGGCGCCTGTCGTGACGAACGATGCGGGGCACCGCTACGTGCCGAAGACCACCGCGGTCAACCTGTTCCCCGGCGAATACACCGTGACGATGGAGCTCCCCTTCTTCGGCCTGAGCCGAGAGGAGCGGAAGGTCACGGCGCGGATGAAGGTGACGCGCACGCCGCTTCCCGACGGGGGCTTCCGTCGGCTCTTCTATTGAAGTGCGGCCATCATCGAGCGCGGCTGTTGGTGACGGGGCTCAGGTCCCGCCGTCCATGCGTCGCGTCGGCGCCACCACGTCCGGAAGCTCGGGCTCGATCCGCCATGCCCCGTTTTCGCGCGTGCACCGCACGGTCGCGCGCTCGTCTTGACCGTCGCCTTTCACCTCGACCGAGGCGTCGTCGCCTTCGATCCGCGCCGTCATCGTCTTCGGTCGGAAGCGGAGACCAAAGCGCCCTTCCGCCAACATCTCGTGGGGCTCGTAGCGACGGCCTTGGCCGCGGCTTGCTCGCTCGGCGCGCTCCTTCAAGTTGGCGCGGGCGCGTGGGCCGAGGAGCGCATAGGCCTCTTTCATCGCGCGCCCGTCCTCGGCGGCGCTCTCCATCTTCTCGAGCCAGAGCCGCACGACTCCCTCCGGAGTCGCATCCGGCGCCGAACGCGAGCACGCGCTCGTGCCGAAGAGCACGGCTGCGAGCAGGACGAAGAAGAGCGCGATCGGCGCCAACCCGGGGGTGCGTCGCTTCACGAGGACGTCCGTACCAGGTCAGGCCGCCAGAGGCGAGCGACGCCGTCGAGTCAGGGGGCACGAGGCGAAGCCGGCGGACGTCGTGCGCCTTCTGCTGGCGTCGCGTGTCGTGAATTTGCTCCGTCGTGATCGGATTTGCGACGATCGGATCGTGAAGCGCGACGAAGGCGTACGGCTTTCGTGGCAGGGGAAGACGTGTGTCTTCGATCCGGCCACGCTGGCTCCAACCCAGAAGGTATTGACCGCCCAAGGAGGGAAGGGAAGCCTTCATCTCGGGGACAATCGCGCCGCGCTGGCGTCGATGACGGAGCTGCGCGGGCGCGTGACGCTCGCGTACATGGACCCGCCGTTCTTGACGAATCGCGCGTTCGACGCCATCGAGCCGGCGGCGACCGAGGACGGCAAGCGCCGAGCGCCGAGGTCCGGGCCGTTGAAGACGCGGCCGAAGAGGTTCGCGTTCGACGACCGGTGGTCGAGCCGCGGCGAATACCTCGAGGCGCTCGGTCAGCGTCTCGTCCTCGTGCGCGACCTGCTCGCGCCGCACGGCTCGGTGGTCGTCCACGTCGACCCGAAGACGAGCCACTACGTCAAGGTGCTCTGCGACGAGATCTTCGGCGACGACGCGTTCGCGAGCGAGATCGTCTGGCGCTATCGGCGGTGGCCGAGCAAAACGCCGAACTTCCAGCGCGTGCACGACGTGCTGCTCCGCTATCGGAAGGATCCGAAGGAGAAGCCGCGCTGGAACCAGCCCTACGAGCCTCTCGCTGCCTCGACGCTCGCCACCTGGGGCACGAACAAGCAGCGCGCCGTCTTCGAGGACGACGGGCGCCGGTCGCGCTCGTCGACGACCGAGGAAGCAACGAAGGGCGTGCCGATGGGTGACGTCTGGGAGATCGGCGTGCTCGCGCCCGTCTCGAAGGAACGGACGGGGTATCCGTCCCAGAAGCCGGAGGCGCTCCTCGAGCGGCTCGTCACCGCTCTGTCCGACCCCGGCGACGTCGTCCTCGACCCCTACGCCGGGAGCGGCACCACGCTCGCCGTCGCCGCCCGGCTCGGACGCGTCTTCGTCGGCTGCGATGCGAGCGAGGTTGCCTTCGGCATCGCCGAGAAACGTCTCGAGGCGCTCGGGATGCGGTTCGACGAGGCCGTGCTCCCCGATGCAGTGAAGCGGTCGGCGTGAGTCGCGGATTTCCGGTGTGGGCGGCCGACGCCTTCGCGCAGCGAATGAGCTTGGTTTCGACGGTCCTTCGCCGTGAGGCAGCTTGCCGAGGCGAAGCCGGGCCGCGTACGCTCGACTCCTCCTACGCGGGCCTCTCGCTCGTCGGTTTGCCCGCCACGGAGCTCGTGCGCGCATGAACTTCAATATCAGCAGCAGGCAGCTCGTCGCGATTCTGGTGGTCGCGGCCGTGGGGATCGGTGCTGGCATCTGGCTGCAGGGCAAGGACCCGAACCAGGTCGCCAGTCAGGTCGGACAGATTGTCGCGATCGTCACGCTCGCGGGAGCGGTGGGGGTCGTGTTCGCCTCTGCGGGCGGGCCGTCGCAGGATGTCGGCGCCGTCGTCGAAGGTCTGCGCCGGGCACGCCGCGGCGATCGCCCCTCGCCGCCGATCGGGGCTACCCCCGAGGTGGCTCGCTTGTTCGACGACCTCGCGCGCATCGCGGAGGAGGAAGAGAAGCGGACGCGCGAGACGCGTGAGGCGCAAGACCAGATCGACTCGCTCGCCAAGAGGCTCCAGGAAGGCGTCCAGATGCAGGTCGCCGCCGCGGAGGACACCTCTCGGCTCGTGAAGGACATCGCGACGGCGATGCGGACCTTCTCCTCGAGCGTCGAGTCGCTGACGCAGAACGCGGAAGAGTCGAGCTCATCCATCCTCGAGATGACGGCGACGAGCTCCGAGGTTGCCGACAATCTCGGCGAGCTCGCGAACAGCGTCCGCGAGACGGTGAGCTCGATCGAGGAGATGGCGTACTCGATCAAGGAGGTCGCCAAGAACGTCGATGCGCTCTCGCTCACTGCCGAGGAGACGAGCTCCTCGATGAACGAGATGGACGTCTCGATCGACCAGGTCCAGTCGAACGCGAACGAGACCGCGAGGCTGTCCGAAGAAGTCGCGCTCGACGCCGAGAAGGGCGCCGAGGCGATCCTCAAGACGATCAGCGAGATCTACCGCATCAAGGAGAGCTCGCAGGAGGCGGTCGCCGCGATCAGCGCGCTCGGATCGCGCATCGACGCCATCGGGCAGATCGTCAACGTCATCGACGACGTCGCCGAGCAGACGAACCTGCTCGCGCTCAACGCGGCGATCATCGCTGCGCAGGCCGGTGAGCAGGGCAAAGGCTTCGCCGTCGTCGCCGACGAGATCAAAGACCTCGCGGAGCGCGCCGGCGCGAGCACGCGCGAGATCACCGATCTCATCAAGACCGTGCAGGGCGAGAGCAAGAACGCAATCACGGCGGTCGAACGCGGCGCCCACAACGTCGATCGCGGCGTCGAGGTCTCGAACGAGGCGGAACGCGCGCTCAAGAAGATCCTCGAGTCGAGCCAGAAGTCGACGAACATGGTCCGCGCCATCGCCCGTGCCACGGTCGAGCAGGCGAAGGGCTCGAAGCAGGTCACGGACGCGATCGGTCGCATCGCCGAGACCGTCCAGCAGATCGCCGCCGCGACCGCGCAGCAGGCGCGCGGCTCGGAGCTCATCATGAAGAGCGCCGAGAAGATGCGGCTCATCACGCAGCACGTCGAGCGCAGCGCCAACGAGCAGGCAAAGGGCGGACGTCAGATCACGAGCGCCATCGAGAACATCTCCGGGATGGTGGCCGAGCTCAACAACGGTCAGCGGTCCCAGGCCGACGGCGCGCGCCAGCTCTCCGCGATGATCGGGCGTGTCGAAGAGAGCGCGCGCGCGCAGGAGACGGCGCTCCGTCAGCTCACGAGCGCGCTCAGCAGCGTCCGCATCCGCTGAGCGCGTCTCGACGCCCGCGCGTCAGAGGTGATGGTCGCCGGCGGCCTCGGGTTGGTACCGGATTGCCTCGAGCACGCGTCCCGCCGGCAGTGACGACCCTACGGACGCCCCGAGCATGGCTTCCCCGAGCGGATCGAGCACGGAGATCCGGTTCTCCCCGGCGTCCCACGGATAGACGAGAGACGCCTCCCGCTCGCGCCCGGCCTTCTCGCGGAAGAGGCAGCGGGAGTTCATCGTGACGATCGACGGGGGCATGTTGGCGGCGGTCACGATCTGCGTCCGCGAAAGCGTTTCTCGTAGTCGCTCGGCCGCCGAGCGGTCGACATCGCGATAGATCGCGACGACCTCGGTGAGCCGGTGCACGTCCTGAGCGGTCATCGGGATGCGCCGCTCGCGACCGCGCTTACCCGTTCGAACAGCCTCCTCCTCCGGACGTGGAACCGCCTCGGCGATCGTCACCCACGACGGCTTTCGGAGATGCGCTGCGAGGTGGTCGATGAAGACTCGGATGCGTGCCGGCACGAACCGCGCGTGCAGATGCACGGCATAAACGCCGAGCGGATGCTGATGGAACTCGTCGAGCAGGACCCGCAGCTTGCCGGCGGCGAGATCGGTCGCGACGATCGACGACGGCAGGAGCGCGATTCCATGCTCCGCGAGCGCGGCTTCGCGCATGTAGAGCGTGCTGTCGACGACGAGGTCGGCGTTGGGCTCGAGCGCGAGCGGGCCCTCGTTCGTGGTGAACTGCCACTGGTCGCGCCGTCGTGCGTGCACGATGCGTTGGTGGTGGATGAGGTCTTGCGGACGGAACGGGAGCCCGCGGCGGCGCAGATAGCCGGGCGCCGCGCAGACGACGACCTGATCGGAGGCGAGCTTCCGCGCGACGAGCCACGACTCGGAGAGCTTCTCCGCCAGCATGATCGCCACGTCGATCCCTTCGCTCGCGACGTCGGGCGGATGATCATCGAGGCGGAGATCGAGCTTCAGGTCAGGGTACAGCCGCGCGAATTCGGCGATGGGCGCTGCGAGCTGTGCCTGCGCGAAGGCGAGAGGTGCGTGGACACGCAGAACGCCACGGGGAGCGTCGCTCACGTCGTCGATGGTCTGCGCCGCCTCCTCGGCCGCGGCAACGACGCGGGCGCAGCGCTCGTAGAGCCGGACGCCATCTGCCGTGAGCGCGAAGCGCCGCGTCGTCCGGAGGAGCAGAAGCGCGCCCAGGCGTTCTTCGAGCCGGCTCACGCGCGCGCTCACGACGGACTTCGACACGCCGAGCGCGCGGGCTGCATCGGTGAACGACTTGGCCTCCACGACGGCGGCGAAGGTGGCCATCGCCACGATGTCTTCAGGAGAGGTTCGCATCGATCGTTCGCGAAACAGAACACAGTGGGCGGCGGAACCAACCTGACGCCAGCCCCGATAGCGCCCAATGATGAGGCATGAACATCGAGATCCGAGCGACGAACGTGGAGGTCACGAGCGCGCTCGAGCAGCACATCACCAGGAAGATGCGCGGAGCCATCGGGGCCGAGCGAGACCATCTCGACAGGGTCCTGGTGCGCATCTGCGATGTGAACGGCCCGAAGGGCGGACGTGACATCCACTGCCACGTGGTCGCGCGCCTGCGTGGACGTACTCTCGTCGTCCACGATCTGGCCGAAGATCCGTACGAAGCCGCCACGAATGCTGCCGCACGGCTGAGCGAGTTGATGGTGTCCGTCGTGGAGCGCCACCGGCCTTCACGAACGAGCATTCGATACGTGACGTCCGTCACGGCCCCTCTGCGGGGGGCGGCGCGGTGAGCTTCAGACCGAGGATCGCGATAACGAGGAGCGCGAGGAAAAACGCGCGACCGGCCGTGAGCGGCTCGTTGAACAGCACCACACCGAGGATCGCAGCTCCCGTCGCGCCGATGCCGACCCAGACCGCGTAGGCGGTGCCGATGGGCAGCGTGCGCGCGGCGCTCGCGAGCAGCCACATGCTCGCGATGATGGCCGCGATCGTCAGCGCGCTCGGAACGAGCCGCGTGAAGCCATGCGTGTACTTGAGCCCGATGGCCCACCCGGTCTCGAGAATCCCTGCAATGACCAGCTGAATCCAAGCCACGACACACCTCCTTCGAAAGGTGCGTCGTCTTGTCTTCACCGGGTACGGCGCGTCTCGTCCGGGCCGCCGCGAGCTCGGCTCGCTGCGACAGTGACCATCGTAGTTCGGCTGGTCGCGCAGGCAAGGGCAACGGAGGGCTAGCTCTTCCGTCCTCGGCCGGGACGTTCCGAGCCTCTCGAGGCCGCTGCGGGCCGCGTCGTCGGCCCGCGCGGCGTCGTCCTTTGATGACAAAGGGCCCCCAGCGTTCGATCCTGATCCCGTGCGAGCCGTCCCAGCTCACGTGGTCGATGCCGGTCGTGCACTCGCGAGCGGCGAGCCGCTGCGCGCGCTCGGCCTGGTCGGGCGCACGGAGTCGCCGCTCGGTCTGACGCTGCGGGGGATTGCTTACGCGCAGCTGGGCGATCTCGAGCTCGCGCGTGACTCTCTCGATCGCGCCGTGGCAGCTGCGGAGGACGCACGCACGCGCGCGCATGGCCGAGCCGCGCTCGTCGAGATCGCGCTGAGCACGGGTGATCCCGCGCCGGCAGCGCGAGCCGCGAAGGCATCGGTGGCCGAGCTCGAACGTCTCGGTGATGCCCGCAACGCTGCGATGCAGCGCCTCGTGCTCGCGCGCGCCGAGGTGCTGCTCGGACGTCTCCCGGAGGCGCGGCGCGTCGTCGACGAGACGTTGGCGGCCGACCTCACGCCGGATCTCCGCGCGGTCGCTTGCCTCGCGCAAGCGGAGATCGCGATCCGGTCCGTGGCGGCGCTTGCTGCTCGCGATGCGCTCGCGCGGGCCCGAAGCTGTCTCGCGAAGGCACCCAACCAGCTCCTGGCACGCGCGCTCGTCGCCCTCGAGCAGGAGCTCTCGCGGCCGATCGCGCGGACGTTTCACAAAGGTCTCGTTCGCGACGTGGATCTCTTCGCGATCGAGGAGGTCTCGCGCGGCGATGTCCTCCTCGTCGACGCCTGCCGGCGACTCGCGATCGGCGGTCGTGTCACGATCCCGCTCGCGCGGCGTCCCACGCTCTTCGCGCTCCTCCTCGAGCTCGCGCGTGACTGGCCGAGATCGGTCGCCCGTGACGATCTCGCGGCGCGCGCTTTCGCCGTCCGGAAGGTGAACGCGTCGCATCGCGCGCGCCTCCGTGTCGAGCTCGGGCGGCTCCGAAAGACGATGGATGGGCTCGCGGCCGAGCCGATCGCGACGGCGGACGGCTACGTGCTCGAGTCGAAGCGCGACGTCATCGTCCTGCTCCCGGCATCCGACGACGAAGGTGCACGTATCGCGATTCTCCTCGGCGATGGGGCCGCATGGTCGGCTCAGGGCCTCGCCGAGCACGCCGGCGTGTCGAAGAGCACCGCGCAGCGCGCGCTCTCCGCGCTCGTCCAGAGCGGCGCAGCGATCCGCACCGGCAAGGGCAAAGATGTCCGCTACACGCGGCCAGGAACGCCGATCGCGTCACGGATGTTACTCCTCGGTCTCGTACCGAAGACGTAGATCGTCTCGTGGCGGCGATGGAGTCGCCCACAGCGCGGAGTCGCTATCATGAACGAGACGAGCACCATGGCGAACGAGACGTTCCCCAAGCCGCGATCGACGACGAGCGAAGCGGAGATCGTCCGCGAGTTCCGACCGATCGACGAGAAGTCGATCCACGGCGTGACGTTCGACGGCAAGTACGTCTGGTTCGCGCGCAACGACGAGCTCGTTGCGTTCGATCCCGAGACCTCGAAGGTCGTGAAGACGCATCACGTTCCGAACGCCGACGCAGGCACGGCGTTCGACGGCGAGAACATCTACCAGCTCGCCAAAGGCGAGATCCTGGTCATCCACCCGTCGGACGGGCGGATCCTCCGGAGACTGCCGGCTCCGGGCAAGGGCGCGGACAGCGGGATGGCGTATGCGGACGGTTACCTGTGGATCGGACAGTGCCACGGCGCGAAGATCCACAAGGTCGACGCGAAGACCGGCGAGGTCGTTAAGACGCTCGCGTCGGATCGCTTCGTCACGGGCGTCTCCGTCGTCGACGGCGCGCTCTGGCATGGCGCGGCCGTCGACGGAAAGCCCACCGAGCTACGGCGGCTCGCATCGGACGGTTCCGTCGAAGAGACGGTCACCGTGCCGGTGGAGCTGATCGCGGGCGTCGAGTCTGCAGGCAACGACAGCTTCTGGTGCGCGGGCGAGAAGGGCAAGCTTCGCCTCGTCCGGCGCAGGCCGAAGCACTGAGGACCGCTCGCGGCGAGCCGTAGCGGGGTTCGCGCGCGAATCTCGGCGAGACCGTCACTCGACGGTGACGGTCTTTGCCAGGTTGCGCGGCTGGTCCACGTCCGTGCCCTTCAGATCCGCCATGTGATAGGCGAGGAGCTGCAGCGGCAGCACCGTGAGGAGCGGAAGCACCTCGTGCTGCGCCTCGGGGATCATGACGACGTCCGGCGCGGCCGGGATGGCGTTGTAGCTTCCGCCTCGGCCCGAAGGCGGCACGGCCGTCATCTCGGGGAGGCACATCTGCGGGACGTCCGTGTCGCCCTGGGTGCAGACGGCGATGAGCATGCCTTCGCGTGCCTTCACCTCCTGCATGTTCGAGAGCGTCTTCTCGTAGTGCTGGTCCTTCGGGCACACGACGACGACGGGCATGTCCTCGTCGATGAGCGCGATGGGCCCGTGCTTCATCTCGCCGGCGGCGTAGCCCTCCGCGTGGATGTACGAGATCTCCTTCAGCTTGAGCGCGCCCTCGAGCGCGATCGGGAACTGCGTCCCGCGTCCGAGGAAGAGCATGTCACGCGCGCGGAGGTGTTTTCGAGCGATGTGCTTGATGTGCTCCGCCTGGCCGAGGACCTCGCGCATCTGGGCGGGGACGTGCCAGAGCGCATCGAGCACGCGGCGCGCGCCTTCGACCGGCAGCGTCCCGCGGCGTCGGCCGAGGTACACGGCGAGCATCAAGAGCGCGGCGAGCTGCGTCGTGAAGCACTTCGTCGATGCGACGCCGATCTCGGGGCCGGCATGCGTGTACAGCGAGCCGTCCGCGGCGCGCGGGATCGCGCTGTCGAGCACGTTTGCGACGGCGACCACGGTCGCGCCGGCGGCCTTCGCTGCCTTCACGGCGGCGAGCGTGTCGAGCGTCTCGCCGCTCTGGCTCACGGCGACGACGAGATCGGTCGGCAGGAACACGGGCTCGCGGTAGCGGACCTCGCTCCCGATCTCGACGGTCGCGGGGACGCGCGCGAGCGACTCCACCCAGTAGCGACCCGCCATCGCGGCATGGGCGCTCGTCCCGCAGGCGAGGAAGTACACGCGGCCAAGCTTCTTCGCGAGCTCCTCGGAGACACCGATCTCGGACGCGATGACGTCGGCGGCCTGGAGATCGATACGCCCGCGGAGCGTGTCTTCGATCGCGCGCGGCTGCTCGAAGATCTCCTTGAGCATGAAGTGCTTGTAGCCACCCTTCTCGGCCTGGGTCGGCGACCAGTCGATGCGCTTCGAGACCCGCGTGACGGGAGCGGCGTCGGCGATCTTCATCAGCTCGAGGCGGTCCTTGCGGATGACCGCCATCTCGCCGTCCTGGAGCAGGATGATGTCGCGCGTGTGCGCGAGGAGAGCCGGGATGTCGCTCGCGGCGAAGTTCTCTCCTTCGCCGACGCCGAGGACGAGCGGCGAGTCGTGCTTGGCGACGATGATCTCGTCCGGCTCCTGGCCGTCGACGACGGCGATCGCATACGCTCCGCGGACCCTCAGGAGCGCCTTGCGGACGGACTCGCGGAGGTTCGCGCCGGCGCGCATCTCCTCGTCGACGAGGTGCGCGACGATCTCGGTGTCCGTGTCGCTCGCGAACTTGACCCCGCGGCCTTCGAGCTCGCGGCGGAGATCGACGTGGTTCTCGATGATGCCGTTGTGGACGACGGCGACGCGCCCGGCGACGTGCGGATGTGCGTTCGCTTCACTGGGCCGCCCGTGCGTCGCCCAGCGCGTGTGACCGATGCCGGTGGTGCCGCTCAGCGGGTTCTTCTTGAGCGCTGCATCGAGGTTCGACAGTTTGCCGACAGCGCGAACGATCTCGACGCCGCGCCCCGTGTGGACGGCGAGGCCCGCGGAGTCGTACCCGCGATACTCGAGACGGCGAAGGCCCTCCACGAGGATGGGGGCCGAATCTTTCGTTCCGACGTAACCAACGATGCCGCACATGCGGGGAAGGCTACTCGTTTTGCGGGCGCTCGTCTCCCGCCAGGCCGGCCCTCCGACCGAGAAAAGGATGCCCGCCGCAGCGAGGATCGAGCGACAGGACAGGGACGAGCGGCAGGATGGCTGTCGGGCGCCGGCGGGTGACGCTCCCGCTAGCGCTGCGACACGGCGCCTAGCGGGGAGGCCGGTCAGCCGCTCTCTCGCCTGCTCGGGGGCGGAGAGGCAGGGCGCCGAGGCAGGGCGTAGCAACCCACGCCGGTCGCAGCAAGCGAGGCATCACTTCTTCGTACACTCGAGCGGCGGCAGCTCGTTGGGCGCCAGACCGTCCGCCACCAGCCGTGCATGAGCGAAGACGAGCCGATACGCGTCGATCCTCGCCATGACCGACGGCCCACGCGTCGACTCGTCATGGTCCATCGCCGACAGGCTCACGACCCCGACGATCTCACGGGACCCTTTCGCGAAGACGGGCCCGCCAGAGTCGCCGGGGCACACGGACGCGCTCATGTGCAGCGTCTCCGCCGAGAGCGCACGGATCGGGCCGCCGTCGCGTCCCTTGCGCTTGATCGCGTCTGCCGAGAGCGCGCACCGCCCGAACCCGACCGGGTACGCCTCCTCGCCGACGCGCGGCGGCGCTTCGAGCCGAGGCGTCATCGGCGACAAGCCGATGAGCTTTCGCGTGAGCACGAGCACCGCGACGTCCCCCGCGCCCCCGCCTTCGCCGCACGGCGGCGCGACGATGTGCCGGACGCCGACCTCGCCCCACGCGAAGTAGTCGCCGCCGAGCTCGACCCGGATCCCGCCGGCGTCGATGAGGTGCTTCGTGAACTCCCCGTGCGAGCCGCGCTCGACCAGGCAGTGATGCGCGGTCAGGATGAGGTCGTCGTCGATGACGGTGCCCGTGCACGTCATCGACGGGCCGACCACGCGGACGATGGCGTCTTCCGGGACGGCGAGCGCGAAGGGCTTCTCGAGCACGCGAACGTCCGCGAGCTCTTCTTGCGACGAAGGGCGCACCGCGATCTTCGGCGGTGTGCCCTGGATCGTCTGGCAGCCGGTCGCCGAAACGAGGCCCGCCATCGCAGCGAGCCCGGTGAAAACCTTCGAACCTGCTTCGACCCAACGGCGCGCGCGCGATCGGCTCAACGGTCCTCCTCGAGGCATGCGGTCGACGCATGCCGAGTCAGCGGCTTCCCCTGTGATACGTGGCGACGTGCGGGGCCGCCACTTCTGCGTGCTCGGAGACGTCTTCGAAACTGAATGTAACCTACATGAATCGAGCGATGCGGGAGGAGCGCCGGTCGGAAGGACTACGACGGGGCAATGCCCTCGTTACGTCACCTTGAAACGGACAGTGAGACCTGGCGAGTGGCGTTGTGATAGGCGAGGCTCGACGCTTCGGGCTGCGCGTTCGCATCCTCCACGCCGAGCTGGACGAGCTGTTCGATGATCTCCGCGCGGCGGGTCGCCGACGCGATGAGGTACGAGGAGCAGATGAGGACCTCGGGCGAAGGGTCCGCGCACTTGGCGAGGACACGCTTCTCGGCAGCGAGGGCGTCCGCCGAACGGCCCTGATCGAGGAGTGCCCGCGCGTACAGGTGTTCCACCGTGGGCTCCTCACGAGCCTCGGTCGGAGCGCGCTCGATGGTGCCGACGGCCATGCCAGGCTGGCGGATGTCGAGGTAGGCCTGCGCGAGCTCACGCAGCGCGGCGGGGTCTTTCGGGCTCGCGGCCACCTTGGTCTCGAGGAGGCCGATGCGACCATGATGAGAGGAGTCGCCGACCACCGGCTTCTCGCGCTGCGTCGTGCCGCAGAACCAGATCGATCCGATCGCCACCAGCACCGCGACGTTCCAGCCCTTCACGCCCATTCGTCTCGCCAGCCTCCAGGGAGAGATCCCGCGCCTCGTCGGGTCGCGTCCAAACTTGGACGCACGAGCGACGAAGAAGTTCCACGCCACGCCAGGTTCTTCAGGACAATCCTACGCCTGAAAAGTTCCCGACCTTGCATGCGACGCCCGATTTTCGGGCGATGTGTCGGGCTCTGACACTGCATCGCGTCCCAGTTTTGGCCGCGATCGACGAAAAGATCAGCTCGCCCGGAGGCGCTCGAGCACCCACTCGGCCACGGCCTTGGTGCCCTTTTGTCCACCTACATCGGGGGTGCAGTTGCCGGTCATGACGGCTTCGGCACAGATCTTCTCGATGCGGGCTTCCTCCTCGGGCCAGCCGAGATGGGCAAGCATCATTCCCACCGTGAGGAAGCTCGCGATCGGGTTGGCGAGATCCTTGCCGACCAGTGGCGGCGCCGACCCGTGCACCGGCTCGAACAACGCGACCCGGCGCGGGTCGGCGTAGTGCACGTTCGCGCTCGCGGCCATGCCGAGCCCGCCCTGGAGCGCCGCACCGAGGTCCGTCACGATGTCGCCGAACAGGTTGTTCGTGACGATCACCTCGAACGGCCGCGGATCCTGGACGAGGTACAGACACAGCGCGTCGACGTACACGTGCTTCGCGGAGATGCCGGGATACTCCTTCGCCACCTCGAAGAAGCAGCGGTACCAGAGCTCGTGCGCGTGCTTCATCGCGTTCGACTTGTCCGCCATGTGCACGGTCTTCTTTCCGTGCTTCTTCGCGTACTCGAAGCCCGCGCGAATCAGGCGCTCCACGCCCTTGCGCGTGTTCACGTCCTCGTTGATCGCGATTTCGTCCGCGGTGCCCTTCTTGAACTGCCCGCCGATGCCGACGTAGATGCCCTCCGTGTTCTCGCGGAAGACGACCATGTCGATGTCCTCGGCGCTCCGGTCCCGGAGCGGCACCAGGCGATCGACGAGCGCACGTACCGGTCGCACGTTCGCGTAGAGATCGAGCCCGAAGCGAAGGCCGAACAGGATGTCGCGCGCATACTCGAGGTTGGGGACGCGGGGATCGCCGAGCGCGCCCAGCAAGACGGCGCTCGCTTCGTTCGCAATGCGCGTCTGCACGTCCTTGGGAAACGTCGTTCCGTCGCGGAGAAAACGCTCCGCACCAAGGTCGAGTTGCCACAGCTCGAGCGGCAGCTTGCGCTCGTCGCGATAGTGCTCGAGCACGCGTGTCGCGTGGGCCATCACCTCGGGGCCGATCCCGTCGCCGGGAATGATCGTGATGAGGGGCATCGGGAGGCCGGCTACGGTACCATGCTCGCCAATGGACGGTACGACTCGCCTGTCTTCCTTTGCTCGCGCTCTTTCTGGCTCGGTTGCTCTTCCGCTCGCCGCGCTCGCCGCGCTCGCCGCGATTGGCGGCGTCGGGTGTGGCGGCTCGGAGGGCCCTTCACCGAGCACGCCTGCGCAGAAGTCCGCGACGCCCGATCCCCAGGCGCCGAACGAATCCGCCGCCGCCACGCCAGCCGCCACGCCTGCGCCGGTTGCGGCCTCCGCGCCGGAGGCGACCGACGGCCCGTGGCCCTTCGGACCGACGCCGAGCAGCGAAGACCGCAACGCGCAGCTCGAACGGCTGAAGAAGAACCCTGGCCCCATCAAGTCGAACTGGGTGCCGCCCGGGCGTTCGGACCGCTACGGCCATGCCGAGGGCCTCATCGCGGCCCCGGTCGACGCGGTGCGCACGAGGCTCTTGGACTTCGGCCACTACAAGGATCTCGCCGGCCCGAAATTCAGCAGCGTCAAGGTCGTCGACAAGCAGGGCCAGAACACGGACGTGTACTTCCAGCTCCCGATCATGAAGGGCGTCGCCACGATCTGGTACGTCACGCGCTTCCCGCCGTCCCGAGCGACGAGCAGCGGTGACGTGCTCGAAGGCACCTTCGTGAAGGGCAACATCAAGAACATGCACATCGCCTTCACCGTCAGGCCCGGACCGGACGAGAAGAGCAGCGTCATGGTCTGCGATCTCGTCCTTCGACCGAACGTCCCCGCTCCGCAGTCGGCGCTCGACGAGGAGCTGCGCGACGCGTGCGGGGACGCGATCAACTCAGTCCGAAAGACGATCGCTACCCCGTAGACGAGGTCCGCTCGCGCGCTTGGTTCGACGCAGGCGTGGCACCGCGCAAGACCGCGGCCACGCCGAGCATCGCGCCCACGGCAGCTTCGAAGCCGCCGAGCTGCGACATCCGCTCGGACAGCAGCAGCAGCTCCTGCGGTGTCTCGAGCTTCACGTCGAGCTCGGTGAGGAGGCGATCGAGGAGCACCCTGGCGCGTTCGGGCCCGAGGATGTTCGACATCTTCATGAGCGCGAAGCGCCGCAGCTCTTCGGCAGGCTCGGCAGCGTCACGTGGAGTCACGGCTTGCCACTCCGCTGCGCTTCGAGCTCGGCGAGCCGCTGCTCGGCGCGATCCTTCGCGATGCGCATCTCGAGCAGCGCTCGCTGAGTATCGCGGCTCTGCTGGGCCATCTCTTCGGACAGTGCCTGGGCCGACCGCAGCCCCGTCACGAGCGTCGTCACATCGAACGCGACGGCGAGGATGCTCTCGAGCGCACCGTCGGCGTTGGGTACCGGCTGGTACACGAAATCGAAGAACCTCTCCTCGAGGGTGCCGTCGCTGCCGGCGAGCATCAGCCGGACGGCCTGCCCGACGTGGGGCTTTCCAGTGCGTCGGACCTCCTGGAGCCGCTCGAAGATGCCCTGGTCGGCGAGCTCCGGCAGCGCTTCGCGCAGGGGCTTTCCGAGGACCGGACGTCCCCCGACGAGCTCGCGGTAGCGAGGATTGGCAACGTCGAAGACGAAGTCTTCGCCGACGAGCACCGCGATTCCTGCAGGAGCGTGCTCGAAGAGCGCCGCGATGCGCGCCAGTTGCCGCTCTCTCTGCTCGCGCAGCTCCGCTTCGGCGGCGGCGCGGCGGCGAGCGTTGAGATCGCGCTCGATGACCACGCCCGCGGTGTGCGCCAGGAGCTCGACGATCTCGCGATCGCGATCCGTCGGCGTCGCCACGACGTGGTGATAGAGCGCGAACGTCCCTAGAACGACGCCCTCCGACGAGAAGATGGGCATCGACCAGCAGGCGCGCAGCCCGTGTTTCCCTGCGAGGTCCTTGAAGTTCGCCCAGAGTGGATCCGTCGCGATGTCGCTGACGACCACCGGTTTTGCCGTATGTGCTGCGGTACCGCAGGAGCCGATGCCAGGGCCGATCGCGATTCCGTCGATCGCGGCGTTGTATTCGGCAGGAAGATTCGGAGCTGCACCGTGTCGGAGTCGCTTCGCTTCGTGATCGACGAGCAGAATCGAGCAGATGATGTCGCTCGACGACTGCGTCTCGACGGTGCGCACGAGGACATCGAGCACGGCGGCGAGCGGCGCACCGTGGACCGCGAGCTCGAGTGCCTTTTTCTGTCCGTGAATGACTGTCTCGTTGCCGTCGGCGTGTCGGTCGGAAGAGCGAAGAGCACTACGGGTGTCGTCCATGGATCGCTACCTCGAAAAGACCATTCGTTACTGCTGATGACGGGGGAACATCCTCGTCAAGCTGGTGAGCACCGCGATCAGCTCGGCTGGCTCGACGGGCTTGGGCACGTGCATGTTGAAACCGGATATGAGCGCTTTTGTTCGATCCTCGAATCGCGTGAAGGCGGTCAAGGCAACGGCTGGAGTCTGCCCGCCGCGTGCCTGCGGCAGTGCGCGCAGCTTCTGGACGAGCACGTAGCCGTCCTCTCTCGGCATCCCGATGTCGGAGACGATGACGTCGGGCCGCAGCTCCTGCACGAGCTGGAGCGCCTCTGCCGTGCTCGCGGCCGTGACGACGTGTGCATTGCACATCTGGAGCATCTCCGCCAAGAGCTCGCGTACGTCGGGCTCGTCGTCGACGACGAGGACGTGGACACCTTCCAGGCCGACCGGCCCTTCGACCGGCGCACGTAGCATGCTGAGCGGCGGAGGCCGCTCGAGGGAGACCGTTCGTACCGGAGAGACGGGCAGCGAGACCGTGAACGTCGCGCCGCGTCCTAGCCCTTCGCTCTCGACCCGCGCGGTGCCGCCGTGGAGCTCGACGAGGTGCCGGACGATCGCCAGCCCGAGCCCGAGGCCGCCCTGCTTCCGTGCTGGGGATCCGTCTGCCTGACGAAACCGCTCGAACACGTTCGGCAGGAACTCGGGGGCGATGCCCTGCCCGTCATCCGTGACGACGAGCTCTACGAACGACTCCCGCTTGCGGACCGCGATGGTGACCATGCCACCGTTGGCGGTGAACTTGACGGCGTTCGTCAGGAGATTCCACGCGACCTGCTGGAGCCGCCCGGCGTCGCCGAGGAGCGGCCCCACGTCGGGCTCGAGGGTCTGCCGGAGCGTGACGCCTTTCGCGTGCGCCGCGGGTCTCACCGCGTCGATCGCGTTCTCGACGACGGACGGCAGATCGACGTCGCCGACGTCCAGCCGGAGCTTGCCGGAGATGATCCGGCTCACGTCGAGCAGGTCTTCCACGAGCAACGTCTGCGCATTCGCGTTTCGTTCGATCGTCTCGATGGCCCGAGCCTGCTTCTCCGGCGAGAGAGAGCTCGAACGCAACATGCGCGCCCAGCCGAGGATCGCATTGAGCGGCGTTCGCAGCTCGTGCGAGACGGTGGCGAGGAATTCGTCCTTCGTGCGATTCGCGTTCTCCAGCTCGGTCGCGATCGCCTCGAGCTTCTGCTTCGCGCGGACCTGCTCGGTGACCTCGAACCCGAACGACATGATGCCGGCGACCGTGCCGTCCGAGCGCCGATAGGGTTCGTAGACCATGTTGAAGAAGCGCTCGTACGGCCGGCCGTCGCCCTTCCAGTCGCGCACGGAGCGGACGCTGTCTTCGACGTATCGCTTACCGGTCGCGTACACCTCGTCCAGCAGCGCGACGCGCTCGGGGGGCAGGTCCGGCAACACCTCGCGGAGAGGCTTGCCGACGGCGTCATCACGGCCCACGAGGGGAGCGGCGCCGGCGTTGACGAAGTCGTAGACGTGATCCGGGCCGCGCAGGATGACGATCAGGGCAGGCGACTGCATGAACAGCTCGTGCAGCTTGTGCCGCTCGGTGCTTGCGGTCTCTTCCGCGCGTCGGACGGCACCGAACAGCTTCGCATTGTCCATCGCCACCGCCGCATGCGCGCTGACGGCGGTGAGGAGGCGCTCGTCGGCCTCGCGGAACATGCCGGCCTTGGAGTGACCGAAGAACAGGCCGCCGAGAATCTCTCCGGCGCGCGACTTGACCGGCACGGCCAGGTAGCTCTTCACGGGCACGTGCCCCGAAGGCATCCCGAAGTGCGGGGCCGTCTTCCCGAACCGGGGATCTTTCGTCACGTCGTCGAGCCGGACGACGCGGGTGCCGTCGAACGTGGGCTGGAAGAGCTCCGTCTTCCTCGGCATCGGAAAGCCTTCGAAGCGCGATCGGTCCTCGCCGGCGAGCGTGTAGAGCATGTAGCTCTCGCCCGCGCCGTCGGCGACGTTGAAGAAGAAGGCTCCGAGCTCGGCACGGCAGAGCGCCGTCGCCTGCTCGGTCAGGCGACCGACGAGGACCTCCAGGTCGAGCTCCGAGTTCAGCCAGGACGCGATGCTGAGGAGCGCCGAGTTGATCCGATTCTGCTCCTGCATGACACGAGCTGCTTCGCGCTGCTCGGTGATGTCCTCGGAGATGGCGATCCCGGCCACGATCGTCCCCTCGTCGTCGCGGATCGGGCTGGTGCTCATCCGCAGGTACACCGCCCGGCCGTCGGGCCGGACGATATGAAGCTCCTCGCCGTTGATGATGGTCCCGTGCACGATGGACCGCACGATCGGCCAGTCTTCCGGCGCGAACGGGCGTCCATCCGGATGAAGAGCGACGTACCGCCGTTCGTCGGAGTGGACGTTCGTCGCCTGCACGGAAGTGCCGAGGAGCACCTCGCACTGCCGATTCGCCACGAGGACCTTACCCGAAGGGGCCTCGACGATCGCGAAGGCGGACGGCAGCTGGTCCATCACGGCCGTCAGGTGACGCAGGCGCACGTCCAGGCGTTGCTGGCTGCGCCGCACGGCCTCCTCCGCCCCCTTGCGCGCGGAGATGTCCTTCGTGAAGCAGCGCGTGTGGAGGAATCGGCCGTCGCGCCAGCAGACGTTCGAGTGGATCTCCACGTGCTTGAGTGTGCCGTCCTTGGCGCGAAGGCGTGCCTCGTAGTCGGCGAGCGTCTCCCCCGCGTGGAGTCGCTGGAGGATGTCTTCGCAGACGTCCACGTCCGCGTGGAACTCCCGGATGTGGCGCCCCACGTACTCTTCGCGCGCGTACCCGAGCATCTGGAGCTCCGCGTCGTTCGCCAAGAGGATGGTGCCGTCGGGCCCGATCCAGTGAATGCCCATGACACCCTGGTCGACGAAGTCCCGTAGCTCCCGCTCACGGCGACCCAGCTTCTCTCGCTGCTCTCGAAGCTCCTGCACCAGGACTTCGCGTCGTTCGACCTCGGCGACGAGCGCACGCACACGCTGCTGGAGGCGAGCGACTTCGCGATCCCGGGCGTGGGGGGCGCCGTCGGCGTCCGCCTCCGACGTCTCGGACGGTAGGACGTGCGTGTGCAGCTGGCACACATGGTCGAAGGTCGCCGCGCTGTCGACCGTGCTGAAGCTCTCGAGCGAGTAGCCGCAGAGGAGGGTGACGTCTTCGATGCGGGCCAGCTCGTTCCAGAGCTGCTCGAGTCGGATCGCTGCGCGCGGTCGTCCACGTCGACAGAGGATGTCGACCATCTCGCCGAAGGCGTGGAGAGGGCGCTCCTCGTGCCGCGAGCGGATCGCGCGAACGAGCCCGCCGATGTGCCGTCGGAACTGGTCCGGGTCAGGCTCTTCGTCCGTGGTGAACGTCGCCAGCAACTCTTCGGCGTCGAGGAGCGTGAGCTCTCGCGACTCGAGAGCGCGATGGACGTCGATGGAGCTCGCCTCCAGAAATTGTTCGAGCGCGCGCCGCCGCTCGCCGCGCAGGATGACGAGCCCGACGTGGCCGCTGGCTAGCCCAGCGCCGATGAAGCCCGCCACCGTCTGCACGAGGTGCTCTTCGTCCTCGTAGAATCGAACCGTGTGCTTCGTCGGTGCAACGACATGCGGGGCCGTCGGGCTCAGAGGCTCGCTCGGGCGTGGCAACGAACCGTCGGATGTCGTCTCGGCCACTTCGATCTCCGCTGGCATGCCTGTGGACCCGCCCCCTTCGTGGCGTGACGTAAATGCCGCCCTTGTGGCAGACCGCCACATCGCGGACTGCCGTGCCGCGCGTGGTTGCTGCTCGGATTCGCGAGCGGTCCGGCCATGAGCAACGGCCATGCCCGGCGGTGAAAAGGAGAGCGCGGGCGTGGCCGCAAGGGGTGTCGCTCGCTCGATCCGGTCGCCTCGCACGTAGTTTGCGAGTACGCGCGCGATCCATGCACTTCAGGAAGGCGGCAGATACGTCTGCCGCGGGGAGCTCTGTTGGCGTCACGAACCTCCGCTGTGCAAGCTCACGACCTCACCACCGACAGCTTTCGGCGTCTGCTCGACGGGGTCGAGGACTACGCGATCTTCATGCTCGACGTGGACGGTCGCGTCCTCACGTGGAACCGCGGAGCCGAGCGCATCAAGGGGTACTCTGCGCACGACATCATCGGGCGCCACTTCTCCGTGTTCTTCTCGGCGGAGGACGTCGCGGCCGGGAAACCGGAGACCGCCCTCCGGCTTGCGCGTCGAGACGGCCGCGTCGAATCCGAGGGCTGGCGCATCCGGAAGGACGGCACGCGGTTCTGGGCGAACGCGATCATCACCACCCTCTACGACGACGGCGGTAAGCTGATTGGCTTCGGCAAGGTCACTCGCGACCTCACCGAACGGAGAGCGGCGGCCGAGGAGCTGCGCCGCTCCGAAGAGCGGTTCAGGCTATTGGTCGCGAGCATCGAGGACTACGCCGTCTACATGCTCGACCCGACGGGCCACGTCAGCACGTGGAATATCGGCGCCGAGAAGATCAAGGGCTATACGGCGTCGGAGATCATCGGACGGCACTACTCGGCGTTCTTCCGCCCAGAGGACGTGACCGCCGGCCGGCCACAGACCGAGCTCGAGATCGCTCGCAGCACGGGACACTACGAGGAAGAGGGCTGGCGTGTCCGAAAAGACGGCACGCGCTTCTGGGCGAACGTCGTTCTCACGCGCGTCGTGGATTCGAGCGGCACGCTCGTCGGCTTCGCGAAGGTCACGCGCGACCTCACGGTCCAGAAGCAGGCGGAGGAGACTGCACGCGAGCTCGTACGCGAGCGCGCTGCGCGCGCCGCCGCCGAGGAGGGCGAAGAGCGCCTCCGCGCCGAGCGCGAGCGGTACAAGGCGCTGACGGAAGAGAACGCCAGGTTGTATGCCTCGGAGAAGAAGGCTCGCGAACAACTCGAGCTGATCGCCCGTGCGGGAGAGGCGTTCTCCGCGAGCCTCGACTACGAGCAGACGATCCAGAACATCGTGAGGATCGTCATGCCCGCGCTCGCCGATTTCGCGTTCTTCGACATCGTCGAAGGGCTCGAGGTTCGTCGTGTGGCCGCGGCGCACGAGGACCCGACCGCAGATGCTCTGGTCAAGCAGAGCAGGTGGACGCGGTCGGATCGAGACGACAAGAATACGTGCGCGCTGTCCAGCGGAAGGTCCGCATTTCATCCGGAGATCGATGACGTCTGGAGACGCGACGTCGCCACCGACGAGACGCATCGCGACCTCCTCCAGCAGCTGCAGCTCGGCTCGATGATCACGGTGCCGATGCGTGGGCACGGCCAGCTCCTCGGCGCACTGACGCTCTGTTTCGGGAAGTCGGGCCGTCACCACACGCGCGACGACGTGGCGCTCGCCGAGGAGCTCGCGCGGCGCGCCGGCGTTGCCGTGCTGCAGGCACGACTCTTCGCGGAGGCACGCGATGCCGCGCGCGCAGCAGAGGAGGCGAGCCGAGTGAAGGACGAGTTCCTCGCGACGGTCTCCCACGAGCTGAGGACGCCGCTCAACGCAATCCTCGGCTGGTCCACGCTCCTCCGAGCTCGCAATGCCGAACCGAGCATGGTGAAGGGGCTCGACGTCATCCACCGGAACGCGGATGCCCAGGCCAAGATCATCGAGGACATCCTCGACGTGTCGCGGATCATCACGGGGAAATTGCGGCTCGCGCTCGAGCCTACCGACCTCGTCGGCGTGACCCGCGACGCGATCGAGGTGGTCCGCCCATCCGCGGCGGCGAAGCGGATCGCGATCGACTTCGTCGGTTGCTCCGAACCGCGCATGCTCCTCGCCGATCCGGCGCGCCTGCAGCAAGTCGTCTGGAACATCCTCTCCAACGCCGTGAAGTTCACCCCGGAGGGCGGATCCATCCGCATTCTCCTCGCAGGTGACTCGAACCACATTCGGCTCACGGTGGTCGACAACGGGCGCGGCATCGCTCCGGAATTCCTTCCGTACGTCTTCGATCGCTTCAAGCAGGCCGACGCCTCGTCGACACGGCGTATCGGCGGGCTCGGGCTCGGTCTCGCGATCGTCCGGCACATCGTCGAGCTGCACGGCGGGCAGGTCGCGGCCACGAGCGAAGGGCTCGGCCGAGGTGCGGCCATCTCGGTCACGCTGCCGGTCCGCGTCATTCCCCAGCCGACCGCTGGCGATTCCGCGGTGATGCGCGCAGGTGATGCAGCAGCGACCACGCAGCTGCAGACGTTGCACGCCGTGCGTGTCTTGGTCGTCGACGACGAGCCTGACGCTCGGGACCTGCTTCATCTCGTGCTCGAAGGAGCCGGCGCCGACGTGAAAACGGCGAGCTCCGCCGCCGAGGCCTTCGCGATCGTCCAGCGGTTCCGTCCCGATGTCATCGTCAGCGACATCGCGATGCCGGAAGAAGACGGCTACGGGCTGATGCGACGGATCCGCGAGCTCCATCCCGAGCGGGGTGGGGGGATCCCGACGATTGCGCTGACGGCGTACGCGCGCGCGGACGACAAGGCGAAGGCGCTCGGTGCCGGATTCACGACGCACATAGGCAAGCCGGTGAGGCCAGAGGACCTTCTCTCGACGATCGCCGACCTCGTCGGTCGGCCGCGTGAGCTCACGTCGCCGTCGTAACGGCGCGTCGACGCTCAGCGCCTCGCAACGCTTTTTCGGTGCGCGTCGATGGCGCGCGCGACCTCGACGGCGCCAGGGACACGCGGCACGTCGAGGTGGAGCTCTTCGTAGTGGCCAAAGGGATCGATGAGGGCATGCCGGCAACCGGCAGCCCGGGCGCCGAGCACGTCGGTGGCGAAGACGTCACCGAGGTGCAACGCTCGATCGGGGCCGATGCCGAGCCGCTCGAAGGCGACCCCGAAGATGTGCGGGTCGGGCTTCTCGAAACCGACCTTGCCGCTGTCGACGACGAGATCGAAGTGCTCGAGGATGCCGAGATCGCGGAACAGCCGGTCCAGCATGCCTTCCGAGTTGGAGATGATGGCGACCTTCACGCCGTCTCCGCGAATGACGTCGAGCGCGTTGCCCAGGCCCTCGGGCACCTTGCACCAGAGGTTTCTCTCCTCGTGGTGGCGCCACACGAGATCGAGGAGCCCGGGAATCGCGCTCGCAGGGACTCCCGCGCGGAGCGCGATCGTGCCGACCATCTTCCCCCACGCGAGCGCGCCGGGGTGCTCGACGTGGCTCCACGCGCACGTGTGGAGCTGACCCGACTCGGCGAGGCGCTTCGCTTCGCCCTCGCTCTTCACGAGCGCGTCGGCAGACACCACAAACGACGTCGCCTCGCGGATCAGATCCGCGAGGCGCGCGTGGTCGAGAAAGATGACCGTGTTGCCGGCGTCGAGGCAGAGCAGCTCGACGCCGGCGACGAGATCGGCAGCGACAGTGCTCGCTGCGGTCATCGGATCAGCCGATGAGCTTGGCGGCGGGCACGTACTCCATCTTGTGCGCCTGAGCGACCGCCTCGTACGTGACGTGGCCGCCGAACGTGTTGACGCCCTTGAGGAGCGCGCGGTCCGCCTTGCAGGCCGCGATGACGCCCATGTCGGCGATCTTGAGTGCGTACGCCATCGTCGTGTTCGTGAGGGCCCACGTGCTCGTCTGCGGGACCGCGCCAGGCATGTTCGCGACGCAGTAGTGGACGACGCCCTTCACCTCGTAGGTCGGGTTGTCGTGCGTCGTCGGACGGCACGTCTCGATGCATCCGCCCTGGTCGACCGCGACGTCGACGACGACGCTGCCCGGCTCCATCTTGCCGATGAGCTCCTCGGTGACGAGCTTCGGCGCGCGCGCGCCAGCGACGAGGACGCCGCCGACGACGAGGTCGGCGCGCATGACGGCCTGCTCGATGTTGACCGGGTTCGAGTAGAGCGTCTCGACGGCGCCGCCGAAGACGTCCTCGAGGTAGGCCATCGTCGACGCCTGGATGTCGAGGACTGTGACCTGCGCGCCCATGCCGACCGCGATCGTCGCCGCGTTACGGCCGACGACGCCGCCGCCGAGGATGACGACGCGACCGCGGCGCGTGCCCGGCACGCCGCCGAGAAGCACGCCCTTGCCGCCGTGCTCCTTCTCGAGCGAGCTCGCACCGACCTGGACGGCCATGCGGCCCGCGACTTCGCTCATCGGGCGGAGGAGCGGGAGCGAGCCGTCGTCGTTCTCGATCGTCTCGTAGGCGATGCCGCAGACCTTCGTCTCGGCGAGCTTCTTCGTGAGCTCCGGCTCCGGCGCGAGGTGAAGGTACGTGTAGAGGATCAGGTTCTCGCGGAAGAAGCCGTACTCCTGCGGGAGGGGCTCCTTGACCTTCACGACCATGTCCGCGCCCCACGCGTCCGCGGCGCTCGGCACGATCTGCGCGCCAGCCGCGACGTAGTCGGCGTCCTTGATGCCCGCGCCTTCACCCGCGCTCTTCTCGACCAGGACCTTGTGACCACGCGACGTCAGGCTCTTAACGCCCGCGGGGGTCATGCCGACGCGGTACTCACGGGTCTTGATCTCTTTGGGCACTCCGATGATCACGGCGAGACTCCTTTTGTGCGGTTTCCGCAGCGGAAACGCGAAACGGCGCGGACCATAGTCGAGGGTCCCTAGCTCGTCGAGGCCGGGGCTCGTGACGCGGCGCGCGATGCGGAAGGCGCTCTTCCTTTCCAGCCGCTCGGCAGCGCCTCGAGCTCGAGCCCGTCCGACGAATGACCGGCAGCTGTAAGGTTTCTCGGCGGTCGCGGACTGTTCGATCGTGACCCCCTCGAGCCCCCTGGAAAGAATGAGCGCAGCCGTGGAAGCACCCGATCTCCGCCTGCGCAGGCTGCTCGCGGAGCATGCCCGACCGCTCGAGCGAATCGCTGCGAGCTACGGGCGCTCGGCGTCCGACCGCGAGGACCTGCTCCAGGACTTCGCGGTCGCGCTCTGGACCGCGCTCCCTGGGTTTCGAGGCGAATGCAGCGAGAAGACCTTCGTCCTCCGCATCGCGCATAACCGCGCGCTGACGTTCCTGGCGAAGCGCGGTCCGGTGAGCGAGGCCGTCGAGGATCACGAAGAGAGCGTCGTCGCGAGCTCGGGGAAGAACCCCGCCATCGCATACGAGCGAAGAGAACGCGGAAGTCGACTCTTCGCAGCCGCACGGGCGCTCCCGCTGGGACATCGACAGGTCGTCACGTTGCTCCTCGAGGGGCTCTCGCATCGGGAGATCGCCGAGGTGCTCGACACGACCGAGAACAACGTCGCGGTGCGCGCGAATCGAGCGCGTGGAGCGCTGCGCGTGCTCCTCGAGGATGAGTGAGAAAGGCAGGTAGACAATGAGCGAAGAAGACGCTGAGCTCGAGCGCTGGAAGCGCGAGTGGCAGTCCCTGGGTGGGCGAGACGGGCTCGCCATGGAGCTTGCCGAACGTGTCGTGAAGGACGGCCGCCGACTGCGACGAGGAGCGGTCATCGAGATCGTCGCGGCGGCCTTCTCGACGCTGGGCTGCACGTGGCTGCTCGTCCGGACGCACGGCGATCTCCTCGTCGTGCTCGTCTGCAGCGCGATCCTCATCTTCAACGGCATCTGGGTGACCCGGATGTTGACGCTACGGCAGGGCTCGCTCCGGGCAGCCGGCACCGGCCTCGATGCGTTCCTCGAGCTGACCCGGCGACGCCTGGCCGACGATCTGAAGTGGAACGCGTTCGGCCGTCGCACCACCTTGGGGCTCGCGCTGTTTCTCGTGCCCTGGTGCGTGTGGATGTTCGTCCGACACCAGGAGATGTACATGGCGGAGCCCTGGCGCGCGGTCATCGGCTTCGGCACCGTCGCGGTCATCCTCGTCGGCCTCTTCGCGTACCAGCGCCACAAGCTGCGCGCGCTCGAGGCCGACCGCGAGCGCCTCGAGTCGCTCGTCGCCGAGCGCTCGATCACCTGACATGCATCTGCCATCCAGCGGACATCGCCATCACCTCGACGCGTGACTGACGAGCGCTCGGGAACGATGAACGGTGTCCGCCGTGCTTCCGAGGTCCAAGGCGATCGCGTTCGTCGCGCCAGGGCAAGGGCAAGCCCAGCGCGGCGAACGCTCAGCCGCTCCTGAGTCGGTAGCGGTTCGACTCGAATTCGACCCTGGGTCCTAGCGAGGCGCCCGAGAGACGCGGTATGAAGCGGCCGACTCGAACCACGACCGTTGGTCGCCCTCGACATTCGACCGAGATGTACGCCCTCCTGAGACCGCTGCTCTTCTCGCTGGATCCAGCACGCGCCCACGCGCTGGCGATGGCATCGCTCGGACCGGTCGAGCACCTGGCCCCGCTTCGCGCGCTCGTCCGCGGTGCTCTGTCGGTCCGCGACCCGCGGCTCGAGGTCAGGAAGATGGGCCTCGTCTTCCCGAACCCGATCGGGCTCGCCGCCGGGTTCGACAAGAACGCGCAGCGGTCCCGAGCGCTCGAGGCGCTCGGGTTCGGTCACCTCGAGCTCGGCACGGTGACGGCGGAGGCGCAGGGCCCGAACCCTGGACCGAACCTCTTCCGGTTGCCTGCCGACAAGGCGCTCGTCAACCGCCTCGGCTTTCCCAACGAAGGAGCGACGACGGTCTCGCAGCGCGTCCTCGCGCGCCGGGCCGGAGCGCGGATCCCGATCGGCATGTCGATCGGCAAGTCGCGCAGCGTTCCGCTCGACCCGCTCGACGCTGCGCTCGCCGACTACGTCGCGAGCTTCGATGCCGTCCGTTCGGTGGCCGACTTCGTCGTCGTGAACATCTCGTCGCCGAACACGAAGGACCTTCGTGCGCTCCAGGCCGCGGACATGGCGCGCGAGCTGTTCCGCGCGCTCATGGTGCGGGCCGCCGGCCTGCCGCTCCTCGTGAAGATCGCGCCGGACCTCCCGGACGACGCGGTCGACGCGATCTGCATCGAGGCCGAACGCGCGGGGCTCGCCGGAGTCGTCGCGACGAACACGACGATCTCGCGCGACGCGCTGGCGACCCCGGCCTCGGAGATCGAGCAAATCGGCGCCGGCGGACTCAGCGGCGCGCCGCTCTTTCCGCGAGCGCTCTCAGTCGTGAAGCGCGCCCGTGCGCGGCTCGGTCCGTCCGCCTGCATCATCGGCGCCGGCGGCATCCAAGGGACGGAGAGCGCCCTCGCCATGCTGCGCGCCGGCGCGGACCTCGTGCAGGTCTACACGGGGTTCATCTACCAGGGGCCGCTCCTACCGCGCACGATCGCGCGCGGCCTCGCGCGCCAGATGGACGCCGAGGGCGCGAAGACGCTCGGCGATCTCGTCGCGGCGACCGCGCCGCCCGCACTGCAGGCCGGCGCGGCCGCGAGGGTCTAGGGTATCTCGCTACGCCGCACGCACGAGCGCGTGACGGTTTGCAGCGAGGAAGTCCGGCACCTCCCCGGGCTGACGCCCCGTCAGCCGGAAGTAGTCCGTCGTCGTGAAGGCGAACTGCCCGTCGACCGTCGCCTGTTCGAACGCCAGGAGCAGCGAGACCGGGAGGCCTGCCGCCTGCCAGCGCCGCGTGAGCTCGTCGGGCGGCAGCGAGAGATAGAAGACGTCCTTGCCCGTCACGTCCGTCGTGATCCGGGCGAGCGGCGCGCGCCGGATGACCTCCGGGCCCGTCAGCTCCAGCGTCGTCCGGCCGCTCGACGTCTGCAGTGCCGTTGCAGCGGCGAACGCGCAGTCGTCTCGCGAGATGTAGGCCACGCCGCCGTCGCCCGGCAGGCCGAGCAAGGTCTTGGTCGCGATCGCGGTCGGCAAGACGGAGAGCAGCGTCTCGGTGAAGATGTTCTCGCGAAGGACCGTGTAACCGAGCTGGCTCGCCGCGAGACGCTTCTCCGTAGCGACGTGATCGGCGGCGACCTTCAGGCGCGAGGTATCGGCGCGGGCCAGCGACGTGTAGACCACGTGCTCGACCCCGGCGGCCTCCGCCGCCGCGATCGCTGCTGCGTGCTGGCGCTGGCGGCGATCGGTGCCATCGACGACGTCGGTGCTGACGAGCACCATGCGGTTCGCTCCCGCAAACGCCGTCGAGAGTGACTCGGGCTTGTCGAAATCGGCCCAGCGTACGGTCACACCACGACGTGCGAAGTCGGCGAGACGATCCGGCCAACGGGTCGTCGCAACGACGGATCGCGCGCCGGCGGCGAGGAGGAGCTCGAGCACACGACGACCGAAATGACCGGAGGCGCCCGTCACGAGGAGAGTGCGGTCGTTTGCCATGATGATTCCTCCAAAAAGCCGCGGCGGCGGCGCCGGTGGCTCCGGCGTCACGCGCAGACGTCGTTTCGGCGAAAGGCGCGCGAGCGTTCACGCACAGCCGTGGCCGACGACGATCTTGGTCATCGCCAAGGCGCCCGCAACGGGGCATCGGGCCGAGTGGCAGCGCGCCGACTAAGGCAAGACGCGCGCGAGGATCATCTCGACGACGTGTCGTTTTCGCTCCGCGAGATGCTCCGGGCGACGCCAGTCGACGGGCCAGATCGACGAGACGAACGGCTCCTCCTGGAACGGGAACGCGATCATCGCAACGCACGAGAGCACGAGGTGCCGTGCGTCGACGTCTTTTCGCACTTCACCTCGAGCTCGCAGCTCGTCGAGGCGAGCCACGATCGCATCGAACACCGGAGCGACGTTGTCGGCGACGATCTTCGTCGCGGCATTCCCTTCGGCATCGCGCCGCGCCTCGTGCCGGAGGATGGAGAGAAACGCGCCGTTCGTCGCGAAGAACCCGAGCAGCAGATCGACGAAGCCCTCGGCGAGCGCTTCGAGCTCGGCCGGGCCGCGGCGCTTCTTGCCCTTGCGACCGGCGACCGGCGCATCCATCTGCGCGAGCAGGTTCCAGGCGTCCTCCGTCATCGCCGCCAGTCCGCCGCGGACGACCTCCGTATGAAGCCCTTCCTTGTCCACGAAGTAGTGGTGGATGAGCGCCTGCTGCACTCCGGCGCTGCGGGCGATGGTGCCGAGGCGTGCGCCGTCGAACCCTTTCGCCGCGAACTCGGCGGCGGCCGCCTCCAGGATGCGCCGCTTCGTCTCCGCGGCGTTCCGCTCCTTCTTTCGCGGCGAGGCCGCCTGCGTCGAATCGGTCACGGGGTTCGTTGCAGCCGGGCCGGAGCGACCCGTCGTGCGTGAAGGAGGCAGGGGGCCGCGCATCGACCGGCCCGAACGTAGACCAGACGCCTTACGGCGAACAGCCGAGCGAGGGGCGAGCTTGTCGTTCTTCTTCGCCCGGCGCCGCGAGCGGGGAGCCTTGCGAGGCAACGGCTCTTCTGCCGAGGCGGTCTCCGCGCAATCCTCGTCCCCCACGTTCAGATGGAGCTTGCGCTTCAGCATCGCCGACAATCGAGGAGCAGCGGTGGCGCGCGGCAGCATCGGACGCACGAGGCACAGGTCCTCGTGCTGCGGGCTGTCCTGTTCCGCCGTGTCCGCTTCCGCATTCGTGTCCGTGCTCGTGCGAACGCCTGCAGGTGCCGCCTGCAGGGGAACGCGTCGCGATGTCGTCGTGAGACCTAGCTTCAAAGACTTCTTCCTCCATGACCTCGAACGAGGTGACATGGAGATCGTAGCTCTCGATCGACGTGTGCGCCGAAGGGTCGAGGGCCGCGTCGATCGGCCTCAGCGGCAGGCCCGCAGTCGTGCGGGCGCGGTCATCTCAGGCGCTCGGCTCCCAGCTCTCGTACTCGATGACGTCGAGCTCTTCGAAACCTCGCCGCACGCGCGAGGTCAAGAGTCCGAGGCGCTTCACGTTCGGCACGATCTTGCTGAAGAGCAGCCGCCGGAACATCGCGAGCATCGTCGACGAGGCCGCTGCGGCCTCGCACTCCGCCTGCGGGAGCCCGACCGTTGCCCAGACCTCTTGCGCGAGGAAGCGGTCGCGGAGCAGCCGCGAGCTCTCGATCACGAAGTCCTCGCGGTCGCGGAGCTCGCTCTCGTGCATGTTCGCGTAGAAGCCCTTGAGGGAGAGCACGCCGAACGCCACGTGCCGCGCCTCGTCCTGCATGATCATCTGGGTGATCTGCTTGATGAGCGGCTCCTGGGCGGTCTGATGGATGAGCCCGAAGGCGCCGAGCGCGACACCCTCGATGAGGATCTGCATGCCGAGGAACTTGAAGTCCCAGCGTGAGTCGGCGAGCACGGTGTCGAGCAGCGTCTTGAGGTGCGCGCTCGGCGGATAGACGAGCTCGATCTTCTCGCTGAGGTAGCGGTGGTACGCCTCGACGTGTCGCGCCTCGTCGAAGACCTGAGCCGCGGCGTACAGCTTCGCATCGGTCGTCGGGGCCTGAGCGACGATCTGGGAGGTGGCGAGCAGCGCGCCCTGCTCTCCGTGGAGGAAGTTCGAGAGCATGTAGCTCGCGAGATGGCGCCGGAGCTTCGGGAGCTCCGTCTTCGGATCGAGCTTCTTCCAGATGTCGGTCCCGAATAGTGGATTGAACGCGTCGTTGACGATCTCGCTCTCGGGGTCGACGTTCGTCTCCCACGCGAGATCGGTTCGCGCGTTCCAGTTCAGGTCCTTCGACTTCTCGTAGAGATTGCGGAGCTCCGGGCGCTGGGTGCCGTAGACCCACGCATACGTCGCGGCCGGCTCGCCTCTCGCGAGGACCACCTGGCTCTCGGGTGGTCTCGTCGATGACGCTCCGGTCGACGACGACGGAGAAACGGGCGGGAAGACCTCGTTGGTGGTCACGGACGGCATGTACTAACTTTTTAGTAAATAGTTAGTTCTGTCAAGGACGCGCCCCGGCGAGGCCGCCGTTGTCGCGGCGGTTCGAGTCGCGCGGGGCTGCGATCGAACGTTGTGGCGTTCGCCGTCACCGCCTCATGCGCTGCTGAACGTGGAAACGCCGATGGCCGAATGCTCGGTGAGCACTCGGCCGGTCGAAACGTGCGCTGTTTGCGTTCGCGTCCCGCGTCTCGCGTCTCGCCTGAGGCGACGGACTCAGCGAAGGAGCTGCTGTTCGCCGAGCTCCTTCAGGATGTCCTCGACGCTCTTGTCGCCGCTCTTCTTGCGCGCCTCGCCGACGTCCGCCTTCTTCGTCGAGACGGCTGCGCGGGCCGGCGCTTCGGTCACAGCCGGAGTAGCGGCGACGGGTTTGGCGATGGGCGGCGACGCGGGCACGGGCGGTGCGGTTGGTGCCGCGACCGTCGGAGCAACGACCGGGGAAGGAGTGACCGGCACCAGCGTCTGGGCGCGCGGGTCGGGCGACGGCACCTCGGCGAGACCGGGGATGTCATCGCTCGAGATGACGATCACCGGCGGAGGTGCGACCGCCACGGGGGCCACGTTTTCGGTCGCGTCCGCGACGGGCGTGAAGGTCGTCGTCGAGACCGCACTTCCGGAGGTCACCGTCCGGTCCGGCGTCTCTTCCGAGCGAACGAAGAGGATGGCGCTCACCATGACGCCGACCGCGAGCAGTGCCACGAAGCCTGCCGCCACCGTCGAAGCGGTGATCCCGTTCGAAGCGGGCTTCGGCGGGGCGCGACGGAACGCGCGCGAGCTCGGCGCTGCGGGGACGATCCACGGGCTCTCGGCCGACGAGTCGTGGGGATGCACCGAGGGCATCGAGCGGCGAGACGACATCGGCATCGGCGCGATGACGTGTCTCGGTGCCTGGAACTGCTGCATCGCGGCTTCGTACGAATGATGCGACGGCATCGAGCGACGCATCGGCGGGGGCGCTGCCGGCGCGCTGTCGTGCTGGGCCATGCTCGGCATCGAGCGACGCATCGGCGGGGGCGCTGCCGGCTCGCTCTCGTGGAACGACGGGCGTGAGCGACGCGTCGGCTGCACCGGCGGTGCGGCGGGCCGCGGGTCCTGGCGGATGCACATCGCAGGCTGGCGCGGGTAGCTCCGATGGCTCTCCGGCGCGCCGGCTTGGGGCGGGATGAGGAGCGTCCCGTTGTCGCCGTAGTGCTCCGCGTCCGGCGCTTCCGTCGACATCGAGGGGAGGTCGTCGAACAGGAAACGCGACACCTCCGCGTAGTCCAGCGGTTCGCTCTGCGCGATCGCGTCTCCGGCGAGAGACGGGGCGACCTCTTCGAGCTCCGACGTCGAGTACGACGCCTGCTCGCCGCGCGCTATGTACGACGGTCGGACGGCGTACGTCGTCACGCTCTCGGGACCCTGCGCGTCGAGCTCGGATGCCGCCACGAGCGAGGGACGGTCGACGAACGAGGTGACCTCGTCCTCCGCGACCTCGTCTTCGAACGCCACGTCGGTGACGGCCGCCCGCGACCGGCGCGAAGACTGCGCCGGCATTCGCGGAAGCTCCGCGAGCGCGACGTACGACTCGCGCGGAGCGCGCGTCACTTCGAGCTCCGTCGGATCGGAGACCGGCAGATCGGCGAGATCGGACGCGTCGACGGCCGACGGACGCGGCGGACGCGACGAGCCTCGGCGCTCGGAAGGACGCGCGGCACGGGTCGGGTCGTCCTCGTAGACCTCTTCCGGGTCGACGTAGGAACGACGCGCGCTTCGCTGGGGCAGGGCATCCCGTCGGCTCATGGCGTTCACCGGGAACGCAAATTTGCACTCCGAGTGCCAAGCCCTGCCGACCGCTAAGCCCAGCATTTCTCATGTGCCCGCCGCATCGGGCAGGGCAGGGTGGATCGTCGGTGCACCGTCCCTCTGCACCACCCTCTCTGCACCACCCGCCAGACGAGCAGTCGCCGCCGTCGCGCTCAGTGCCGGGTGACGCGTAGGTTCCGGCCGGCGCTCACGCCGACGCCCTGCGTGCCTCGAAGGCCGAGCGAGACGCGGACGTTCGCCTCGAGCTCCGTCGGACACGGGCGTTCCGGGCCGTCGTCCACGCGCACGATCACGCGGCGCCCGCGTCGTCGCACGTCGAGCGAACGCGTTGCGGCTTGTGCGAAGGCGCACGCCACGCCGCCGACCTCGAGCTCAGGCCCGCGGTCCGGACGCAGGACGATCGTCGGCGCGGCAGCCGTCACGTCGAGCTGGAGCTCGAAGTCGGCGAAGGTGACATCGGTGAGAAACGCGCTCGCGCCCGTGCCGAGCACGAGGCCGCGCGCGGGCTCGAAGAAGATCGAGCTCCCGGCCGTGCCGGCGAGACGATCGGGTGCGAGCTGCTCGGTGCCCGAGACGAGCAGCGGTTTCGGGACCGCGCCGAAGCGCGTGCGTGTCGCGAAGCGGAAGCCCGTGACGTTCATTCCCGCTTCGTTTCGATCATCGAGCCACAGCGCGAGCCCCGGGTCTCCGCTGGCGATGGCATCCATGGCGGGGCCCCTCTCGGGCGCGTCGGGGATCGTCTCGAAGCCCCCGAACCACGGTGACCAGCGCATCCAGCGGCGTCCCGTCCAGAGCGCCGGCGCTCCCTCTGCACCTGCGAAGAGGCGCACGGTCTCGAGCGTCGAAGCATCCAGCGGGAGCCCGGGCTCGAGCGTGCCGTCCGCGGTGATCACCCAGACCGTCTTGAACTCGGGCGACGCGCCGATCTCGGGACGGATCACGGCGAGCGCGCCGCCCGCTTCCAGCGCGGCGAACGAGCGCTCTTGCCCCGTCACGAGATCGACCGGTCGTTTCGTCGCGCGGCTCGCATCCGGCGCGAACCACTCGAGCGTCGGTACCTGGCTCTTTCGCGCGTCGAGCCCGCCCGCAACGAGGATCTCGCCACTCGCGAGCCGCAGGACCGTCGGGTTCTCGCGGGCGACGGCGAGGAGGGCCACGCCGGCCGTGCGTGCTCGACGGGTCACCGGGTCGACGATTTCCATCGTTCGCAGTGGCCCTGCAGGCCCGCGTCCGCCGACGAGGAGCGTCTCACCCGTCGAGAGCACGACGGCGCCGTGACGTGTGCGCGGCTCCGACAGCTCGATCCGCTGACGATCGAAGTCGCCGACGTCGCTCGGCGCGCCCGGCTTCGGCACGTAGATCTCCGCCGTCGCGATCGCGCGGATGGGCTCCTCGCCGATGCCGGAATCGGGATCGTGTCCACCGGCGACGAGGGCCGAGGCGAGCCCTTCCGTATCGGTCGGCGCTCGGAACGAGGTCACGGACGGATTCGCCCGGCGCGTGTTCAGACCGAACTGCAGGCGCTCGATCGCGCCGGTCGACAGGTCTCCGACGTACGTGTGAGGCACCTGCGAGCCGTCGCGCGCTCGGCCGCCAGCGACGATGAAGTGGCGGCCGAACACGCCGAGCGCCATGTCGGTCCGACGCTCGACGTCACGGGTCAGGCGACACGACTCCCCGCCGGGCCAGACGAGCACGTTGATCGGTCCGCTTCCGGAGACGTCCGCCAAGCCGCGCCAGTCGACGTCGCCCTGAGAGATGTCGACCACGAGAGAGCGCGTCTCTTTCGGCAATTCGGCCATGGCACGCCCGACGTCGCGCAAGAAGACGCCGGCCGTCGGGGGACGCTCGATCGATGGCTCGAAATCGCCGCCTGCGTAGATGACCGAATACGCCTCGCTCTGGGAGACCGGACACGCGCGCGGCGAGTAGATGACGACGGCGCGCTCCACGATGTCGGGATCGCGCGAGCAGCTCGACGCGAGCGCCAGCGTTGCGATGGCGAACGCGCCGACGCTCGCTCCCCGCCGATGGCCTGTCAGCGCCCGCATCGTCCGATGCGTACAGTGTACGTCAGACCTGCGCGTGGAACGAGATCGCTGTGCGAGGATCTGCGAGTGAGAGGTGAGAAGGGAGCCCTGGGTTTGATAGACTGGAGGCGGTCTCTTGTACCCGCAGGTCTTCGGCAAGTACGTCCTCGAGCGTGAGCTCTCGCGGGGCGGGATGGCTCGCGTCATCCTCGCAACGCTGAGGGGCGCTGGCGGGTTCGAGAAGAAGCTCGTCGTGAAGCAGATTCGCGACGAGCTCGCGTACGACCAGCAGTTCATTCGTCGCTTCGTCGAGGAGGCGAAGACGACGGTCGCGCTCAGCCATCCGAACATCGTCCCCGTCTACGAGCTCGGGGTCGAGCAAGGCACGTACTTTCTCGCGATGGAGCTCGTGGAGGGCGTGAGCATCGCGGAGCTGCTGCGCGAGCGGAACGCGGATGGCTCGAGACGCGTCCTGACTCCCGAAGAGGGTGCGTACGTCGGCATCGAGGTGTGCCGCGCGCTCGACTACGCGCACCGGCGCATGAAGGTCGTCCATCGCGACATCACGCCGAGAAACGTGATGGTCGACGAGGAAGGGCAGATCAAGCTGATCGACTTCGGCATCGCCGCGCCGGCCCTCGTCTCCGGTCACGAGATCCTCGGGTCGCCAGGGCACATGGCGCCCGAGCAGGTCGACGGAGGCGAGCTCGGCCCGCCGACGGACATCTTCGCCGTCGCGGTGCTCCTGATGGAGGCTTGGACCGGAAGCGCGCCCTTCCGACGCGCGACACCCGAGGAGTGCGCAGCCGCGGTGCGTGAGCCGCATCCGCAGCCGAGCGAGTTCGACCCGAAGCTCTCGCGGCTCGACGGCGCCATCGGACGTGCAATGCGTGTGGACGCGCGAGAGCGCCAGCAGGAGGCAAGCGAGCTCGCCCGTGAGCTTCGGTCGTTCCTGAGAGGGCTCGACGTCGCCGACATCGCGCGCGCGCTCGGCGATCGCGTCCGCGACCTGCGCGAAGAAGCATCGTCGCCGTCACCGCCGTCGCGCTCGACGCAACCTCGCGCGTCGTTCGCGAGCCACGGCGATCTCGGCGCGAAGACCTTCGCTGCCCGCGAAGAGGCGTTCAGCTGGTCGACCCCTCCTCCAGGCGTAGCGAGCGACCTCGGTGACGTCGCCGCTCCGAGTACGCGTCGCCTGCAGAGCACGCCCGACATCCCTGCAGCGCGTGCCACCCGCGGGCGTTCCGACGATCCGGCGATGGCCATCCCGACCCCGCTCATGGTCGAGGTGGACGAGCTCGAGAAGATTCACGGCGACATCGCGGCCAAGCGTTCCGAACGAGCGCATGCGCCGAAGCAGGATGAGTCTCGGACGGGCGGGGCGAAGCAGAGCGACATACCCACGGTGCGCCGCGCGAAGTTCGTGCGCCCCGAGAGTCCGCCTGCGGAGAAGCTCGAGACGATCGCGACGCGGCCGCTCGAGACTCCCGTGCGTGCGTTCGAGACCGCGGGCGCGCCGGCCTCCGCGGGTCGGCGCGGCTTCTCGGTTGCCGTACTCGGCGCGGTCGTCCTGCTCGCGATCGGGGGCTTCGCCGCGTGGCGCACGCGCGCGGAGCGTCCGTCGGCATCGAACGACGCTCGGCCGACACCGACGACACCCGCGACGACGAGCGCCGCCGCGCCTCCACAGAGCGTGTCCGCTCCGACGAGGGAGCCCTCCGCTCCGGTCTCGGTCGTATCCTCCACTGCCCCGCCGCCGAAGACCGCGGTATCGACGCCCTCGATCTCCGCGACGTCCTCGGGGACGACCGCTGCCGGCAAAGCTGCCGTCACGTTCCTCGGCGAGCCGGGGACGAAGGTTTCGATCGACGGGTCGTCGCGCGGGCCATGCCCCGTGCGTGTGATGCTCTCGGAGGGGCCTCACGAGATCCGGTTCACGTTCGAGCCGACCGGCGAGAGCCGTGGAGAGCGCCTGACCGTCAAGTCCGGCGACCACGTCACGGTTCGAGCCGAGTTCACCGGCGCGACGCCGACGGTCAAGATCCAGCGCTGAGGCTGCCGGAAACTCAGTCGCCGAAGTCGTAGTCGAGCGCGGGCGGCGCCGACGAGACGTGGACCAGCTCCGGGGTCGTCGTGAGCGCGCGGATGCACCGGTTGTAGTGAAGGATCGGCCGCGGATCGTCGTCGGTTCCGAGGTTGTCCGCCTTCTCGAACAACCGCAGCGCCTCGCCATACGCGTGGATCGCGTTGCTCGCGCTGCCGGCAGCGAGCTGCGCCTTTGCGTAGCGCTCCCACGTGATCGCCGTGTAGTAGACGCGCTCGTACTCCGAGCTCAGCTTTGAAAACGCGGCGCATGCATCGTCGAAAAGCGTCATCCACGCCGTCGGAAACTGATCCGTGAGCGCGAGGCCGAGCATCCGCCACGCGTCGTCGTTGCCTGGCGATACCTCGAGGATGTCTCGGCAGATGCTCTCCGCGTCCTCCGGTTGATTCAGATCGCGATAGTGTTTCGCGAGCGTGACGGCCGTCGTCAGATTGCGAGCACGAAGCTGCTTCAGTTCCCACCCCATGATTCGTGGCGTAGCACACGACCCGGCGGGCCAGGAGCGACATGGGGTACACGTCGAGATGATGAAACGTACGCCGCGGAGCGCGCGCATCAGGGCCGCTCTCCTCTTGGTCGCGTCGGTCGCGTGTGGATGTGGCGGCCGAGACGGAGCGCCGTCGGAGCGGCCAACACCGATCGCGGACACGTGTCGCGTGCAGCTCGCGCCGCGATCCGCGCCTCTCGAACCTGCGATCCCTGCGCCGGCTCCGCCTGCGCCGACGCGTTCGTCGCGGCTCGTTGCCCATGTGGACATGAAGCTCGCGCCGCTCGCGAAGGAGCTGGAGCAAAAGGTAGCCCCGCGTCTCGCAGAAGAGCGGAACCGGAGCATCGGGATCGCCGGACATCTGAACTACGTCGTCGATCGTGGGCCCTTCACCATCGCGGCGGAGGGCGACTCGCTCGTCGTGCGCACCGACATCCGGGCACGCGCAGAGGCGTGCCGCGGCAGCAGCTGTTACGCGTCCTGCGAGCCGCAGGGGCGCGCCACGGCGACGGTGCCGCTGCGGCTTACACCGGAGTATCGGTTCCAGCCCTCGCGCGTCTCGTTCGCGTTCACCCGCGGCTGTGAGGTCTGTGCGCTCGGTGGGATGGTGAAGATCGACGTCACGCCGACCATCCAGGCGCAGCTCGCGCCCGCGCTCCGCCGCGTCGAGCAGGAGATCGACGGCAAGCTTCCGGTCCTGCGTCCGCAGGCAGAGCGGCTCTGGACGGAGATCGGAAAAACGCGTGAGCTCCCTCTCGGCGGCTGCGTCGTCACGAATGCCCGGGGGATCGTCGAGGGCCCTGTCTCCGGCAGCGCCGAGTCGCTGCGCGTCCGCTTCGGGCTGGTCGCCTATCCCGAGATCCGCAGGCATTGTGGTGAGCCCGTGGCCGCGCGACCACTTCCGCCGCTCGCTCAGGATCCAGCGCTTCCTGCCGAAGACGATCTCGTTCTCGCGCTCGTTTCGTCGCTCGCGACGGCGGCGACCGGCCTGGAGGCGGCAGACGCGTTCGACGCCGGCGGTGCGCGCGCCCGCATCGCCCGCGCATCCGCTGTCCCCGCTGGGCCGCTCGCGCAGATCGATCTCGGCCTCCGTGGCGAGGCATGCGGCGACCTCGGCGTTCGCGCGATGTTCGGTTGGAGCGACGACGGTCGGTCGCTCCGCCTGGGCGCACCGACGTTCACGAAGGGCGAACGCGAGCGGTTGAGCGTCGCGCTCGCGCCCGATGTCTTCATGCGCTCTCTCGGTCAGGTCCACATCGCGCCGCCGCTTTCGCCAGAGACGCTGAAGGACCTCGTCCCGTCGATCGCGTCGAGCATGTCCGATACGTCGGTCGAGGTCCGCGCGAAGGTCTCCTCCGTGAAGCCGCTGGACGTTGCCCTCCGGGGAGAGGACCTCGCGGCATCCGTGCTCGTGCGCGGGAGCGTCGAGCTGAAGCAGCGCTGATCTGCCGCTCCGTCACTCGTGCAGCGCGAGCAACGTGTCACGATCGCAGGCGACGTAGATGGTGCCGTCCTCCGCAAGGATCGGAGCAGCGAGGCTCCATCCGAGGATCTTCTTCGCGCGAGAAGCCACCGCTCGAAAGCGTAGCAAACCGAGTGGCCCGGCCCAGCATTCGGACGCACACCGTCACGCTCTCGCTCCCTTGCTCCGTCTGCGCCCGATGCGCGATGCCGCTCGGGCGCGCCTCGGAAGCCTGGCTACTCCTCGGCTTCCGCGGTCTCTTTCTTCGTCGCGTGGGGCACGGCGGGGGCGATGGAGGGAGGCGCGGGACGGGCCTTCGCGATCACCGGTGCCGGCTCGAGCACGGGCAGCCGCTTCTTGTCCTTCGGCGGGAAGACCTTCCGCGCGAGCCAGCGCAGCGGATCGAACAGGTCGTCCGCGACGCGTTCCTTCAGCGGGATGATGCCGTTGTCGGTGATGACGATCTGCTCCGGGCAGACCTCGGTGCAGCAGCGCGTGATGTTGCAGTAACCGATGCCGAACGTCTCTTTCATCATCGGCCGCCGGTCGACCGTGTCGAGCGGGTGCATGTCGAGCGTGGCGAGGTGGATCATGAAGCGTGGCCCCGCGAACCCGTCGGTCTCGTGATGATCGCGGAGCACGTGGCAGACGTCCTGGCACAGGAAGCACTCGATGCACTTCCGGAACTCCTGGATGCGATCGATGTCCTCCTGCTGCATCCGCCAGGTGCCGTCGGGGTCGCGAGGGCGCGGCTTGAACGGCGGGATCTTCTTCGCGACGCGATAATTGTGGCTCACGTCCGTGACGAGGTCTTTCACGAGCGGCCACGTCTTCATCGGCGTGACGAGGATCGGCTCGGCGGGATCGAAGTGGCTCATCCGCGTCATGCAGAGGAGCCTCGGCTTCCCGTTGATCTCGGCGCTGCACGATCCACATCGGCCGGCCTTGCAGTTCCAGCGAACGGCGAGGCTCGGATCCTGGTTCGCCTGGATGTCGTGGATCGCGTCGAGGACGACCATCCCCGGATACGTCTGGACGACGAACTCCTCCCAGCCGCCGCTGCCTGGGACCTTGGCGTCGGCGCGCCAGATCTTGAGGGTGTACGACGCGCCGTTGCCGGCGCTCCGAACGTCGGACATGGCTACGCTCCTTCCTCCAGGATCTTCTTGATCTCGGGCGGCGGCTCCGGGAGCGGCACGCTCGTGAGCTCCATGCCGCTCGAACTCGCGCGGCACACGTAGTTGATCTTCCCGAGCGCGGGATCCATCTCCGCGAAGTCCTCGCGCGCGTGACCTCCGCGGCTCTCCTTGCGTGCGAGCGCCGAGCGCGCCATCGCCTCGGACACGATGAGCATGTTCCGGAGGTCGATGACCTCGTGCCATCCGGTGTTGTAGTGCCGGTTCCCGCCGGCGATCTTCGTCCGGCTCGCGGCGTCTTTCAGCCGTTCGAGCTCCCTGAGGCACGTCTTCAGGTCGGCCTCGTTGCGCATGATCCCGCAGTAGCGCTGCATCACGTTCATGAGGTCTTCGTGGACCGCGAACGGATTGACGCCCTCTTCGCGATCGAACGGCTCGAGCGCTTCGCGCGCGTACTCCTCGATCTGGGCCGGATCGACGCCTTTGCTCGTGGTCGCCTTCGCCAGCTTGCCCGCATGAAGGCCCGCGATGCGGCCGAACACGAGCAGGTCCGACAGCGAGTTGCCTCCGAGCCGGTTGGCGCCGTGCATCCCGGCGGCGCACTCGCCTGCTGCGAAGAGGCCTTTGACGCGTGTCTCCTGCGTCTCGGGATCGACGCGGATGCCACCCATCGTGTAGTGGGCCGTCGGCCCGACCTCCATCGGCTCCTTGGTGATGTCGACGTCACCGAGCTCCTTGAACTGGTGGTACATCGCGGGGAGCTTCTTCTTGATGTCCTCCGCCGTGCGCCGCGAGTGGATGTCGAGGAAGACGCCGCCGTGGGGTGAGCCGCGGCCATCCTTCACCTCCGTGTAGATGGCGCGCGCGACGATGTCGCGGGGCAAGAGATCCGGCGTGCGCCGCGCCGCGGACGTGACGCCGCTCGTCGACTCCTTCAGCCAGCGATCGGCCTCTTCTTCCGTGTCTGCGGTCTCGTTGGCGTAGAGCGGATGGATGTAGTCGAACATGATCCGCTTGCCGTCCTTGTTGCGGAGCGTGCCGCCTTCGCCGCGGACGCCTTCCGTGATCAAGGTCCCGCGCACGCTCGGCGGCCACACCATGCCCGTCGGATGGAACTGCATGAACTCCTGGTCCATGATCTCGGCGCCGAGCAGGTATGCGAGACCTTGCCCGTCGCCGGTGCACTCCCACGAGTTCGAGTTGATCTTGAACGCGCGGCCGATGCCGCCGGTCGCGATGACGACGGCTTTCGCCGTGAACACGACGAACTTGCCGTTCTCGCGCCAGTAGCCGAACGCGCCCGTGACGCGATCCGCGTCGCCGAGAAGGCGCGTCACCGTGCACTCCATGTAGACGTGCATGCCGGTGTGGATGCCGTGCTGCTGGAGCGTGCGGATCATCTCGAGCCCGGTGCGGTCGCCCACGTGCGCGAGCCTCGGGTACTTGTGACCGCCGAAATTGCGCTGGAGGATGCGCCCGTCTTTCGTCCGATCGAAGAGCGCGCCCCACTCCTCGAGCTCGTTGACGCGATCGGGCGCCTCCATCGCGTGGAGCTGCGCCATCCGCCACTGGTTCAAGTAGCGGCCGCCCTTCATCGTGTCGCGGAAGTGCACCTTCCAGTTGTCCTTCGGCTCCACGTTGCCGAGCGCCGCCGCCACGCCTCCTTCGGCCATCACCGTGTGCGCCTTGCCGAGGAGCGACTTGCAGATCAGCCCGACGGAGAGCCCCATCGCCGAAGCCTCGATCGCCGCCCGGAGCCCAGCGCCGCCGGCCCCAATGACCAGCACGTCGTGGTGGTGCGTTTCGTACTTCATTTGAGGCTCCAGGCTCCAGGCTCCAGGCTCCAGGGCGAGAGAGGGCACGTCGAGAGAAGAGTCACCCTTGGTGTCTGTCGTTTGCGCGGATCGTTCGTCATCGTTCACCCCCCGATCGTCGTGTCTGTTCGCGATCTCTTCCTGGAGCCTGGACCCTGGAGCCTTAGAAAATCCTCACATCCTGAATCGCCCCCGTCGCGACCGCGCGGATGTACACGTCGCAGAGGACGACCCCGAAGAGGCTCACCCAGGCGAACGCCATGTGGTTCATGTTCAGCCGCGAGACCCCGGACCACAGCTTGTGGCGGAGCATGCCGAGCGGCGCGGTCGAGAAGCTGTTCACGCCGCCGCCGACGAGGTGGCGGAACGAATGACACGAGAACGTGTACGCCGTGAGGAACGCGCAGTTGAGGAAGATGACGAGCGACCCGATTCCGAGGCCGAGCTTCCCGTTCCAGTCGAGCGACGCGATGAAGTCGTGCCAGAGGAAGACGAGGAACAGGAGCGCGAAATAGAGCGCGTACCTGTGCAGATTCTGGAAGACGAGCAGCTTGCGCTCGCCGTTGTACTGCCCCGGACGCGCCGAGCCGACGGCGCACGCGGGCGGCGTCATCGCGAACGAGCGGTAGTACGCCTTCCGGTAGTAGTAGCAGGTGAAGCGGAACAGGCCGGGGAACGGCAGGATGAGAATGGCTGGCGTGAGCAGCGGGATCCCGAGCTCGCGTGTCTCGAAGTACGGCGATGCGAGCGGAGACAGGTAAGGCCCCCACGCGTAGTGCTCACCCTCGAACGCGCGCCAGGTCGCGTAGACGACGAAGCCGGTGAGCACGCAGAACGTGACGAGCGGGCCGACCCACCACCTGTCCTTGCGCAACGTGTGACCGAGCCCGTCGACGACAGGCAGGCGCACGACCTTTGCGGCCATTCGATCCCCCTTCCAGCATCAGGTGGAGAGCGAGCGTTCCCCCCGACCCGAGCACGCAACTCAACACCGCCCGCGTGACCCGCGCAATGCAGGCGGTTGCCGCGGATGCGCGGACGGAACATGCGCTTGCGATCGAGCGTGCCATCCTGCGCGTCCGCGACGCGTTTCGTGCGGCGCGATGCGGGGGTGGATGTGCGGTGGGTGCGGCGGTCGGCCGAACGGCACCGTTTTGCCGATCCCGATCCCGATCCCGATCCCGATCCGGAGAAGTCCGGAGAAGAAGGACACGCTCGGCGATGGCGCACCGCCACGTGGCGCTTCCGAGCGCCGCCCGCGCATACACGCGCGGCTTTGACGTGGTGCGTCCGAGCGCAAGCGCGGCGGCCGTGTTTCGGCCTGCTGGCGCCCGCCGCGCGGCCCGTGCTACGTCGGGGCAGCCCATGCCCGACTTCTTCGATATCTCCCGTCATCTCACCGCTGAAGAGCGCGCCATCCAGAGCTCGGTCCGCGCGTTCGTCGACGCCCGTGTCCTCCCGGTGATCGCCGATCACTTCGAGGCGGGAACGTTCCCGATGGATCTCATCCCCGAGATCGCGAAGATGGGCCTGCTCGGGTGCAACCTGCAGGGGTACGGCTGCGCCGGCCTCTCCCAGGCGGGCTACGGCATCGCGATGCAAGAGCTCGAGCGTGGGGACTCGGGCGTCCGGAGCTTCGCGAGCGTCCAGGGCAGCCTCGTGATGTACCCCATCCACGCCTACGGGTCGGAAGCGCAGAAGGAGCGCTACCTGCCGAAGATGGCGCGCGGCGAGATCATCGGCTGTTTCGGCCTCACTGAGCCCGACGCCGGCTCGAACCCCGCGTGCATGCGGACGACGGCGATCGACGACGGCGACTCGTGGGTGCTCAACGGCACCAAGCGCTGGATCACGAACGGCAACCTCTCGCAGGTCGCGCTCGTCTGGGCGAAGGTCGGCGGTCAGGACGGCGTCGTGCACGGGTTCCTCGTGCCGACCGAGACGAAGGGCTTCGAGGCGCGCCTCATCCACAAGAAGGCGAGCCTCCGCGCGAGCGTCACGAGCGAGCTGATCCTCGAGGACGTTCGCATTCCGAAGGACGCGATCCTGCCCGGTGTGAAGGGCATGAAGGGGCCGCTCTCCTGCCTCACGCAGGCGCGTTACGGCATCGCGTGGGGCGTCATCGGCGCGGCGACGGCCTGCTACGACGCGGCGCTCGACTACGCCAAGAACCGCGTTCAGTTCGGCGGAAAGCCGATCGCGGCGCACCAGCTCGTGCAGGCGAAGTTCGCCGAGATGCTGACGCAGATCACGTCCGCTCAGCTCATGGCGCTCGAGGTCTCGCGGCTGAAGGAGGAGCACAAGCTCCGCCCGCAGCACGTGAGCATGATCAAGCGGAACAACGTGCGGATGGCCCTCGAGGTCTCACGCGTCTGTCGCGACATCCTCGGCGGCAACGGAATCACGCTCGAGTATCCGATCATGCGTCATCTCTGCAATCTCGAGACCGTGTACACGTACGAGGGGACGCACGACATCCATACGTTGATTCTCGGGCAGGACGTGACGGGGATCGCCGCCTACGAGTGAGCGCAGGCCTCAGCCCTCAGGCCTCAGGCCTCAGGGGCGAGAGGCGAGAGGCGAGAGGCGAGAGGCGAGAGAAAAGGCGCTGCTAGCCGATGAAGGTGTTGGCTAGCGTGCCCGACTTGCGGAGGGCTTCGAAGAGGCCGATGCCGACGGCGTTGGCCAGGTTCAGGGAGCGGACCGCGCCGAGGGTGGGGATGCCGACGAGGCGATCGGCGTACTTGGTGGTGAGCTCTTCGGAGAGGCCGACGCTCTCCTTGCCGAAGACGAGCGCGTCGCCGGGCGCGAAGTCGGCCTCGAGGTAGCTCCGCTCCGCGAGCGCGCTGAAGAGGAACATCCGGCCGCCGGGGGACTCCTTCTCGAACGCATGGACGAACTGCGGGAAGTCGATGTGCGTGCGCACGTCGACGAGATGCCAGTAGTCGACGCCGGCACGTCTCACGCTCTGCTCGTCGATCCGGAACCCGAGCCTGCCCACGAGATGGAGCGGCGATCCGGTCGCAGCGCCAAGCCGCGCGACGTTGCCCGTATTCGGCGGGATCTCGGGCTCGACGAGGACGAGGTGAAATGGACGCGCGAGGAGCGGTGCGCGGAGGCGAGGCGACGGGGCGGGGGGAGCAGGCTTGGACGACATGAGGGGAAAGGCTCCCGCTCGACTTACCAGGCTGCTCGCGGGCTCGCGAGGCGTCTTTGCGAGCGGCCGAGCTCCACGATACGTTGATGGGTCGTACCCCCGGAGGTGACACCCGTGCGACGAACTTCGCTCATCGGCTCAGCGGCGCTCGTGGTGATGGTCTGCTTGGCGTCTTGCGGAGGGGCGACGGAGACGGAGCTCTTTTCGGGAGGGACGGCGAGCTCGGGGTCGAACGCGCCGTCGTCGTCAGGGACGAGCGGCGGCACATCAGGAACGAGCGGAACCAGCGGCGCCTCAGGAACGAGCGGCACCTCAGGAACGAGCGGAACGTCCGGTACGTCGGGCACATCCGGGACGTCCGGCACCCCCGACGGAGATACCGAGACCGTCTGCGACCCCAAATCGGACGATTGCGACTCGGACGAGTACTGCAAGGTCTCGACCTGCGGAGCCGCCAAGGGCACCTGTGCACCTCGGCCCAAAGACCCGAACGCCCAGCTGGGCCCGGTGTGCGGCTGCGACGGCATCACGTACTGGAATGCCGACGTGGCGGCGGCCCATGGCGCGAACCTCGCCGCTCCCGGCGCGTGTGGGGCATCGGCGAAGAAGTGCTCTCCCCAAGCTGCGTGCGGGGGCAAGGCGAAGTGCAACCTCGATCAGGGGACGAGGCAGCAGTGCAACGTGCTGTCGCCGAGCGGAACCTGCTGGCAGCTTCCGGAGACGTGCCCCGACAGCGGCGGTGGCGCCGGCAGCCGGGGACGGCGCTGCGTCGGGATCGTCGACGCGTGCACCTCCTACTGCGAGGCGGTCGAGAACGAAGAGGCCTTCTTCAAGACGAACAACTGCCAGTGACGCATCGGGCAAAGCGTCCTTGACGCCTCTCCGATGGGGAACGTAGCCTCGGGCGTCGTGCGCATCCGCGGCGCCACGTTTGGCCTGCTCGTCACCGCCGTCCTGAGCCTCGCGGTCGCTCGTGAGGCGCGCGCGGGCGACATGGATCCGACGACGGAGCGGCTCGTCGACCAACCTGCCGGGCTGCCAGCGGGTCAGTCGTGCCAGGGCGTCGCCGCAGACCCGGGGGCGCTCGTCGCGCAGGGCCTCCGGCCGCAGGACTTCCCGTGCCGGCCGAACAACGCCGCGTTCGCGAACATGGTCTCGGAGCTCGGGTTCGCGATCGCCCCGACGTCGTTCTATCCGGCGCGGACGACCGGCATCGGCGGCTTCCAGGTGTCGATCGAGGCGAGCTACACCGGCATCAACGCGGACCGCTCCGTGGCGTCGGCCGGCGGCGGGCGGATGCAGTACTGGCATCTCGGGACGCGTGGACCGCAGGACCAGAACACGAGGCAGTTCTCGGTCGTGAACTCGTCGCCGGACAACATCCTCCAGGTGTACGCACTCAAGGCGCGAAAGGGCTTGCCGCTCGGCTTCGAGATCGCCGGCAGCTTCGGCTACGTAGCGAACTCGCCTCTCTGGGTCGGCGGCGCCGATCTCCGCTGGTCGATGCTCGAAGGCTTCCGGACGGGGCCGCTCGGGTTCCTCCCGGACATCTCGGTCGGCGGCGGGATCCGCACGGTCACGGGCACGTCACGGTTCTACCTGACGACGCTCGGAATCGACGTGCGCGCGTCGAAGCCGATCACCCTCGCCGACAGCTCGCAGCTCATTCCGTCGCTCGGCTTCCAGCGCCTCATCATCTTCGGTGATTCCAACGTCGTCGACGCGACGCCGAACGTCGACGCGGTTCGACAGTGCGGCTTTGCAGGTCTCGACCCGACCACCGGTGCTCCGTCGTGTCGCAACAAGCTGCCGAACGGCGCTGACGCGAACGCGGACTTCGCGAACAACTTCACGTTCGACCGCGTCCGAGTTCATCGCAATCGCGGCATGATCGCGCTCAACTACAAGTACGAGATCATCTGGATCGGCTCGCAGATCGCGTTCGACATCAACGAGCCGCAGGACGAAAACCCAGGGCTCGTCGGAAAGAGGCAGTGGACGCTCTCGTTCGAAGGCGGCGTGCACTTCTGATCCTCGCGACCGGCGTGACGGCGAACATGCTCGTCGTTGCGTGTGCCGGTCGCGGAGGCTCGGGCTCGCCCGTGGGCATCAGCGACAAGACGGCCGGCGGCCGTACGGCGCGCGATGCGGGAGACGCCGCGTTCGTCGACGGCGCGGCTGCGCTGCCAGGGGACTACCGCGCGACGTTCGTGAAGGTGAACAAGGCCCGGTTCGTATCGCAGGGCCATGCTTCGGGACGCTGGGAGGTCGACGTCTGGGCGAACGAGGCTGCACACAAGGCGCTCGCCGCGCGCGCGAGAGAGGTGCCCGTCGGCGCCATCGTGGTGCAGGAGCACTTCGAGCGCAGCGTGAGCGATCCCGAAGGTGACGCGACCGGCCCGATCATGGTCATGGAGAAGCGCCCTCCGGGGTTCTCGCCGGAGCACGGCAACTGGCGCTACGCCGTCGTCGGCTCGCGCGGCCAGCTCGTCCGCGACGGCGAAATCGAATCGTGCGCGGGTTGCCACGACGATGCGCCGATGGACGGGCTGTTCCCGATCGTGGTGGAGTGACGACGTTCGACGCTACACGAGCACGAGCGCCGTCAGCGCGACGAGGACGATGACCGCGAAGACGAGCGTCGCGACGGTCGCGCCGACGTACGACGTCCCGAGGGCGCTGCGTGCTCGATCGCCGTCGAGGCGGTAGCAGCCGCGGAGGAACGCCTCGGTGGCGCGTGTCGGAAGCCCGGAGAGCGACGTCGCGAGCGCGGTCGAGGCACGGAGGCCCTCCTTGAGCGCGACGACGATCGCGCCGAGCGGCCCCATGACCAAGTCCCAGCCACACGCGTAGAGGCCGAACCGGAGGGCACGCGAACGAGCGCTCCGTGCACCGTTGCGCGTCGCGCCCAGATTGATCGAGAGCCCGTGCGCCGCGTGCGCGACGACGAGCATCGCCGCGAACGCAGGCAGGCCGAGAAAGACGACGCGGAGCGCGACGGCGCGCGCACGCGGATCGATCGCGAGATGGCGAAGCCATTCCGGGGCAACCACGGCCGCGACGGCCATGAACGACAGCAATGCGGCCCCCGCGGCGAGCAGCTCGCAGAGCGCCGCGAAGCGGAGCGCCGGCATGAGCGGCCCGTCGGGGAGCAGCTCGAAGAAGCCTTCCGCGTCGCGCGTCGTCGAGCGCGCGGTGGACCAGAGCCGGGTGAACGTGGGCACGCCCGGGCGCTCCCACGCGACCACCGACACGATGCCGGAGCGCGAGAGGTCCTCGAGCCGATCGCGGCATCCGGTGCACTCGGCGTCGCCGCAGAATGCGCAGACCACGGCCGCAGGAACGTCGACGAGGTCCGGCGACGACCCCCGATCGAGCGCGTCTCGCTCCTCGCGCGCTTCGCGTTCGATGCGCTCCTCGAGCGACTCTTCTCGCTCGAGCTCACCGAATCGGCGTCGACGTGCTGCGGCCATGAGTGCATGGAGCATGGCTCCATCGCCCGAGCAGCGCCAATTCGAGGTGCAGGAAGCTCGTGACGTGTGGGTGGTGCACGCCGCACGAGGCGAGCGTCGAACCGAGATCTCAGTGACGGAGGGCGCCCCTCAGTCGCTCAGTCGCTCAGTGGAGCGCTTGCCCTTTCGACGTGCCTCGCTTCACGTCGATCACGTCGAGCGAGCCTCCGAGTCGGATCGAGAAGAGGACGGCAACAACCGAGACCGCGAGCGTGACCCACATCGGCCAATCCCACGTGTAGCGGACCGGGATGATGCCCCCACGCGGCGGCCGGGCGAGGAGGATCGCGATGGAGATCGCGGGAATGACACTGAGGAAGGCGGCGGCGACGCGCGCGCCGCGCATCTGGACGATGGAGCGGCGGCTGAGGACCGTCGGAACGAGGACGATCCAGCACACGCAGCACGCCCAGAGCCACCCGATGCGCTCGTGAGCGAGGTCGAAGGCCGACTTGGCGTCGATGTAAGGGAGCGTCAGGCGGACCCAGGGAAAGAAGAAGAGGCCGAGACCGATGAGGCCGAGCGCGGCGAGCGGTCCCTTGCCGCGGCCGAGGTACATGAGCGGCAGCAGCTCCGCCTCCGGGGCGACCGGGACGTCGTCCTCCTCGTGGAGCGCGTCGATCGACGGCGGAAGCTTGTGCAGCTTCGCGAGAGGCATCTGGCAGACGGGGCACGCCTTTTCCTCGCCTTCTTCGAACATCTCCCGGCAGAACGGACAGGCGAGGAGGGCCACACGGGCAGCATACCGAATGGGGAGCAGATGCGACCTCACGGGAAGGACCGACACGGGGCGAAGCGAAAGGTTTCCGGCGCATCGTCCGGTCCTCTGCTCGTGCTAGACAGCGGCTCATGGCACGACCGTCAAAGCTCGACTCCAGCGCCGTCGACGCCTGGCTCGGCAATCATCCCGGCTGGGCTCGCGAAGGAGACGCCCTCGTCCGCACGTTCCAGGTGGCCGACTTCGGCGCCGCGCTCGCCTTCGCCGTGCGGCTCGGCATGGTCGCGGAGAAGCGCGACCATCATCCGGACATCCTCGTCGCCTGGGGCAAGGCGCGTGTCCTCTGGACGACCCATGACGCCGGCGGGATCACCCAGCTCGACCTGGATCTGGCCGAGATCAGCGACGGGCTTGCCGGCTGAGCGCCAGGCTGCGGACCAGGCTGCGCACATATATATGTGCGCTCTTCCTCCAACGGGGGGCTTGCGTTCGAGGCGTGTAGGTTGCAAGTGACTGGGCCGTGACCGCGCGTGAGATGGAGCTGCAGGCGGCACGCGCTCGGCTCAAGGCCCGCGTGATCGCGATTGTCGGCGAGGGAGAAATCCCTCGCTTCGACGAGGCCTTGAACCATCCGAGCTACGCGAACGAGTCGAGCGAGCCCGACAATCAGCGGCTCGAGTTCCTCGGTGACGCCGTTCTCGGCCTCTGCGTCAGCGAGCTCCTCACGCGCGAGCGGCCGGAGGCCGACGAAGGTGTGCTCACGCGGATGCGGAGCGCGCTCGTCAATGCCGAGGCTCTCGCGCTCTGGGCGCGCGCCGAGCACATCGGCGCGGCGATCGCCCTCGGGAAGGGCGCGCGTGCGGGAAGCGAGCGGGAGCAGACGAACGTGCTCGCCGACGCCGTCGAGGCCCTGGTCGCCTGCGTCTACGAAGCGCGTGGGCTCGAGGGCGCGCGCAAGCTCGTCGAGCACGTCATCCGCGAGCCCATGCAGGAGGCGGCTCGACTCGGGACCCGGGACCCGAAGAGCCTCCTCCAGGAGCAGGTTCAGGCGAGGGGACTGCCTGCTCCGACGTACCGCGTGCGAGGAATGCGGGGACCGCAGCACGATCCGACGTTCGAGGTCGAAGTGATCGTGGGTGATACGCCGCTCGGCGTCGGCGAGGGCCGTTCGAAACGCGTCGCCGAGCGCGCTGCAGCGCTCGCGGCGCTCAGCGCTTCTCCGACGGAATCGGAGCCGGCGCCTGAGGGATCGAGCGGGGAAGGCTGAGGCCCGCGTCCAAGGGCGGCAAGACGACGATCTTGAGCGGGTCGACGTTCAGGTCGCGGACATGTTTCGCCCGCAGCTCGTCGATGAGCTTCTTCTCGGCCGCCTCCGTGCGCTCGCGATAGAGCGTGCTCCGGATCTGGGCCGTCGCCTCTTCGAGTGAACGGCGTGTCGCCGGCACGGTCGTTCGTCTCCAGACGACGGCGAAGCCGCTGCCTTCGGCGACAGGCTGCGCCACGAGATCCCCGTCTTTCGTCGTGGAGGCGGCCTTCACGAGCGAAGCCTCGACTTTGACGCCCGCTTCGTTGCTCGTCCCATCAGGAGCGAGGAATCCGAGGTTGCCGCCGCGGAAGTTGGTCGCTTTGTCGATGCTGTGTTCCCGAGCGAGGTCGGTCCACTTCGGGATCGTGAGGTTTTTCTTCGCTGCAGCGAGGACGGTGTCGGCTTCCTCGCGCGTCTTGCAGAGGATCCGCCACAAGTTCACGCGCTCGGGCGAGTCGAATCGCGAACGGTTGTCCTCGTAATACTTCTCGATGTCCGCGGCCGGGATCTGCGCCGGTGACGCGAGCTGCCCCGAGCGGATCGCGCGGAGCGTCGCCGTGCTCCGGGCGCGTTGGAGTTGGTGCCGGGGGGGCAGGGCCTCGTCGAGCTTGCGCGCCTCTGCCCCCGCGCCGAGCAAGAGGTCGCGGACGATGACCTGGTCGACGTATGCGTTCACGATCTCTTCGCGCGTCGCGCCGAACGTCACCGCCTGGAACGGCGGGATCTCGGCGAGACGATCTTCGAGCTCGCCGACGGTGACCGTTCTCGAGCCGACCTTGACCGCGATCTTGGCGCGCCGGGCTGTGTCGTCCGCCGCTGACGGCGATGCGTCGGGCGCTGCATGCGACGGTGTGCTCGGCGTGATCCCCATCGCGACGCTCAGGGTCGCCGCAAAGAACCCGGGCGAGAGGCGAACGAGACGGCTTCGAGGGTGCGGGGACACGACCGGCAGACCGTTAGCAGACCCGCGCGTGGACGTCAGGCCGCATCAGTAAGTTCTCGCGCAGTGGTCAGCCTCGAGCGCGCGGACGCCCGCGTTTCACGGTCTCCGCCAGGACCCCCGCCTCGCGAAGGACCTCTTCGCCGATGCCGACGAACCGATAGACCTCGGGCCGGAAGCTATAGGCGCGATGCAGCCGCTCGACGACGCCGACGATCGACTCGGACGACACGGGGCTCTTCTTCACCTTGGCGACCTTCCGGATCGAGCTGAGAGGCTCGCCGAGGTCCATGAGCTCCTGCACGCGCTGGAGGATGTCCAGCGGCTTGAGCTCGCGCGAGCCGCGCGCCTTGCCGGCCTCGAGCTCCTTCAAGAGCCGCTGCCGGCGCTTCTCGGTACGACCGTCGAGTTTGTGCGAGGCCGCACCGCGGCCACCGAGGATGTCGTTGAAGACGCGGGCGACGCGCCGCTTCTCGATTGCCTCTGCGCTTCCCCGGCGATTCGGCGCGCGTCCGCGCCCCGACTCGGTCCTCTCGTCGGAACGAGGGCTCTTCCCCACCTTCGTTCGAGCCTTCACCGCTGCCATCGACCCCGACGGTACGGTGCTCAAATGGCGATGTCAACTTGGGTAGTTGTCGTTCAATCGTGCGAACAACGCACTCAATCAAAGCGGCTTATCCTCGGGAAAGCTCCTTCCGCACCGTCGGTCAGCACCGCCCCTCGGCGATCGCGACGGCGAGCGAGAGCGCTCCGAGCGCGATCAGCGGCCAGGCGCGTCTGACGAAATCCGGGATGCTGAGCCCGAAGACGGCAAGGGTCCTGCGCGTCGCTTCGCCCTTCCCGAGGACGCGGACGACCTCGCGATCGATCTCGGCGTGCTCTTCCTCATCCATCGGATCGTCGCCGCGCAGGTAGAAAATGTGGTGCTCGAGCTCGTGCTCGATCGTCTCGCGCAGCTCGTCCTCCCAGTCGAACGGGCCCTCTTCGCGTTCGATTTTCTCGAACGTCCGGTAATAGACCGTCACCGTCGGCGGTCGCGTCGGAACGGGCGCACCCACCGGAGGCGGAGGCACATAGCTGCCGAGGAGGGGCTCGCCGCCGTCGTCCACGGCCGGCGTGCCGCTCTCGACGATCAGCTCCACCTTCTCGCCTGGGATCTCGGCGATGAGCGGCTCCGCGATGGAGTGAGCGAGCTCGACGAACTCGTCGAGCGGCGGGAGCGGAGAGTGCTCGGCATCGTGCGCGCGGTCACGGCCGTACGTCTCGGCGGCCGGACCGCGGTCGAGCTCGCGAACGACCGGCGCGTCGATCGTGTTTCGTGCCTTGCACTCGGGACAGAACACGTCGCACGCGAGCCGGAGCGGATAGTGAGCGGAGAGGAATACGTCGACCACCGACCCGAAGGCGGCTTCATCGCAGTCCGCAAGGGTGTGCGCGATCCGGGTCGCGTCTCGGACCGTGCCGAGCGCGGTGATCCCCAGCGCACGGACGACGGCCTCGTCGATCTCGAGCGGGTCGCGCGCGACCGCCGCCCAGAGCGGCAACACGTCCCGCACCTTCCGGGCGGTCAGCGTGATCGTGTTCGCCTGCCGCACGCGTCCAAGGTCGATCGGTGCGGTCGCGAGAGGGACATCGAGCTCTGCGGTCGCGTCGAGCTCCGGATCTCCGAGCTCGCCGTCCTCCCAAGGTCCCGTCTCGAGGTCGCGGCACGGTTGCGCCGTGAGGACGTGCCCGCAGTTGCGGCAGTCGACCTCGACCTCCTCCTCGTGGACGAGTCCAGCTTTCGTCAGGAATGCCCGGATGACGTGGAAGTCGGCGAGCGCGAGGTCGTGGACGTCCAGCTCCGTCTTGCCCTGCGCGATCGCGACGTCGCTCTCGAGCAGCGCAAGCACGTCCGAGAACAAGAACGCTCGTGCGTCGTCCTGCGCGCGCGCAACCGCGATGGCCGCGGACGAGCGCTTGCGGAGCGTCACCCGCGTCCCGCTCGGCAGCGTGAGCGTCCGGGGCAGGTCGAAGGCCATGTCAGCGCCCGTCGGAGCGGCGGCCGAACGTCTCGTGCTCCTCGGGATCGATCTTCAACACGCGAATGACGAAAGCATGGATCGCGTACACGGCCGGCGTGAGGAGGATCGCCACGACGAGCTTGATCCCGTACTCGCGCCCGATCTTGGCGAAGATCCAGCTCCACCGGCCGGACAGGGTCATCTTGCCGAGGAACGACGTCGGGTCCGCCGCGGCGGTCCAACCCCAGAACACCGCATTGATGACGACCGTGTCGACGATCTGGCTGAGGAGCGTCGAGCCCGTCGCGCGCAGCCAGAGATGCTTCGACTGCGTGAGGGCTTTCCAGAAGTGGAAGACCTGGATGTCGAGCAGTTGACCGAGCAGGTACGCGATCATCGACGCGACGAAGAGCTGCGCGCTTCCGCCGAAGATCTTCTCGAACTCCGCCTGCGTGAAGTACGTCGACTCGTGCACGGGGAGCACGGTGCCGAGCTGGAGGAGGATCCAGGCGAGGAGCGCCATGGCGAAGCCGACGAAGGTGAGGAAGCGCGCTCCGCGGCGCCCATAGAAGTCGTTCACCACGTCCGTCAGGAGGAACGTGACGGGGAAGGGGATGATGCCGATCGAAATCGGGCCGAGCGGCGTCGAGATCGTCTTGCCGCCGATGACGTCGCCGAGCAGCAGACACGACACGAACACCGCGGCGAGACAGACGAACAGCTTGTGCGTCATCGCCATCTCGCGCGTGCTCTGCGGAGGGGCGATGGAAGGAGGCGCGATGTCTTCTGCGGCGCGAGTCACTCGGGGTCTCTCCAGCAGGCCCGCGACTATCGCATCTCTTCAGCCGTCTGACGATGGCGGCGCGGCTTCGCTCGCCGCCGGCGGTCCTTCGACCGGAAGCACGAGCCGGAACACGGCGCCTCTGCCGTTCGCGCTCGGGCCGACGTACGAGAGCTCACCGTTGTGCTCATAGGCGATGCGCTGCGCGATCGCGAGGCCGAGCCCCGTGCCGTTCGCCTTCGTGGTCGCGTACGGCTCGAACAAGCGATTGCCGAGCTCGGGTGAGATCCCCGAGCCGTTGTCCGCGACGGAGAACGAGACGTAGTGGCCGTCCGTGTCCGTCGTGAGCGTGACCGCTCCGCCCGGCACGTCCTTCACGGCATCGAGCGCGTTCTGGACGAGGTTCGTCAGCACCTGGATCACCTGATCGCGATCCGCCCGGATCGCGGGTGCTCGACGCTGCGTGACGTGCGAGAGGTGCAGCTCTCCAGCCGTCGCCTTGTGCGCCTGAACGACGTGACGCGCGACCTCTTCGACGTCGACGTCCTGCGGCCTCGGAGGAGGCAGACGCGCGAACCGCGTGAACTCCGTGACGATGTTCGCGATGCGATGGACCTCGTCGAGCACCGTTCGCGTCGCCTCGTCGAAATATTCGTCGAAACGTGGGTCTTCGCGCGCGCGTAGGCGCCGTAGCGTCTCGACGGCAGCGCGGATGGGCGCGAGCGGATTCTTCACCTCGTGCGCGACCCGTCGCGCGACCTCCCGCCAGGCGGCGACGCGGCTCGCGGCGGCGAGGCGACGCCGCGTCACGGCGAGGTCCTTGATCATCCGATCGAACGCGAGGCCGAGCTCACGCACCTCGCCCGATCCCCGCACCTGGAGAGGCTGCGCTTCGCCGGCGGCCACCTTGCCTGCTTCCTGGGCGAGCAGAGACAGAGGACGCCCGATGCTGCGCGCGAGGACGACCGCCACGAGGAACGCGATCGCCGCCGCGACGATGGCGAGCAAGCCGACGGTGCGGTCCACCTCCGCGAGGTTGTCCTCGAGCTCCTTGGTCGACTTCACGATCTGGAACGGGAGAGCCGCGCCGGTTGCGTCTTCGATCCGGCACGTCGCCCGCTCGGCGCCGCCGGCCACGCTTGCGACGGCGCCCGCGGATGCGGACGCCGACGTGGCGACCGGACGGCTCGACGCCGACGCCTTCGTGCTCGCCGCAGTCTTGGCGGGCTTGCCCTTCCCAGGAGACGGCTTCGTTGCCGGCGGCTTTTGCGTCGGCGTAGGCGCTTCGGCGTTCTCCTCGTCCACGAGCGGCGCCTGCGGCCACGACGGGACGACCGTGATGCCGAGCGTGCGCGCGATACGGTCGATCATCGGATCGACGTGACGCGCGGCGACCATCCCCACGAGCCGCCCGTTCGGCGAAGGCTTCGTGCAACGAGTGACGATCGCCGGCACCGGCTCCATGCGAAGCGCATAGGTCGAAGCGTCGGCACGGATGAGCGAGTCGACCTCCGCGGGCGCCATGCCGATCAGCGTGGTCGGACTCGCGCCGACGATGTCGCCTTTCTCGATCCCGACGAGCAGCTCGTCCATCCCGAACGCTTTGCGCTCCGTCCTCACGCGCGAGGAGAACGACATCCTCCGCTCGTCGATCTCGCCGCTGTCGATGGCGAGGCCCACCTGCTCGACGAGCTCGTTGCCCTCGCAAAAGCCGGTGATGAGGGTCCGGTCGGCGTCGGCCTGGCGCTTCACCTCGGCCTGCATCCGTTCGCAGATGCCGCGCACGTCCTTGCGGAAGCGTTCGGTCTCGGTGGTCACGAGCTGGTAGCGGACGGTCACGCCGACGAGGGCGCTCGACGCCGCCGCGAGCAGGCCGAAGGTGAGCGCGAGTCGAAGGGCGAGGCGCAAGGTGTTCTGCTTCCGTCGGACGAAGGACCGAACCGGCCTCGGGCCGGACGGCGCGGACAGGCTACCGCCTCCTGGCCTTCCCGGGAAAACGCCCGCGCACGATCGCTCATTCGCCCGGATTGCCCCTCCGGACGCGTTGCCGTAGGAAAGACGCGATGAAGTCGCTCGCTCTCGTCGTTCCGTGTGCGCTCGTGCTCGTCGGGCTCGCGTCTGCGTGCAGCGACGATGACGATACGAAGAGCACAGCGGACAGCGGCGCGCCCGACGCGTCTGCCGATGGCAATTCGCCGGCCGACGGCGGGCACGGCGGTCACGACTCGGGCGGCGAACGCGACGCGGAGCCCCCGCCGATCCGCTGCACCGACGCGGAGCTTGCGGCGAACGACCTGACCGACGGCGGTGTCCTCGAGATCAAGTTCCTCAAGGCGGCGAACCCGAAGCAGTACGAGAACAACTGCGCCACCGTGAAGGTCGGAGCGAGCGTCAGGTTCTCCGGGAGCTTCAAGCAGCATCCGCTGCAGGCGGCCGGCGGCGACTCGCCCAATCCGATCCCGTACGTCGCGGACGATCAGCCCGATGACGAGCTCGTCGTCGTCATGCCGAATGCGGGCACGTTCGGCTACGAATGCGAGTTCCATCCCGTCCAGATGTTCGGCGCCATCCGCGTCGTCCCCTGACGGGCGAGCGTCGCCGTTGCCGGTCGAGCGCGCCGGCTTCGAAACGAGCGTTCGAGAAGATCGATCCCACGCCACGCGGCTCGGCACCGCGTGGACGCACGTTCGTGCGTCGTGTGGCTCGACCGTTGCTGATGCGCGATCCCCGCGGCCGCGCGGCGTTCGACGCGCCGAGGACGCGAGAACGGAGGGATCCCATGCGCCAATTCTTCGTGGGTGTGGTCGGTGTCGTTGCGATCGTCATCGGGGCGTGCAGCTCGGATACGGAGACGACAGGAACCAAAGGAACGACGGCGAAAGGCGGCGATCCGTCCGACGCGTCCGCGCCCGACGTGAAGGACACGAGCACTCCGCCGCCCGCCCCGACGAACCCTGCGCCTCCGCCGATGACGACGTGCAGCGCCTCGAACGGCGCCGACGCTTGCTTCGATTGCTGTGAAGCGAAGAGCCCGGGCGGAGCGGCCGTCTACGACCAGGCGTTCCGCGCGTGCGCCTGCGAGCCGACCGCGTGTGCCACGCAGTGCGCGCAGTCGGAGTGCGCGGACGAGCCGACCGAGCCTGCCCCCGGCGACGGGTGCGCGACATGCCTCGAGGATCAAGCGGAGTGCGAACAGGCGGCCGAGGAGGCGTGCTCGAAGAATGCTGCCTGCGCGGCGCTCGCCCAGTGCATCGAGGCGAGCGGGTGCGAAGACGCCGCGGAGCCCGACGGAGGATCTTGAGACCTCGGCGCGGGGATGGCGCTCATGTCGCGTCGGCTCACGTCGCGCCGCGCCGCGCGGCTGCCAGCCGGCTGTGCGGCTCCGCCCGCAGATCCTGAGCGTCGTTCCCTTCTGTCACGATCCGTGGGCGCTCCGACGCGGCTCGAAGGCAGCCTGCACCGCCTTCCGAGCCGCAATCGGCTCGCACTGGCTTCCGAGCCGCGGAAGAAATCGCCGGGGCCATGTCAGGTCCGCTTCCGTCCGGTAGTACCCAGGAACGAAGGCCGCGGAGAAGAATCGCGTCACCCGCACACGGTGCCCGCGGCCACTTCGTGCAGCGTCACCGCGAGCCGGTGGAATGCCGGGTCGCGCTCGGAAGGAGAATGACCATGTCCCCGATTCGTATCCTCGTCACCGCTCTCGTCGCTTCTTCGACCTCGCTCCTCGCGTGCGCCGCCACGCCGGAAGGCATCGACCTCGAAGAAGAGACGGAAGAGACTGACCAGATTGGCCAGGTCTCGTCCGCGCTCATCAACAACGGGGGAGGGGCCGGAAGCACGAACCTCACGTCGAAGGAGTGTACGGCGTGCGGGTGCCGGCTCGTGCTCTACGAGAAGACGGGGCAGTGCAACAAGTACTACTGCGTCTGCGACAGCGACGACGCCGCGAAGTGCGCCGGCGGAAAGGCGCGCACCGTCACCGAGCCGGTCTCGCCGCCGCTGATCTACGACTTCGGCTCGTTCGCGGGCGGCGGCGTCTTCGCACCGTGAGATTCGGCGGTCGCTCGCGGCGTGAGCTTCACACGCCGTGTTTCTTGATGAGCCGGTAGAGGTACGTGCGCTCGAGGCCGGCCTCGCGCGACGCGGCGGAGCTCGAACGGTTCGTGCGCAACATCAGGCGGCGGAGGTACTCACGCTCGCCGAGATCGATCCAGCGTTCGCGGAACTCCTTGAAGCCGATCAAGAACCACGGCTCGAGCGCGATCGGCAACATGCGCCCGATGTCCGCGGACGCTGCATCGTGACCGACGAGCGTGGGCAGCGCTGGCGTCTCCATCGTGCCGATCTCGTTGTCGGTGTAACGCACGAGCCGGAAGTCGTCGGAGTCGGCCGCGTCGAGGTGCGCGGTCGCGACGGCACGCACCATGTCCGTCCGGAGCCGCTCCGCGTAGAGCTGGAGCTCGCGGACGTTCCCCATCCACGGCAGCCGTTCGAGATCCGCGAGCAGCTGCGGCGTCGCGAGGCTCGCCTGGTCTCCGAGGAAGCGGCGCAGGAGCGGGACGAGATCGCCCCGGCGATCGCGGAGCGGCGGTATCCGGACGGTCGCCCCCGCGATGCGGAAGTAGAGGTTCTCGCGGAACGCCCCCTGGTTGACGAGCCGCCGAAGATCCTTCTGGGTGGTGACGATCACCCGGAAGACCTTCGCGTCGAGCGGTGGCGTGAGCTCTCGCTGCACGGCGAGCGGCAGCTCTGCGGGCGCATCGAGGACGAGCGTGCCGCCTTCGGCGTTGCTCAACGCTTCCTCGAGCGTCTCGGCGATCTGCGACTGGTCCGGTAGACCTGCACACTCGACGACGACGAACGGGCTGCCGGCGCGCGACGACGCCTCGTGGATGGCGCGAGCGAGCGCCTTCTTCCCGGTCCCGGGCTCGCCCTCGATGATGATCGAGCTCTCGCTTTTTGCGAGGTTCGACACGGTCGCGAAGACCTCGCGCATCGCCGCCGACCAGCCCTCGAGGCTGCCGAACGTCGCAGGCTCCGAGGACGAGGGAGGCTCGGCGAGAGGCTCCGGATTGCCGTACGCGACCGTCATGTCGGTCGTACCGACACGGATCACCGATCCCGCGGGGACGCGCGCCTCGGTGATCTTGACGCCGTTCACGTACGTGCCGTTGCGGCTTCCGAGATCCCGCACCCAGAGGCCATCGGGCTGCGGATCGAGCTCGAAGTGCAGCCGCGACACCGCCTTGTCGGCGACGACGAGCTCGCAATGCACCGCAGAGCCGGCGGTACGTGTCTCGCCGAGCTCGAGCGCATGGCTGCCCGCTGCGTCCGTCCACGTGAGCTGGGGACGGGAGCGCGGCGCCTTCGTCAGCAGCTCGCGGATGTCCGAGTTCGTCAAGCCACCGTAAGCATACCTTCCTTCCGTGCGTGACGATCAGGATCGTATTGCGAGCGGTCGAGCTCGACGATCGCGGCCGAATGGTGGCTGCAAGCAGCGCGGCGCCCGGCCCGCCGTCAGTTGACGCCCGGATCTTTCGGCGGGACGAGGAAGAGGACGCTTCGCTTGTCGAGCGGGATGTTTCCCTGGACGCCGATCACGTCGACGAACGCATTGAAGAACTGAGGGTCGTTCGCCGGAGGCACGATGGTGTTCTTTGCCGGGATCACCTCGAAGCACACCTTCGTCCCGACGACGACGCCGAGGAAGGTGTCCTTGATGCCGTCGCCGTCGCTGTCCTTCGCGGGGACCGCCGGGCACCCGGCCGCCGCGTTCCCTTCGTCCATCGCGCGGAGGGCCTGGATGAACTTCGTCGCGTCGACGCCGTTCGGGTTCTTGGGGTCGTTCGAAGGCACGCCCTTCACGTCGTAAGCTGCGCCGACGCTGATCGCCTGGATCGCCTTCACGATGCCGGCGCCGACGCCGTTCCCCCCCGTGTGGAGGAAGTTGAGCCGGCACGTCCCGCCGGGCCCGCTCGCTCCACGCGCGGCGCCGTTCACGCCCGTGCAGCAGCTGCCCGCACCGCACGCCCCGCCGAACGCGACGGCCGGCACGTTGCTGCTCGTGGCGTCCGAGAGCTCGTTCGCCTGAGCCTCGTCACCGGACGTGATGTTGACGAAGAACGCGTTGTTCGTGGCGAACGCCGACTTGAGTGATGCCATCGTCGGCGTCGCGAACTCCGTGTAAGGCTCGTTGGTTTCGCTGTGCCAGTCGATGTCGGTGATGTTGACGACGACGGGCACCGAGCCGGGGCGGAAGTCGACCGCGCCGAAGTGACCCGCTGCGGGAGTGGCCGCAGGGACGCTGCCGCCCGTCCAGCCGAGCGCTTCGCCGGTGAGGATGTGCTGCATCCCCGGGATCTGCGATTCGGGGCCGTCGCCACCGCCACCGGCTGTGTACTTGGCGACGGCAGCCTGCGCCGCGCCGAGGTTCGTCGTGATCTTCTGGTGAACCTTCACCGGCCAGTCGGCCGGCGTCGCCGGGATGAGCGGCGGAAGACCGGACGAGCCCTTCGAGCCGTAAGGCGAGACGGGATAGTCGCGGTAGTCGACGATCGCGAGACCGACGTTGGGGATCGCGGCCTGCAGATCGGAGAGCAGCGTCCCGGAGAGCGCGCTCTTCAAGTTGTTGATCGACCCCTGCATCGAACCCGTGGTGTCCATCGCGAAGGCGACGTCGACCTGCTTTATGTTCGTGCCGAACTCGAGCACGTCGTTCTGCGGCGAAGGGGCTTGCTGGTAGGGAACGACGAAGAAGAAGTCGCGTTGCGGCCCCGTCTTCCTCAGCTTCACGATCGTGAGGCGTGCGAGGCCGCTGCCGTCGGGTGTCGTCGCCTTGACCATCGTGCTCACTCCGAGCTTGTCCGCGGGGAGCGCGTCGCTCGTCGTCAGCTTCGGTCCGTCGAAGGTCCCGAGCGCCGGATCCTCGAGCTCCAGCTTCGCGACCGCCGAAGCGTCGGAGCCCTTCGAGAGGACCTTGTACGTGACGACACCGGGCGTGACGGGGTTCGTCGCCGAGTCGATCACGACCGTCGTGTTCTTCGGATCCAGCTCAACGTTGCCGGTGGCCGTACCGCCGAAGCCGCCGCTCGTGTTGTCGCCTCCGCCGCTGGCCGGATCGTTCGGTGCGGTGGCTTCCGTGGCTTGCCCGTCTCCTTCGAACCCAGAACGCGAGCTCGCTCCGCATCCGATGGCGGCTCCGACGAGCGTGCCGGTCGCGACGGCGAGTGAACGAAGAGTCGAGAGCCGCATGAGATCCTCCCTATGCACGGACGAGGACGAATCATGTGGCCCAGGCATCTAGGTGAGCCATTTCAATTGCGTTTCAACTCGAAGAGCGGGGATAGGGGAGCACATGTGGGCCGGCCCGCTGCGCGGAGGCGCGTCGAAGCCGACGCGAGACGCGGAATCGAAGCCCGATCCGAGCGAGAGAGAGGGAGATCGTGCCGCTTCCGCCGCGGGCACGTCGTGGTAGAGAGGGACCGAAATGGCCGCCGAAGCTGATCGCCAAGGGCTGTCGCCCAATTCCGACGGGCAATCGCCCGATCCTGGAGGGCCGTCGCCCGATCCTGGAGCCAACATCGATCGCGCTCTCACCGAGCTTCGCGAGAGCTTTGCCGCGCGTTTCGGGGCCGCTGCGACCGAACAGGCGCTCCGGGACGAGAAGGCGAAGGTGCTCGGCAAGAAGGGTGACCTCACGGCGATCCTCGGCCAGCTCGGGAAGGCCCCGCCCGATCAGCGGAAGAAGATCGGCGAGCGCGTGAACGCGCTGAAGCAGGAGGTCGAGAGCCGCTTCGAAGAGTGCCTCCGCGATCTCCGGAAGAAGGAGCGAGCCGCGGAGCTCGAGGCGCCGCCGTTCGATCTCACGCTTCCGGCGCGCCTGCCGCTCGCCGACGGAGGCCACCGTCACCCGATCTCGCGCGTCCGCGAGGACGTCGTGGCCGTCTTCCGCCAGCTCGGCTTCGCCGTCTTCGACGGGCCGGAGGTCGAGCACGAAGAGAACAACTTCGGCCTGCTCGGCTACCCGCCGGATCACCCGGCGACCGACATGCAGGACACGTTCTGGACCGATCGCAAGCTCCTGCTCCGCTCGCACACGAGCAACATCCAGGTCCGTGCGATGAAGTCGATGAAGCCGCCGATGGCCTTCATCGCGCCGGGCACCGTCTATCGCCGCGACGACGACGCGACGCACTCGCCGATGTTCCACCAGATCGAAGCGTTCCTCGTCGATCGGAACGTCACGCTGGCGCACCTCAAGGGCGTGCTCGCCGAGTTCGCCGAGCGCATCTACGGGCCGGGGACGCCGGTGCGCCTTCGCCCGAGCTACTTCCCGTTCGTCGAGCCGGGCGCCGAGGTCGACGTCGGATGTGTCTTCTGCAAGAAGCCCGACGGAACGCGGCCGGGCTGCAGCCTCTGCAAGCACACCGGATGGATCGAGATCCTGGGCTGCGGAATGATCCATCCCGTGGTGTTCGAGAACTGCGGGATCGATCCGGAAGAGTGGTCCGGGTTCGCGCTCGGAATGGGGCTCGAGCGCATCGCGCTGCTCCGCTACGGCATTCCGAACATCAAGCTCCTGTTCGAGAACGACCCGCGCTTCCTGGCGCAGTTCTAGACGAGGCCCGCGCCCCGGGCTTCCGTCGCATCTCGCGTCGTCGAGCCGCTGGGGGCTCGAGCCCGATCACGCCCGATCACGGCTTCAGGTTGATCTTGACCGTCGCCTCCGCGAGCCGTTCGGGGACGGCACGTTCGTGAGCGTCGCCTCGATGTCGTCGCTCGCGAACGACTACGTGCGGAGGCTTCACGAGCGCTGCCAAATGTCCCACCCGGGAAGGCTCGTACGGTCGCCGATCGGGCTCCGGGGCAAGCGCTGGAGATGAGTGACGTATCCCGGCGCACGGGTCGCGGCACATCGCGCACAGCGGGGCGTTCGGCGAGCCTCTGGACGTGGTAAGGGACGGCCCATGAAGGCCTCCTATCTCTGGCTTCGCGAGCTCCTTCCGTCCCTCTCCGCGTCTCCGAAGGACGTGGGCGAACGGTTCACGCACGCCGGGCTCGAGGTCGAGGGGGTGACCGAATACGGCGCGGGGACGGAAGCCTGCCTCGTCGTTCGGGTCACCGGTATTCGTCCTCATCCGACGAAGAGCGGCCTTCGGCTCGTCACCGTCGAGCGTGGCGGCGGCCAGCAGCAGGAGGTCGTCTGTGGAGCGCCCAATGTCCCGGATCCGGGCGGCCTCGTGGTGCTCGCGCCGCTCGGCGCTCACTTGCCCGCGAAGGACCTGACGATCGCTGCGCGCGCCATCGGCGGCGTGACGAGCGAAGGCATGCTGTGCAGCGAGTCCGAGCTCGGTCTCTCGGAGGAGTCGGCCGGCATCATCGTCCTTCCGCCGGGCACCGCCGAGCCGGGCACGAAGCTCACCGACGCGATCCCGAACGTGCGGGACACCGTCTTCGAGATCGGCCTCACGCCGAACCGTCCCGACGGTCTCGGGCACATCGGCCTCGCTCGTGAGCTCGCGGCGCTGCTCGAGATCGGCTTCGACTGGCCCGACACGGGGAAGGTCGCGAAGACGGCCGATGTCGACGCGAAGGACCTCGCCGCGATCACCGTCGAGGACGCGGAACGCTGCTCCCACTACGGCGCGGCGGGCGCGCTCGACGTCACGATCGGACCATCGCCGCTCTGGCTCAAGTATCGCTTGCAGGCGCTCGGCGTGCGTTCGATCTCGAACGTCGTCGACGTGACGAACCTCGTCATGCTCGAGTACGGGCACCCGATGCACGCGTTCGATCTCGACCGCGTGCGGCCTGATGTGAGCGGCAAGAAGGCCATCGTCGTTCGCCACGCGAAGGATGGCGAGACGTTGACGACGCTCGACGGCGTCGACCGTAAGCTCGTCGCCGACGACCTCCTCATTTGCGACGGCCAGGGGCCCGTCGCGCTCGCCGGCGTGATGGGCGGCGCATCGAGCGAGATCCAGAACGACACGAAGCGCGTCCTCTTCGAGGTAGCGACCTTCGACGCGCGCGGCGTGCGCCGTACGGCTCGGCGCCACGCGATGCACACCGAGTCGAGCCACCGGTTCGAGCGCGGGATCGATGCCGGTGACGTCGCTCGTGTCCTCGCGCGTGCCGTTGCGCTCACGACGACGCTCGCCGGCGCATCGGCCGTTCGCGGACAGGTTCACGTTCAGGGAACACACGTGGGCGGAGAGCCGCGCCCGATCGCGAAGCGGTCGGTCCGCTTCCGCCCGCAGCGCGTCCGCGAGCTCACCGGCGTCGACGTCCCCGCCGCGACCGCGGTCGGCATCCTCTCCCGTCTCGGATGTGAAGTGGGCAAGCCCGACGCGGCCGGCGCCTCGGAGGTGCTCGTGCCGACGCATCGTCCGGACATCGGCCGCGAAGCCGACCTGGTCGAGGAGGTCATCCGCGTCTACGGGATGCATCACGTCCCCGCGCAGCTTCCGCCCATCCATGCGTCGCGCGACGTCGGCGGGCGCGAGGAGCTCGCCCGACGCGCGAAGGAAGTATGCGCGACCCTCGGCCTCGCGGAGGCGATCACGTTCAGCTTCACGTCGCCGCGCGTCCTCGAGGTCCTCGCGGCGCCGGCGCCGGCGGTGAAGCTCGACAACCCGATGGCGGAGCACCAGAGCGTGCTCCGCACGACGCTCCTCGTCGGGCTGCTCGACGCCGTCAAGAACGCGCGCCGCCGCGGTGAGCGTGACGTTCGCGAGTTCACGGTGGGCCCCGTCTTCCTCGACTCGAAGCCGGGCGACCAGCTTCCGAACGAGCGTCTGCGCGTCGCATTCGCGATCGCCGGCGATCGTCCCGCGTGGCTCGAGAAGCCGAAGCCGCTCGATGTCTGGGACGCGAAGGGCTACGCCTCCGAGATCGCGCGCCGTCTTTCCGGCAAGCCGGTCGAGGTCGTCCCTGCCCAAGGCGCGCGCGCGCCGGCACATCTGCATCCGCGCGGAGCCGCCTTCGTGCATGTCGACGGTAAGCCGGTTGGCGCATTCGGCCCGCTGCATCCCGACGTCGTCGACGCGCTGGAGCTCGACGGTGAGGTGCTCGTGTTCGAGATGGATCTCGAGCCGTTCGTCTCCGGCGCGGCGCTTCCGCGGTTCGCGCCCATTCCGAGGTTCCCAGCGAGCGCACGCGACGTCGCGCTCGTCGTGAAGGACGGCATCCCCGCGGGCGAGGTCGAGGCAGCGGTCCGCGCCGCGGCCGGGCCGCTCGCGGAGGCCGTGCGCCTGTTCGACCGTTTCGTCGGCGGTCAGGTCCCGGCCGGCCATGCGAGCCTCGCGTTCCGGGTGATCTACCGCTCGCCCGACCGCACATTGACGGATGCGGAGGTCGATGCGGCGCACGCCAACGTCGTCGCGACCGCGTCGTCCAAGTTCGGCGCCACGCTGCGAGCCTGAGCTTCGCCGTCGACGTCACTCGCCGGTCATCGCCAGCGACCGCGTTCTCACGTTGCCGATGGTTCCTCCACGGGGCGGAGGAGCGGTTGCTGGCGTGGGGCCGCACGGGTCCCGTCGCTGAGCGGAGGCGCGTCGCTGGCCGGAGGCGAGGTCGCGGGCGTGCCGCGTAGCCACGCTGCCGAGCGGGTTCCATCGTCCCCTCGCTGAGTGTCGCGCCATGGGCATCAACACGACGGGGGTGAGCCCTTGCGGCGACGGTCCCGTCGCGGGCGGAGGAGGCGTCGCTGGCGCGGGGCCGCACGTTGCCGCGATGTCCCCGGCGCAGAGCGGAGGCGCGGTCGCTGAGCGGAGGCGCGGTCGCTGGCGTGCCGCGGGCTGAGGTCTTGTCGGCGGCGAGCCCGCCTTCTCGCCCGCAGCGCTCGTCCGATGATGTAGGATTGGCGCGTGACGGCGGCGCCTACGCCAGCGAAGCAGCACGAGCTCGTCGGGGCGATCCTCTCGCGCAAGTACCCGCTCAGGCGTGTCATCGGCTCCGGCGGCATGGGCACGGTGTTCGAGTCGATGAGCCCCGACGACGGTCGTGCCGTCGCGGTGAAGCTCCTTGCGAGCGACCATCGGGAAGACGCCGAGGTGAAGGCCCGCTTCCTCGACGAGGGGCGCACCTGTCAGCGGCTGATTCATCCGAACATCGTTCGGGTCTTCGACGTCGCGGAGGCGGAAGACGGCACGCCGTACATCGTGATGGAGCTGCTCGAGGGGGTTCCTCTGAGCGCGTACACGCGTTCGGGCGTCCGCGTTCCGGTTGCTCAGGCGGCCACCATCCTGCAGGGCATCCTCGCGGGGCTCGGCGCAGCACATGCGCAGGGCATCGTTCATCGCGATCTGAAGCCCGAGAACGTCGTGCTCGCGCGCGAGCTGTCGGGAACCTTCACCGCCAAGATCCTCGATTTCGGGATCGCGAAGGTGATGGACGTCGCGGGCGGCATGGGCTCGAAGACGCGGACCGGTGTGCTTCTCGGCACGCCGGCGTACATGAGCCCGGAGCAGATCAAGAACTCGAAGGACGTCGATCCTCGCTCTGATCTGTGGAGCGCGGGCGTGATGCTCTACGAGATGCTCACGGGTCGCGTCGCGTTCCCGGCGCCGACCGAATACGCGCGCCTGTCGGCCGTCCTGAACTCGACGCCGCCGCCGCTGGAGACCATCGATCCCCAGCTCGGTCGCCTGTCCGCGTTCGTGCAGCTCGCGATGCAGAAGGACCGGGCGCAGAGATATCAGACGGCCCTCGAGATGGCGCGCTCGCTCGCGGGCGCGATGGGAACCGAGGCCACGGCCGCCGGCCCGTCGCCGATCAGCCAGCTCCCGAACATCCCGAGTGTGTGGATGCCCATGCAGGCCTCGCCGATGACCCCGAGCGGGGCCGGAAGCGCTCCAGGCGGCGGCGCCCCAGCCACCGTCGCCGCGCAAGCGCAAGCGCCTGCCACGCTGATGGGCGCCGAGCTTTCGAAGGGCCCCGGCGGCACGCTCGCGAGCCCTGCGGGCCGTGCCGTGACGGACCAGCCGCCGCGCGTCGCCATCGCGGTCCAAGGCACCCTCCCGTCCGAGAACCTCCCGATGCTGAGCGCCGCCCCCACCGGCCGCCGCGGCGTCCCCCCCTGGGCCGTAGTCATCCTCGTCCTCGCCGCCCTCCTAGCCGGCTTCCTCCTAGGCCTAGCCACCGCGCGCCTGCGGTAACCCCGCGCCCCGCCGCCCCAAAACGTAACGTCGGTAAGATCCTTCCACGCGCGGATCCGAATTCGCGCAACGAGCGCGCCGCGCGGCCGATGGGGGTAGCGCTCGCGTCTCCGCCCGGCTCGGTCCGCGGAGCCGCTCTCGATGCTCCACCCCCTCCTCTGCAACATGTTCGTCGTCGGGCCGCCTCGCGCACGCGCGGCGCGGACGGATGTCGGCCACTGCCTCCTGCTGGGCATCGGTGACGCTTCCATCGCCCCGCGGAGTTCCGGTAGCCTCGGACGTCCGCCATGACGACCACCGATTCGGCCGCTCTCGCTCGCTTCCTCGATGTCTTTCCCGATTGGCTTCGTTCGCTCGGCGAAGACGCCGGCGCATTGGGGGCCGTCGTCGAGGGAGATGCGAACGAAGACGCCAGGCGCTACGTCGCGTCCGGACTGAACTACATCTTCAAGTCGCTGGACCTGATCCCCGACGGCATCGACGACCTCGGCTTCTGCGACGATGCGTTCGTCCTTCGCGTGGCTGCGTCGCTCGCGTGCGACGAGGGCGGAGCGGCCCGTGAGGGGACGCTCGGTCGCCTCGCCGACGAAGCGAAGCACGTCCAAGAGTTCCTCGAGGAGGACTACGGGCGTCTCGTCACCTACGTCCAGAACCTCCGCAAGGGAGCGGCCCGTGGCCGAACGGTCGAGGACATCATCGCGGACAACTCGGCCCGCGCTGCGTTCGTCCACGAGGTGAACGCGTGGGCGAACGAATATCAGGTCCCTGCCTTCACACGTGACGTGAAGACGCTGATCAAGCTGAAGGCATTCCTGAACGCGAAGCTCGCCTGAGTCTCGGCGCGCGCGCGCCGGCGAGCCCCCAACGTGACGTCGGTAGGATTTGACCTGCCGGCGGCGGCACGGTTGCGCCGGCGGCCCCCACCGACCCACCCAACCCACAACCCAACCCAAACAACCCAAACATAACGTCGGTAGGTTTTCGATCCTGCCGGCGGCCGGACGATTTTGCGCAACTCGGGGGCGCGGCGGCCGACGGGAGGGGGACGATGACGGCGCCGCGGCAGATCCTCGAGGGGCAGTTCTATTTGGTGACGCGGCGCACCTGGAACCGGACGTTCTTTCTGCGGCCGGGGCCGGAGATCAACCGGATGTTCGACTACTGCCTGGCGGAGGCAGCAAAGAAGCACGGCATCGATCTCATCGCATGGTGCGCGATGAGCAATCACTACCACGC